>NZ_JBVIQK010000008.1:119577-305097 GCF_055577115.1 Streptomyces sp. NPDC033216 | reverse complement strand
CGCCCGGTTACATTCCGAACCCGGAAGCTAAGCCTTACAGCGCCGATGGTACTGCAGGGGGGACCCTGTGGGAGAGTAGGACGCCGCCGAACAATATTTGGAAGGACCCCTGGTCCCAGCGTTCAGCTGGGGACCAGGGGTCCTTTTGTTTTTTCAGGAAGCACCGGGTACCCGGCTGCGTGAGAATGACTTGCGGTACCGAAGACAGGAGTCACCCATGTCCACCAACTCTCCCGACGATCGACCGGAGCGCGACCAGCGGCGACGGGACAGTGGGGACCGCGGAGACCGTGGCGAGCGCGGCGGCTTCCGCGGCGACCGCGGTGACCGTGGCGGCTTCCGTCGCGACAACGACCGCCCCGGTGCCGGCCGCCGCGACGACAATCGCGGTGGCGGCGGCACCAGTGGCGGTGGCGGTTACGCACGGCGTGACGACAACCGTGGTGACCGCGGTGGTTTCCGGCGTGATGATCGGCGAGATGACAACCGTGCCGGCCAGGGCGATCGTGACCGTGGTGGTTACGGGCGTCGTGATGATCGGCGTGAAGGTGACCGGGGTTCTCGTCCGGCGTTCCAGCGTGACGACCGAGACCGTGGCCCCCGTCGCGACGACCGCGGTGACCGGCCCCCCTTCCGCCGCGATGATCGAGGCGACCGTCCCGCGTTCCGCCGCGACGACCGTCCGGACGACCGTCGGGGCGGCGACCGCGGGGGATTCGTCCGGCGTGACGACAACCGTGGGGACCGTGGCGGTTTCCGACGTGACGACCGCCGTGATGATCGGCGTGATGACAACCGTGCCGGCCAGGGCGATCGTGACCGTGGTGGTTACGGGCGTCGTGATGATCGGCGTGAAGGTGACCGGGGTTCTCGTCCGGCGTTCCAGCGTGACGACCGAGACCGTGGCCCCCGTCGCGACGACCGTGGTGACCGCCCCGCGTTCCGTCGCGACGACCGTGGTGACCGCCCCGCGTTCCGCCGCGATGACCGTGGTGACCGCCCCGCGTTCCGTCGCGATGACCGCGGTGACCGCGGTGACCGCCCCGCGTTCCGCCGCGACGACCGCGGTGAGCGGCCCCCCTTCCGCCGCGATGATCGAGGCGACCGGCCCGCGTTCCGCCGCGACGACCGTCCCGGCGACCGGCGTGACGACCGCCGGGGCGATGACCGCGGGGATCGGGGCGGCTTCCGGCAGCACGATGACAACCGCGCCGTCGAGCGCGGCGGGTTCCGCGGTCGTGACGACCGCGGCGGCGAGCGCGGTGGTTTCCAGGGTCGTGACGACCGTGGTGGGCGGCCCGGTGGTTTCCAGGGTCGTGACGACCGTGGTGGGCGGCCCGGTGGTTTCCAGGGTCGTGACGACCGCGGTGGGCGGCCCGGTGGCTTCCGTGGTCGGGATGACCGCGGCGGGCGCGACGACCGTCGCGACGACCGGCGCGGCGGTGGCCGGTTCCGTGATGAGCGGGATCGGGACCGGGAGCCGATCAGGCGGCTGCCGATCCCCGAGGACGTCACCGGTGACGAGATCGACAAGGACGTACGGCAGGAGCTCCAGAGCCTGCCCAAGGGGCTCGCTGAGGACGTCGCGAAGAACCTGGTGATGGTCGCGCGGCTCATCGACGAGGAGCCCGAGCGCGCCTACGAGTACTCGAAGGTGGCTCTGCGGCTGGCATCGCGCGTCGCCGCCGTACGGGAGGCGGCCGGATTCGCGGCGTACGCCACCCAGAAGTACAGCGAGGCGCTGGCCGAGTTCCGTGCCGCCCGGCGGATGACCGGGACCGTGGAGCTGTGGCCCGTCATGGCCGACTGTGAGCGTGGGCTCGGGCGGCCGGAGAAGGCGCTGGAGATGGCCGGCGCGCCCGAGGTGCACAAGCTCGACAAGGCCGGGCAGGTCGAGATGCGGCTCGTCGCGGCCGGTGCCCGGCGTGACATGGACCAGTTGGACGCGGCCATCGTGACGCTCCAGAGTCCTGAGCTGGCCTCGAACTCGGTACAGCCGTGGACCGCGCGGCTGCGGTACGCGTACGCCGACGCGCTGCTGGCGGCCGGCCGCAAGGGCGAGGCACGGGAGTGGTTCGCGAAGGCCGTCGAGGCCGACCGGGACAGCAGCACCGACGCCTCGGACCGGCTGGCCGAGCTGGACGGCGTGGAGTTCGTCGACGCGCTGGCCGACGAGGACGAGGGCGTCGTCGTCCAGGATGAGCAGCCGGTCGAGGGCAAGACCGACGACCAGGACTGACGCGCGCGAGTGAAAGGGGCTCGGCTCCGGTGTTCCACCGGAGCCGAGCCCCTTTTCACGTTCATCCGGATCGCTTTCCCGGTCGGGAAACCGGTCAGGATCCCGGTCAGAGGTCCAGTGCGCGCAGGACCAGGCCCGAGGCCGGTTTCGGGCCGAACGACGTCGACTTGCGGGGCATCGTGACGCCCTGGCGGGCGAGGTCGCGGACGACCTCCTCGCGAACCGGGTGCATCAGCACGGCCGTACCGGCGTCGCGTTCCGCCTTCTCGACCGTGGCGGCCGTGTCGTGGATGTAGGCGATGCGGGTGGGGTCGTCCTCGGGGACGTGCCACACGTGCGCGAGAAGCGTGGCGTGCAGGACCGTCGCGTCCAGGGTGCGCCAGGCCTGCGGGCGGTCGGCGGGGACCGTACGGGCGAGCAGGGCCGGGTCCGGGCGGTCCAGGAGGTGGAAGGCACCGTCGCCGGCCAGCAGGAAGGCGTTGCCTTCGGTGGTCGCCTCCGCGAGGGCGTCCAGGGCCCGGGGCAGGGGCGTCTCAAGACGCTGGACACGGAACAGGTTCCTCACGGCGGACAGGGCGTCGTCGACCGGGAGGCCGGGCAGCAGGCGGTGGATGGCGCGGACGCGCAGCGGGTAGCGGGCCGTGTCCACCAGGAGCACGAGGCCGTCGTCCCAGGCGCCGGGGGAGCCGTGCTCCGCGCGTAGACGCAGATACGTCGCCCAGCGGTGGTGACCGTCGGCGATCAGGGCCTGGTGGTGGGCGAGGTCGGTCTGGACGCGGGTGACCTCGGCGGGGTCGGTGATCGACCAGAGGCGGTGGCTGAAGCCGTCCTCCGTGGTCGTCGACAGGAGCGGGTCCAGATCCGCGGTGTGGTCGATGATCTCCGCCGCCGTGCCGTTGCCGCGGTAGGTCAGGAGCAGGGGTTCGAGGTTGGCCCTGGTGGCGCGCATCAGGGCCGCGCGGTCGGCGACGATGTGCGGCATCACGTCCTCGTGGGGGAGGACGACTCCGGCCGACGGCTCGGAGACGCGCAGGGTGCCGATCAGGCCGCGCTGGAGCATGCCGTCGGCGTGCCGCTGCTCGTAGACGTACAGGGCCGGTGTCGAGTCGGTCGTGAGGACGCCCTCGTCGAGCCAGCGACGGAGGGTGTCGGCTGCCTGTTCGTTGCGGGCGCTGGGGGTGGTGGCCTGAGGGAGGATCAGTCGGACGATGTTGTACGGGTCCGCGTCCTGGAGGTGGTGCAGGCCGTCGGGGCGGACCACGACGTCGTACGGCGGGGAGGTGACGGCGGCGAGACTTCCGACCCGGTCGGGGTCGTAGCGCAGGCCTCGGAACGGGGTGAGTTCCAGGCCTCGGGGCGCCGTCGCTTCCGAGTGACCTGCTGAGTTCATCCCGGCATCGTACGTGTGTCGGTGGCATGCGCGATGATCGGGGAAAGCGATCGAACGAGGAGCGATGTGGAATGAGCCAAAGTGTCAGGACGAGGCCCGAGGGCAGTGGGCAGGCCCTGAACGAGGCGTACGACACGGCGCTGCTCGACCTCGACGGGGTGGTGTACGCGGGCGGGAACGCGATCGTGCACGCCGTCGAGACGCTGGCGACCGCGCGCGGGGGCGGGATGCGGCTGGCGTACGTCACCAACAACGCGCTGCGCACGCCCGACGCGGTGGCGGATCACCTCACCGAGCTGGGCATACCCACCGGGGCGGACGACGTCATCACCTCGGCGCAGGCCGTCGCCAGGCTGATCAGTGAGCAGGTGCCGGCGGGGGCGCGGGTCCTGGTGATCGGCGGGGAAGGACTGCGGGTCGCGTTGCGCGAGCGGGGGCTGGAGCCCGTCGAGTCGGCGGACGACGATCCGGCGGCCGTGGTGCAGGGGTTCGGCGGACCCGACCTGGCCTGGGGGCGCTTCGCCGAGGCCTCGTACGCCGTCGCACGCGGTGTGCCGTGGTTCGCGTCCAACACCGACCTGACGATTCCGAGCGGGCGGGGCATCGCGCCGGGGAACGGCGCGGCGGTGGAGGTCGTACGGATCGCGACCGGTGCAGAGCCGCAGGTCGCGGGCAAGCCGTTGCCCCCCATGCACCGCGAGACGATCCTGCGGACGGGCGCCGAGCGGCCGTTGGTGGTCGGGGACCGGCTGGACACCGACATCGAGGGCGCGTTCAACGGTGAGGTCGACTCGCTTCTCGTCCTGACCGGGGTGACCGACGGCGCGCAGCTCCTCGCGGCGCCGCCGCAGCACCGGCCGACGTACGTGGACGCCGATCTGCGCGGCCTGCTGACCGGACAACCCCAGGTCGCGGAGGAAGGACGTGGCTTCCGGTGCGGGGGATGGACCGCGTCGGCGGGAGCGGAGCGGCTGGAACTCGACGGTGAGGGTGCCGTCCTGGACGGGCTGCGGGCGCTGTGCGCGGCGGCCTGGACCGCGGCGGGCGAGGGGGCGTGCGGACTGGACGGGGGAAAGGCGCTCGATCGGCTGGGGCTGTGAGTCCGGCGGCGTGTCCGCCGCTGTGATCCAGGAGCGCGGCGATCGTTTCGACGGCCGCGACCTCCGGGCGGCGCCCGTGACCGGCTCCGTACGTGGTGCCGGCGAAGGTCGAGCGCGACTTCTCCGCGCAGCGCGGTCGAGACCAGGAGATCCAGGAGGGATGCAGGGTAGGCTAACCTAACCGCGTGTTGGTCGACAGTGTTCCCGAACAACGCGCGGAGACCGCCGCCGCGCCCCCGACCCGCCGGGCGATACGTTCCGTCGGGCTGCTCGCTTCCGTCACGGTCCTGCTGCTGGTGGCGGTGGCGAGCATCGCCGTCGGCGCCAAGGAGCTGTCCCTCGACCAGGTGTGGCACGGTCTGTTCCAGGACACGGGGACGTACGGCGATGTCGTCGTGGGGGAGCGGGTCTCGCGGACCGTGCTCGGGCTGCTGGTCGGCGCCGCGCTGGGGCTGTCCGGAACGGTGCTCCAGGCCCTGACGCGCAATCCGCTCGCCGACCCCGGACTGCTCGGCATCAACGCGGGCGCCTCGGCCGCGGTGGTCACCGCCATCACCTACTTCGGTGTGACCAGCCTCAGCGGCTACGTGTGGTTCGCCTTCTTCGGCGCGGCGGCCGTCGGCGCACTGGTCTGGTTCCTGGGCGGCAGCCGCGGGGCCACACCGGTGCGGCTCGCGCTCGCCGGAACCGCGCTGAGCGCCGCACTCTTCGGCTACGTCCAAGCCGTGATGATCATGGACAAGGCGGCGCTCGCCCGGATGCGCTTCTGGACGGTCGGCTCGCTGAGCTCGGCGTCCGACGACATGATCTGGCAGGTGCTGCCCTTCCTCGCGGCCGGCACCCTGCTCGCGTTCGCCCTCGCCCGGCCGCTGAACGCCATGGCCATGGGCGACGACACCGCCAAGGCCCTCGGCGCGCACCTCAACCGCACCCGGGCGCTGTCCATGCTCGCCGCCACCGTGCTGTGCGGGGCCGCGACCGCCGCCTGCGGGCCGATCGTGTTCGTCGGGCTGATGGTCCCGCACGTGGTCCGCTCCTTCACCGGGCCCGACCTGCGCTGGATCATGCCGTACGCGGCGATCCTGTCGCCCGTGCTGCTGCTGGGCTCCGACGTGATCGGCCGGGTCGTCGCCCGCCCTTCGGAGGTCCAGGTCGGCATCATCACCGCGATCATCGGCGGCCCGGTCTTCATCTTTCTCGTACGACGGCGGAGGACGGCCCAGCTGTGAAGACCGCATCCACGTCCGCCCCCGAGCGGACCACGGAAGCCGTGCGTCGCGGCACCGGCACCCGCCGGGCCCTGCGCACCCCCGGCGGGCTGTCCCTCCGGGTGAACCCGCGCGCCCTGATCGTCGTGGTCGCGCTGGCGCTGGCCGCGTTCGCCGCGAGCGTGGTCCTGATCGGCACCGGCGACTTCCCGATCTCCACCCAGGACGTCCTGAAGACGCTCGCGGGCAACGGCACCGAGGGCCAGGAGTTCATCGTCAAGGACCTGCGGCTGCCCCGGGTCGTCGTGGGGTTGCTGGTCGGCGCCGCGCTGGGGCTCGGCGGCGCGGTGTTCCAGGCCGTCTCCCGCAATCCGCTGGGCAGTCCGGACGTGCTCGGGCTCGGGCAGGGAGCGACGGCCGGCGCGCTCGTGGTGATCGTGCTGATGTCGGGCTCCGCCAACCAGGTCGCCGTCGGGGCCCTCGTCGGCGGACTGGTCACCGGCGCCGCCATCTACCTGCTCGCCTGGAAACGGGGTGTGCACGGCTACCGGCTGGTCCTCGTCGGGATCGGCGTGTCGGCGATCGCGACCGCCGTCAACGGCTATCTGATCACCAAGGCGGACCTCGTCGACGCGGCCCGCGCGGTCGTGTGGATGACCGGGTCGCTCGACGGCCGGGACTGGAAGCAGGTCTGGCCGCTGCTCGTCCTGTGCTGTGTGCTCGTCCCGCTCGTCCTCGCCAACGCGCGCGGGCTGCGGATGATGGAGATGGGCGACGACGTCTCCAACGCCCTCGGGGTGCGCGTGGAGCGTGTACGGCTGCTGCTCATGGTGTGCGCCGTCCTGCTCACCGCCTCCGCCACCGCCGCCGCGGGGCCCGTGGCCTTCGTGGCGCTCACAGCGCCCCAGCTCGCCCGGCGCCTGACCCGCTCACCCGGGCCGAACCTGGTGCCCGCCCTGTTCATGGGCGCCGCCCTCCTGGTCACCGCCGACTGGGCCGCGCAGCGGCTGTTCGGTGACGGTCAGCTGCCCGTCGGCGTGGTCACGGGCGTGCTCGGCGGTGTCTACCTGCTGTGGCTGCTGGTCGCCGAGCGCAAGGCGGGTCGGATATGAGCAGCGCCACCACCCGTGTCAGCCGCGGGCCGAACAACCGAAGGAGCACCGTGAACCGTCTGTCCGCCGAGAACGTCACCCTCGCCTACGACCAGCGAGTGATCGCCGAGCAGCTGTCGGTGGAGATTCCCGACAACTCGTTCACCGTGATCGTCGGCCCCAACGCCTGCGGCAAGTCGACGCTCCTGCGGGCGCTGTCGCGGATGCTGAAGCCGAGCGAGGGCCGGGTGCTGCTCGACGGGCAGGCGATCCAGTCGATGCCCGCCAAGAAGGTCGCCCGGACGCTGGGCCTGCTGCCGCAGTCCTCGATCGCGCCCGACGGCATCACGGTCGCCGACCTGGTGGGCCGCGGTCGCTATCCGCACCAGGGCATCCTGCGCCAGTGGTCGACCGAGGACGAGCGGGTCGTGCAGCAGTCGATGGCGCAGACCGGAGTCGCCGAACTCGCCGACCGGTACGTCGACGAGCTGTCCGGCGGTCAGCGCCAGCGGGTGTGGATCGCGATGGCCCTCGCCCAGCAGACCCCGCTGCTGCTGCTCGACGAGCCGACCACCTACCTCGACATCCAGCACCAGATCGACGTCCTCGACCTCTGCGCCGAGCTGCACGAGGAGCAGGGCCGCACACTCGTCGCCGTCCTGCACGACCTCAACCACGCCGCCCGGTACGCCACCCACCTCATCGCGCTGAGGGGCGGCACGGTCCTCGCGCAGGGCGCGCCCGGCGACGTCGTCACGGCCGGTCTGGTCGAGGAGGTCTTCGGGCTGCGCTGCCAGGTCATCGAGGACCCGGAGACGGGGACGCCGCTGGTGGTGCCGGCCGCGCGCAAGGCACGCGCACGCGTGCCCGTCACCTTCTGACGGCCACTGAGCCCGCCGACGGGTCCCACCGGAGCTGTCCGACGGTCGCGGGAGCCCTCCGGGGCCGCAGGGGCCACCCGGCGGTCACAGGAGTTTTCTGAGCTGGAGCAGGTCCCTGAGGCCCGCCTCCAGCCGTACCCGACCCGAACCCCACGCCTTCGCGAAGTTCAGTTCTCCGTCGACGAGCGCGACCAGGTCGTCGCCGGTCATGCGCAGCCTGATCCCCGCCTTCTCCCGAGGCGGGCCCTGCAAGGTGTCCCGCACGACGATCCGGCCGCCGGTCATCCGGCCGACGAACGTGATGTCCAGGTCGGTGATCCAGCAGCTCACCGAGCGGTCCAGGGCCGCGGCGGCGCGGACGTCCCCCTCGGCGCTGCCCATGTTCTCCGAGAGCTTCTCGAGTGCGGCTCGGCACTCCTCGATCGTGGCCATCGCGCTCGACCGTACCGCAGCGGTTCGAGGTAGCGTCGGGGCATGAGCGACACAGTTCCGGAGACGGAGGCCGCGCCCCAGGAGCAGGCGGACGACTCCTGCGCTCCCGCCCCGCTCCAGGTGCCCCGCACCCCCACCGGCGACGCCGGGGTGGACACCCACCTGGACCGGCTGGCCGACGCCGACCACCTCACCACGGACGGACACCTCGAGGTGTACGAGGATGTACACCGGGGACTGCGTGACGCGCTCACCGCGCTCGACGCCCGCCCCGAACCTGCGGTTCCCCACCCGTCACCCGACCACCACCCCTGAATGAGACCCTTCAGGTCCCCCTTTGATTCGACGCATGGCAGTAGGAGCTGAACCCAACGTGGCAGGAGTCGCACGTCGTCGTCTGGACGCGGAGCTGGTGCGCCGGAAGCTCGCGCGCTCGCGTGAGCACGCCGGTCAGCTGATCGCCGCGGGGCGGGTCTCGGTCGGGAAGACCGTCGCCACCAAGGCCGCCACACAGGTGGAGACGGCGGCGGCGATCGTCGTCTCCGTCGACGACAGCGACCCCGACTACGTGTCGCGGGGCGGGCACAAACTCGCCGGTGCGCTGGAGGTGTTCGGGCCGCAGGGGCTCCTCGTCGAGGGGCGGCGGGCGCTGGACGCCGGCGCGTCCACCGGCGGCTTCACCGATGTGCTGCTGCGGGCGGGGGCCGCGCACGTGGTCGCGGTCGACGTCGGCTACGGGCAACTCGCCTGGTCTCTTCAGAGCGATGAACGCGTCACCGTCAAGGACCGTACGAACGTACGCGAGTTGACGCTCGAAGCGATCGATGGGGAGCCAGTGGATCTTGTCGTGGGAGACTTGTCCTTCATTCCGCTGGGGCTGGTGCTGCCGGCCCTGACGCGGTGCACCAAGCCGGACGCCGACCTGGTGATGATGGTCAAGCCACAGTTCGAGGTGGGTAAGGAACGGCTGGGCAGCGGGGGTGTCGTGCGCAGCACGCAGCTGCGGGCCGAGGCGGTGCGGGGCGTGGCTCACAAGGCGTGGGAGCTGGGTCTCGGCGTGCAGGGTGTCACCGCCAGTCCGCTGCCGGGACCCTCGGGCAACGTCGAGTACTTTCTGTGGCTCCGGGCCGGGGCGCCTGCTCTGGATCCGGCCGATGTCGACCGTGCAGTGGCGGAGGGGCCGCGTTGACCCAGAACCTAGCTCGAACCGTTTTCCTGCTGGCTCACACCGGGCGGCCCGCCGCGATCCGCAGCGCGGAGCTGGTGGTGAAGGGGCTGCTGCGCGAGGGCATCGGGGTGCGCGTCCTGGAGTACGAGGCCGCCGACCTGCCCCTGCCGGACGAGGTGGAGCTGGTCTGCGAGGCCACCCCGCAGTGCCTGGAGGGCTGTGAGCTGCTCATCGTCCTCGGCGGTGACGGGACGCTGCTGCGCGGCGCGGAGTTCGCGCGGGCGTCCGGGGTGCCGATGCTCGGTGTGAACCTCGGCAGCGTCGGCTTCCTGGCGGAGGCCGAGCGGGACGACCTCGACAAGGTCGTCGACCGGGTGGTGACGAAGTCGTACGAGGTCGAGGAGCGGATGACCGTCGACGTCGTCGTGCACCGCAACGGTGACATCGTGCACACGGACTGGGCGCTGAACGAGGCGGCCGTGCAGAAGGCCGGTGCGGAGAAGCTGCTCGAGGTGGTGCTGGAGATCGACGGGCGGCCGGTCACCGGGTTCGGCTGTGACGGGATCGTGCTGTCCACACCGACCGGGTCCACCGCGTACGCGTTCTCGGCGGGAGGGCCCGTGGTGTGGCCCGAGGTCGAGGCGTTGCTGATGGTGCCGATCAGTGCGCACGCCCTGTTCGCCAAGCCGCTGGTGACCTCGCCGAACTCGGTGCTCGCGGTGGAGCTGCTGCCGCACATCCCGCCGGGGGTCCTGTGGTGCGACGGGCGGCGGACCTTCGACCTGCCGCCGGGGGCCCGGGTCGAAGTGCGGCGGGGTGCCGTGCCCGTGCGGCTGGCGCGCCTGCACCACGCGTCGTTCACCGACCGCCTGGTGGCCAAGTTCGCGCTGCCGGTCTCGGGGTGGCGCGGAGCTCGGCACTAGCCGTACGCACGGTGTCGGGGGAGGGACGTCCGCTCGTCCGGTTGACGGGGCGCCTCGCACTTCCTCCTCCCGACCTCGTAAGGTCGTGTCCGTGTTGGAGGAGATGCGGATACGGTCGCTCGGAGTCATCGACGACGCGGTCGTCGAGCTGTCGCCAGGCTTCACCGCGGTCACGGGTGAGACGGGCGCGGGCAAGACCATGGTGGTCACCAGCCTCGGGCTGCTGCTGGGCGGGCGCGCCGACGCCGCGCTGGTGCGGCTCGGCGCCGACAAAGCGGTCGTGGAGGGGCGGATCACCGTGCCCGCGGGCGCCTCGGTGGCCGTACGGGCAGAGGAGGCCGGGGCCGAACTGGACGACGGGGCGCTGCTGATCAGCCGTACCGTTTCCGCCGAAGGGCGGTCGCGGGCGCATCTGGGCGGGCGGAGTGTGCCCGTCGGGGTGCTCGCCGAACTCGCGGACGAGCTGGTGGCCGTGCACGGCCAGACCGACCAGCAGGGGCTGCTGAAGCTGTCCCGGCAGCGGCAGGCCCTCGACCGGTACGCGGGCGACGCGGTCGCCGTGCCGCTCGCCAAGTACACGGAGGCGTACCGCCGGCTGCGGGCCGTCTCCGGTCAGCTCGACGAGATCACCACGCGCGCGCGGGAACGGGCCCAGGAGGCCGACATGCTGCGCTACGGCCTCGACGAGATCGCCGGCGTCGAACCGCGCGCGGGCGAGGACACGGAGCTGGCCGAGGAGGCGGAACGGCTCGGCCACGCGGAGGCGCTGTCCTCGGCCGCCACGGCCGCCCACGGAGCGCTGGCGGGCAACCCCGAGGACCCCGAGGGCATCGACGCCGCCACGCTCGTCGCGGGCGCCCAGCGGGCCCTGGAGGCCGTACGTTCGCACGATCCGGCGCTGGCAGCGCTCGCCGACCGGATCGGGGAGATCGGGATCCTGCTGGGCGATGTGGCGGGGGAGCTGGCGGGGTACGCCGACGACCTCGACGCCGATCCGCTGCGGCTGGCGGCCGTCGAGGAGCGGCGGGCCGCGCTGACCGCGCTGACCCGGAAGTACGGCGAGGACGTCGACGCGGTTCTCGACTGGGCCGAGCGCGGTGCCGCGCGGCTCGGCGAGCTGGACGGCGACGACGAGCGGATCGACGAACTGACCGCCGAGCGGGACGTGCTGCGGGCCGAGCTGGGCGGGCTGGCGCAGGCGCTGACCGACGCGCGGACGGAGGCGGCCGAGCGGTTCGCCGCCGCCGTGACGGCCGAGCTGGCCTCGCTGGCGATGCCGCACGCGCGCGTGTCGTTCGAGATCCGGCAGACCGAGGACACGGAGGGTGTGGAGGTCGGCGGACGTTCCGTCGCCTACGGGCCGTCCGGCGCCGACGAGGTGGAGCTGCTGCTCGCTCCGCATCCGGGAGCGCCGCCGCGGCCCATCGCCAAGGGGGCGTCCGGCGGTGAGCTGTCGCGCGTGATGCTGGCCGTGGAGGTCGTGTTCGCGGGGACGGACCCCGTGCCGACGTATCTCTTCGACGAGGTCGACGCGGGCGTGGGCGGCAAGGCGGCGGTGGAGATCGGACGGCGCCTGGCGCGGCTCGCGAAGACCGCGCAGGTCGTCGTCGTCACCCACCTGCCGCAGGTGGCGGCCTTCGCCGACCGGCAGTTGCTGGTCGAGAAGACCAACGACGGGTCCGTCACCCGGTCCGGCGTGAAGGTGCTGGAGGGCGAGGAGCGCATCCGGGAGCTGTCCCGGATGCTCGCGGGTCAGGAGGACTCGGAGACGGCACGCGCGCACGCGGAGGAACTGCTGGAGACGGCACGCGCGGACGCGTAGGAACTGCTGGAGACGGCACGCGGACGCGTAGCGGTGCGGGCGGAGGGCGGGACGGCGACCCACGGGTCGGTCCCGCCCTTTCGGCTCTCCCCGGGTCGGCATCCCTAGGCTTGCCTGATGATCACACGAAGGAGCAGGAGCACCGCGTTCGCGGTGGCGGCCGGCCTCACGCGCGCGGGAGCGGCGGCCTTGCGCGGAGCGGCGTCCGGTGGGCGGGAGCGCTGGGAGCGGATCAACTTCGCCGGGCGGACCGTGGAGCTGTACGCCGGTCCGGCGGCCGTCCTCGCGGCGGCGCTCGGGGCGGCGCGGGTGAGCCCGGCCGCGGCCGGGGCCGTACTCGCCGCCGGAGCCTGCGGGGCGTACGACGACCTGGTCGGCGCCGGTGATCCGCGGCGGGGCTTCCGGGCGCACCTGGGGGCCCTGCGGCAGGGGGAGGTCACCAGCGGAACCGTGAAGCTGGGCGGGATCGGCGCTGCGGGGCTGCTGGCCGGGGCCCTGTTGAAGGAGCGGCCTGTGGACAAGGTGCTCGCGGGTGTCGTGATCGCCGGCGCGGCGCACTTCGTCAACCTCGTGGACGTACGCCCCGGACGGGCCGCCGGTGCCGTGCTCGCGCTGGGCGCGCCGGGGCTGCTGCGCGCCGGGCCCGGCGGTGAGCTGGCCGCGGTGTCGACGGGGGTCGCGGCGGCCGTGCTCCCCGACGACCTGGGGGAGCGCGCGATGCTCGGTGACACCGGGGCGCACGCGCTGGGCGCGCTCCTGGGTGCCGCGGTCGTGGTGGGCAACGGGCGGGCGGGGCTCGTGGCGCACGCGGCCGCGGTGGTGGGCACGGCGGTGTGCGGGGAGCGGGTGAGCGGACTGGCGCGGAGCGCCTGGCGGCCGGGGACACGGGGGCCGCGCACGCCGGTGTGAGGGGGCGCGGACGGGGCGGGGCCGACGGTGCACCGCGCCGACGGGGCGTCGCCCGGTTACGCCGCCGGACACTTCTGCGTCGAACGCGACAGCAGGGACCTCCGGACGCCGGCTGGCCGGCGGGACACGCCGTGAAGGCGCGTCGGACAGCCCGAGAGGCCCCCGACGTGCCGGCGAGCGGCCCCACCCCGCGCGCCGAGCGGCCCCATCCGCGCCCAGCCCCGCCCCACGCGCCGGCCGGGCTCCCGCCTCGCCCGCCGGAGCGCCTCGACCGCCTCCTGACAGGCCGCCACCGGGCGCCGCCGACACGCCCGCCCGTCGAACGGGACCCTGCCCTCCCTCACTCGTGTGGGTGACACACGGGGGCGGGTTGCCGGGGCCCAGGGTGCTCGGCGGCACGGAACACCCGTACGTCCTGGCATCCTTGGGCGCGGGACGCGGAGGAGCGCGAGCGGTCCGCCCCTGCGCCCGAGTCCCTTCTGTACGTTCCTTCGTGACGGACCAATGCCGAACCAGGAGCCCCGGCCACGTGAGCAGCCACTCACCGCACGGCCAGTCGCCGCTGCGCACCGTGCAGGTGCTGGGCGGCGGCAACGCCGGCAGCAGCGCCCATGTGCGCTCCCTGGCCGCCGGGCTCGTCGCGCGGGGCGTGCGGGTGACGGTGTGCGCCCCCGCCGAGTGCGCCCACGCCTACGACTTCACCGGCGCCGGAGCCGACCACGTGCCCGTGCCGCGCAGCAGCGATCCCGCGTCCGTGGCGGCGCTGCGGGTGGCCTGCACGGACGCGGACCTCGTCCACGCGCACGGACTGCACGCCTCCTTCCGGGCCGTGCTCGCGCTCAGTGGGCGGCCCACCCCGCTCGTCGTCACCTGGCACAACCGGGCGCACGCCGAGGGCGCCCGCGCCCATCTCCGGCGCCTGCTGGAGCGGCGGGTCGCCAGGGCGGCCGCCGTGGTGCTCGGCACCACCTCCGACCTCGTGGACCGGGCGCGCCGGACCGGCGCACGGGACGCCCGGCTCGCTGCGGTGGGACTTCCCGGCGCCCGCGGGGCCGAGGAGGACCCCGAGCGGCCGCGTGCCAAGCTTCGGGCCGAACTCGGTGCGATCGGCCGCCCGTTGCTGATGGCGGTCGGCTCCCTCGACCGGCTCCGCCGCTACGACGTCCTGCTCGACGCCGCCCGGGTGTGGGTCCGGCTGGCCCCCCTGCCGCTGGTCGTGGTCGTGGGGGAGGGACCGCTGCGGTCGGAGCTCCAGCGCCGTATCGAGGCCGAGGGCCTGCCCGTCCGGCTCCTCGGGCGGCGGGACGACGTGGGCGAACTGCTGGCCGCCGCCGACCTCGCCCTGCTGCCGGGTGCCGGGGAGTCGCGTTCGGTGCTGGCACAGGAGGCCCTTCACGCGCGCGTTCCGCTCGTCGCGGCGCTGACCGGCGCGGTCCGAGAACTCGTCGGCGACGCGGCCGAACTCGTCCCGCTCGGCGACGCGGAGGCCTTCGCCGACGCCGTCGTCCGCCTCCTCGCCTCACCCGAACACCGCGAGCGGCTCCGCGAGTCGGGCATCCGGCAGGCGGCCACCTGGCCGAGCGAGGACGAGACGGTCGCCCAGGTCCTCAGCGTCTACGACGAGTTGACGCGGCCGCTGCCGTTGATCTGACGCGTTCCTGGCGAGCCGGCTCCGCCCGCGCACGGCCGCGGAAGTGTCACGGGACGAGCCGTCGGGCCCTCAGCGCCAGGCTCAATGCCAGGACCGTCTGCGGGTCGTCGAGGTCGGTGCCCAGCAACTCGCTTATCCGGGCGAGGCGGTTGTAGAGCGTCTGCCGGTTGAGGTGCAGTTCGCGGGCCGTCTCCGCCTTGCGGCCCGCGTGGGCCAGGTAGGTCTCCAGGGTGGGCAGCAGAGGCGGCCTGGAGCGGTGGTCGTGGTCGCGGACCGGGCCGATCGCGCGGTCCACGAAGGCCGCCAGGTCGGGATGGTCGCGCAGCCGCCACAGCAGCAGGTCGATGTCGAGCCGGCGGGCGTCGTACCAGGGCCGGTCCGACAGGCCCTGCGCGGCCGTCGCCGTCTCCGCCGCGTGTCTGAGGCCCGCCGAGGCCGCCGCCCAGCCGCCCGCGACGCCGACCACCACGACCGGCGGCTGAGCACCCGGCCGCTGGATCCCGGCCCGCTCCACCCCGGCCCGCAGGGCCGCCGCGACCCGGTCCGCGACCGCCGGCCGCTCCGACTCCGATCGCAGGCCCAGCAGCAACGGCACGCGGCCCTCCACCGGCCGTACACCCAGCAGGACCGGCACCCCCACGGACGCCAGCTCCTCCGCGACCGCCCGCGCCAGCACCGCCCAGCCGCCGCCCGGGGACAGCGTGTCGCCCAGGCGCATGACGACCGGCAGCAACGGGCTGTCACCGGGCTTGAACCCGAGGACGCGCGCCTGCGCCGGAGCGTCCTCCGCCGCGATACGGCCCTCGGCGAGGTCGGTCAGGAAGTCGCCCCGGCCGCGCGCCGCCACCTCCTCCTCCTGGCGGGCCTGCATCAGCACCACGGCCAGGATCCCGGCCGCACGCTCCGCGGCGATCCGGTGCACCGGGGCGAGCGCGCCGCGTACGGGCAGCAGCACGAGCCGGGCGCGCACCGCACCCGCCCCCGGACCACCGCCGGGCACGTCCACCAGCACCGAACCGGCGGGCGCGTCCTTGTGCGGGCCGCGCAGCCCCTCCCACACCTGGAGCGGCTCGGCCCCCTCGGGGCCGGCCCCGGCGGCGTACAGCAGCTGGCCTTCGGTGGTCTCGAGGAACACCGGGTTGCCGCTGAAGTCCGCGAGAATGCCCAGCACCTGAGGGATGCCGCCGCCGCCGAGCAGCGCCCGGGTGCAGCGGCGGTGCACCTCCTCCGCCTGCTGGAGCAGCGCGTAGTGGCCGTTGACGATCTCGGTGTGGATCTCCTCGGTGACGGCCACGAAAGGCACCTCGCGGTGCAGCTGGACCAGCGGCAGACCTGTCGTGCGGGCCGTCTCCACCAGCGCCGCGGGCAGCCGGTCGAAGCGCGGGCCCAGTTCGATCACCAGAGCCGCGATGCCCCGCTCGGCCAGGGTGCGCACGAACGCCCGCTGCTCGGCCGGCCGGGTGCCGAGGCCGTAACCGGTGGTGAGCAGCAGCTCGCCACCCTTGAGCAGGGAGGCGATGTTGGGAACCTCTCCGGCGTGCACCCAGCGCACCGTGCGGCCCAGCCGCTCCGCGCCCGCCAGGATCTCGGGCAGCCCGCTGCGCAGGCCGGGCAGCTCCAGCGCCCGCTGCACGGTGATGCCGGCGCCCCGGCTGTCGAATCGGTGGTCCGCGCGGCTGTCCATGAGGCGGACGCTACCTGCGGACCCGGCCCGGCAGCATCTCCCACCGGGGCCGGGTCCGAAGACGGCTCAGCCGCCGTACGCCCCGGAGGCCGTCAGGCGCAGGGCCGTGTCGATCAGGGGGACGTGACTGAAGGCCTGGGGGAAGTTGCCCACCTGGCGTTGCAGGCGCGGGTCCCACTCCTCCGCCAGCAGCCCGAGGTCGTTGCGCAGGGACAGGAGCTTCTCGAAGAGTTTGCGGGCCTCGTCCACCCGGCCGATCATCGCGAGGTCGTCCGCCATCCAGAACGAGCAGGCCAGGAAGGCGCCCTCGTCGCCGGGCAGGCCGTCGACACCCTCGCTCTCACCCTCGGTCGGGTAGCGCAGGATGAAGCCGTCCGTCGTGGACAGCTCGCGCTGGATCGCCTCGATGGTGCCGATCACGCGCTTGTCGTCCGGCGGCAGGAAGCCCATCTGCGGGATGAGCAGCAGGGACGCGTCCAGCTCCTTCGAGCCGTAGGACTGCGTGAAGGTGTTGCGCTCCTTGTCGTAACCCTTCTCACAGACGTCCCGGTGGATGTCGTCGCGCAGCTCGCGCCAGCGCTCCAGCGGACCGTCCGCGTCACCGGACTCGATCAGCTTGATGGTGCGGTCCACGGCGACCCAGGCCATGACCTTCGAGTGCACGAAGTGGCGGCGCGGTCCGCGCACCTCCCAGATGCCCTCGTCCGGCTCGTCCCAGTGCCGCTCCAGGTAGCGAATCAGTTTGAGCTGGAGCAGCGAGGCGTAGTCGTTGCGGGCCAGCCCGGTCATGTGGCCGAGGTGCAGGGCCTCGGTGACCTCGCCGTACACGTCCAGCTGGAGCTGGTGCGCAGCGCCGTTGCCGACCCGGACCGGGGCGGAGCTCTCGTAGCCGGGCAGCCAGTCCAGCTCCGCCTCGCCCAGCTCACGCTCGCCGGCGATGCCGTACATGATCTGGAGGTTCTCCGGGTCGCCCGCGACCGCGCGCAGCAGCCACTCGCGCCAGGCGCGGGCCTCCTCGCGGTAGCCGGTGCGCAGGAGCGAGGACAGGGTGATGGCCGCGTCGCGCAGCCAGGTGTAGCGGTAGTCCCAGTTGCGGACGCCGCCGATGTCCTCGGGCAGGGAGGTGGTGGGGGCCGCGACGATGCCGCCGGTGGGGGCGTACGTCAGTGCCTTCAGCGTGATCAGCGAGCGGATCACCGCCTCGCGGTAGGGCCCGTGATACGTACAGTGCTCGACCCACTCGCGCCAGAAGTCCTCCGTGGCCTGGAGCGACTGCTCCGGCTCCGGCAGCGCGGGCGGCTCCTTGTGCGAGGGCTCCCACGAGATGGTGAACGCGATCCGGTCACCGGGGGCGACCGTGAAGTCGGCGTACGTCGTCAGCGACTTTCCGTACGTCTCGACCTCCGTGTCGAACCACACGGAGTCGGGGCCCGCGACGGCGACGGTGCGGCCCTCGTGCTTGTGCACCCACGGCACGACCCGGCCGTAGGAGAAGCGCATGCGCAGGGTCGAGCGCATGGGGACGCGGCCGGAGACGCCCTCGACGATCCGGATCAGCTGGGGGGCGCCGTCACGCGGGGGCATGAAATCCGTCACGCGGACCGTGCCGCGCGGGGTGTCCCACTCGGACTCCAGGATCAGCGAGTCACCCCGGTAACCGCGCCGGGCGGCTCGCGGCGGCTCGGCGTCGGAGGCGTGTGCCGGGCCCAGCCGCCAGAAGCCGTGCTCCTCGGTGCCCAGCAGCCCGGCGAAGATCGCGTGGGAGTCGAAGCGGGGCAGGCAGAGCCAGTCCACCGTCCCGTCGCGGCAGACCAGAGCGGCGGTCTGCATGTCTCCGATGAGTGCGTAGTCTTCGATGCGCCCGGCCACGTGTAACTCCAGTCGAACGGCCACGTAGCCCCCATGAGCGGGGGCAGTCGCTTGGTGCGGTCAAGGGGGACGTTGTCATGCGTCGTTGAGCGGTGAAGCAAAGCAGTCGCTCAGCCGTGTTGGCAAAACGCCAATTCTTGCTCAACGAACTGACGAGCTCTCATTGTTCCGGTCGGTACGGGCTGGGGTGTGCCGTCTGGCCGGCCGGGCTCGGCAGCGAGTGCCCGAGCAGGATACGACGCACGTAGATGATCTGCGTGCCGCTCCGGGCAACATGGGTGGGCCGAACGGGTGAGCAGTGGGTGAGGACACGGTAGGGGTGTGCCCGGGGGTGTCGGTCCGTGCGCGGAGCGTGGCCGGAAGCCATCCCCCCGAGGCGCTGATACCCTGGTAGCCCGTGGACCGGTGGGCACGAAACCCCCGAACCGCAGCGACGGCACCCCCGGAGAATTCCGGCACGAACCGCTGGTGAAAGCCTCCGGGAGCCGCACCGCACCCCCAGATCGCGACCACGGGAGCCCCCTCTTGGCCATGCCGCCCGCTGCTTTCCGAAACAGCTCCGCCACGACGACCAAGCACATCTTCGTCACCGGGGGTGTCGCCTCCTCGCTCGGCAAGGGGCTGACCGCCTCCAGCCTCGGCATGCTGCTCAAGGCGCGGGGCCTGCGCGTCGTGATGCAGAAGCTCGACCCGTATCTCAACGTCGACCCCGGCACGATGAACCCCTTCCAGCACGGTGAGGTGTTCGTCACCAACGACGGCGCCGAGACCGACCTGGACATCGGTCACTACGAGCGCTTCCTCGACCGCGACCTCGACGGCTCCGCCAACGTCACCACCGGCCAGATCTACTCCACCGTGATCGCCAAGGAGCGCCGCGGCGAGTACCTGGGCGACACCGTGCAGGTCATCCCGCACATCACCAACGAGATCAAGCACCGCATCCGGCGCATGGCGACGGACGAGGTGGACGTGGTGATCACCGAGGTCGGCGGCACGGTCGGCGACATCGAGTCGCTGCCGTTCCTGGAGACCGTCCGCCAGGTCCGCCACGAAGTCGGCCGGGACAACGTCTTCGTCGTTCACATCTCGCTCCTGCCCTACATCGGTCCCTCGGGCGAGCTGAAGACCAAGCCCACCCAGCACTCCGTGGCCGCCCTGCGCAACATCGGCATCCAGCCGGACGCGATCGTGCTGCGCTGCGACCGCGAGGTCCCCACCGCGATCAAGCGGAAGATCTCGCTGATGTGCGACGTCGACGAGGCCGCCGTCGTCGCCTGCCCCGACGCCCGCTCGATCTACGACATCCCGAAGACCGTGCACGGCGAGGGCCTGGACGCCTATGTCGTCCGCAAGCTGGACCTGCCCTTCCGTGACGTGGACTGGACGACCTGGGACGACCTGCTCGACCGCGTCCACAACCCCGACCACGAGATCACCCTCGCCCTGGTCGGCAAGTACATCGACCTGCCCGACGCCTATCTGTCGGTCACCGAGGCGCTGCGCGCCGGCGGCTTCGCCAACAAGGCCCGCGTGAAGATCAAGTGGGTCACCTCGGACGACTGCAAGACCCCGGCCGGCGCCGCGGCGCAGCTCGGCGACGTCGACGGCATCTGCATCCCCGGCGGCTTCGGCGAGCGCGGCGTGAACGGCAAGGTCGGCGCCATCCGCTACGCCCGCGAGAACAAGGTGCCGCTGCTCGGCCTCTGCCTCGGCCTCCAGTGCATCGTGATCGAGGCCGCGCGCAACCTGGCCGACATCTCCGACGCCAACTCCACCGAGTTCGACCCCGCCACCGGGCACCCGGTCATCTCCACCATGGCCGAGCAGATGGACATCGTCGCCGGTGAGGGTGACATGGGTGGCACCATGCGGCTCGGCATGTACCCGGCGAAACTGGCCGAGGGTTCGATCGTGCGCGAGGTCTACGACGACAAGGAGTACGTCGAGGAGCGGCACCGTCACCGCTACGAGGTCAACAACGCCTACCGCGGGGAGCTGGAGAAGAGGGCGGGAATCCTGTTCTCCGGCACCTCGCCGGACGGCAAGCTCGTGGAGTACGTGGAGTACCCGCGCGACGTCCACCCGTACCTGGTCGCCACGCAGGCCCACCCCGAGCTGCGCTCGAGGCCGACGCGTCCGCACCCGCTGTTCGCCGGGCTGGTGAAGGCCGCGGTGGAGCGGAAGACTTCGAAGTAACACACCAGTTGTACGGTGGCCGGGGTGCATCCCTTCAAAGGTGAGCACCCCGGCCTCTTTTTGTCGGTTCGGTTTGGCCGGTTTTCCTCTGGCCGGATTCCTTTTGTACGTGTGGAGGACAGGGCATGACGATCAAGGACACCGCGCAGGCGTGGGAGATCCGGGCGACGGAGACCCCCTTCGTGGGGAAGAAGACCTCCGTCCGCACGGACGAGGTGGTCATGCCCGACGGCTCCGTCGTCCGCCGTGACTACCAGGTCCACCCCGGCTCCGTGGCCGTCCTCGCCCTCGACGACGAGGACCGTGTCCTGCTGATCAAGCAGTACCGCCACCCCGTGCGCCAGAAGCTGTGGGAGATCCCGGCCGGCCTGCTCGACGTGCCCGGCGAGAACCCGCTGCACGCCGCCCAGCGCGAGCTGTACGAGGAAGCGCACGTCAAGGCCGAGGACTGGCGCGTGCTGACCGACGTCTACACCACTCCCGGCGGCTGCGACGAGGCCGTACGCGTCTTCCTGGCCCGCGGTCTCTCCGAGGCCGAGGGAGCGCGCTTCGAGGTCGAGGACGAGGAGGCCGACATGGAACACGCGCGCGTGCCGGTCGACGAACTCGTCCGGGGAGTGCTCGCGGGCGAACTGCACAACAACTGCCTCGTCGTGGGCGTCCTCGCGCTGGTCGCCGCCCGGAGCGGCGAGGGGCTCGACGCGCTGCGTCCGCCGCAGGCGCCGTGGCCGGCCCGCCCCTTCGAGGCGTGACCCCGCCGGCAGACCCGCGCGCGGGCATGCGCGATGTGACGATCGGCTGATCCGAACGGGGGACGCCACCGCCGCGCTCCTCCCGGAACGTCGCAGAGCGTGAACTAGGCTCTGGAAACGCCCGATCCGGAGTCCCGGCGGGCTTGCGCGTGCGGTGGGACGGGAGTGTGGCCCGTGACGGATCAGGCAGTGGACACAGGCGGCGTGCAGCTGTCCGGACACGCTGCGACGAAGGGCCATTTCCTGGGCCGTACCCGGGAGTTGAAGGAACTGCGCGCCGACATCGAACGCACGGGACTGGACACCCTCTCGGGGAAGAAGGCGCCCCGCGCGCGCGTGCTCCTCATCGCCGGACGGCCCGGTTCCGGCCGTACCGCACTGGCCGAGGAGTTCGTCCGGCAGGTCGCCGAGCGTTACCGGGACGGCGTGCTGCGCGTCCGGCTCGGCGAACCCGACGGCACGCCCGTTCCCGTCGAACGCGCGGCCCGCGAACTGCTCACCGCGCTCGGCCGGCCGGTCCCGGCCGGCGCCGGTGAGGAGGAGCTTTCGGCCACTCTGCGCGAGGCCCTCGCCGAGCGTCGCACGCTGCTCCTGCTCGACGACGCGGCCGGCGCCGACCAGGTCGACGCGCTTCTTCCGGACACCCCCGATTGCCTGGTCGTCGCCGTCTCGGCGGGCCCGCTCACCGGGATCTCCGACGTGCGGCCCTGCACCCTGGGCGGACTCGACACCAAGTCCGCCCTCGACCTGCTCACCCGCCTCACCGGCTCGGTCCGCATCACCGTCGACCCGCGTGCCGCCGAGGGCCTCGTCGAGGCCTGCCAGGGACACCCCGCCGCGCTGATCCTCGCGGGCGGCTGGCTCGCCGCCCGGCCCAAGTCCGCGGTCGCCGACCTTGCCAGGCAGCTCCACGCCGAGGGTGACGACGGAACCCCCCTCAGCCGTGTCTTCCGGCTCGTACACGCCACGCTGCCCCCGGCCGCCGCACGGATACTGCGACTGCTCTGCCTGGCCCCGGCCGGCCTCGTCGACCCGCACACCGCCTCCGCGCTCGCCGGCTGCTCGATCGGCGCCGCGCGCACCGCCCTGGACGACTTCGTCGCCCTGGGCCTGCTGCGGGCCGTGCCGTCGCCGCTGTCCCAGTACGAGGTTCCCGGCTGTCTCCAGCCCCTGCTGCGGGCGGCCGCCGAGGCCCACGAGCGACCCGCCGAACTCCAACTGGCCCGCGCCCGCCTGCTGGAGCGGACGGTGCGGCTCCTCCAGTCCTGCCGGGCGATCACCGAGACGGACAACCCGCAGGCCCGGGAGAAGCTCCAGGGCCTGCCGCGCGCCCTGCGCTTCGCCACCCCGCGGGCGGCCGCCGACTGGCTGCGCGTCCGCCGGCCCGCGCTGCTCGCCTCCGCCCGCCTCGCGGTCGCCGACGGCGAGCTGGACACCCTGGCCAGGCGACTGATGTCCCAGCTGGTCAGGGCGATGGTCGCGCACTTCGGCACCGAGGGGGCCGCGCCCGACCTGTACGGCGTCCACCAGCTCGTGCTGGACGTGGCCGAGCGCCGCGACCTGCCCCGTGAGAAAGCCGCCGCCCTGCTGAATCTGGCCGACGTGGACGCGCGCACCGGGCGGACGGCGGAGGCCCTGGTGCGCTACCGGGCCGCGCTGGACGCCGGACGCCGGGCGAACGACCCGTACGCGACCGGGCGGGCGATGGAATCCGTAGGCGGCGCGCACCTGGAGCTGGGGGACTACGACCGGGCCGCCGACTGGTTCGGCCGCGCTCTCGCCCAGCGGCTGGCCCGCGACGAGCGCGCGGACGCCGCCCGGTTGTACGGCCGGATCGCCACCGCCCACACCTACGCCGGACGGTACGGAGAGGCGCAAAGGGGCTGGCGGGCCGCGGTCGCCGGGCACCGCAAGGCCGGCGATGTGGCCGCGTCCGCCCGGGCGTTGAGCGAACTGGCTCGGGTGCAGGAGTACGCGGGCCGGCCCGAGGAGTCGCTGCGCACCTGCCAGGAGGCGGTGGAGTGGGCCCGGCGCGCCGACGACGCCCGTCTCCAGGCCGCTCTTCAGCTACGGCTGGCCGACACCCTGGAGCACCTAGGAGACCCCGCGGCCGCCCGTCTGCACCGCGGCGCGGCCGAGCGCATCCTGGGAGATGAGGCCGCAGACCGTGATCCGGAGCCGGAACATGGTGCTAACGCCTGCGAAATCCGCAGTGCACCCGCTGAAGATTGATGCAATGAAAGGCTAGACAGCGGGAACACCTTCATTAGACTGGCTCTGCCGCACGTTCTCCTGCGGTGCATCCCGGTGCGTCCGCTACCTCCGGGTATGCGTTGCTGTTTCCCCACACCCTCTGAGCCAAGGACCGTGATCGACGTGAAGGTCGGCATCCCCCGCGAGGTCAAGAACAACGAGTTCCGGGTGGCCATCACCCCCGCCGGCGTGCACGAGCTGGTGCGTAACGGCCACCAGGTCGTCATCGAGCGCGACGCCGGTGTCGGGTCGTCGATCACGGACGGCGAGTACGTCGCCGCCGGGGCGCGGATCCTGGAGACCGCCGACGAGGTGTGGGCCACCGCCGACCTGCTGCTGAAGGTCAAGGAGCCGGTCGCCGAGGAGTACCACCGCCTCCGCAAGGACCAGACGCTCTTCACCTACCTGCACCTGGCCGCCTCCAAGGAGTGCACCGACGCCCTCGTCGCGTCCGGCACCACCGCCATCGCCTACGAGACCGTCGAGCTGCCGAACCGCGCCCTGCCGCTGCTCGCCCCGATGTCCGAGGTCGCGGGCCGGCTGGCCCCGCAGGTCGGCGCCTACCACCTGATGCGCGCCAACGGCGGCCGTGGCGTCCTGCCCGGCGGCGTCCCCGGCGTCACCCCGGCCAAGGCCGTCGTCATCGGCGGCGGCGTGTCCGGCTGGAACGCCACCCAGATCGCCGTCGGCATGGGCTTCGACGTGACCCTGCTGGACCGCGACATCAACAAGCTGCGCGAGGCCGACAAGATCTTCGGCACCAGGGTCAAGGCCGTGATGTCCAACTCCTTCGAACTGGAGAAGGCCGTCCTCGACGCCGACCTCGTCATCGGTGCCGTGCTCATCCCGGGAGCCAAGGCCCCGAAGCTGGTCACCAACGAGCTGGTGTCCCGGATGAAGCCCGGTAGTGTCCTTGTCGACATCGCCATCGACCAGGGCGGCTGCTTCGAGGACTCCCGCCCGACCACCCACGCCGAGCCGACCTTCCCGGTGCACAACTCGGTCTTCTACTGCGTCGCCAACATGCCGGGCGCGGTGCCCAACACCTCGACCAACGCCCTCACCAACGCCACGCTGCCGTACATCGTCTCGCTCGCCAACAACGGTTGGGTCGAGGCGCTGCGCCGCGACCCCGCGCTGGCCAAGGGACTCAACACCCACGACGGTCAGGTCGTCTACCGCGAGGTCGCCGAGGCACACGGCCTGGCGCACGTCGAGCTGGAGACGCTCCTCGGCTGACGCGCCCGGGCAAGTCACCTTCCCGTAAAGGCGATACGTCAACATGACGCGTCAATCACACACATCCGGCCGGACCTTGCCCGACAAGGTCCGGCCGGATGTGTGTATGGTCACTTTGCGGTTCTCGGTCAACTCGCCTCGAACGTAACCCTTCGACCGATTCGCACACCGGTGAAACCTGCTGTGCGACGGCCGTACGCCCTTGACAGCGGGATGTTTCATTGTCGACACATCGAGTCGGGTCCGGCGGATTGTGTTGCTGCGAGCACCCGACACGCCATAGAGTCGCCAACCGTCGGCATGGTGCCACGCTGACCTTGTCTAGAAGTTTCCTGGTCACCAAGGAGGTAAGACGACTTGTGAATGAGTCGACATTTTCTCCCGGGGGTGGTCAACCAGGAATGCCTACGCGGAGTCAGGGCTCCACGGGGCTCGAGGCTGTCGGCTCCGTCGCTGTCCGAACCTTCGCAGCCCACCAGAGCCAGTCAAGCCCCCACACGGCTCTGTCAGCACACCAGAGCATGGATGGCCATCACGTGAACGCCATGGCCGGCGACGGAAGTGGCGCGCCCCGCAACCACTTCGCCGACTACGACGAACTGCCCGAAGGGCACTTCTACGACCCCGACGCCGAGTACGAGCCCGACCCCGAGTACGCGGCCACACTCGCGCCCGACGCTGCCCGCCAGCGCCGCGAGCGCATCGGCCCGACCGGTCGCCCGCTGCCGTACTTCCCGATCCCGGGACCGCTGACCCAGCACGGTCCCGCGACGATCATCGCGATGTGCAACCAGAAGGGCGGCGTCGGCAAGACCACGTCGACCATCAACCTGGGTGCCGCGCTCGCGGAGTACGGACGCCGGGTACTGCTCGTGGACTTCGACCCGCAGGGCGCGCTGTCGGTCGGTCTGGGCGTCAACCCCATGGAGCTCGACCTCACGGTCTACAACCTGCTCATGGAGCGGGGCATGTCGGCGGACGAGGTGCTCCTGAAGACGGCGGTCCCCAACATGGACCTGCTGCCCAGCAACATCGACCTGTCCGCCGCCGAGGTCCAGCTGGTCTCCGAGGTCGCGCGCGAGTCGACGTTGCAGCGGGCCCTGAAGCCGCTGATGGACGACTACGACTACATCGTGATCGACTGTCAGCCCTCGCTGGGCCTGCTCACCGTCAACGCGCTCACCGCCGCCCACAAGGTGATCGTGCCGCTGGAGTGCGAGTTCTTCGCGCTGCGTGGCGTCGCCCTGCTGACGGAGACCATCGAGAAGGTCCAGGAGCGGCTCAACCCCGAGCTGGAGCTCGACGGGATCCTGGCGACCATGTACGACTCGCGCACGGTACACAGCCGTGAGGTGCTCGCGCGGGTCGTCGAGGCCTTCGACGACCACGTCTACCACACGGTCATCGGGCGCACGGTCCGCTTCCCGGAGACCACGGTCGCCGGTGAGCCGATCACCACGTACGCCTCCAACTCCGTGGGTGCCGCCGCCTACCGCCAGCTCGCCAGGGAGGTGCTCGCCCGGTGTCACGCCGAGTGAGTCTGCCCGGGGCCGACGAACTCTTCCGTACGACAGGGGGAATGGCGCTCCAGCCGTCCGCGGCCCGGCGCCCCGCCAACGGCGAGGCCCGGGTACCCGCTCCCGCGGGGGAGAGCGACGGGAGGACGGCGGCCGGTTCCGAGGACGCGCCGCACGCCGTGCCCGCACAGGGCGGGGACGGCGAGGGCGCCGAACACGCGGCGGCCGGCGCCGAGCAGGGCGGCACCCGGGGCACCGGGGAGCGCTCCGGTCCGCGTCAGGGCCCGCAGGAAGGTTCTGCCGCCCAGGGTGACGCACAGTCGCGCAAGCGCGGACGGGCCTCAGCCCGCCGGCCCAGCGGCCGGGAGCGGCACGACGAGAAGATCACCGTGTACGTGTCCGCCGAGGAACTGATGGACCTGGAGCACGCCCGTCTCGTGCTCCGCGGCGAACACGGGCTGGCGGTCGACCGCGGGCGCATCGTCCGTGAGGCGGTCGCCGTCGTCCTCGCCGACCTCGAGAGCCGTGGGGACGCCAGCATCCTCGTACGACGGCTTCGCGGGCGGTAGCGGTAGCCTGCGGGGGTCATGACCTCGAACGATCCTGCCTCCGGCTCCGGCTCCGGCTCCGGCGCACCAGCCGGCCGTCGGCGCGCGCTGGGGCGCGGACCGGGGGCGGCACCCGCCGAACCGGGGAAGTCCGACGCGGTCGCGCCGGAACCAGCGCCAGTGCCGGCGTCCGCACCGGTACCGGACGCGGCAGAGGAGTCGGCACCAGTACCGGGACCGGTCCCGGAAGCGGTGCCAGTGCCCACGCCGGTCGCTGAGCCCTCCGACCGCACGACGGACAGTGCGCAGGAGATCTCCGACGGTGTCTTCAAGGTGCGACTCGCCAACTTCGAGGGCCCCTTCGACCTGCTGCTCCAGTTGATCTCCCGGCACAAGCTGGACGTCACCGAGGTCGCGCTGTCGAAGGTCACGGACGAGTTCATGGCCCACATCCGGGCGATGGGCCCCGACTGGGACCTGGACCAGACGACCGAGTTCCTCGTCGTCGCCGCGACGCTGCTCGATCTGAAGGCGGCCCGCCTGCTGCCCGCCGCGGAGGTCGAGGACGAGGCCGACCTGGCCCTCTTCGAGGCTCGCGACCTGCTGTTCGCCCGGCTGTTGCAGTACCGCGCCTACAAGCGGATCGCCGACATCCTCCACGGCCGGCTGGAGGTGGAGGCCCGCCGCTATCCGCGGACCGTCGGCCTCGAACCGCACCACGCCGAGCTGCTGCCCGAGGTCGTCATCTCCATCGGCGCGGAGCGCTTCGCGCAGCTCGCGGTCAAGGCGATGCAGCCGAGAGCCGAGCCGCAGGTGTACGTCGACCACATCCACGCCCCGCTGGTCAGCGTGCAGGAACAGGCCGGGATCGTGGTCGCACGGCTGCGGCGGCTCGGCGAGGCCAGCTTCCGCACGCTCGTCGAGGACACCGATGACACACTCACCGTCGTAGCGAGGTTCCTGGCCCTGCTGGAGCTGTACCGGGAGAAGGCCGTCGCCCTCGACCAGGAGACCGCGCTGGGGGAGCTGCTGGTGCGCTGGACCGGTGGGGACGGGGACGACCAGCCCAGGGTCACCGACGAGTTCGACCGGCCGCCGGAGAGGACCGAGGAGGAGAGGAAGCCGTGAGCGAGGAGAGCGTGGAGGCCTCGGCGGCCCCGGCCGGGCCGCCTGCCGTCGCCGGCCTCGACCTCAAGCCCGCCCTGGAGGCGGTGCTGATGGTCGTGGACGAGCCCGCGACCGAGGAGCACCTCGCGAAGATCGTGGAGCGCCCGCGCCGCCAGGTCGCGGACGCGCTACGGGAGCTGTCCGACGACTACACCGTGCAGGGGCGCGGCTTCGAGCTGCGGTTCGTCGCGGGCGGCTGGCGGTTCTACACCCGTGCCGAGTACGCCCCCGCCGTCGAACGGTACGTCCTGGACGGCCAGCAGGCCCGCCTCACCCAGGCCGCGCTGGAGACCCTGGCGGTGGTCGCCTACCGCCAGCCGGTGAGCCGCAGCAGGGTCTCCGCGGTGCGCGGAGTGAACTGCGACGGCGTGATGCGCACCCTCCTCCAGCGCGGTCTGGTCGAGGAGGCGGGCACGGAACCCGAAACAGGTGCGATCCTGTACAGGACGACGAACTACTTCCTGGAGCGGATGGGCCTGCGCGGTCTGGACGAGCTCCCGGAGCTCGCGCCCTTCCTCCCGGAGGCGGAGGCGATCGAGGCCGAGACCCAGGAAGCCGTACCGTCGTTCGATCCGGACGCCCCGGATGCGGACGGCGGTCCCACGACGGACACGACGACGACGGAAATTTGATGCGAAGCAGCGGTAGCGGTAGCGGCAAGAGCGGTGGGCGCGGCAACCCCCGCGGCGCCGGCAACAACAGGGGCCAGAAGCAGGGCCAGGGCCAGAGCCGGGGTCAGGCGCAGGGCCGGGGCGGCCAGGGCCAGGCTCAGGGCCGTCCCAGCAAGCCCCGCCCCGAGGAGCGCCGCTACGACGTGGGCCCCGGCGCGTCTCACGAGGGGCCGAAGGCGGGGCGCGGGGGCGCGGCCCGCGGCGGTGCCAAGGGCGGTCCGAAGAAGCCCCAGCAGCGCGGGCCGTCGGCCCCGGCGACCTCCCGCGAGTACGAGACGCGGGCCGAGGAGCGCAACCGTGAGCGCTACGCGGCCAAGAAGGACATCAAGCTGCCCAAGACCTTCCCGGGCGCCGAGCAGGAGGGCGAGCGGCTCCAGAAGATCCTCGCGCGCGCGGGCTACGGCTCCCGCCGGGCCTGCGAGGAGCTGATCGAGCAGGCGCGCGTCGAGGTCAACGGCGAGATCGTCCTGGAGCAGGGCAAGCGGGTCGACCCGGAGAAGGACGAGGTCAAGGTCGACGGCCTGACCGTGGCGACGCAGTCGTACCAGTTCTTCTCGCTGAACAAGCCCGCCGGTGTCGTCTCGACGATGGAGGACAACGAGGGCCGGCAGTGCCTCGGCGACTACGTCACCAACCGTGAGACCCGTCTCTTCCACGTCGGCCGGCTCGACACCGAGACCGAGGGCGTCATCCTGCTCACCAACCACGGTGAGCTGGCGCACCGGCTGACGCACCCGAAGTACGGCGTGAAGAAGGTCTATCTCGCGCACATCGTCGGCCCGATCCCGCGCGACCTGGGCAAGCGGCTCAAGGACGGCATCCAGCTGGAGGACGGGTACGCGAAGGCGGACCACTTCCGGGTCGTCGAGCAGACCGGCAAGAACTACCTCGTCGAGGTCACCCTCCACGAGGGCCGCAAGCACATCGTGCGCCGGATGCTCGCGGAGGCCGGTTTCCCGGTCGACAAGCTGGTGCGCACGGCCTTCGGCCCGATCACCCTGGGCGACCAGAAGTCGGGCTGGCTGCGCCGGCTGTCCAACACCGAGGTCGGCATGCTGATGAAGGAAGTCGACCTGTAGAGCGCCTTGCGGGAGCGGCCGGTTCCGGATCTCCGGACCGGCCGCTTTCTTGTGCCCGGACACCGGCCAGGTTTATAGTCGCAGAGACCATTAAGGGGGTGAGTGGATGCGCGCCTACGACAAGTACGCCTTCGAACCCTTCGCCGTCACCGTGGACCTCGCCGTCCTCACCCTGCGCGCGGGCGCCCTGCACGTCCTGCTCGTCGAGCGCGGGCAGGAGCCCTACCTCGGCCGCTGGGCGTTGCCCGGCGGGTTCGTGCTGCCGGACGAGTCCGCCGAGACCGCCGCCCGGCGCGAACTCTCCGAGGAGACCGGCCTCACCGACATCTCCGGACTCCACCTGGAGCAGCTGCGCACCTACAGCGAACCCGACCGCGACCCCCGGATGCGGGTCGTCTCCGTCGCCTTCGCCGCACTGCTGCCCGACGCACCCGAACCGCGCGGCGGCGGCGACGCGGCCCGGGCGCGCTGGCTGCCGTACGACGACGCCGAGCCGCTCGCCTTCGACCACGACCGGATCCTGGCCGACGCCCACGAGCGGATCGGCGCCAAGCTCGAGTACACCTGCCTCGCCACCGCCTTCTGCCCGCCCGAGTTCACTCTCGGCGAGCTGCAACAGGTCTACGAGACGATCTGGGGCACCGGCCTGGACCGCCCCAACTTCCGCCGCAAGGTGCTCGCCACCCCCGGCTTCGTCGAGCCCGTCCCCGGCGGTGCCGCACGGCTCACCGGCGGCCGCGGCAAACCGGCCGCCCTCTACCGCGCGGGCACCGCCGCCACGCTCCACCCACCCCTGTTGCGACCGCCTCGGGAAGGACGTACCGCATGACCACCACGACCGTCAGGAAGCGCGCCGCGACGGGGGCCCTGCTGGGCCTCGCGCTGGGGGACGCGCTCGGGTTCCCGACCGAGTTCGACGACGTCCCCTCCATCCTCGCCAAGTGCGGCCCCTGGCGGGAGATGGAGCTGCCCACGCGTGCCCTCGTGTCCGACGACACCCAGATGACGCTGGCCGTCGCGCGCGCCCTGCGCACGGCCATGGACCGCGGGCTGCTCGTGCCGGACCGGCTGGAGGGGCCGCTGCGCCGGGAGTTCGTGGACTGGTACCGGTCACCCGAGAACAACCGGGCTCCCGGTCGCACCTGCCTGACCGCCTGCGACCTGCTCACGGACGACGGACGGCGGTGGCAGGACGCCAGTCGGATCGGCTCCAAGGGCTGCGGTGCCAACATGCGCGTCGCGCCCCTCGGACTCGCCCCCGGCCTCAGCGACGAGCAGCGGGCCGGTGCCGCCCAGCTCCAGTCCGGCCTGACCCACGGCCACCCCACCGCGCTCGCCGCCTCAGACCTCACCGCCCACGCCGTACGGCTGCTCGCGGACGGCGCCGACCCCGCGGGCCTCGTCGGGCTGCTGCGGTCGTACGCCCTCGACAACCGCACCCGCTACCACCACCGCTGGCTCGGCGACCTGTGGACCCGCTCCCAGGACCCGACGCCGGAACACTTCATCGCGCGGGGCTGGGACGACTGCCTCGGCGTCCTGGAGCGGCTCCAGGACGCTCTGCGCACTCCCTCGCCGGAGACCGACCCGTGCCTGGCGACCGGAGAGGGCTGGATCGCCGAAGAGGCGCTGGCCACCGGGCTGCTGTGTTTCCTGCTCTTCCCCGACGCACCGGTCACCGCACTGCGCCGGGCCGCCTGCTCGGCCGGCGACTCCGACTCCATCGCCTGCCTGGCCGGCGCCTTCGCGGGCGCGTACGCCGGTGCCGACGCCTGGCCGGCGCAGTGGACGGACCGGATCGAGCACGAGAGCGAGCTGGTCACCCTGGGGGCGCTGTGGGACCACTGATCCCGATCACGCCAGCGTGATGGCGTCCCCCTTGACCGTGATCTTCTCCGCGGGCAGCGGCTCGGTCGCCGGGCCGCGCGCCACCGCGCCGTCGGCGATGCCGAAGCTGCTCTTGTGGCAGGCGCAGTTGATGGTGCCGTCGGCGACGGTCGCGACGACGCAGCCCTGATGGGTGCAGACCGCCGAGAACGCCTTGAAGTCGCCCCGCGTCGGCTGCGTGACCACGACCTTCTCGGCCGGGAAGATCCTGCCGCCGCCGACCGGGATGTCGGCCGTGTTCGCCAGTTCCCGGCCGGCGGCGGCGGTGGCCGGACCGGGCGGGTCGCCGTCGGCGTCCTGATCGCCACAGCCGACGGCGAGCGCCGCCGCGCCCGTCGCGAGGAGAACCGTCCGGCGCGAGGCGGGGAGGGTCATGTGGTCACTCCCGGGAGTGCGGAGGAAGCGAAGGGCGGAAACTCGAGAACAGAGTGACACAGCACACGCGACCCGCGCCCAGGGACGCCGTGCGCGTGCCGCACGCGTCTCAGCGGGCGGGCGCCGTGCTCCGGGCCGGTCCCTGCTGACTACGCTGGATGACGAAGAGTGGTCACCTACGTGAGCGAGGAGCAGTGCCGTGGCGGTACGAGCGGTCCGGGGGGCCGTCCAACTGGACAAGGACGAGGCCCGGCACATGGACGAGCGCGTCGGGGCCCTGCTCACCGCCGTCATGGAGCGGAACTCCCTCAGCGCCGACGACCTGATCAGCATCTGGTTCACGGCCACACCCGACCTGCACAGCGACTTCCCGGCAGCCGCCGCGCGCAAGCTGGGCATCGTCGACGTGCCGCTGATCTGCGCCCAGGAACTCGACATCCAGGGCGCCATGCCGAGGATCGTGCGCGTCCTCGCCCACATCGAGTCGGACAGGCCCCGCTCGGAGATCGACCACGTCTACCTCGGCGCCGCGGCCGCCCTGCGCAAGGACATCGCCCAGTGAGAACGGCGCTCGTCATCGGAACCGGACTCATCGGTACGTCCGCGGCCCTCGCCCTCACCCAACGTGGCGTCGCCGTCCACCTGGAGGACCACGACCCCGAGCAGGCCCGTACGGCCGCCGCGCTCGGCGCCGGCACCGACGACGCCCCCCAGGGCCCGGTCGACGTCGCCATCGTCGCCGCCCCGCCCGCCCACGTGGCCGCCGTGCTCGCCGACGCCATGCGACGGGGCGTGGCCCGCGGCTACCTCGACGTCGCCAGCGTCAAGGGCGGACCGCGCCGGGAGCTGGAGGCGCTCGGCCTCGACCTGTCGGCCTATCTCGGCACCCACCCCATGTCCGGCCGCGAGAAGTCCGGCCCGCTGGCCGCGACCGCCGACCTCTTCGAGGGCCGCCCCTGGGTGCTGACGCCCACCCGCGACACCGACACCGAGGTGCTCAACCTCGCCCTGGAACTGGTCTCGCACTGCCGCGCCGTCCCCGTCGTCATGGACGCCGACGCCCACGACCGGGCCGTGGCGCTCGTCTCCCACATGCCCCACCTGGTGTCCAGCATGGTCGCCGCACGCCTGGAGAGCGCCGACGAGGCCGCCGTACGGCTGTGCGGGCAGGGCATCCGGGACGTCACCAGGATCGCCGCCTCCGACCCCCGGATGTGGATCGACATCCTCTCCGCGAACCCCGGTCCGGTCGCCGACCTGCTCGGGGACGTCGCCACCGACCTCGGCGAGACGGTGCAGGCGCTGCGGGCCCTCCAGTCCTCCGACGAGGACAAGCGGCGTGAGGGCGCCGACGGCATCGAGGACGTCCTGCGGCGGGGCAACGCGGGCCAGGTCCGGGTCCCCGGCAAGCACGGGTCCGCTCCGCGGGTCTACGAGGTCGTGGCGGTGCTCATCGACGACCAGCCGGGGCAGCTCGCCCGCATCTTCGCCGACGCCGGTCGGGCGGGGGTCAACATCGAGGACGTACGCATCGAGCACGCGACGGGGCAGCAGGCGGGTCTGGTGCAGCTGATGGTCGAGCCGAAGTCCGCGGGGGCGTTGTCGTCGGCGTTGCGGGAGCGAGGGTGGGCTCTCCGGCAGTAGGCACCCGGCGCCGGTGCGACCGTCCCCGGGGGCTGCCGCCCCCGACCCCCGCTCCCGGCCCTGAACGGGCCTCGTCCTCGATCGCCGGACGGCCTGGATGATGCTGCCCGGCCCGAGAGGCGAGGCCGGGGTGCGGCGCGGGCCGACCGGTGTCGATCGGTGGGGTCGGGCAGGGAGGGCCGGGCCGGTGTCGACGGGTGAGGTCGGGCAGGGGCCTAGGGTGGTGTCGGGCGGTGGGGTCGGGCAGGGGGCCCTGGCCGGTGCCGAGAAGCCGCGGCCGGACGAGTGACCCGTGCCCGGTAACCTTGTGCGGGGCACACTCGCGCCCCGTGCACCCACCGCCTCGCACCAGGAAGGTGTCCTCCCGTGGAAAACGGCGTCGCCCAGCCCGTGATTGTCGCCATCGACGGTCCCTCCGGCACGGGCAAGTCGAGCACCTCCAGGGCCGTGGCCGCCCAGCTCGGGCTGAGCTACCTGGACACCGGTGCCCAGTACCGGGCGATCACGTGGTGGATGGTCAGCAACGGGATAGACATCGAGGACCCCACGGCGATCGCCGCCGTCGCCGGCAAGCCCGAGATCGTCTCCGGCACCGACCCGGCCAACCCGACGATCATGGTCGACGGCACCGATGTGGCCGGCCCGATCCGCACCCAGGAGGTCACCTCCAAGGTCAGCGCGGTGAGCGCCGTCCCCGAGGTGCGGGCGCGGATCACCGAGCTTCAGCGGTCGCTGGCCGCCGCCGCCGAGCAGGGCATCGTCGTCGAGGGACGTGACATCGGGACGACCGTGCTGCCCGACGCCGACCTGAAGATCTTCCTCACCGCCTCGCCCGAGGCCCGCGCCGCCCGTCGCAGCGGTGAGCTGAAGGGTGCCGACGTGCACAGCACCCGCGAGGCGCTGATCAAGCGGGACGCCGCCGACTCCTCCCGCAAGACCTCTCCGCTCGCCAAGGCGGACGACGCCGTCGAGGTCGACACCACCGAGCTGACGCTGGCCCAGGTCATCGAGTGCGTGGTCACCCTCGTCGGGGAGAAGCGGGCGGCCGAGTGAGCGAGCTGCCCTCGGAGAGGGGTGCGGAGGTCGGGCGGCGCATCGGCGTCGGTCTGATGTACGGGCTGTGGAAGCCGCGGGTGCTGGGCGCCTGGAAGGTTCCGGCGACCGGTCCGGTGATCTTCGCCGTCAACCACTCCCACAACATCGACGGGCCGATGGTCATGGGGGTGGCGCCCCGGCCGACGCACTTCCTGATCAAGAAGGAAGCGTTCATCGGTCCCCTCGACCCGTTCCTGACCGGCATCGGGCAGCTCAAGGTCGACCGGGACACCACCGACCGCAAGGCCATCACCCGTGCGCTGGGCGTGCTGGAGGCGGGCGGTGTCCTCGGGATCTTCCCGGAGGGCACGCGGGGCGAGGGCGACTTCGCCTCCCTGCGCGCGGGGCTCGCCTACTTCGCGGTGCGCAGCGGGGCGGCGATCGTCCCCGTGGCCGTACTGGGAAGCACCGAGCGGCGCGGACGGTTGTTCAAGGCGCTGCCCCCGCTGCGCTCCCGCGTCGACGTCGTCTTCGGCGACCCGTTCGAGGCGGGCGACGGCAGCGGGCGACGTACGCGGACGGCGCTGGACGAGGCCACCGAGCGCATCCAGAAGCAACTGGCCGCCCACCTGGCCCACGCCAGACGGCTCACCGGCCGGCTGACGGACCAGGGATAGCGGCACCCGACGGACACAAGCACAGACGGACAGAAGCACAACGAAAACGCCGGGCGTCCGGACGGGCACTGGGCGACACTGAGTAGTGGATCAAACCGCCGAAAACGGGTGCTCCACCGATCACCACGAATGAACGCAGAGGTACGGACTTCATGAACGACCACATCCAGCCCGACGGCTCGGACTCCTTCGAGCACGATCACGGGGCGCTCGGTGACGCCGAGTACGCGGAGTTCATGGAGCTCGCCGCGGTCGAGGGCTTCGACGCCGAGGACGTCGAGGGGGCGATCGAGGCCGCCGGGCACGGGCCGCTGCCGGTCCTCGCCGTCGTCGGCCGTCCGAACGTCGGCAAGTCGACACTCGTCAACCGGATCATCGGGCGGCGCGAGGCGGTCGTCGAGGACAAGCCCGGCGTCACCCGCGACCGGGTCACCTACGAGGCCGAGTGGGCGGGCCGCCGCTTCAAGGTCGTCGACACCGGCGGCTGGGAGCAGGACGTCCTCGGTATCGACGCCTCCGTGGCGGCGCAGGCCGAGTACGCGATCGAGGCCGCCGACGCCGTCGTGTTCGTCGTCGACGCCAAGGTCGGCGCCACCGACACCGACGAGGCGGTCGTACGACTGCTGCGCAAGGCCGGCAAGCCCGTCGTGCTCGCCGCCAACAAGGTGGACGGCCAGAGCGGCGAGGCGGACGCGGCCTACCTGTGGGCCCTGGGCCTCGGCGAGCCGCACCCCGTCTCCGCGCTGCACGGCCGCGGGACCGGCGACATGCTGGACGCCGTCCTGGAGGCGCTGCCGGAGGCGCCCGCGCAGACCTTCGGCACGGCGGTCGGGGGCCCGCGCCGCATCGCCCTGATCGGCCGCCCGAACGTCGGCAAGTCCTCGCTGCTGAACAAGGTGGCCGGCGAGGAGCGCGTCGTCGTCAACGAGATCGCCGGCACCACCCGTGACCCGGTCGACGAGCTGATCGAACTCGGCGGCATCACCTGGAAGTTCGTCGACACGGCCGGTATCCGCAAGCGGGTCCACCTCCAGCAGGGCGCCGACTACTACGCCTCGCTGCGCACCGCGGCCGCGGTGGAGAAGGCCGAGGTGGCGGTCATCCTGATCGACGCCTCCGAGTCGATCTCCGTGCAGGACCAGCGGATCGTCACCATGGCGGTGGAGGCGGGCCGCGCGATCGTCCTCGCCTTCAACAAGTGGGACACCCTCGACGAGGAGCGCCGCTACTACCTGGAGCGGGAGATCGAGACCGAGCTGGCCCAGGTGGCGTGGGCGCCGCGGGTGAACGTCTCGGCGCGCACCGGACGGCACATGGAGAAGCTGGTCCCGGCCATCGAGACGGCCCTGGCCGGCTGGGAGACCCGCGTCCCCACGGGCCGGCTGAACGCCTTCCTCGGCGAGCTGGTCTCGGCCCACCCGCACCCGATCCGGGGCGGCAAGCAGCCCCGCATCCTCTTCGGCACCCAGGCCGGCACCAAGCCGCCGCGGTTCGTGCTGTTCGCCTCCGGCTTCATCGAGGCGGGCTACCGGCGCTTCGTCGAGCGCCGGCTGCGCGAGGAGTTCGGCTTCGACGGCACGCCGATCCACATCTCGGTCCGGGTGCGCGAGAAGCGCGGCAAGAAGAAGTGACCTGACGGCACGGCCGGAGGGCGGCACCCGAGTGGGTGCCGCCCTCCGGCCGTTTCACGCCTGGTGGGTGCCTCGGCCGCTGCGCCGGGGCGCCGGGGGCAGGGCCGCCGGGATGTGGTGCGTCCCGGTGGGCGTGTGCTGCTGGCCGACCGGCCCGAGCGGGCCGACCCGCTGCCACTGCGGTGGCGACTGCGCCTGTGTCTGCGACGGCTGGCCGACCCGTGCGGCCTGCGCGCCCGCACTGTAGGCGCTGTAGGAACTGCTGAACGACCCCGGGCGCGGCACCGTGTACGACCCCGTGCCGTGCGGGATGTTCCCGAAGGCGGTGAACCCCAGGTCGTCCTCGCCGCTGCGGTCACCCGGCAGCGAGCGGAACGACTTGACGTACTCGGCGTAGAGCGCGTCGTAGATCGGCGTGGCCGATGGGCCGCCCTGGGAGTCCTGGGCCGGTCGCGCGGACGGGATCGGGTAGGACTGGCGGCGGGGAACGTCGTAGGTGTGCACGTATGTCCAAACGACGTGTGGGGTCAGGGGATGCGGCCGGTGGCCGGCCTTCGGGGGCGCGGGGTCGGCCCCGCGGGCCCACCCTCCGGCCTCAGGTTCCGGCGAGGGGCAGTGCCGCCCCGACCAGCTTTCCGTTCGCCGCCGCCGTGTCCAGCGCGCCCCGCAGCAGGTCCTCCCTGGGCTGGCGGCCGATCGACCCCACCGGTGCCGCGAACATCAGTACCTGCTGGTGCTTGTTGGCGGCGGTCCGCCAGCCCTCTGTCACCTGCAACGGCTGGTGGGCCTGCCACCAGGCCACCGGCTGACCGCCGTTGACCGAGGGCTGGAGCACCGCGTGCAGCTGACCCATCGCCAGCAGCACGGACCAGCCGTGCTGCACCGGCGGCACCTCGGACAGCTCGGACAGCGGCATGAAGCCCTGCTCGATGAGGAGCGGCAGGAAGTCGTCGCCGGCGTCGGTGGCGCCGGGCCGCACGATGGGCGCGGTGGGCTCGACGACCAGGGCCGGGTGCAATTCCCCGGCGATCAGGACGAGCCCGCTGGTCACGCCGAGTACGGCCTGCTCGGGGACGACCTTCTCGGGTTCCAGGTCGACGGTGTCGCCGCTGATGGAGCGGACGGCGCCCTGGAGCTGCTCCTCGGTGACCTGGACGACCTGCGAGGGCAGGCAGGTGGCGTGGGCGAAGGCGAGGACGGCGGTCTCGTCACCGACGAACAGGACGGTGCTGGTGTACTCGTGCTCGGAGTCGCCCGGGGTGCGGCAGGACGTGCAGTCGTAACTGCCCGGGGTGTTTCCTCCGGCGAGCAGCCGGTCGGCTTCTTCGGCGCCGATCTCGGCGCGTACCTCGTCGCTGACGTCGAGCATGCGCGGCACGGGTGACTCCCTCGGATGCGGTGCGTGGGCGGGCCGGGCGGCTCCCCGGCTCATGCAGAAGACAACGGGCGAGTTGTGGTGGGGGTCACGCTGCACGGCGAAGCGAATCGAACCGGCCTGCGCGCACGGTCACATGACGTCCGGAATGGGCCACTCAACGTCAAGTAACGAGAGCAGTTGGTCGCGTGAGGTGGAACACAGGTCAGCCGGGGCGACGGTCGACAAATTCGGAAATCGAGTGATGAAGTGGGTGTCCGGAATTCGCTGATACTGGCGGTAACACTGAACTGGTCTGCGACGACGACGAGTTCATTGATAACGGGCCGTCGGATTCCCTAGATTGCTCGGCCGTGTGCAGCGAGCACCGCCCGGGTACGTCCGCCGGCCGCGCAGAGTCCGACATCGCGCAGCACCACCGCCGGCGGACGGGGTGGAGTACGACGACCGCGTTCCCGCGCGGCGGCGCGCTCCGCCCAGGGGGAGACCCGGGTCCGTAGAGAGGGATCTACATGTCCGAATGTGCCCATGACACCCGCGTCGACGCTCGCGCCGCCAAGGCGCGCACGACGGCGGTCCTCGCCGGGGCGGCGCTTCTCGCCCCCCTCGGACTGCTGGCCGCCGGCGGCAACGCCGCCGCGGCGGACGCCGGAGTGTGGGACCGCATCGCCCGGTGCGAGAGCGGCGGCAACTGGCACATCAACACCGGCAACGGCTACTACGGCGGACTTCAGTTCTCCGCCTCCACCTGGCGCGCCTACGGCGGCACGGCCTACGCGCCGACCGCCGACCAGGCCACCAGGGAACAGCAGATCGCCGTCGCCACCAAGGTCCAGCGCTCCCAGGGATGGGGCGCGTGGCCGACCTGCTCGTCGCGCGCGGGCGCTCTCGGCACCGCACCCACGGCCGCGAGCGGTTCGGTCGGGAGCGGTGCCTCTCCGAGCGATTCCGACAAGGGCGGATCGGCCACGAACCGGTCGTCGGGGAGGGGCTCCGCCACCGACGGCTCGGCCGTGCACGGCTCCTCGGAGGCTGCCGACGCCGCCGGGCTCAGCTCCCGCGGCACGGCTACCCGCGGTGACGGCGACCACACCGTCCGGGCGGGCGACACGCTCAGCACGATCGCCGCGCGTCACGGAACCACCTGGCAGCGCCTCTACGCCGCGAACAAGGCGGTCATCGGCGGAAACCCCGACCTGATCGTCCCCGGCCTGCGGCTGAACTTCTGACGCGGCCCGGCCCCGTGGCCCGGTCCGGCCTGCCCGCCGCACCGGGCCACGGGCCCCTCGTTCACGAGCCCGCCTGGTGCTTCTTCGGCTCCGGCTGCGGGGTCTGCGCTGCGGATCCGGAATGGCGCAGGTCGAACGCCGGGGACTCCGAGCGGATCCGGGGCAGCGCGGTGAAGTTGTGCCGGGGCGGCGGGCAGGAGGTCGTCCACTCCAGGGAGCGGCCGAAGCCACAGGGGTCGTCGACCTCGACCTTCTCGCCGTACTTGGCGGTCTTCCAGACGTTGTAGAGGAACGGAAGCGTCGACAGGCCGAGCAGGAACGCGCCGTCGTGGAGACGGTGTTGAGGGCGGTGAAGCCGTCCGCGGCCGGATAGTCCGGGTAGCGGCGTGGCATGCCCTCGGCGCCCAGCCAGCTTCTTGTGGTCGATGGTGGTCAGCCAGTCGACGACCACCCGGCCCCGCCGCCCGCTCACGGCTCGCGCCGCCGCGTGCCCGACAGAGGGCGTAGGGAGGTTGTGTGGGGAAGCCGTGTATTTCCTATGAATATCCGGCTTCTTCGGGCGCCTGCGGAATCGAAAGGGAACGGGATCCAGGAACGATTCTCCGGGAGCTTTCCGCCGGGTAATAGAGGGGCTCGGTACGACACACGGAAATGGCGATCGAAAAGGTGCGGGAGGCGTAGGGAACCGCTCGTTCGTGTGACGGATTCGAATCGAAACGCGTGTCGTGATCCTGTGACAGAAGTGTGACCGTAGTGATCCACATCTCCCGTTCGGGGTTCCGGGAACGGCGGCCCCGGCCTAGCGTTGCGGGTATGTCACCGATTCCCACTCCGCCAGCGGAGCCCCAGGACAGTCCGGACGGATATGTCGGCCTCGAAAGCGGCCGGGCCGAGCGGCTCGCCCGTGAGCGGGGGTGGTCGACGGTGCGCTCGCTGGCGCCCGGGACGATCATCACCATGGAGTACCGCGTGGGCCGACTCAACTTCGAGGTGCGCGACGGGCAGGTGACGCGGGCCTGGAAGGGCTGAGGTGCGCGGGGCCGGGGCGGGTGCGTACCGGAAGGCCCCGCGAGCCGGTCAGCCGCCCGTCAGGGGGCGGGCGGCCGGGGTGGTCGAGCCGTGCGGGAGCCGGTCCGCGTGCGGCGGACGGCGGCTCCCGCCCGGGGTGACGGGGGCGCGCTCCGCGCGGGCCGTGTGCGGACCGGGGGCGAGGTAGAGCGGCGCCCTGGACGGACGGGCCGCCGCCTCGCGGGCCGCGAGGGTCTCGTTCTGCTGACCGGCCGTGGTGCGCTGCTTGAGCGGCACAGCCACCGTGACCGGAGCGGGCGCGGGCACCGTACCGGGGCGGCGGTCGCGCAGACGGTCGCGCAGGGTGAAGATCCAGACCTCGGTGCGGGCGATCAGCGGCTCGAACCAGGGCAGTGCCAGCAGGATCAGCAGGCCGGCGGCCCAGCCGAGGACCACGTCGCTCAGCCAGTGCGTACCGAGGTAGACCGTGGCCAGGCCGACGCCGAGCGACGTCACCGCGGAGAGGGCGGACAGCCAGCGGCGGGCTCGTGGGGTGGAGGCCAAATACGCCAGGATTCCCCAGGTCACGACCGCGTTGGCGGTGTGGCCGCTGGGAAATATATCGCCGCCCAGACCCATCTCGTTCGAGCCGATGGCGGTGGCGTAGTGGGGTCCCAGACGGCCCATGCCGATCTTGGCGGCGCCGACCGTGATGTTCAGCAGCAGCAGTGACGTACCGAGCGTGAGCAACGGCCGCAGGGTGTGCTGGCGCCAGGATCTCCAGCCGAGCCAGGCGCAGACCATGACGGCGGTGGGTCCGCGCTGGCCGAGGACGACGTAGTAGTCGACGAACCAGTGGATTTCGGACCACTGCTGGTACGGGCGGAAGAACATGACCTGCCAGTCGAGGCGGACCAGCCATGAGGTGGTCACCACGAGCCAGACGATGGCCAGGTAGAAGGCCAGGGTCGCCGAGAACAGCGCGACCCGGTGCCTGCTCATCTGCGGCACATCGATGTGGGCCGGTCGTTCCGGCTCACGGTCGAGCCTTGCGAACACCCGGTCCAGACGGGTGAGGTTTCGTTCGGTACGCACCCAATCGACGTTACAGCGAGTGAGTGCAGTTCCCCGCCGAATCCACGGATTTGTGATGACGATGTGATGTGGGATTGCTCTCAGGAGGGCGCCTATTTCTCCGGAATGAGTAATCGCCGAACACGGTTTCCTTCCATTACTTTGATCATTCCGGGAGGCGATTTTGGCTGACTTATGAATGCGTTCAGCGAATGCATGGCCGCCGTTCCCCGCCCGCTCACCGGACCGCCCGGGCGGATCAGGGCGGACCGGAGCCGTTCAGCCACCACGCGCCGTAGACGGCCGAAGCGACCGCCGCCCCGCCCACGACCAGAGCCGATCGCGAGGGCCGCAGCCGGGCGAGGGCAGGGGCGAGGGGGAACAGCAGCGGAAAGGCGGGCAGCAGCAGACGCGGTTTCGAGCCGAAGTAGCTCGAGGCGCACAGCGCGAGGGCGAGGACGATCCCCGTGTAGACCAGCAGGGGGAGCGGCTGGCGCCCGCGCACACCGGCTACGTACAGCCGGATCAGCAGGGCGACGCCGACGATCAGGGCGAGACCGGCGAAGGCCGAGGGAATCGACGTGAACCTGCCGGCGATGAATCGGGCGAAGGCGTAACCGCCGTCGAATCCGTTGCGCCACCCCGCCTGGACGTCGAGGTAGCCGAGCGGACCCTTCGCGGTGTGGTGGCCGACCCACAGGACGTAGCCGGCGGTGCCCAGGGGGGCGAGGAGAAGACCGAGGGCGCGAGTGGCGATGCTCGCGCCCTCCCCCTCGCCGTCCACGCCCCGAAAGGCGCCCTCGCGCCGGTCGGCCCGCAGTCGAGGGGCGTGCGCATCCGCCCGCGCGCCTCCCTCGGGCGCCGTGCTCCGCTCATGCCCGAACGAGACCACGCCCGCCACCCACACCGCCGCCACCACGGCGAGGCCCACCGGTCGGGTCAGCCCCGCCAGCGACGCCAGCAGACCCGCGGTCACCCAGCGGCCGGTGAGCACCGCGTACAGCGACCAGGCGGCCAGCGCGGTGAACAGCGACTCGCTGTACGCCATCGACTGCACGATCCCGACCGGCAGCACCGCCCACAGCAGGACAGCGCACACCCCGGCCCGTCGCCCGTGAAGGCGATCGGCGACCGCGAAGATCCCCCAGGCCGCGGCGAGCGAGGCGACCAGGGAGACGGCGAAACCGGCGTCGGCGTACGACAGCGGCGTCACGGCCCCGACCAGACGCTCCAACCACGGCAGCAGCGGAAAGAAGGCCAGGTTGGAGTGGACGTCGCCGTTCGGCAGGCGCACCTCGTAGCCGTAGCCCAGCTCCGCGACCCGCGCGTACCACAAGGAGTCCCAGCGGGCCGTCAGCAAGGTGTACGCGCTCTTGTCGCGCGCGGCGCTCCACACGGCGAGGGCGAGCAGCCCCAGGGCGCGCACGGCCGCGTAGCCCAGGAGGGCGGGGGCCGCCCGGCGCAGGGCCGCGGATCCGGGCGGCGCCACCCGGGTGTCGAGATCGGTCACGCGTCGATTATCGGCGGGGCCCGGAAGCGGAGGGTGCGCCGGGGTGCGACGGGCCGTGAGCAGAGTGGCGTACGCCACATGGTTGGCCGGGGACCGTGAGAGGTCCGCCACGTGGACGACGGGCGAACTCGCGTACGCTGCGTGTCACTCGTCGTTCGCTGCGCGGGCCGGAGACCACCGCTTCTCTCCGGCCGAGCCCCGGGGAGTCCCCACCCCGCGAGCCCGCCGGACCCGAGGAAACTCTGGGAGGTACGTTCATGTCCGGGACGACCACGGCCGCCGTTCGGCTGCGCCGTCGGGCGGCCGGGGCCGGTGCCGACCGCTGGGTCGTGCTGGTGGTGCTGTGCGTCAGCCTGCTCCTGGTCGCCGTGGACGCGACCGTGCTGCACGTGGCGGTGCCCGCCGTCACCGAGGACCTCCGGCCCGGCGCGATCGAACTGCTCTGGATCGTCGACACCTATCCCCTGGTCTGCGCCGCGCTGCTGATCCTCTTCGGCACGCTCGGCGACAAGGTCGGTCGCAGAAAGGTGCTGCTGCTCGGTTACGCGCTGTTCGGCGTGGCCTCGGCGATGGCCGCGTTCGCCGGGAGTGCCGAGGTGCTCATCGTCGCGCGGGCGCTGCTCGGCGTGGGCGGCGCGATGATCATGCCCGCGACCCTGTCGATCCTGCGCCAGGTCTTTCCCGACCGGCGGGAGCGGGCGCTCGCCATCGGCATCTGGAGTGCGGTGGCCGCGGTCGGCGCGGCGGTCGGCCCGCTGCTCGGCGGCTTCCTGCTGGAGCACTTCTGGTGGGGTTCGGTCTTCCTCGTCAACATCCCCCTGATGCTGGTCAGTCTGCCGGTCGGGCGACTGCTGCTGCCCGAGTCCAAGGGCACGGGGGAGGGGCCCTGGGACGTCGTGGGCGCGCTGATGGCCGCTGCCGGACTGTTCGGCGCCGTGCTGGGCGTGAAGCGGCTGGGCGGCGGCGAACCGGGTCCGTTGACCCTGGTGCCGCTGGTCCTGGGCGCGCTGCTGATCGCCCTGTTCGTACGGCGCCAGCGGCGGCGCGCGCATCCCCTGGTCGACCTGCGGATGTTCGCGCGGCCCGCGTTCAGTACGGCCGTGGGGTGCATCGTGCTGGCGATGCTGGCGCTGGTGGGTCTGGAACTGATCGCGGCGCAGTACCTCCAGCTGGTGCTGGACCTGTCCCCACTGGAGACGGGGCTGCGGCTGCTGCCGCTGACCTTCGCGGCGATGGCGGCCGGGCTCGCCGGGGCGCGGCTGTTGCGGCGATTCGGGCCACGGCGGATGGTGTGCGCCGGGTTCTGCCTCACGGCCGCCGCGGTCGTCACGCTGACCTCGATGGGCGGGGCGGACAACACGGGGTTGCTGCTGGTCGGGTTCCTGCTCCTGGGATTCGGGCTGGAGACGACGCTGTTCGGGGCGTACGAGTCGATGCTGAGCGAGGCTCCGCCGGAGCAGGCGGGTGGGGCGGCGGCGATCGGCGAGACGTCGTACCAGCTGGGGGCGGGCATCGGGATCGCCCTGCTGGGCAGCGTGATGAACGCGGCCTACGCCCCGGGGCTGTCGTCCGTGCCGGGGGTACCGGCCGCGGCGTCGGCCGCCGCGGGGAACTCGCTGGGCGAGGCCTACGAGGTCGCCGGGCGCCTCGGCGGCCCGGCCGGGGAAGCCCTGCGGCGCACGGCGCGGGACTGTTTCGTGCACGGGCTGCATGTGACGCTGCTGGTGAGCGCGGGGCTGTTGCTGCTGGGCGCGGTGATGGCGCTGCGGCTGCCGCGGGAGATGCAGTGCGAGGCACCCGCGGTGGAACTGCCGTCGCCCCGGGAGGCCGTGCAGTCGCGGGTCTCGGCCTGAGGGTCGTTCCCCTCCCGCCCGCACACCGTCCGTGACCGTCGCCCGACGCCGGTGGGGGTGCCGCGGAGGCGTCGGCTCTCGGCGCATCGTCGGGGTGGGGGCTGGACGGGGTTCGCGGGCCGTCGTAACGTCGGGGGAACCGCGTGACTAGCGGTGCTAGTTTTCAGGTTTCGGAGGGAATCATGTCGTCGTCCTCGGGGTCCGTGCCGCCTCCTTTCGATCCTTCCGACCCGCTCGGGATCGACGATCTCCTGGACGACGAGGACCTCGCCGTACGGGACACCGTGCGGGGCTGGGCCGGCGACCGGGTGCTGCCGTATGTCGCCGAGTGGTACGAGACGGGCGAGCTGCCCCGGATCCGGGAACTGGCCCGCGAGCTGGGCGGGATCGGGGCGCTCGGGATGTCCCTCACGGGATACGGGTGCGCCGGTGCCACCGCCGTGCAGTACGGGCTGGCCTGTCTGGAGCTGGAGGCCGCCGACTCCGGCATCCGCTCGCTCGTCTCCGTCCAGGGCTCCCTCGCCATGTACGCGATCCACCGGTTCGGCAGCGAGGAGCAGAAGCGGACCTGGCTGCCGCGCATGGCCGCCGGTGAGGTCATCGGCTGCTTCGGGCTGACCGAGCCCGACCACGGCTCGGACCCCGCCGGCATGCGGACCCACGCCAAGAAGGACGGCACCGACTGGGTCCTCAACGGGCGCAAGATGTGGATCACCAACGGATCCGTCGCGGGCGTCGCCGTGGTCTGGGCACAGACCGAGGACGGCATCCGGGGCTTCGTCGTGCCCACCGACGCCACCGGGTTCTCCGCGCCCGAGATCAAGCACAAGTGGTCCCTGCGGGCCAGCGTCACGAGCGAACTCGTGCTGGACGACGTACGGCTGCCCGCCGACGCCGTACTGCCGGAGGTCGTCGGACTGAAGGGCCCGCTCAGCTGTCTCTCCCACGCCCGGTACGGGATCGTGTGGGGCGCCATGGGGGCGGCGCGCTCCTGCTTCGAGACGGCCGTCGACTACGCGACGTCGCGCGAGCAGTTCGGACGGCCGATCGGCGGCTTCCAGCTCACCCAGGCCAAACTCGCCGACATGGCGGTGGAACTGCACAAGGGGATCCTGCTCGCCCACCATCTGGGGCGGCGCATGGACGCCGGCCGCCTGCGCCCCGAGCAGGTCAGCTTCGGCAAGCTGAACAACGTACGGGAGGCGATCGAGATCTGCCGTACGGCGCGGACGATCCTCGGGGCCAACGGGATCTCCCTCGAATACCCCGTCATGCGGCACGCGACCAACCTCGAGTCGGTGCTGACCTACGAGGGCACCGTCGAGATGCACCAGCTCGTGCTGGGCAAGGCGCTCACCGGACTCGACGCCTTCCGCTGAGCCCGGGGAGGGGCAGGGCCGGAGAGCGGCCCTGCCTCAGCTCTGGTTGAAGAAGCCGTCCGCGCGGTGCGCGGCCGGGTCGCCGTTGACGATCTCGGTGTTGGCCGGGCTGAGCAGGAACACCCGGGTCGACACCCGCTCGATCGAACCCCGCAGGCCGAAGATCAGCCCGGCCGCGAAGTCGACGACGCGCTTGGCGTCGGCGGCCTCCATGGCCGTGAGGTTCATGATGACCGGGACGCCCTCGCGGAACAGCTCCCCGATCGCCCGTGCGTCCCGGAAGCTGTCCGGGGTCACGGTGCCGATCCGGCGGCCCTTCTCCTCGGCCGTGTCGGTGGCGACCTTCACCCTCGGGTCGGTGACCCAGGCGTCGCCGGCGTCGGTCCCCTCGGAATAGTCGTCGTCGTAGTAACGCTCGTCATCGTTGTCGTCGACGAGGCCAAGCCAGGCACTTGCCTTGCGTACCGATCCCATGGACGCCTCCTCTCACAGCGGTCATTCTTGCTATCCGCATTCCCCATGGTCGTCCATGATGCGGATGTCGCGCCAAGTGGATAGACGCCGCGCGGGGGGTTTGTGACGGTACTGGTGCACAGCGGATCCGTCGAGAGACCGTGTGCCCCAAGGGTCGTGACCTACACGGCTGCTGACTGTGAGTGAAATATGATTCTTCGCGGCGGACGGGTGAGCGGCGGAGCGGATGGGTGAACCGGGCGCGCCGTTCCCGCGTGACAATCAGTCGATACGATGCGGCAGCTCACGGCGGTGTCCACGGCCGCTCGATGTCGTGAGGCTCGGCCGCTCGACGTCGCAGGGATCGACGAAAACCACGGGGGATGGACATGTTCGGGATCGTCAGGCCGTGCCGGCACCGGCTCGGTGAGGGGCTCAAGACCCAGTGGATGGCGCACCTGTGCGGGCTCTGCCTCGCTCTGCGGCGCGACCACGGACAGTTCGCGCGGATCGTCACCAACTACGACGGTCTCCTCGTCTCGGTTCTGACGGAGGCTCAGACAGTACGGGCCGAAAGATCACGGCGTACGGCGGGACCCTGTCCGTTGCGCGGTATGCGCTCCGCGTCCGTGGCCCAGGGCGAGGGGGCTCGGCTCGCGGCGGCCGTCTCGCTGGTGCTGGCCGCCGCCAAGGTGCGTGACCACGTCGCCGACGGGGACGGACTGCTGGCACGCCGTCCGGTCGCCCTGGCCGCCCGCCGCGTGGCCTCGAGCTGGGGACGGGCGGGTGCGCGCGGCGGGTCAGCCGTCGGGTTCGACACGGCCGTCCTGGTGGACGCCGTGGACCGGCAGGTCGGCATCGAGGCGCTCGCCGCCCCCGGCACACCGCTGCTGACCGTCACCGAGCCCACCGAGACGGCCACCGCCGCGGCCTTCGCGCACACCGCGATCCTGGCGGGCCGGCCCGGCAACGCCGAGCCGCTCGCCGAGGCCGGCCGCCTCTTCGGCCGGCTCGCGCATCTCCTCGACGCCGTGGAGGACCGGGAGGCCGACGCCGCGTCGGGTGCCTGGAACCCGCTCACGGCCACCGGCACCTCCCTCACGGAGGCCCGCCGGCTCGCGGACGACGCCGTGCACGGGATAAGGCTGGCGTTGCGCGACGCCGAGTTCACGGACGCCGAACTGGCGCATGTGCTGCTCGTGCACGAGCTGCGCACCTCCGTGGACCGGGCCTTCGGCACCGCCTCGTGCGGACACGCGCACGCGCCGGAGCAGTACGGGCCGCCACCGGGCAACCCCTACGCCCCGTCGAATCCCGGCAGCCCGCCGCCCCCGCCGCCCCGCGACCGGCGCGGCCTCGTCGCCGGATGCCTGGTGTGGTCGGGTCTCGCCTGCACGTGCCAGATGTGCTGCGGCACCTACGAGGACCCGTGGACCCGGGAGCCCAAGGAGGGCCTGTGCCAGCGCTGCGACTGCGGCGACTGCTGCGACGGCTGTGACTGCTGCGGGAAGTGCTGCGACGGCTGTTGTTGCGACGGCTGCGGCTGCGACTGCTGAGCCGGCCCTTGCGCGGTCAGGTCTTCGCTTCGGGCGGGGAGACCCGCGACTTCTCGATCGCCGAGTCCGTCGTGCCCCATGTCTCGACGCTCCTGGCGTAGGCGGCCGTCGGCGATGAGCTTGTCGACGGCCGCCTGGCAGGCGGGGACGGCTTCGTGCCCTGTCGACGGCGAAGCCGACGTCGAGGCGGTGGAACGCGAGGAACGTCTCGCCGTCCTGGCGGGCGACGCGGTGGCGCAGTCCGTCGGTGGTGGCGCGGTCCGGGCGGTGTCGCCCGGACCGGTGCCGTCCGAACCGGGGCCGCGGGCGGTGACCGGCGGGACCGCCGACGTGATGAGGGCGGACGAGGTCGTGGACGCGCCCTCGGCAGGGCGTGGACGTACGCGTCGTGTGCGGTCTCCAGGACAGCGGACTTCAGGAAAGCGGAAAGAGGGGAGGAAGGCGCGAGCCGAGGGGAGGGGCGCGGGGTGAAGGCAGGGCTGGGGGAGGGGGAACGCGAAAGGGGTGCCCTGGAGTCAGGGCACGCAGGGGGTCAGCTCAACAGGAAGAGGACCACACTCGACCGAAGTCGATGTGGGAGCGCGTGACCAGCCACTGCTGTGGATGCATGGGCCAAGTGGAACAGGCATCCGGTGGCGCGTCAACTGACGTGAGACGTACGGCTCACAGTGTGGACGGCCTTGACAGCGACGGGAAGCGCCGCCGTACTCTCGGTCGGCGGCCCTGCTGAGGGGCTCGGCCGCACTGCGCCGCGCGGCGCATCGGTGTGAAGGCACCCACCCGTGTTCGACACGAAGTCACGGAGCCTTCGCATGTCTTCCGGCACCCTCGCCCAAGTCTCCGCCGCACCGGACACACCGGAGCACGCGGACACCCTGAGGATCGTCCCCCGCCGCCGCGTCGACCAGCGGACGGCCGCCGTCACCGTCGCCGTCCTGATCGGCCTCGCCGTCAACTCCGTCCCCCGCGACGAGGCGTCGCGGCGGCACGTCGTCGCGGACCACTCCACCTCCCACCCCGTGCCGCGCGGGCTGTGGCTCGCCTACCCGGTGATCCCACTGCTGATGGTGGCCACCGTCCGGTGCACGGTCGTCACCTCCGTGCTCGGCATCGGCCGGTACCACGGGGAGAAGCACCACGCGCGCGGTTCGGAGCGCACCCGATGAGACACTCCCTGGTGATCGTCGGCGCCGGACCGCGGGGTACCGGTCTCATCGAGCGCATCGCCGCCAACGTGCCCGAGCTGTACGACGGCCTCGGCCTGGACATCCATCTCGTCGACCCGCATCCGCCGGGCGCCGGACGCATCTGGCGGGCCGCGCAGTCACCGCTGCTGTGGATGAACTCGCACGCCGAGGACGTCACCATGTTCACCGACGACACCGTGGACATGGCCGGACCCGTCCGTGAGGGGCCCACCCTGCACGAGTGGGCCGGCATCGACGGCCGCACCTTCGCCGACCGGCAGCTCCAGGGTGGCTACCTGCGCTGGGTACACGAGCGGGCGGTCGCCGCGCTGCCCCCGTCCGTCACCGTCCACCACCACCCGCGCCGCGCCCTGCGGGTCAGCGGGCCGCGCACGGCCCGCCAGCAGGTGTGGCTGGAGGGCCGTCCCCGGCCGCTCCTCGCCGACCTCGTCGTCCTCGCCCTCGGCCATCTCGACGCCGAACCCGACCGCGAACAGCGGGCGTTGACCGCGTACGCGGGCGAGCACGGCCTGCTCCACCTGCCGCCGGACTTCACCGCCGACAGTGACCTCTCCGCGCTCCGGTCCGGCGAACCCGTGCTCGTCCGCGGCTTCGGCCTAGCCTTCGTCGACCTGATGGTGCTGCTCACCGAGGGCCGCGGCGGCCGGTACGAGGGCGACACCTACGTCCCCTCGGGTCGGGAACCGGTGCTGTACGTCGGCTCGCGGCGCGGAGTGCCGTACCACGCGAAGATCGGGTACGACTGGAGCGGGGAGCGGCCGCCGCTGCCGAGGTTCCTCGGGCCCGCCGAGACCGCTGAACTGCTCGCCCGGCCGCACGGGTTCGACTTCCGGCGGGACGTATGGCCGCTGGTGGAGAAGGAGCTGGGGTTCGCCCACTACCACCGGCTGTTCACGGCCCACGCCGAGCGCACGGCGATGGCCTGGACCGACTTCGAGGAGAAGTACGCCGCCGCCGGGGACACCGCCGAGCGGGAGACCCTCGTGGCGGCCGCCGTGCCCGATCCGGGCGACCGGCTCGACCTGACAGTGCTCGACCGGCCGCTGGCCGGGGTGCGCTACGGGTCCGCCGAGGACTTCCAGAAGGGGCTGCGCGAGTACGTCGAGGCCGACCTGAACCGCCGCCACGACCCGTCCCGCAGCCCTGACCTGGCGGTCTTCCTCGGGCTCCTGTCCGTCTACGGGCAGCTCGCAAGGCTCGGGGACATCGGGCCCCGGTGGCACGGCTTCTTCAGCTACCTGGCCTCCGGCCCACCCGGACCCCGGCTGCGGCAACTGCTCGCACTGTCCCGGGCGGGGGTGCTGCGCTTCGTCGGCGCCGACATGGCCGTACGCGCCGAGGGCGGGGTGTTCCGGGCGTCGAGTCCGACCGTGCCGGGGTTCACGGTCGAGGCGCGGGCGCTGGTCGAGGCCCGGCTGCCCGAGCCGACGGTCCGGCGCTCCCGCGACCCGCTGCTGCGCGAACTGCACGAGGAGGGCGTCGCCGAGACCCCGGACGGGCTGCTGCGGGTGGACCGCCTCGACGGGCGGATCCTGACCCGCGACGGTGCGCCGCATCCCCGGCGCTTCGCGCTCGGGCCGCACACCGACGGGCGGACGCCGGGCGCGTTCACCCGGCCGCGCACGGGCGGGCCCGCGTTCCGGCAGAACGACGCCACCGCGCGGGCCGCACTGGTCTTCCTGCGCGACCTCGGCCGGTGCGCCGAGGAGGTCTTGTGAGCCGGGGTCACGCGTGCCGGGGAAGTGCGCGTGCCGGGGAAGGGGAGTGTGCCGATGACGTCATCAACCGGGCGGGGCCTGCCGCATCTGGCCGCCGCCGTCGACCAGCCGGGGGTGTACGACGTCGGCTCCTACGTCGAGCTGATCCGGCTCGCCGAGCGCGGCGGGCTCGACTTCGTCACCCTGGGCGACACCTTCGCTGGGGCTGGGGCTGGGGCTGGGCCGGGTGCCGGGGTGGGTGCCGAAGTCGGGGCTGGGGCTGGAGGTGGGGTCGAAGGCGGGGTAGGGGGTGGAGTGGGACCTGGGGCCGGAACCGGATCCGGGCCCGGGCCCGGGCCCGTTCTCGAAGCCGGGCCCGGACTTGACGCGGTGGCCGTGCTGTCGTGGGCGGCGCCCGCCACCCACCGAGTCGGCCTGGTGCCCACGGTCACCGTCCCGCGCGTGGGGCGGCCCCTCCCTGGCGAGGCCGCCGTCGCCGCCCTGGACCGGGTCAGCCGGGGCCGGGCGGGCTGGTGGACCGACGTGTCCAGCGACGAGAAGCGCCGGCGCGCCGGCCTCGCCGGCTTCTCCCCGCAGGGGCACCCCGTGCGCGTGGCCGACGTCGGCGCCGGCGTCGGCCACGCCCGCCGTACCGTCGCTCGGCACGCCGACGTCGTACTGGCGCGAGTGACGAGTCGCGCACAGGCCCGGTCGGTGCGTGAGCGACTGCGGTCCGCGGCGGCGGAGTTCGGCCGGGAGCCGGATTCCCTGCGGGTCCTGGCGGCGCTGCTGATCGACCTCGGCGACGGTGAGCGCGCCGCGGAGCCCGGCCATGGTGGGGGCGGTCCCCGGCGGAGCGCGCGCGGGCCGCTCTACCGGGGCGGTCCCGTCGACCTCGCCGATCTGGTCGCCTCCTGGCACCAGGACGGTGCCGTCGACGGCTTCCACCTCACCCCCGTCGAACCGCGTCGGGATCTGGAGCGGCTGGTCAACGGCACGGTGGCGCTCCTCCAACACCGGGGTCTGTTCCGCACCTTCTATCCGGGAAGCACCCTCCGGGAGCACCTGGGTCTGGGCGGGCCGGTCGGGCAGTACGCACGAGGGCCCAGGTGACGTCCCGGAGGGGCGACTTCCGGACATCCGGGGCCTGGGTGGCCGAAGGTGCGGGGGTGGTCCTCGCGGCGCCGGCTGCGGGGCGTCGACGGCGGTCCCTGCGAGCCGAGTTGGTCTGTACCGAGGTGATTGACGACCGTACGGAGAGTCCCGCGCCACGCAGGCCACCAGTGCCCGACCAGCGCGGGTGATTCAAAGCTTGACGGCCGAAAGGCACCCTTGCGCCGACCGGCCGTTCGGCCGAATACTCCCCCTCAGCGCTTGTCAGGGGCATGGTTTGTTCGGAATCCGGACATCGATATGGTCCCTGACTGCGCCTCACGGGCCCCGACCCCACGCGGGCCCCCGATTTCCCCTGGGAGGGAACGAAACGTGAGGATCAAGCGCACCACCCCCACCAGCGGCATCACGAGACGCACCCGGCTGATCGCCGTCTCCACCGGCCTCGTGGCCGCCGCCGCCATCGCCATCCCCCACGCGAACGCCGCGGACTCCACCCCCTTCAGCGCCGCCGAACTCAAGAGCGCCGGCAACTCGGTGCTCAAGGCCGACGTCCCGGGCACCGCCTGGGCGGTCGACAGCAAGACCAACAGGCTCGTCGTCACCGTCGACAGCACGGTGTCCCAGGCCGAGATCGCGAAGATCAAGGAGCAGGCCGGCGGTAACGCCGACGCCCTGACGATCAAGCGCACCGAGGGCAAGTTCCAGAAGTACATCCAGGGCGGCGACGCCATCTATGCGAGTAGCTGGCGCTGCTCCCTCGGCTTCAACGTCCGTGACAGCGCGGGCAACTACTACTTCCTCACCGCCGGTCACTGCACCGACGGGGCGGGCACGTGGTGGTCCAACTCGTCCCACACCACGACGCTCGGCACCACGGCGGGCTCCAGCTTCCCGACGAACGACTACGGAATCGTCCGGTACACCAACACCTCGATCGCCAAGGCGGGCACCGCGGGCGGTGTGGACATCACCCGCGCGGCGAACCCGACCGTGGGCACCACCGTCTACCGTGACGGCTCGACCACCGGCACCCACAGCGGACGGGTCACCGCGCTCAACGCGACCGTCAACTACGGCGGCGGCGACATCGTCTACGGCATGATCCAGACCAACGTCTGCGCCGAGGGCGGCGACTCCGGCGGCTCGCTCTACGGCAGCAACGGCGTGGCCTATGGTCTGACCTCCGGCGGCAGCGGCAACTGCAGCTCCGGCGGCACGACGTTCTTCCAGCCCGTGGTGGAGGCGCTGAACGCGTACGGCGTCAGCGTGTTCTAGCTCGGAGCGTCCCAGGAATGAGCCCCCGCACGCGATCGGCGTGCGGGGGCTCACTCCTGCCCCGATGACGCGCGTGCTCCGCTCGATCCGTGCAGGCCGGTGGATATTTGCGTCCGAACCGCCTGAGCCTCCCCGCGGGTTCACAGGCTCCGCCTCCGAGGCGGCCTCGTGGTGGTGAAGAGGTGAGGGGCGCGCCGTCCTGACCCTGTGCGCGTCCCCGCGACAGACAGCGGCGGCTTCCTCTTCTCGGGCCGCACGCGCTCGGCCTCACTCCGGTGGCAGCGGCGACTGCGCCTCGGGCGGGGAGACGTTCTTCCAGCCGGTGACGGAGGCGTTGGCGGTGACGGAGGCGTTGGCGGGCGCCCGGATCGGCTGACGCCCCCCGCCGCCACCCCCTGCCCCGGCCGCCCCCCTGGCCCCCTGCCCCCGGCCACCACTCCCGGCCCCCTGCCGCCCCCCTGGCCCCCTGCCCCCGGCCACCACTCCCGGCCCCCGGCCGCCCCCCTGGCCCCCTGCCCCCGGCCACCACTCCCGGCCCCCGGCCGCCCCCCTGGCTCCCCGCCCCGGCCGCCACCCCCGGCCCGACGGCGAGTCCGTCCTCCGCGGTCGAGAAGTCCCGCCCCTGCGTGAGGCGGGGCGTCCGCGTTTGCGCAGGTGGGAGGTGGGCGGGAGGTGAGAGGGAGGCCGTCGGAGGCGTGTCGTACATACGTTCGGGATTTGGTCTATGGTGGGGTGAGAGAGTTGGGAACAGATGTTCGAGAGCCTGTTTCCGGGCCTGTGGCCCGGACCCGGCGGGCTCGTCGGACTCGTGAGTGCGGGAGGTGCGTATGCCGGGTTTCACGCATCTGCACACCGTCTCCGGGTTCTCCCTGCGGTATGGCGCATCCCACCCGGAGCGGCTCGCCGAGCGCGCCTCCGAGCGGGGCATGGACGCTCTCGCCCTCACCGACCGCGACACCCTCGCCGGGGCGGTCCGCTTCGCCAAGGCTTGCGCCAAGGCAGGCGTACGTCCGCTGTTCGGGGTGGACCTGGCGGTGGCGGCCCCCGACCCGGTGCGCGAGGAGAGGCGCCGCACCCCGGTGCGGGGAGGTGCCTTCGTCGACGAGTCGACACCCCGTGTCACCTTCCTCGCCCGGGACGGCGCCCAGGGCTGGGCGGACCTGTGCCGACTCGTCACCGCCGCCCACACGGCGCCGGACACACCCCTGCTGACCTGGGAAGACAATCATGGAGACGGTCTGACCGTGCTGCTCGGGCCCGGCTCCGACGTCGGCCGCGCCCTCGCCGCCGGCCGGCCGGACCGCGCGGCCGGGCTCCTCGTCCCCTGGCGGGAGGCCTACGGCGACGCCCTGCGCCTGGAGGCGGTCTGGCACGGCCGGACGGGCACCGGACCCGGCTCCCTGCGCCTTGCCGCCCGTACCGTCGGATTCGCCGCCGAACAGCGGATCCGCCCGGTGCTCAGCAACGGTGTCCGGTACGCCGACCCCGGCCAGGGCCCGGTCGCCGACGTTCTGGACGCCGCCCGTCGGCTGGTGCCCATCGACCCGGACAAGGAGCTGGACTCCGGTGAGGCCTGGCTGAAGGACGCGGACGCCATGCTGCGGGCCGCCGAGCGGATCGTGGAGGCCGCGGGCTTCCGGCGGGACACCGCACACCGGCTGCTGGAACAGACCCGGGCGACGGCGGCCGAGTGTCTGGTAGACCCGGAGGACGACCTGGGCATCGGCACCGTCCACTTCCCCGAACCGCACCTGGTGGGCGCCGGCCGCCGTACCGCCCAGCGGACGCTGGCCTCGCGGGCGGTGGCGGGGATGGTCCGGCGGGGATACGCCGGCCGGCGCGACTACTGGGAGCGGATGCACCACGAGCTGGACATCATCGCCCACCACGGCTTCGCGTCCTACTTCCTGACGGTCGCTCAGGTGGTGCACGACGTACGGGACATGGGCATCCGGGTCGCCGCACGCGGCTCCGGCGCCGGCTCGCTGGTCAACCACCTCCTGGGGATCGCCCACGCCGATCCGGTCGAGCACGGGCTGCTGATGGAACGCTTCCTGTCCAAGGAGCGGGTGGTACTGCCCGACATCGACATCGACGTGGAGTCCGCGCGACGGCTGGAGGTCTACCGCGCGATCATCGGCCGGTTCGGCACCGAGCGGGTCGCGACGGTCGCGATGCCGGAGACGTACCGGGTCCGCCACGCGATCCGGGACGTCGGCGCGGCCCTGTCCATGGACCCCGCCGAGATCGACCGCGTCGCCAAGTCCTTCCCGCACATCCGGGCGCGGGACGCCCGCGCGGCCCTCGCCGAGCTGCCCGAGTTGAAGCCGCTCGCGGCGGAGCGGGAGAAGTACGGGAAGCTGTGGGAGCTGGTCGAAGCCCTCGACGCCCTTCCGCGCGGAGTGGCCATGCACCCCTGCGGGGTCCTGCTCTCCGACGCCTCCCTCCTCTCCCGGACGCCGGTCATGCCGACCAGCGGCGAGGGGTTCCCGATGGCGCAGTTCGACAAGGACGACGTCGAGGATCTCGGGCTGCTCAAGCTGGACGTGCTCGGGGTGCGGATGCAGTCGGCGATGGCGCATGCGGTCACGGAGGTGGAGCGCGCGACAGGGGAGCGGATCGACCTGGACGCGGTGGCCCCCGGTGACCCGGCGACATACCGGCTGATCCGTTCCACCGAGACGCTGGGCTGCTTCCAGATCGAGTCGCCGGGGCAGCGCGATCTGGTCGGGCGGCTCCAGCCGGCCACTTTCCACGACCTGGTCGTCGACATCTCGCTGTTCCGGCCGGGACCGGTCGCCGCCGACATGGTGCGGCCGTTCATCGAGGCGCGGCACGGCCGGGCGCCCGTCCGCTATCCGCACCCGGACCTGGCGGAGCCGCTGAAGGGGACGTACGGGGTCGTCGTGTTCCACGAGCAGATCATCGACATCGTAGCGATCATGACCGGCTGTGGGCGCGGCGAGGCCGACCGGATCCGGCGCGGGCTGTCCGACCCGGAGTCGCAAGGGCGGATCAAGGTGTGGTTCGGGCAGCGGGCGGCGGCGAACGGCTATGACGCGGAGACGATTCGGCGGACCTGGGAGATCGTCGAGGCCTTCGGCTCCTACGGCTTCTGCAAGGCGCACGCGGTCGCCTTCGCCGTGCCGACGTACCAGTCGGCCTGGTTGAAGGCGCACCACCCGGCCGCCTTCTACGCCGGACTGCTCACGCACGACCCCGGGATGTACCCGAAGCGGCTGCTGCTGGCGGACGCGCGGCGGCGGGGGGTGCCGATCCTGCCGTTGGACGTGAACCGGTCGGGTGTCGCCCACCGTATCGAACTGGTGTCTGAATCACCGTCGGCTGTCTGGGGGCTGCGGCTCGCCCTCTCCGATGTGCACGGCATCAGCGAGGCCGAGGCGAGGCGGATCGCGGACGGACAGCCGTACGCCTCGCTGCTCGACTTCTGGGAACGGGCCCGGCCCAGCCGTCCGCTCGCCCAGCGGCTGGCCCAGGTCGGCGCGTTGGACGCCTTCGGCGCCAACCGGCGTGATCTGCAACTGCACCTGACCGAACTGCACCGGGGTTCGCGGAGCGGCGGCGGTGGCCAACTCCCCCTGGCGGGAGGCCGCAGGACCGCCCCCGCCGGACTGCCCGACCTCTCCTCGGCGGAGCGGCTCAGCGCCGAGCTGGGAGTGCTGTCCATGGACGCCTCACACCATCTGATGGACGACCACCGGGAGTTCCTGAGTGAGCTGGGCGTGGTGTCGGCGCGGCAGCTGCGCGAGACGCGGCACGGCGAGACGGTGCTGGTCGCGGGCACCAAGGCGGCCACTCAGACCCCGCCGATCCGATCCGGCAAGCGGGTCATCTTCTCCACCCTGGACGACGGCACCGGACTGGTCGACCTCGCCTTCTTCGACGACTCCCACGACGCCTGCGCCCACACCGTCTTCCACTCCTGGCTGCTGTTGGTGCGCGGAGTGGTGCAGCGGCGCGGGCCGCGCAGCCTCAGCGTGGTGGGCGCCGCCGCCTGGAACCTCGCCGAACTCGTCGAACTCCGCGCCGGAGGAGGCCTCGACGAGGTCGCGGCCCGGCTGGCCGGTCCGGTCGGCCCCGGCTCCCCGCCCGGCGGCGGCGACGGCGACCGCGACGGCGACCGCGACGGGCCGACGCGCAGGCGGCTCGCCGGCTCGGACGGGCTGCCCGCGCCGGCCGGCTCCGCGGCCCAGGACGCGATGGAGCGCCGGCGCGTCCGCATGCCCACGGGGTACGAGATGCACCCCTGGGCCGATCTGCGCCCCGCGGGTGAGGGCCCCGCGGTGGGAAGGAAGTTGTGGCACCAGAGTCCGGGGAGTGCGGGATGACCATCCTCTGCGTACGTTTCCAGCTGCCTCCGATGTACGAGGCCGCCCTGCCGGGGCTGCTCGGCCTCCTGGAGGAGTTCACCCCCGTCGTCGAGGCGCTGCCACCGGACAGGGCACTGGCCGATCTGCGGGGCGCCGAAAGGTACTTCGGGCGCAGCGCGGTCGAGCTGGCGTCGGTGATCCGGGTGCGGTCGCTCGCCCTGCACGGGGTCGACTGCGCGATCGGCTCCGGGCCGGGCCCGATGCTGGCCCGCATGGCGCTGCGCGACGCCCGGCCGGGGGTGACCTGTGCCGTGACCGAGGACGGGGCACGGGAGTTCCTCGCCGGGAAGCCCGTCGCCGCGCTCCCCGGTGTGGGCACCGCCACCGCCCGCACTCTGTGCGAGTACGGCCTCGACACCCTCGGTCGGGTCGCCGCCGCGCCGCTCTCCACCCTCCAGCGGCTGGTCGGCGCGAAGACGGGCCGCGAACTCCACGAGAAGGCGAACGGCGTCGACCGGGGCCGGGTCGTCCCGAACGCCGTCTCCCGCTCCCTCGCGGCGGAACGCCCCTTCGGCCGCGACGAGGTGGACCCCCGCCGGCACCGCAGGGCGCTGCTGTCGGCCGCCGAGGAGCTGGGATCCCGGCTGCGGGCCGTGGAGAAGGTCTGCCGTTCCCTGACCCTCACCGTCCGCTACGCCGACCGCTCCGCCACCACCCGCAGCCGCACCCTCGGGGAGCCGACCGCACACTCGGCGGACCTGACGAGGACCGCGTACGCCCTGTACGAGGCACTCGGCCTCCAGCGTGCCCGCGTCCGCGCGATCGCCCTGCGCGCCGAGGGCCTCACTCCCGCCGAACAGGCCTCCCACCAGCTCACCTTCGACCCGGTCGACGAGAAGGCCCGCCGCATCGAGGAGGTCGCCGACCGCGCGCGGGCGAAGTTCGGGCCGAGGGCGGTGATGCCGGGGGCGCTGGCGGCGTGAGAGCTCCAGGCGGCGGAATGCCGTGCCGGTCCTCGGGGGGGGTGACCCCCGCCCCGTGTTCGGCGCCCGGGACGCGTGGATCAGCTGGACCGGCCACGAGGAGCCGTACCGGAGGACCGCCCGCGACGCCGAGGGCGCAACCGGGTGGGGGTGGGGTGTCCGCCGGAGCTGGACCGCTCCGAGCCGTTCGACGCCGGGATCAGTTCGCCCACGGGGGAGTGATCAGGGTTCCGTCGGACAGTTCCGCCGTCAGTCCGACGGAGGTGGTGACCCAGGTGATGGCGGTGTGATCCGTCGGGTTCTCGACACGCAGGGTCGATCCGGCGTTGACGATCACGGTGTCGCCCGCGCCGATCCGCTCGGTACGGCCGTCGAGCGTGAGGGCCAGCTCGCCGACGAGGACGTGGAGGATCTCCTCCCGGCTGACGGTGTGCGCGGGAGCCTTCGTCCCCGGCGGGATCTCGCCCCGCCATGCGGCCAGTTCCTTGCTGCCGGTGCCGGGGGTGGCGTACGAGACGAAGCGGGCGCCGTGGATCTCGTGGGTCACGGCGTCGGAGGAGCGGACGAACGGCATGGGTGCCTCCCGAGCTTTTGGTCAAGCTGCTTGACTGGTTGGTAGGATTATAGTCAAGCAGCTTGACCAAAAAGTCAAGGATGTTTCAATGCGGGCGTGCAGAACTCCGAAGCCCTTGCCCTGTCCGCCGCCCTCCTCGCCGCGGCCGGCGACCTCACGCAACGCATCAACGACGGCGTGGTGGCCCGCGGGTTCGAGGGGCGGCCCGCCTACGGCTTCGCCTTCGCGCGCCTCGCCCCGGACGGGGCGACCGTCACCGAGCTGGCCGCGCACCTGGGGGTGACCAAGCAGGCGGCCAGTCAGCTCGTCGAGGAGCTGGTCCGCAAGGGGTATGCCGAGCGGCGTCCGCATCCCGTGGACGCGCGGGCCCGGCTGGTCGTCCTCACCGAGCGCGGCTGGGAGTGCACCCATGCCGCGGAGGAGGCCGCGGCCGAAGCCGTACGAGCATGGGTGGCGATCCTCGGCGAGGGCGAAGTGCGCGTGCTGTACGACCGTTTGGCGCGCATCGCTCCCCACGGTCCGCTGCGACCCGCCTGGTGACCTGGCGTCAGGCGCCCTGGCCGTCGCCGCCGGCACCGGAAGTTTTTACCGACGCGTAACTTCACACTTCACCTACTCGCCCGTAACTTGACGAGTGAACAGCATCCTCGTGATCCGGATCACCAGGCGTAAGGCCGTCGAACCTCCCTTGAGCCGCGAGGAGATCACGCGATGCTGCCCTGGAAGCGCCTGCTCGGACCGCTCACCGCCCTGCTGCTGGCGATCGCGGTCACCGCCGTCCCCGCCGCCACCGCCGCGACCGCCGCTCCCACCACCGTCCCGGGCGGGGGAGGCTGGAACGACTACACCTGCAAGCCCTCCGCCGCGCACCCCCGCCCCGTCGTGCTCGTCCACGGCACCCTCGGCAACTCCGTCGACAACTGGCTCGGCCTCGCGCCGTACCTGGAGCACCGCGGATACTGCGTCTTCTCCCTCGACTACGGTCAACTGCCGGGCGTGCCGTTCTTCCACGGCCTCGGCCCCATCGACAAGTCGGCGGAACAACTGTCCGCCCACGTCGACAAAGTGCTCGCCGCGACCGGTGCCGCCAGGGCCGACCTCGTCGGCCACTCCCAGGGCGGCATGATGCCCCGCTACTACCTCAAGTTCCTCGGCGGAGCCGCCAAGGTGAACGCCCTCGTCGGCATCGCCCCCAACAACCACGGCACCACCCTCGGCGGGCTCACCAACCTGCTGCCCTTCTTCCCCGGCGCCGAGGACCTCCTCACCGCAGCCACCCCCGGCCTCGCCCAGCAGATCGTCGGCTCCGACTTCATGACGAAACTGAACGAGGGCGGCGACACCGTCCCCGGCGTCCGCTACACGGTCATCGCCACCCGCTACGACGAGGTGGTGACGCCGCACCGGACGCAGTTCCTGAGCGGGGCGAACGTGAGGAACATCCTCATCCAGGACCTCTGCCCGCTCGACCTGTCCGAGCACGCGCTGCTCGGACTGACCGACCGGATCGCCTTCCACGAGGTGGCCAACGCGCTCGACCCGACCCACGCCACCCCCACCACCTGCGCGTCCGTCTTCAGCTGACAGAGGCGGTCCCGCCGGGGCCTGTCCGGCCTGAGCCGCCGGTCAGGCCCCGGAGTCCGCCGGTTCAGCGACCGCCCCGGCCACCGCCCACCGCGCGCCGCCGCGCCGACGCGAACAGCACGCCCGCCCCCAGCGCCAGTACGGCCGCTCCGCCGACCGCCAGGTACGGCGTGCCGCCGTCGCCGCCGGTCTCCGCGAGGCTCTCACCGACCCCGTCCGCCTTGGGCTCGTCGGTCTCGGCGGCAGGCTCGGGCGACGGTGCCGTCGTGGTGGCGGGGTCGTCGTCGCCGTGGCCGTGGTGCTCGATCGTCGACTTGTCGGCACCGTCCTCGATCTGCTCCTCGGACGGCGCGGACGCCGACGGCACGGACGGCGCCGGCGCGGAGCCACCGGTCGAACCGCTCGTGGAACCGGTTGGGGTGCCGTCCGCCGAACCGCCCGTGGCACCGGTTGGGGTGCCGTCCGCGGAACCGCCCGTGGCACCGGTTGGGGTGCCGTCCGCGGAACCGCTTGCCGCACCGCTTGTCGGAGCGCCCTGCGTCCCGCCGAAGGTGACGTCCGAGCAGGAGTAGAACGCCTCCGGGCTGTCCGAGCGCTGCCACACCGCGTACAGCACATGCCGCCCCGAACGCTCGGGCAGCGAGCCGGAGAACGTGTAGAAGCCGCCTGCCGCGACCGGGTCGGTGGCCGTCGCCACCGGATGCTCCAGATCCAGGTCGGCCCAGGCCAGCGGCCGCGCCGGGTCGTAACCTGCCCGGGTGACGTACACCGTGAAGGTGCCCTTGTGCGGCGCGGTCACCCGGTACTTGAACGTGTACGACCCGCCGCGCACACTCGTCGCCGGCCAGTCCGCGCGAGCCAGGTCGAGGCCCTTGAACTCGGCGTTGTTCGCGCTGCACAGCTTGCCGTCCGGGATCAGCTCCCGGTGCCGGCCGCCGGCGTCGCCGATGCGGATGCCGTTCCAGTCGTACAGCGCCTGCGTCCCGCCTGCCGCGACCGCGGCCCCGCAGGCGTCCGACCTCGGGCTCTCGGGGCCTTCCGCGTAGCACTGCGCGACGCGGCTGACCGGATCGCCCATCGAGCCGTGCGCGGCCGCGGGACTCACGGACAGCGCTGTCAGGGCCAGCGGGGCCAGGCCCAGGGCGGCGACGGCCTTGCGGCGTGCGGGCATGGGGGATCTCCTCGGAACCGGTGCTGATGCGTGCCGGAACCAAGAAACCCCGGAATCGCCCGCCGGGGACCGCCGTGCGCGATCTTTAGGGTCCCCTTAAGGACCTCCTGAGGCGGAGATCAGGTAGGTAGCGTGCACGGCATGACCAGCGACGAGATCCGGCCCGCGACACAGGCCGACGTGCCGGCCGTGAAGACCGTGACCGATGCCGCGTACCGGCACTACATCGAGCGCATCGGCGTCGTGCCGCAGCCCATGGAGGCGGACCACGCGGCGAACGTGAGGGCCGGGAAGGTCTTCGTCACCGGAGAACCCGTCATCGGCCTGGTCGTGGTCGAGGAGTTCCGGGAGAGGCCGGGCGGCCATCTGCTGCTCGACAGCATCGCCGTGCACCCCGACGCCCACGGCACGGGCGTCGGGCGGCGGTTGCTGCACTTCGTCGACGCACACGCGCGTGCGCTCGGCCTGTCCGAGGTCAGGCTCTACACGAACGCGCTGATGTGGGAGAACCAGCGGATCTACCCCAGGTACGGCTACGACGTCGTGGAACGCCGGGTCGACGGACCCTACGACCGCATCCACTACCGCAAGCGGCTCGACTGAGGCGGGCAGCAGCGGGTCTCACCCGTCCGGCCACCAGGTGCGCGCGATGTCCTTGCGCACCTCGGGACGGCCGGCAGGACGCTCGTCGGCCTCCTCACGGATCCTGCGGGATTCCGTCTTCTTCAAAGGCTTCTGCACGGTCGTACGGCGCATGGCTGCCTCCTTCGGGGCCCACCGAGTTCCGCGTTCACGGAGGCCGACCCGTTCCGGGAGAATTCCCCGTCGCCACCCGTTCTGTCAGTGGCGGTTGTCACGATTCGGTTGTCAGTGGTGGGTGTCACTCTTGGGGCATGGCAAACCACGGGGACGGGAAATCTTCGGCGCGTGTCGACTGGGACGCGCGGGCCGCGACCTTCGACGAGGAACCGGACCACGGGCTGCGGGACCCCGACGTCCGTGGCGCCTGGGCCGACCGGCTGCGCGACTGGCTTCCGGGCCGGCCGGGCGAGCTGCTGGACCTCGGCTGCGGCACCGGCAGCCTGTCGCTCCTCGCCGCCGAGCGCGGACACCGCGTCACGGGTGTCGACCTCTCCCCGGCCATGATCGACCGGGCCCGAGCCAAACTCGCCGGACGTGACGCCGTGTTCCTGGTCGGTGACGCCGCGGCACCGCCCGTCGGTGAGGAGCGCTTCGACACCGTGCTCGTACGGCATGTCCTGTGGGCACTGCCCGACCCGGGCCGCGCCCTGCGGCACTGGCGCGACCTGGTACGCCCCGGCGGGCGGCTCGTGCTGGTCGAGGGCGTGTGGGGCACCGTCAGCCCCGTCGGCATACCGGCGGACCGGCTCACCGCCCTGCTGACCCCGCTCACCGCCCACGCGCGCGTGGAACGGCTGTCGGACGACCCGCGGCTGTGGGGGAGAGCGGTGGAGGACGAGCGGTACGCGGTGGTGGCGGACGTGCCGTCCTAGGACGGGTTTCGAGGTCCCGCCCGCCCGGCGACGCCTGGCACGCGCGCCCCCCGCGTTGCCGGGGTCGCACACACCGGACGCCACGGGCCCGCCCTGCGGGCGGACGACGCTACTTTCGGAACGCGCCCCAGCCGGCCGGCTCCCCGAACCGGTCGCCGCGGGCCAGTGCCTCCAGCTCGTCGAGCGCCGTCATCGCGGCGGCCGCCGCCCCCGGGTCCCGCTCGGCCAGCCCGCTCTCCGCGAACTCGTCCTCGTCCAGCCGACGTACGTCACTGCCGTCGGCGGAGCGCCACAGGTCCAGGTCGAGGTCCTCGACGACCAGCTCGGTGCCGGTGAGGGTCGCCGGGCGGGTGATGTCGCAGTACCAGCCCTTCAGCGTGCCGGACGCGCCGCGGACCTCCTTCACGGAGTACCAGCGGTCCCGCCAGTAGTACTCCGTGAAGACGTCACCCGGCTCGAACCGCACGAAACCGAAGTCCCGTACGCCCTCGCCCGCCCAGGGGGCCCGGACGGTGATCCTCGTTCCGTCGTCGGAGAGCAGCTCGGCGGGATAACGGATCTTCGTCCGCCCGCCCTTGACGAGGACGACGTCCACGAGCCGGGCGGGGTCAGTCGAGCTCACGGGCATGGCGCACCTCTGTCGCACAGATCTCGTAGCCGAACCACTTGTTGACCGCGAGCATCGGGCCGTTGCCCGTGTCGTTGCCGGTGAAAGCCTCCCGGTACCCCGCGGCGCGGGCGCGGTGCAGGGAAACGTTCTTGGCGAGTTTGGCCAGGCCCCGGCCGCGATGGGCGCGGGCAGTGCCCGTCATGCCGGTGGTGTAGCGGGTGGCGCCGTCCGTTCGGGCCGCGGTGAACGCGGCGGGCCGGCCGTCGACGACGGCGACCGTGGTCAGGCCGAGGTCGAGCAGCGGATGCCGCCAGGTCTCCTCGAGCCAGGCCTCGTAGTCGGTGAACTCGGCGCCGACGTCGCCCGGTTCGTCCGCGGTCGTCTCGGCGTCCAGCTCGAACATCGGGCGGGGGTCGTCGGCGAAGTCGGCGGCGGTGCGCAGTTCGACGTCGGGCGGGGGGTCCAGGAGCGGCGGCAGCGTGCCGTTCGCCAGGTCCAGGCGGAGGAAGTGCGCGGAACGGCTCGCCCGGTAGCCGCGCCGCTCGGCGAAGCCGCGGTTGTCCGGTTCGTCCAGGACCCAGGCGAACAGCCGCCTCGCCCCCTGCGCCGCCAGATGTTCCTCGCCCACGCGGGCCAGCAGCGATCCGGCACCCCGGCGCCGGTGCCCCGGGTGCACGTACACGTTGACGGAGCCCTGGCCGGGCTCGGGGCTGTCGTGGGCGAGGCCCACCTGGGCCGTGCCGACGATCTCACCGTCCGCCTCGGCCAGCAGCTGCCGGAAACGGGCGTCGGGATGGCTGCGGGTGAGGTCGTGGATCACGGAGTCCGGGGTGGACACCATGAACGGCAGGGCGGCCCGCCGTACCCGGACGAAGCCCTCGACGTCCGCCGGAACCCCGGGACGCAGGTCGCGCACGATGACGGTCATGCGGCGCACGCTATGCGTCCGGACTGCCGGGACGCCTCCCATTTTCCCGCGGGTGCGGGACAATCGGGCCGTGACCTTGAAGATCGACATCGTTGAGGGCGTCGCGCCGTACGAGCAGGTGAGGGCGCAGATCGCGGAACAGGCACGGTCGGGGGCGCTGCCCGTGGGCCACCGGCTGCCCACCGTGCGGGGCCTGGCCGAGTCGCTGGGCCTGGCGGCGAACACGGTCGCCAAGGCCTACCGGGCGCTGGAGACGGACGGTGTGATCGAGACCCGCGGTCGCAACGGCACGTTCGTCGCCGCCGCGGGCTCTGCGGCGGAGCGCGAACTCGCCACCGCCGCGCAGGCCTACGCGGAGCGGGCCCGTCGGCTGGGCCTGGGCGAGCAGGAGGCCCTGGCGGCGGTCCGCGACGCCCTGCGGGCAGCCAACGCCTGAGAGACGCGACCCCGTCCCCGTCCGGCTCACCGCCGGGCGCCCACGCTGCCCTGAGCGCACCCGGCACCGGGCACCCGCGCCGCCCGCGGCTGCCCGGCGCCGGGCGCCCGCGTTGCCCGAAGCGCGCCCGGCGCCGGACGCCCGCGTTGCCACGAGCCGACGGGGCAACGGACGCGGACGTCCCAGGGGCGGTCGGCACGGCAGGCGCGCGCGTTGCCGCGGGGGTCCCGCCCTCAGCCCGTCGTCGTCGCGGCGAGCGCTCGCGTCGGTCGCAGTTCCGCCCGTTCCGCGAGTCTTCCGAACAGCACCGCGTTCTCCACCGCCGCGCCGCCGGGGTCGTTGTTGAAGTACGCGTACACGTCCGCGCCGGCCGGCCAGGTCGTGGCGATGCGGTCGATCCATGTCTCCAGCGCGCGCCGGCCGTAGTGCGGCCACGGGTGGGCGCGACCCTGGTGGAAGCGGACGTAGCCCCAGGCGGTGGTCCGCCACAGCGGGGTCACCGGGCGGGACCGGACGTCGGCCCAGCACAGGGCCGCGCCCCTGCGCTCCAGGACCGTGCGGACCTCGGACGTCCACCAGGAGTCGTGGCGGGGTTCGACCGCGACACGGGTGCCGGACGGGAAGCAGGCCAGGCAGGTGTCCAGCAGGTCCGGGTCGGCGCGCAGGGTCGGAGGCAGCTGGAGGAGGACCGGGCCGAGACGGTCGCCGAGTCCGGCCGCGTGGGTCATCAGGCGCCGCACCGGCTCCTCGGGGTCCCGCAGCCGCTTGATGTGCGTGAGGTAGCGGCTCGCCTTGACCGCGACGACGAAGTCCGGCGGGACCCGCTCGGCCCAGGACGCGAAGGTCTGTCGGGAGGGCAGCCGGTAGAACGCGTTGTTGACCTCGACGGTGGCGAAGTGCGCCGTGTACTGCTCCAGCCACCGCCGCACGGGCACGTCGGCCGCGTACAGGACGCCCTTCCAGTCCTTGTACTGCCACCCCGACGTGCCGACGAAGAGGGTCATGAATCCATCAAAGCACTACAGGTACAGTCCCGCGTCGACCCCGCCGCGGGGCTCCGGCAGCGAGGTCGGGGAGATGCCCCGGCGCAGTGCGTACAGCTCGGCGAGGGTCGCGCCGTCGCGGCCGACACCCTCCTCTGTGCCGAGCCAGTCCACCGCCTCCCGGCGGGTCAGTGGGCCGACCTCGATCCGGGCCAGGCAGCGGCCGGGCCGCACGACCGCCGGGTGCAGCCGCTCCAGATCCTCGTTGGTGGTCACTCCGACCAGCACGTTGCGCCCCTGGCCGAGCAGGCCGTCGGTGAGGTTGAGCAGCCGGGAGAGGGCCTGGCCGGCCGTGTGCTTGGCCTCACCGCGGATCAGCTCGTCGCAGTCCTCCAGCAGGAGCAGCCGCCAGCGGCCCTTGCCGGGGCCGTCCTCCTCGCCGATGGCGATGTCCATCAGATAGCCGACGTCGGAGAACAGGCGCTCGGGGTCGAGGACGCAGTCGACCTGGCACCAGTCCCGCCAGGAGCGGGCCAGGGTGCGCAGTGCGGACGTCTTGCCGGTGCCGGGCGGGCCGTGCAGCAGGAGCAGCCGGCCGGCGATGTGGTCGGGGGTCGTCCCCATCAGGTGGTCCAACGCCTCGGCGACGGGAGCCGTGTAGTTCGGGCGGATCTCGTCCCAGGTGCCCGCGGAGATCTGGCGGGTGGTGCGGTGCGGGCCGCGCCGCGGGGAGACGTACCAGAAGCCCATGGTCACGTTCTCCGGCTGGGGCTCCGGTTCGTCCGCCGCGCCGTCGGTCGCCTCGTTGAGCACCTTCGCGGCGAGTTCGGCGCTGGTCGCGGTGACGGTGACGTCCGCGCCGCGGTTCCAGCGGGAGACCAGCAGCGTCCAGCCGTCGCCCTCGGCGAGGGTGGCGCTGCGGTCGTCGTCGCGGGCGACGCGCAGCACGCGCGCGTGGGGCGGCACCAGGTCGGCGCCGGAGCGGACGCGGTCGATGTTCACCGCGTGGGAGTACGGCTGCTCGCCCGTCGCGAAGCGGCCGAGGAACAGCGCGTCGACGACATCGGACGGGGAGTCGGAGTCGTCGACGTTGAGCCGCATCGGCAGGGCGTCGTGTGGGTGCGCGGACATGTCCGCCATGATCCGGCACGGGCGGCCCGTGTGCACCCGGTTTCCGCACTGCGCGCCGGTGTGTCGGATCTGTCCGGTGGGCCCGGTGCGCCGGGGGACGAGGCCGAGACCCGTTCGGCCCGGCCGCCGCAAGGACCGGGTGGCGGGTGGAACATGGGCGTGCGTCCCGGTTGGGGGTCTGTTCGCCCCGGCCTCGTTCCCCGGCTTCATCACCTGGCCTCGTCCCCCGGTTCAGGTGCTGCTCGCCCTGTCGCGCCCTCCCGTTCGGACCAGGACGTCGACCGTCCTGGGGTGGATCTGCCGAATCCTGCGCACCACCGCGTACCCCTTGGTGAGGGCGCGGTCCCGCGCGAAGGTGCGGGCGACGGCGCGGCCGTCGAGCAGCGCCTCGAACTCCTCGGGGCCGGTGCCGCGCCGCACCGTCACCCGCCGCAGGGCGTACGGTCCCTGAGCGCGCCGGGCCAGCGCGTTGCCGACGGCGAGCGCCTGGGCGAACCCGTTCTCCCGTACGGCCGTGCGCACCCGTCGGCTGGAGTAGCCGTACGGGTATGCGAACGACAGGGGTAGGGCGCCCAGTTCGTGGGCGACGATGTCCCGGCAGCGGGTCAGCTCGGCGCGCAGCCCGCTGTCGTCGAGCTGGTCGAGCTGCGGGTGGGTGTGGCTGTGGCCGCCGATCTCGACGCCCGCGTCCGCCAGTTCGCGCACCTGTCCCCAGTCCAGCATGGTGTCCAGGCCGCCGCCGGTGTCGTACGCGCCCCGGAGCCAGCCGGTGGACACGAACAGGGTGGCCGGGAAGCCGTGCTGGGCCAGGGTCGGCAGGGCGTGGCGGTGCACGCCCTCGTAGCCGTCGTCGAAGGTGATGAGGACGGGCCGGGCGGGCAGCGGCCGGCCGGAGCGCCAGCGGGCCGCGAGGTCCGCGGTGGTGAGCGGGGTCAGGCCCCGGTCGGCGATCAGCGCCATTTGCCGGGCGAACGCCGCGGGGGAGACCGAGAGGGCGCGGGTCGCGTCGCCGGGGTCGGCCGCGACCGCGTGGTACATGAGGATCGGGATCCGCGCCTCCGTCATGCGGCGGCCTCCGCGTCCGCCTCGGCGGGCGCGTCGAGCCGTACCACCGAGAACGTCGTCCCGTTCCGCCGTGCCCGCACGCTGCCCACCACGTAGCCGCCGGCGGCGGTGAGCACCCCGGCGACGATCGCGCCCGCGCGGCGGGCCCCGCCGCGGCGGGCCAGCACCTGGTCGCGCAGCCCTCGGGCCACCCCGGCCGGCAGTACGCGGGTGGCGTAGCGGCGTTCCGACTCCAGGCCCTTGCCGGCGCCGACGCTGCGGGCGACGAGTGCCTTGGACAGGCCCTCGGCGTAGGCGCGGGTGCGGAAGTACGCGAAGTGCTCGCGCGCCTCCGGCACTTTGTGGTGGATGACCGCGCGGTCGTCGAGGAGCAGGATCGCGTCGGGTCTGGCGCGGCTGAGCCGGATGCACAGCTCGGTCTCCTCGCCGCCCAGTGGCCGCTGGTCGCCGTCGCGGCCGATACCGGTGGCGAAGCCGCCCGCGAGGTCGAACGCCGTCCGCCGGAACGAGGCGTTGCCGCCGAGGACGTTGCGCACCCGGATCAGGCCGGGCGGCAGGCCCCGGTAGGAGCAGCCCACCACCCAGTCGAACTCGTCGGGGAACCAGTCGGGTCGCCGCCCGGACGCCCATACCGGCTCGGTCCGGCCGCCGACGGCCATCACCCGGGGGTCGTCGTAGGCGGCGGCGAACCGGCTGAGCCAGTCGCGTTCGGCGACGGCGTCGTCGTCGAGGAAGGCGACGACCTCGCCGCGGGAGGCCGCGATGCCGGTGTTGCGGCCGGCCGACAGGCCCCGCGGGCCCGCGTTCGGCAGCACCCGCACCCCGGCGACCTCCTTGAACTCCTCGGTCAGCCGGTCCAGGAGCACCGGGTTGTGGTCGACGACCAGCAGCGTCTCCAGGGCCGGCCTGCTCTGGTCGCGCACCGAGGAGACCGCCGCGAGGATGTCCTCCCAACGATCCTCGGTGTAGACGCAGACGACGACGGAGACGCGCAGGGAAGGACCGGACGAGGGGTCACTGGTGTTCAAGACACCTCTCCTCGCGCCGAGTCGAGCATCCGTGAGCGGCGGTCGACACGGCGCAGCGCCCGCCGGTTGGACCGCTCGCCGAGGATGACCCGCAGCACCCGCAGGCCGTCGCGCACGGCGCGCAGGTTGCTGACGCCGTGGATGCGCAGGTACTCGTGGCTGGGGATCTCCTGCACCCTGAGGCCGGCCTTGACGACCCGGATGTTCATCAGGGTCTCGACCTCGAAGCCGGTGCAGTCCAGCTCGATCTTGTCCAGGCAGTGCCGCCAGAACGCGTTGTAGCCGTAGCACAGGTCGGTGTAGCGGGCGCCGAACTTGCGGTTGACGAGGGCGCACAGGGCGCGGTTGCCGAGCCGGCGGACGAAAGTCATGTCGTCGGTGCCGCCGCCGTTGGCGAAGCGGGAGCCCTTGGCGAAGTCCGCGCCCGAGACGAGGGCGGAGACGTACGAGACGATCTCGTCGCCGTCGGCCGAGCCGTCCGCGTCGACCATCACGATGATGTCGCCGCTGCACGCCCCGAAGCCGGTGATCAGGGCGTCGCCCTTGCCCCGGCCCCGCTGTCCGACGACTTTGACGCCGGGCCACAGTTCACGTGCGACCGCGACGGTGTCGTCGGTGGAGTTGCCGTCGACCAGCACCACTTCGTGGATCCAGTCCGGCAGGGTCTTGAAGACGTACGGAAGGTTCTCGGCCTCGTTCATCGCCGGGATCACGACGCTCACCGGCGGCGTGATGGCCAGGTGGGAGGAGATGGGCCGGTACTTTCCGGCGGTCGACGGAGCCTGACGATCCTGGCCCGGTGTCGCCGGTTGAAGAACGGAACTCATGACTGTGGTCCCTCTCGTCCGGTGGACCGCCCGCCCCTGGGCGGCCCGGATGTAAGTCCGGTTCGAAAGGGGGGTTGTTGTGTCACCCCGGCCGCACGGCATGGCGGAAGCACTCTCCGCCGGTCCTGCGACTCGGCATGGCGGAAGACGTCTCCGCGCACGCCGGGTGAGCTGGCAAAGCTGGCCGGTCACCGGAAAAGACGGCAGCCGACTGCGCGGCACGACCCGGTCGCCCATGTGCGGCCACCGGGCACGGCACCCCCCTACCGCGCCCCGCGCCGGAACCCGTCGCGGTCCTTGAGCCCTCCCCTAGAGCCGCTTACCGACGGTCCGATGCGGGTGAGATGTCTGACGGTATTGACGAATACGCCTGTATGGCAAGACCTGGAACGAGGCCTCACTTTTTTGTTCGTTTGACCGATACCGAACGGGTCGTCCTGCCGTCAGGACAGACATTGATGATCAGGGACCTGACACAAACGTTCCCCGGAGGCCGGGTGGGCCTCCGGGGAACGGGGTGAACCGGTTGCCGTCTCAGCGGTGTCGGATCACGGGACGATCTTCAGCAGCCGGTTGGGGGAGCCGGTGCCGGCGCTGGTGACCTTGCCGGTGGTCGCGCCGCCGACGAGCGCCGCGGCGACCTGGGCCGGGGTGGCCGAGGGGTGGCTCGCCAGGTAGATCGCTGCCGCGCCCGCGACGTGCGGGGTGGCCATCGACGTACCGGAGATGGTGTTCGTGGCGGTGTCGCTGGTGTACCAGCCCGCCGTGATGGAGGAGCCGGGGGCGAAGATGTCCAGGACCGAACCGTAGTTGGAGTAGCCGGCCTTGGCGTCGGTGCTGGTGGTGGCGCCGACCGTGATGGCCTCGGTGACCCGGGCCGGGGAGGACGAGGTGGCGGTGGTGCTGCTGTTGCCCGCCGCGACGGCGTAGGTGACGCCGCTGGATATGGAGCGGCGCACGGCCGCGTCCAGGGTGGTGGAGACGCCGCCGCCGAGGGACATGTTGGCGACCGAGGGGCCGGAGTGGTTCGCGGTGACCCAGTCGATGCCCGCGATGACACCGGCCGTGGTGCCGGAGCCGGAGTTGTTCAGCACCCGGACGGCCACGATCTTCGCCTTCTTGGCGACGCCGTACGTGCTGCCCGCGATCGTGGTGGCGACGTGGGTGCCGTGGCCGTTGCCGTCCTGGGCGACATTGTCGCCGTCGACGGCGTCGTAGCCGTTGGTGGCCCGGCCGCTGATCTGGGTGTGCGTGATGCGCACGCCGGTGTCGATGACGTAGGCCGTCACGCCGCTGCCGGCGGTGTCCGGATAGGTGTAGGTGCCGGACAGCGGGAGCGAGGTCTGGTCGATGCGGTCCAGGCCCCAGGGGGCGTTGGACTGCGTGGCGTCCACGTGGACGGTCTGGTTCTGCTCCACCGCGGCGACCGCCGGGTCGGCGGCCAGTCTCTTCGCCTCGGTGGCGGACAGGGTCGCGGTGTAGCCGTTCAGCGCGGCGCCGAACGTCTTCTTCACGGTGCCGCCGTAGCTCTTGATGAGGTCCTTGCCGGTCGCCGAGGACGCCTTGAAGCCGGCGTCCTGCTCGAGGGTGACGATGTAGCTGTCCTTGACGGCGGTGGGGGAGCCGGCCGCGAGGACCCTGCCCTCGGCCGGGGCGGCCTGGGCGGGGAGCGCGGTGAGCCCGCCGGCGAGGGCGGCGGCCGCCACGGTGGCGGCGGCGGAGACGCGGACCTTGTTGCTGCGAAGGTGTGCCATTACGAGGGAGTCCTCCTCCAGGCGGCGCGCGCGGGGTGGGGCGCGCGTCAGTGGGGGTGTGCGCGGAGTCGGCGCACACGGCGTCGAGCGTCGCGGCGTGCCGCTCTCGGCCGAGGCAAAGCTTCCGCCATCCACCCGCGCGGGACAAGGGTGTTGAAGCACGGTCAACAAATTTGACATGGCCACGTAATAAAAGGCGGGTGATCGGCCACCGGCTGCGCGGAAACAGACTTGGCATGAACACTTCCCGTCAACCCGCGTAGTTGCTAGGACGGTTGTGGCAGAGATCCTGCTAAGGGAGGTTGCATGAGACGTTCCCGAATCGCCGTATTCGTCAGCTCGATCCTCCTCGCCGCCGGCGCCGCCCTCACCGGGGCGACCTCGGCGCAAGGAGCCCAACTCGCCGCGGCCGGCGGCTATGTGGCCCTCGGCGACTCCTACTCCTCAGGCGTCGGAGCCGGCAGCTACCTCAGCTCCAGCGGCGACTGCAAGCGCAGCACGAAGGCGTTCCCGTACCTCTGGAACGCCGCGCACGGTCCCACCTCGTTCTCGTTCACCGCCTGCTCGGGCGCTCGAACGGGTGATGTTCTCGCCGGACAGCTCGGCCCGCTCAACTCCTCCACCGGCCTCGTCTCCATCACCGTCGGCGGCAACGACGCCGGCTTCGCCGACGTCATGACCACCTGCGTCACCAGCTCCGACAGCACCTGCGTCAGTCGCGTCAACACCGCCCGCGCCTACGTCGACTCCACGCTGCCCGGCAAGCTCGACAGCGTCTACTCGGCGATCCGTTCCAAGGCACCCGCCGCCCGGGTCGTCGTCATCGGCTACCCCCGCTTCTACCAGCTCGGCACGACCTGCCTCGGCCTGTCCGAGACCAAGCGCGCCGCCATCAACAACGCCTCCGACCACCTCAACACCGCCATCGCCCAGCGCGCCGCCGCCCACGGTTTCGCCTTCGGCGACGTCCGCACCACCTTCACCGGCCACGAGATCTGCTCCAGCAGCTCCTGGCTGCACAGCGTCAACTGGCTCAACATCGGCGAGTCCTACCACCCGACCGCCTCCGGACAGTCGGGCGGTTACCTGCCGGTCCTCAACAGCGCCGCCTGAGCGGTCACCGCGGTCACCGCGGTCACCGCGAGGGTGACGCGGAGGGGGAGGCCTCGCCCGACGGGGCCTCCGTCTCGCACGTCACCGAGAACGGCACCGTGTTCGACGTCGTGCGACTCGGCTCACGCACCTCGACACCGATCGCGTTGCGGTACGTCCCGCTCTCGGAGTACGTCGTCACGGTCACCCGGTCCTGCCGTGATCTGCCACCGCTCGCCGGGAAGTCCAGCGTCTTCCAGCCCGAGTCCGCCAGCTCACCGTCCCGCGCCACCCAGCGGTAGGACACCTGCGCGGGCAGCCGGCCCACCGTGATGGTCGCCGTGAAGGCCGGCGCCTGCGCACCCGGCGGCGGACAGGACCCCGAGTAGACCGTGTGCGAGCCGGTGACCGTGACCGCCACGGACTGCGGCGGAGCCTCACTCGTGGCGCTCTCGCTCTCGCTCGGACTCGCGCTCGGAGAGGGCTTCTCGCTCGCCGAGCTCTCGCTCTCCCGAGGTGTCGCCGACGGACTCACGCCCTGCGACCGGCTGCTGACGACGTCTCCGCCGCCACCGCCGTCCCCGTCCCCCCGGCTCAGCAGCGCGTACGTCAGCCCGCCGACCGCCAGCGCCAACGCCGTCACGCCGGCGATCAGCACCCCGGCGGTACGCCGGTCACGGCCCGGCCCGGTCCGGGGGGTGGCCTCCTGCGAACCCGTCCAGGACGGAGCCGACTCCGGGACCGGCGCGGTGCGCGAGGCCGCGGGATGCCCGTCGGCCGTCGCCGGGTACGGCGTCGCCCGGAGCGGGCCGGACCGGGAGGTCCCGCCCGAGGCGACGACCCGCAGGTCAGCCTCGGCCACCTCGGCCGGTACCCGCTCGGCCGGATCCTTGCGCAGCAGCCCCTCGATCACGGGGGCCAGCGCGCCCGCCCGGCGCGGCGGCGGCAACTCCTCGTCGACGATCGCCCGCAGGGTGCTCAGCGGTGTGTCGTGCCGGAAGGGGGAGTAGCCCTCGACCGCCGCGTACAGCAGCACGCCGAGCGACCACAGATCCGACTCCGGGCCCGGTGTGCGGCCCAGCGCCCGCTCCGGCGCGAGGAACTCGGGAGAGCCGATGACCTCGCCGGTCATGGTGATCGCCGAGGTGCCCTCGACGGAGGCGATCCCGAAGTCGGTGAGGACCACCCGCCCGTCGTTGGACATCAGCACGTTGGCCGGTTTCACATCCCGGTGCAGCACGCCCACCTCGTGCGCCGTCCGTAGCGCGGCCAGCACCTCGGCTCCGATGTGCGCGACCCGGGCCGGCTCCAGCGGGCCCTCGGCGTCGAGCAGTTCGGCCAGGGAGATGCCGCGCACCAGCTCCATCACGATCCACGGCCGGCCGTCCTGCATGGCCACGTCGTACACCGTCACGACATTGCGGTTCGCGACCCGGGCCGCGGCCCAGGCCTCCCGCTCCAGCCGGGCGTAGAGCCGCTCCACGTCCGGGTCCGGCAGACCGGCCGGGGCACGGACCTCCTTGACGGCGACCTCGCGGTGCAGCACCTCGTCCCGCGCCCGCCACACCGTGCCCATGCCGCCCTGGCCGAGCGGGGACAGCAGACGGTAGCGGCCCGCGATCAGACGCTCACTGCCCGGTCCTTCGGTCACCGCGCACCCCACTCCCCCTTCGCATCCGGGTGAATACCTCCCCAACGTAGCTCAGACCAGTACGGACGCGGCCCCTTTGAGCACCAGCCCGACCCCGAGGGCCACGACCACCAGCGCCGACCACACGGGCAGGTTCCGGCGGATCAGGGTCACGGCCGGGTGGCCGGTCCAGCGCGGGCCCCGGTCCAGCAGCCGGGCCGCGCCGGTGCCCAGACGGACGACGGCGAACCCGGCGGCCGTCAGCGTCAGCGCCAGCCCGACCCCGTACGCGACGACGAGCAGCAGGCCGAACCAGGCGTGCCCGAGCGCCGCCGCACCGACCAGCACGACGACGGCGGAGGGGCTGGGGACCAGCCCCCCGGCGAAGCCGAGCAGGATCGTGCCGCGCAGGGTCGGGGCGGTGGGGTGGCTGTGGGTCACACCGCCGTGCGTGTGCGTGTGCCCGTGGTCGTGGCGGTGCTCGCCGTCGTGGCTGTGGCGGGCGTCGTGGCTGTGGTGGTCATGGCCACGCTCGTGATCGTGGCCACGCTCGTGATCATGGTCGCCGGCGTGCTCGTGATCGTGGCCGTGCTCGTGGTCTCGCGGGTGCTCGTGGGCCTGGCGGCGGTGTTCCGTGGCCGCGCCGACGAGGGCGAGCTGACGGGCGGGCGGCTTCGCCCGCTCGCGCGGACGGGGGTGAGGAGGCGGGTCTCCGGGACCGGGGCCGTGACCGCGGTGGTGCCAGGCCCGTCGTACGAGGGTGGCGCCCGCGAACAGGACCAGGACGCCGCTGGCCAGGCCCAGCCAGGCGACCACCGAGGGCGCGGCGGCCGAACCGGCGGTGACCAGGAGCCCGAGGGCGACCACGCCGAGGGTGTGGGTGACGGTGACCGACGCGGCCAGGGGCAGGACATCCCTGAACCGGGCCCGGTCGCCCCGGGCGGCTGCCGTCGCCGCCATGAGGGTCTTGCCGTGTCCCGGCGCGAGGGCGTGCGTCGCGCCGAGGCCGACCGCGAGGAGCAGGGCCAGCGCGGCGAAGCCGAGGGTGAGGTGCTGCCGGGCGACCAGGTCGTCCAGGGCCCGCGTCCAGCGGTCGGCGCCGCGGGGCAGCACGGACGCGGCGGGCGCGTCGCTCCCTTCGTCGGCAAGGGCCGGGCCGCCGGGCCGCACGCGCAGGGAAGCGGTGGCCGTGTCGGCGGGGGAGGACAGCAACCCGGCCGGGTAGTCGGCGAGTTCGTGCGACACCGACTCCCGCGGTACGTCCGAGTCGGTGAGCGTCGTCCGGTCGCCGCGCGCGGTGATCTCGCGCCAGCCGGGGCCGGCGGAGGCGCCCGCGCCGCGGAAGGAGAGGGAGAACGACGCGTCCTCGGGCAGCGGCGCGGTCAGCCGGCACCGCACGCGCAGGGTGTCGAGCCCGGCCTGGCCCGGCCGCACGTCCGCCTCGGCGGCGCCGGCCGCGAGAGCGACCGCACGGCCGTCCACGGAGAGGCGGCTTTCCTCGGCGGCCGTCGCGCAGCGCCGCCGGGCCCATTCGGTCAGGCCGAGCCGTTCGACGTCCGGCCTCGCCTGGGTCGCCGGGATCTCGGCGAGGTCCTCCACATGGTCGACACGAAGCTGTCCAGGGGCGGTCACGAGGCCGTCGTAACGGTTGACAGTGAAGTTGCCCAAGGGGTGCGCGCTCGCACTGGCGGAAGGGAGCAGGGCGAGCGCGCAACCGGCCGTCAGGACGGCCGCGCAGGAGGCGAGCACGCGACGGAACCTCACTTGGCCGCCTCCAGCGTCGTCAGTGCGGTACGGGCCTCGCGGGCACCGAGGGCCGAGAAGCCCGGGTTGAGCTTCAGGGCCGCGGTGAGGTGGGCGCGGGCGTCGTCCGGACGGCCCGTGGCGCGTTCGATCACGCCCCGGTGGTAGAGGAAGGCCGCGTTGCCGTAACCGGTCGCCGTGGCTCGGCGGGTGTGGCGGAGGGCCTCGTCGTCCTTGCCGTTGACGTGCAGCGCCCAGGCGAGGGCGTCCGCGGTGTGCACGGTCCGGCGGCGGTCCCACTCGGCGCGGGCCGCGCGCAGTGCCGCCGCCTTGTCGCCGTGGTCGGCTGCGGCGAGCGCGGTGTCCAGGTCGGCGTTGACGCCGTTGGCGCGGGCGAGTGCCGTCCAGGCGTCGACGAGCCGGTACTGGGCCCGGGCCCTCGCCGCGTCGCCCGGGCCGCCGCGCACCTCGTACAGCTCGCCCAGCTCTACCAGCGGGCCGGGGAGCGGGAAGCGGGCGACCACGTCCTCCAGCCCCTCGATCGCCTCGGCCCGACGGCCGCTCGCCGCCAGGGCGCGGGCGCGGCCCTCCAGAGCCGGGAGGTAGTTCTCGTCGGCGGCGAGGGCTCGGGAGTAGTGGGTGAGGGCGGTGTCGTGGTCGCCCTGGTTCCAGGCGAGCTGGCCGAGCTGGGTGGCCACATAGGCGATGTCGCCCGGCGTGGTCGAGGCCGCGAGGGCCCGGTCCAGGACCCGGCGGGCGGTGGTGACGTCGCCACGCAGCTCATGGACGTACGCGTAGCGCGTGAACACCGGTACGCCGGGACGGCGTTCGTCGGCCGTACGGGCAGCTTCCGCCGCCTCGTCGTACCGGCCCAGCTCGACCAGCGCGTCGATGCGGGAGCACAGGGCACGCTCGTTGTAGGGGTTCTGCTTCAGGGCCCGGTCGGCGTAGGTGAGCGCGTCGGTGAAGTCGTGGCGGGCCGCGGCGAGCGCGGCACGCCCGGACAGGGCCTGGTCGTTGTCCGGGCGCAGGGCGAGGGAGCGCTTCAGGGCCTGCTCGGCCTGCGGGTAGCGGGAGGGGTCTCCCTGGGTGCGGGCCTGCTCGACGTAGGCGAGGCCCAGGGTGGCCCAGCCGCCGAAGTCCCGGGGCTGGTCGTGGAGATGGGCCTGGAGCGAGGCGATGCCGGTGCCGAGGTCGGCGCCCGCGAGCAGGCCGGGGGAGAGGGCGGCGGCGGTGGCCACCGGCGTGTCCTTGCCGTCCCGCACCGCGCCGAACGCGATCGCCCCGGCGGTGAGGCCGACGGCCAGCATGGCGGTACACGCCCCGAGCCGCACAGCACGCCAACGGCGCCCCGCGGCGGCGACCCGGCGGACGGCGGCGACCCGTTCGTCGGCCGCCGAGCTCTCGCCGGGGCCGGCCGCCCCGGCCACGTCGGGCTGGTCCGTGGGCGGGTCCGCCGCTTTGCCGGACGCGGTTTCCTCCACCGGGCCGGCGGTCCGGGCCGCCCCGGAGGCCGGCCGTTCGCGCCGCGGTTCGCCGTCGTTCGTACGCGGGGACATGCCCTCTCCTCGGTCGCCTGGGGTGAATCGTCCTGCTGAGGTGCGTGGGGGTGGCGCGACCCGCGCCGTGGGGGATCGCGGGCCGCGCCGGTCGGTGGGGCGGGTGGAGGAGTGCAGGATTCTCCCCCACCCGCCCGGACGAAGGGCCGTGCGGGTGGGCCGTACGAAGGGCCCGACCGTGGGCCTAGCGACCGCGGTACGCCCGGCGGCCGTTGCCGCCGCTCGTCCGGCGCCACCACATCAGGCCGCCGCCGATGAGCAGGACCGCGGCGGCGCCGGCGCCCGCCGAGGTCGCGACCAGGGTGGTGTCGGTGCCGGACGTGGTGCCCGCCGGCCGGAGCGCGTCACCGAGCTGGTTGCGGACGTCGTTGCCGGTGCTGACGCCCTTGGCGACCGGGCCGCGTGAACCCTCGGTCGGCAGCGCGACGTAGGGGAAGGCCTTCTCGAACTGCTTGTCGTTCTTGTCGACGGCGTCACCCAGGTCGTTCTTGGCCCCGAGCAGTTCGCCCTCGACCACCTGGAGCGAGGCGTCGATCACGTCGTCGGTGAGCCGGCGCCCGTTCGGGAAGCCCGCGTTGTCACCGTCCAGCACGCCCAGCCGCTTGGGGGAGGCGGCCGGCTTGATGGAGGTGTTGAGGCGCAGCTCCTCCGAAGGCGTCACGTGGGGCGGCTGGTTGAGGCCCTTCACGCCCTTGAGGAACACGTCCACCAGGTCGTTGCGCGGCTCGGCCGGCGCCTTGATCTTGTAGATCGCCTCGATGAGCTTCGGCAGCTCCGGGTTGGTGACGTTCTTCAGGAACTGGGCGTCGTCCCGCGGCGCGGACGCGTTGAACCTGTCCTTGTCCTTGATGGGGTTGACGACCTCGTTGACCAGCGGGTTGCCCAGCCGCGAGACCTGCGAGTGGTAGCCCTGCGCGTTACGGCGCTGGGTGGTCGACCAGATGCCCACGACCGGCTGGTGCTCGGACTCGGTGATCAGGTCCGTCGGCACCTGGAGGGCGATCGAGTTGACGTTGTAGCCCTTGAGCGTGTCGTTGCCGACCTCGGAGAGGTTCCCGCCGTACAGCAGGTCGAAGACGCGCAGGTCGAGGAAGAACGGGTCGTCGGCCTGGCCGGCGAAGGTCTGCGCGCCGTTGGAGAGCTTGTAGATCGCCTGGCTGCGCAGCTTGGCGTAGTCCGGCATCGACGCCTTGCCGACGTTCGACGGCGCCACCGGCACGTCGTCCGCGAGCTTCGTCGTGTGGACGACCTTCCGCTTCTTCAGCTTGATCAGCTCGAGGTCGTACGTCTGCGTCACGTTCAGGTCGGGGTCGTCCAGGCTCTCGACCGCCCCGGTGTTGTACAGGAACGTCTTCTTGTTCTTGACGTGCGTCCTGAAGGTGTAGCGGAAGAGCAGCTCGTCCTGTGCGTCACCGTTGTTGTCGATGTGGATGTCGTACTGGGCGTCCTCCGCGAACGGGAAGAAGTTCGGGCCGCCGGCCGGCTCCTCGAACGGGATCCAGTTCGCGACGATCGTCGTCGTGTCCGGCTTGTCCGGACTCACGAAGGCGTACACGTCGGTGTTGTCGTACTGCGGGGTGCCCGAGATGAGCGGGGCCTCCCGGTGACTGGAGGCGGCCGCCTCACCCGGTACCAGCGAGGCGACGCCGGCGGCTGCGAGCCCCCCGGCGGCCAGCGCCCCGCATATGAGGGTCGCGACGCCCCTGCGTCCGGATCCGCTCCTGGAGATAGCTGTCATGCCGTCCGTCCTCAGTGCCAACTTGCCTGACGGACAGAGATACGGAACCGGGGAGCCGATCGGATTGGTCGGAACCCAAAAACTTTTTCTTTCCTGCTCACCCGCGTTTTCACCCCCCTGATCCGTACCACCCACGGAGGTGTGTGCGTTGCGAGTGCCTGGGATGACGGGACGGCCGGGATGCGGCCGCGGGGAGGGGGACCGGATGGAGGCGGACGAGTTGCTGGTGCTCGTCGCCGGAGGCGACCAGAACGCGTTCGAACGGCTCTACGCAATCGTGTCCGGGCCGGTGTTCGGACTGGTGCGGCGCGTGGTGCGGGACCCGGCGCAGTCGGAGGAGGTCTCACAGGAGGTCCTGCTCGAACTGTGGCGCTGCGCCGCCAGGTTCGACCCCCGGCGCGGCAGCGCCCTGTCCTGGATCCTCACCCTCGCCCACCGCCGCGCCGTCGACCGGGTGCGCAGCGCCCGCGCGGCCGGCGAGCGCGAGCAGCGCGAGGCCCGGCGGGCCCACCACCCCGCCTTCGACCAGGTGACCGAGGAGGTGGAGGCGGGCCTGGAACGCGAGTGGGTACGCCGCTGTCTGGACCGGTTGACGGCCCTGCAACGCCAGAGCGTCACCCTCGCCTACTACGACGGCTACACGTACCGTGAGGTGGCCGAGCGGCTCTCGCTGCCGCTGGGCACGGTCAAGACCCGGATGCGCGACGGACTCACGCGGCTGCGCCACTGCCTGGGAGGGGCCGCATGAGCATCCTCGGATTCCTCCGCCGCGAGGACCCGCACTCGCTGGCCGCCCCCTACGCCCTCGACGCCCTCGACGCCGACGAGCGGCGCCGCTTCGAAAGACACCTCAGCGGCTGCGACCGCTGTGCCACGGAGGTGCGCGCCCTGTCCGAGGACGCCGTTCGGCTGGCCTGGTCGACGGCGGCCCCCGCCCCGGCCGCGATGCGTGACCGGGTCCTGGCCGCCGTGCGGACGACGCCGCAGGAGCCCGCTGGTGATCCCTTGCGGGAGCGGGTGCCCCGACTGCCGCCGCATGTCTGGGGCACGCGGCCGCCGCCCGCCCGCTCCCGTGCGCGCCGCCCGCTGTTCGCGCCGTTCGCCACGGTGACGGCCGCCGCCGCTCTCGTCGTGGCCGCCCTTTTCGCGGTCGAGGCCGGTCGCACACAGGACCGGCTGGACGCCGAGCGGGCCCAGGCACGTGAGATCGCCCACGTTCTCGCGGCGCCGGACGCCCGCGCGAGCACCGGCGAGGACGCCCGGGGCCGGACGATCGGAGTGATCGCTTCCGCTTCGGTGGGGGAGGCGGTCGTCACGCTGAGCGGATACGACGCGCTGCCCGGCGGGCAGGTGCGCCAGCTGTGGGTCATGCGGCCCGGCGCGCAACCGCGCTCCCTCGGCCTCTTCGAGGGCGACACGCCCTTGGTCGCCACCGGCCTCGACCCCTCGTCGGCGTCACTGGCCGTAACCGTCGAACCGGACGGAGGGTCACCGCGGCCCACTACTCGGCCGGTTGTCCAACTCGCCCTGAAATCGGTCGGATTCGGAGAGTGATGGCCGAGGGATCGTCAACCCCCTTACGGGGAAGGTGATTCCTGTGACCGGGATACATGTGTGCCTCGCCGGGACGATAGGGTTACCCTGCCCGTGCCGGGTGGACTCGTACGGGTGGGGAGTGACATGGAACAGATAGCAGTGCACACCAGGGCGAGGGTCCCTGCGATCACCTGCGGGAGCAATGCGACCAGTTCGCGGCTCGACCGCCATCTCTCGGTGCTGGCGGGTCCCGCCATACCGCAGCGGGAGACGCTCGAGGCGACCTCACTGATGCGGGAACTGACCTCGCGCGAGCCCGCCCGCCGCAGTCCGAGGGGCGCCCGGGTCAGCCGGGTCTCGCTGTTCGCGCCACTGCGCCGGCTGCGCCGCTCGCTGTTCGGGAGCAACAACAAGCACTGAGGCCCGCGCTCAGGCGGCCACACCGTCCCGGCGCAGCGCTGCGATCTCCTCGTCCGTCATCCCCACGGCACGCAGCAAGGCTTCGGTGTGTTCGCCGAGCGCGGGCACGGCCCCCATCCGCGCCTCCGTCCCGCCCGGCAGTGTGATCGGTGGCAGCAGCGCCCGCAACGGCCCGACCGGCGAGTCCACCTCCCGCCAGCGCTCACGGGCCGCCAGTTGCGGATGGTCCGCCACCTCGTGCAGATCCCGCAGCCGCGCGCACGCGATGCCCGCGGCCTCCAGCCGCGCCAGCGCCTCGTCGGCGTCCAGCGCGCCCAGCGCCTCCGCCACCAGGGCGTCCGTACGCTCCCGGTGCGCGACCCGTGCCGCGTTCGTCCCGTACGCCGGATCATTCCCCGCATCCGGTCGTTCCAGGACCAGTTCGGCCAGTCGGCGCCACTCCCGGTCGTTCTGCACCGACAGCAGCACCCGCCCGCCGTCGGCCGTCGGATAGGCGTCGTAGGGCGCGATCACGGCGTGCGCGAGACCGGTGCGCGCGGGTGCCGCACCGCCGTGCATCGTGTGGTGCAGCGGGTGTCCCATCCACTCGGCGAGCGCCTCCAGCATCGACACCTCCACCGGACCGCCCCGCCCGGTCGTCCCGCGCCGCACCAGCGCCGCCAGCACGCCCGAGAAGGCGTACATGGCCGCCGCGATGTCCGCCGCGGGGATGCCCGCCTTCACCGGCTGTCCGGGCGTCCCCGTCACCGACACCAGCCCCGCCTCGCACTGCACGAGCATGTCGTACGCCCGCTTGTCCGCATACGGTCCCGAGGCGCCGTAGCCCGAGATGTCGACGGCGACCAGGCGCGGGTGCGCCGCGCACAGGGTGTCCGCGTCCAGGCCGAGCCGGGCCGCCGCCCCCTGCGCGAGGTTCTGCACGAACACGTCCGCGTCGGCGACGAGCCGGCGTACGACGTCCAGACCGCGCGGGTCCTTCAGGTCCAGCGCGATCGACTCCTTGCCGCGGTTGCACCACACGAAGTGCGAGGCGAGGCCGCGGGCGGCGGTGTCGTAGCCGCGCGCGAAGTCGCCGCCGTCGATCCGCTCGACCTTGATGACCCGGGCGCCGAGGTCGGCGAGCTGCCGGGTGGCGAACGGGGCCGCGACGGCCTGCTCGACGGCGACGACGGTGACGCCCTCCAGGGGCAGGGGCAGGGGTGAGGACAGGGGCGAGGGCGAGGGCAGGGGCTGCTGGTCCATGGGGTGGATCATGTCCCGAGCGGCCCCGGTCTGTCATGGCCGCGCGTACCGCCGCCCGGCGAGCGGCGCGACCACCGCGGTCAGCGGTGCGCACCGGGCCGGCGATCCGGCGACCGGCCGGGGCTGGGTGAGCGTGGTGTCGCGGGGACCGCGGCGACGGCGGCCCGTCCGCGAATCGCTGTTCCCCGACGGGCCGACCACCGGCCTCGCCCCGGCCGCCCGACCGATCCTGAGGCCGCCGTCGAGTGCGCGATCGAGGGGTGCTCGACGCTTTCGCGCCCGCGCGACGAGGCCCCCTAGAGGAGCGCCAACTGGCCTTCCGGGCCCTCCTCGCCCAGGGGCAGGACCGAGGCCGGGCGGCGCGCCCGGTGCGGTACCGGCAGCACGCCCGCCGCACGCAGGTCCGTCGCCGTCACGGGGTCCGTCACCTCCAACGCCTCCTGCTGGGAACGCACTTCGGCCAGCAGGGTCAACACCGTGATCAGTTCGAGGAGTTCCGAGGTCCAGGGCTGGGGCCAGGTCCGCGGGCGGACGGCGGACAGGGTGCCGGGTTCGCCCGGTGCCGTGCGGGCCGTGATCCACTGCTCCAGGACCCGTACGCCGCCCGCCTCGAAGTCCCAGGCCGGCGGCGGGACCGGGGAGATACGGCCCCCGTCGAGGTGGAGGGCCTCCTCGTCGGGGTCGTAGCGGACGGTCAGGGGCAGGGCGGGGAGCGAGGCGCGGACGTAGGGGCGCCGGCCGCCGGGGAGCTTGGGGCGTTCGCCGTCGTGGCGCTGGAGCCGGAGAAGACGGTGGCCCAGCTCGACCCCGCGCGACCACACTCCGGGGTCCCGGCAGAGCGGGACGGTGAGGTCGGGGCGGACGGTGGCGAGGGTCCAGGCCAGCAGGTCCAGCGGGTCGCGGGAGTGGCCGAGGTACTCCAGCAGGCCCGGCGTGAGGTTGGGATCCTTCGCGCCGGGGCGGCGGTACAGCGGACGGATCCGGGCGGCGCGGAGCGTCGGGAAGAGGGAGGTCGCCAGCAGGTACGGGGCGTCCGGCGACTCCACCACGAAGACCTGACGCGCGTCCGTCACCCGCCACAGCTCGGGGCGGGCCACGTCGATCAGCCGGTGGTCGGGGATGAGCCACTGCTCGTCGAAGGGGGCCGCGAGGACCCGCACCGGCTCCGGGCAGGGGCCGCCGGCGCGGACCAGTCTCTGCGTGCCGGCGGCACTGCCGGGCAGCTGTCCGACCGCCGTGTGCGTGGTGCGCGAGCGGGTCGGCTCGAAAAGGGCCTCGCGGGCCGCTCCCTCCGCTGTCAGGAGGGCGTTCCAACGGGCCTTCAGGGAGGCCGGATCGGGTGCCGTCGGCCACCTCCGGCCGAGCCGCGGCGGTGCGACGGACCACGGCATGAGGTCCGCCAGCGGCGGAGCGTCGTCGTGCGTCACGCGTGGCATCGTATGACGGCGCGCTCAGTGGGCGTCGAGGGTGACCGTGAAGGAGAATCGGTCGCCGCGGTAGTGGATGACGGCCACGTCCAGTGGGCGGCCTCCGCTGTCGTAGGTGACGCCCGTGTAGTGCAGGATCGGGCTCAGCAGCGGGACTCCGAGCAGCCGGGCGGTCTCCGGGTCCGCGAGCCGGGCCTCGACCGTGTCGGTGATCCGGCTGATGTCGGCGCCCACGACGTCCCGCAGCACCTTGGTCATCGGCCAGCGCACCAGGTCCTGCGGGTCGATCACCGCGGCGAGTTCCGGACGGACGTAGTTGCGGGCGTGATTGGTCGGTTCGCCCGACGTCTCGTCGCCGCGCAGCCGGTGGTACGTCGCCACCTCCGCCAGGTCCGGGAAGTACTCGGCGACTTCGGCCGGGACCGGCGCCCCGCCGTGCGAGAGCAGTTCCGTCGCCATGCCCGACTGCTGGGCCACGATCGCGTCGACCGAGCCCAGCAGCCGCACCGGGGCGCCCCGTCGGGCCGTCGGCTCGATGAACGTGCCCCGGCGGCGGTGCCGGGTGATCAGCCCCTCGTCCTCCAGCTCCTTGAGCGCCTGCCGCATGGTCAGCACGCTCACCCCGTAGTGCCCGGCCAACCGCTCCTCGGTGGGCAGCCGCAGGGGGTCCCTGGGCGAGCGGCCGAGTATCGAGGCGCGCAGCGACTGCGACACCTGGTACCAGAGCGGCAGCTTGCGGTTCAGGACGATCGAGTCCGGCGCGAAGGAGGTCACGGGGCCATCCGTACCTGGCGGGAATCCTCAGTGCAAGGGGCGGAAGTGGCGTTCGAGGCCCGACCACACGTCGTCGTAGCCCTGTTGCAGATGGTCCGCGTCGGCGGCCTGCGGGGTGAGGGCGAGTGGCCACCGCGTCTCGAACATGAACGCCAGCCCGTCGTCGACCTTGTGCGGCACCAGTTCCGCCGCGCTGGCCCGGTCGAACGTCTCCCGGTCCGGGCCGTGCGCCGACATCATGTTGTGCAGCGAGCCGCCGCCCGGCACGAAACCCTCCGCCTTGGCGTCGTAGGCCCCCTCGATCAGACCCATGTACTCGCTCATCACGTTCCGGTGGAAGTACGGCGGCCGGAAGGTGTCCTCGCCCACCAGCCAGCGCGGTGCGAAGACCACGAAGTCCACGCCGGCCAGGCCGGGGGTGTCGGACGGGGACGTCAGCACCGTGAAGATCGACGGGTCCGGGTGGTCGTACGAGATCGTGCCGATGACGTTGAAGCGGCGCAGGTCGTAGACGTACGGGACGTGGTTGCCGTGCCACGCGACGACGTCGAGCGGTGAGTGGTCGTAGGTGGCCGTCCAGAGGTTGCCGCAGTACTTGTTCACCACCTCCACCGGGCCCTCGGCGTCCTCGTACGCGGCGACGGGCGCGCGGAAGTCGCGCGGGTTGGCCAGGCCGTTGGCGCCGATGGGGCCGAGGTCGGGGAGGCGGAAGGGGGCCCCGTAGTTCTCGCACACGTAACCGCGGGCCGTCCCGTCGAGCGGTTCCACCCGGAAACGGACCCCGCGCGGGATCAGCGCCATGTGCCCCGGCTCGGCGTGCAGCAGGCCGAACTCCGTGCGCAGCAGCAGCCCGCCGCGTTCCGGCACGATCAGCAGCTCGCCGTCGGCGTCGCTGAACACCCGCTCCATGGGCGCGTTGGCGTGGTACAGGTGCACGGCCATGCCGGCGCGTTGCGCGGCGTCGCCGTTGCCGCCCAGGGTCCACAGGCCCCGGACGAAGTCCGTTCCCGGCGCGGGGTCGGGCAGGGGATTCCAGCGCAGCCGGTTCGGGTCCGGGACCGTGTCCGAGAAGGGGGCGGTGCGCAGGGCGCCGTTGTCCGCGCGGGTGAACGCGGGATGCGCCGCCGAGGGGCGGATCCGGTACAGCCACGAGCGGCGGTTGTGGGCGCGCGGTTCGGTGAAGGCGGAACCGCTGAGCTGCTCCGCGTACAGGCCGAGGGGGGCGCGCTGAGGGGAGTTGCGGCCCTCCGGCAGGGCGCCGGGCACGGCCTCGGAGGCGTGCTCGTTGCCGAATCCCGTGAGGTACGTGAGTCCCTCCGCCGTCTTGCGTGCGTCCCCGCTGTTCATGCGTGCTCCCTCGACCGCCGATTCCTCTGCATCACCGTAGGATTGCGTTTTCCCGGACGCAAGAGGGACGCGGGTCCTCCTCGCGGAGGACGATCACGGATGGCGAGAACCAGACCACAGGGGGATCCCCGCGTCGTACCGGTGTTCTACGCTCCCGAGCATGTCGTGGACGCGTGGAACCCTGCCCGCGCTCGCGGTCTGTGTCCTGTTGGTGACCGGATCCGCGGGCTGCGGATCCCATGACGCGCCCGCGCCGTCCGGACCGGAGAGCGCGCTCTCGCCCTCGCCCGTCGGCAAGGTGCTCGACGACACGGACGACGACGGGCGCCACTACCGGGAGGTCGGCAGGAAGGGCGCGCCCCAGGTCGGTCTCGAGGTGGAGCCCGACGCCGGGGGCGGCTGGGACGTGCGCCTGAAGCTGCGCGACTTCCGCCTCTCGCCGTCCGGCGCGACGTCGCGGGCGGTCACCGGCCGGGGCATCGCCCGCCTCTTCGTGGACGGCCTGCCCCTCGCCGATCTGCGCGACCCCTCCTACCGCATCCCGGAGGGCTACCTCGCGCACGGCACGCACCAGGTCACCGCACGGTTGTACGCGGACGACGGCACGGTGTGGGCGGTCGACGGGAAGCCGGTGGAGAGCACGGCGGACATCACGGCCTCGGAGCCGGAGCCGGAGCCGGAGCCGGACCCGGGGTCCGGGTCGGACCCCGCGGGCGACGCGGGCTCGTCGTCCCCCTCCGCGCCGAGTGCGCCGGGCGCCTCTCTCCGTACCGGGGGGCGAGCTTCACCGGACCACGGCGGAAAGGCATCATGAAACCCGTGCCCCACGCGACATCGCTCCGTCGCGCGCCCGTGCAGCGGCGCAGCGCCGAACGGCTGACCAGAATCCTCGACGCCTGCGCCGACCTCCTGGACGAGGTCGGCTACGACGCCCTGAGCACCCGTGCCGTCGCCCAGCGCGCCGGCGTCCCCATCGGGTCCGTCTACCGCTTCTTCGGGAACAAGAAGCAGATGGCCGACGCTCTGGCCCAGCGCAACCTGGAGCGTTACGCCGAGCGTGTCACCGAGCGGCTGAAGGGCGCCCGACGAGGAGACTGGCGGGCCGCGATGGACGCCGTGCTCGACGAGTACCTGGCCATGAAGCGCACCGCGCCGGGCTTCTCCCTCGTCGACTTCGGCAACCAGATTCCGGTCGGCTCCCGCGCCGAACCCAACCACCGGGTCGCCGACCGCCTCACCGACCTCCTCTCCGACTATCTCGGCCGCACCCCCGACGAGGACCTGCGCAGAAGCTTCCTGATCGCTGTGGAGACCGCGGACACCCTCGTCCACCTGGCCTTTCGGATGGCGCCGGAGGGCGAGCCGAAGGTCATCGAGGAGACGCGGGAGCTGCTGCGGGCCTACCTGGGGCGCGTGCTGGACTGACCCGCCCCCCGGATCCGCACGGCCAGGGCCTCCCCAGCATGCATACCGGTCGGTATGCTCGCGGGACGAGAGCGCCACAGCCGCCGCCTTCCCAGGAGGACCCGTGTCCCGCACCGCCCTGCGAATCTGCCCCCTGTGCGAGGCCACCTGCGGGCTGACCCTGACCATCGAGGGAACCAGGGTCACCAGCGCCCGCGGCGACCGCGACGACGTGTTCAGCAAGGGGTTCATCTGCCCGAAGGGCGCCTCCTTCGGCGCCGTCGACGGCGACCCCGACCGGCTGCGCGCGCCCCTCGTCCGCCGGGACGGCGAACTGCGGGAGGCCACCTGGACGGAGGCCTTCGACGCCGTCGCCGCCGGGATCCGGCCGGTCGTCGAGCGCCACGGTCCGCACGCGGTCGGCGTCGTCCTCGGCAACCCCAACGTGCACACCATGGCCGGCGCGCTCTACCCGCCGGTGCTGCTCGCCGGGCTCGGCACCCGCAGCCTCTTCACCGCCTCCACGGTCGACCAGATGCCCAAGCACGTCTCCAGCGGACTTCTCTTCGGCGACGCCAACGCCATCCCCGTGCCCGACCTGGACCACACCGACCACCTGCTCCTGATCGGCGCCAACCCCGTGGAATCCAACGGGAGTCTGTGCACCGCCCCCGACTTCCCCGGCAAGCTCAAGGCGCTCAAGGCCCGCGGCGGCACCCTGACCGTCATCGACCCGCGCCGCACCCGCACCGCCGGACTCGCCGACCGGCACATCGCGATCCGACCCGGCACCGACGCCCTGCTGCTCGCGGCGATGACACACGTGCTGTTCGAGGAAGGCCTGGTCGAACTGGGGGAATTGAGCCCGCATGTGCAGGGCGTCGACGAACTGCGCGAAGCCATGGGTGACTTCACCCCGGAGTCCGTGGCGGCCGCCTGCGACGTGGACGCCGTTGTCGTCCGCACCCTCGCCCGCGAACTCGCCGCCGCCCCCACCGCCGCCGTGTACGGCCGCATCGGCAGCTGCACCGTCCCCTACGGCACCCTCGCGAGCTGGCTCGTCGACGTCCTCAACATCCTCACCGGCAACCTCGACCGACCCGGCGGCGCCCTCTTCCCGCAGGCCGCCACGGACCGGACACCCCGGCCGGCCGGCCCCGGCCGGGGCTTCGCGCTCGGACGCTGGCACTCCCGTGTGAGCCGGCACCCCGAGGCCAAGGGCGAACTGCCGCTCTCCGCGCTCGCCGAGGAGATCGACACCGCGACGGACGAGGGCACACCGGTCCGGGCGCTGATCGTCGTGGCCGCCAACCCCGTGCTCTCCGCGCCCGACGGCAACCGGCTCGACAAGGCACTCGACGCGCTCGACTTCATGGTCGGCGTCGACCCGTATCTCAACGAGACCTCGCGGCACGCCGACGTCGTCCTGCCGCCGCCCCCGCCCTCCCAGAGCCCCCACCACGACTTCGCGTTCAACACCCTCGCCGTCCGCAACCAGGTCCGCTACACGCGCCCCGCCGTCCCCCTGGAGCCCGGCAGGATGCCCGAGACCGAGATCCTCGCCCGGCTGACCCTGGCGGTCACCGGGATGCACGGCGCCGACCCCTGCGCCGTCGACGACCTGGTCATCGGCCAGACCCTCGGCAAGGCCGTCGAGGACGCGCACTCACCCGTGCACGGCCGGGACCCCCAGGACCTCGCGGCCCGGCTCGCCGGCCGGAGCGGACCCGAGCGCCGGCTCGACATGATGCTGCGCCTCGGCCCCTACGGCGACGGCTTCGGCGCGCGGCCCGACGGCCTGAACCTGGAGCGGCTGCTCGCCGCTCCGCACGGCATCGACCTCGGGCCGCTGCGGCCGCGCCTGCCGCAGCCGCTGAGGACCGGCAGCGGAAAGATCGAGCTGCTGCCCCAGCCGATCGTCGACGATCTTCCACGTCTGCGGCGGGCGGCGGGCGAGCGTGCCACCGGGCTGGTCCTCGTCGGACGCCGGCACCTGCGGTCCAACAACAGCTGGATGCACAACGTCCCCGCACTCACCGGCGGCACCAACCGCTGCACCGTGCAGGTCCACCCCGAGGACGCCGAGCGGCTCGGGCTGCGCGACGGGGAGCCGGTGCGGGTCAAGGGCGCCGGGGGAGAGGTGACCGCCCCCGCCGAGGTGACCGAGGGCGTGCGCCGGGGTGTCGTGAGCATCCCGCACGGCTGGGGCCACGACCGCCCAGGCACCCGCCTCAGTCATGCCTCCGCCGACCCGGGCGTCAACGTCAACCAGCTCCTCGACGGCAGCCTGCTCGACCCGCTGTCCGGCAACGCCGTCCTCAACGGCGTACCCGTCGAACTCGGCCCAGCGGGCTGACCTGGAGTTTTGCGCTTATTGCTCGCAGGTCAACGTCTTGTTAACACCGTTTGAACGGTCCTAACGTCAACGCACCGCCGACCCTCAGGTGGGATGTTCAAGGGCGAACGTTAGGTATCCATTCATGCTGACCATCCTCGGCTTCGCCATGATCGCGACCTTCCTGGTCCTGATCATGCTGAAGAAGATGTCGCCGATCGCGGCGCTCGTCTTGATCCCGGCACTCTTCTGTGTCTTCGTCGGGAAGGGCGCCAAGCTCGGCGACTACGTCCTCGACGGCGTCACCAGCCTCGCCCCCACCGCGGCGATGCTCATGTTCGCGATCGTCTACTTCGGAGTGATGATCGACGTCGGCCTGTTCGACCCGATCGTGCGGGCCATCCTCAAGTTCTGCAAGGCCGACCCGCTGCGTATCGTCGTCGGCACGGCGATCCTCGCCGCGATCGTCTCGCTCGACGGCGACGGCTCGACCACCTTCATGATCACCGTCTCGGCGATGTACCCGCTGTACAAGCGCCTGAAGATGAGCCTGGTCGTGATGACGGGTGTCGCCGCGATGGCCAACGGCGTGATGAACACGCTGCCCTGGGGCGGCCCCACCGCCCGCGCCGCCACCGCGCTGAAGCTCGACGCGGGCGACATCTTCGTCCCGATGATCCCGGCCCTGGCCGTCGGCCTGCTGGGTGTCTTCGCCCTCTCGTACGTCCTCGGCCGCCGCGAGCGCAAGCGGCTCGGCGTGCTGACGCTGGACGAGGTCCTGGTGGAGGAGAAGGAGACCGAGACGGTGCTCGTGGGCGCCGGAACGGGTGCCGGTGACGGCACCGGAACCGGCCTGAAGGCCGCCCCCGCGGGCGGTGCGGGTTCGGGTACCGACGCCGAGGCGGACGCCGACGAGCCCGAGGACGACGAGCGCCTGGCCGGGCTGGACCCGAACCGCGCCACCCTGCGTCCCAAGCTGTACTGGTTCAACGCGCTGCTCACGGTCACGCTGCTCACCGCCATGATCATGGAGTGGCTGCCGATCCCGGTGCTGTTCCTGCTCGGCGCCGCGCTCGCGCTCACCGTCAACTTCCCGCACATGCCCGACCAGAAGGCCCGCCTCGGCGCGCACGCCGAGAACGTCCTCAACGTCGCCGGGATGGTCTTCGCCGCCGCCGTCTTCACCGGCGTCCTCACCGGTACCGGCATGGTCGACCACATGGCCACCTGGCTGGTGGACAACATCCCCGACGGCATGGGCCCGCACATGGCCTTCGTCACCGGCGTCCTGAGCATCCCGCTCACCTACTTCATGTCGAACGACGGCTTCTACTTCGGCGTCCTGCCCGTCCTCGCCGAGGCCGGCCAGGCGCACGGGGTGTCCTCGCTGGAGATCGCCCGCGCCTCCCTGGTCGGTCAGCCCCTGCACATGTCGAGTCCGCTCGTCCCGGCCGTCTACGTCCTCGTCGGTATGGCCAAGGTCGAGTTCGGCGACCACACCCGGTTCGTCGTGAAGTGGGCGGCCCTGACCAGCCTGGTCATCCTCGCGGCGGGAATGCTGTTCGGCATCATCTGATCCGCGATCAGATGAGAGCAGATCAGATCAGAACTGATCACCTCGGATCGGATCAGGTCGGCTCGGACCGTTGCGCTTCCTTCGTCTCATCCGCTCGGGAGGGAAACACCATGGGGCCCGGTGGGAACCGCGGCTGGCTGCTCCGCCTCGTCATCGCCTTCGGCTTCGCGCAGGGGGCGGTGTCGATGGCCCGGCCCGCCGTCTCCTACCGGGCCCTCGCACTGGGTGCGGACGAGCGGGCGGTCGGCGTCATCGCCGGCGTGTACGCCCTGCTCCCCCTCTTCGCCGCCGTCCCGCTGGGGCGCCGTACCGACCACGGCCGGTGCGCGCCCCTGCTGCCCTTCGGCGTGGTCCTGATAGCCGGCGGCTGCGCGCTGAGCGGCGTCGCGGGTTCCCTGTGGACGATGGCCCTGTGGAGCGGCGTCATGGGCCTCGGCCACCTCTGCTTCGTCATCGGCGCCCAGTCGCTCGTCGCCCGCCAGTCCGCGCCGCACGAACAGGACCGCAACTTCGGCCACTTCACCATCGGCGCCTCCCTCGGCCAGCTGGTCGGCCCGATGTCCGCGGGGGCCCTGATCGGCGGCTCCGACATGGCCGGCACCAGCGCGCGGGCACTGCTCGTCGCCGGAGCGGGCGCCGCGGTGGCGTTCACCTCCCTGTGGCGCACGGAGCACCCGGACACAGCCGCCAGGTCCCGTACGGCGGCGCAGGGCGACCACGTCCCCGTCGTCCGCATCCTGCGCGCCCGGGGCGTGCCCGCGGGCATCCTCGTCAGTCTCTCCGTGCTGTCCGCGACCGACATCCTCACCGCCTATCTGCCGGTGGTCGGCGAGCACCGGGGCATCGCCCCGTCCGTGATCGGCCTGCTGCTGAGTCTGCGGGCCGCGGCCACCATCGCCTGCCGCCTGGTCCTCACGCCCCTGCTGCGGCTGCTCGGGAGGACCACGCTGCTCACCGTGACCTGTCTGGCGGCGGCCCTGCTGTGCGCCGGGCTCGCGCTGCCCGTGCCCGTGGGGGCGCTGGCGGTGATGCTCGCGGCGCTCGGCTTCTGTCTCGGGGTCGGGCAGCCGCTGTCCATGACGACCGTCGTCCAGGCCGCGCCCGACGGGGTCCGCTCCACGGCCCTCGCGCTGCGGCTGACGGGCAACCGCCTCGGCCAGGTCGCCGCGCCGGCCGCGGCGGGCCTGGTCGCAGGTGTGGCGGGCGTGGCGGCGCCGTTCGTGATGCTGGGCGGGCTGTTGCTGCTGTCGTCGGTGGTGGCGCTGCGCTCGCCGGAGCGCGCGGCGCACGGCGGTGGCGCCCCGCGGGCCGGAGCCGAGGCCGAGGGTGGGGGTGGGGGCGGAGTCCGGCGAACCGGGTCGCCGTTGGGCCGTAAGAGCGATATCTGAGGCGCCGTGCGCGGTGCTTCCGTGCACCGCGGGGCGTTATATGACATCCAGTCAGGTGCAAGCCGATTTGTATGAAAATCATCTGACTCGGAGGTTCTCTGATGCCGACCTCGTCCCGTCCACGCAGGGTGGCCACGCTGACGGCTCTCGCCGCCGGTGGAGCCGTTCTCCTCGGAGCACCGGCCGCGGTCGCGGCCCCCGGGGACAACGGAGACGTCAAGGTGCACACGGTGGGCACCGCCGTCAACGCGCAGGCCAACCAGCCCAAGGTCTGCCGGTTCTACCTCGACGCCTTCAACTTCGATGTCGCCCAGGGAATCAACTGGACCATCGCGCCGCAGTCCGCGCAGGCCGGCACCACCGCCACTCTCTCCGGCGTGGTCACCCTCGCCAACGGCGCCGGCGTCACGGAGAACCTGCTGCTGCCCACCGGTCAGTACAAGCTGACCTGGACCGTCGTCGGCGGCAACGGAGCGGGCAAGCAAAAGGTCTTCAGGGTCGACTGCCCGAACCGGCCGGGCGGCCCCGGCGGCCCCAACGGCGGCCCGCCGGCCGGCGGCGGCGGTCTGGCCCGCGACGCCGCGTTCACGCCGGTCGCCGGTGCCGCGGCGGTGGGAGTGGCCGCGGTCGGCGGAGCGGCATGGTTCCGGCTGCGCCGCCGCTCGCATGGCGCCGCGTAGGCGGATCCGCAGACCCTGGTACCGGACGCGCGCCTACCGCCTGACGAGGACGGCCGCCCTGGCCGTCACGCTGGTGACAGGCGCCGTCTGGTGGGGCCAGGCCGAGGAGCCTTCCGGCACGGCGGTCTCCACCGCCCCTGCGGGCTCCTCGAGGGGCTCCGCGGCCGGCTCCGCCGGATCGACGGGCGAGGCAGGGGATGTCCGGGGTCCCGGCCGGCAGGCGTCTTCGCGGTCCGTCCCGGCGCACAGACCCGGTCAGGGACAGCCCGGGTCAGGATCGGAGCAACCCCGGTACGGAACCGGCCTGTCGGGGCCGGCGCGGCCGCCGCAGGGCGCGCCGTCGTCCGGGTCCTCGCGGTCCAGGTCGGGGTCGCACCCGGCGAAGCCGCGGCCGGGAGCGCTTGCGGCCCGCTCGGGGCCGCCGCGTCGCGGGACGCCGTCGGCAGGCACCGGAGAGATCCCGCCGGGGACGGCGCCGGTGCGCGCGCGAAAGCCCGCGCCGGGGGCGTCGGCGGCCCGTGCTCGACAGTCCCTGCCGGGGGAGTCCCCGTCACGTCCGAGGCCGACCCGGCCGCTCCCGTCGGCGTCCGCAGTGGTGCCCGCGCCGGGCAAGGCGCCCGTGCCGGGCAACACGCCGGCGCTGGGCAGAGCGGGCCTGACGGGCAAGGCGCCCGTGCCGAGCAGGGCGGGCGCGTCCCACCTCCGTCCCGCCGCGCCGCGCCCCGGTGCCGCGGGCGGCCCCCAGGCGGCCAAGCCCCGCCCTCGTCCCACCCCCGAGGGTCCCCGCGTCCTCCCCCGCTCGCGCGCGATCCGCCTGGCGATCCCGTTCCTCAGCCTCGACGCCCCGGTCATGGACCTCCACCTGGACGGCAGGCGCAGGCTGCCCGCGCCCCCGGAGGACGACCCCGAACTGGTGGGCTGGTACGCGGACGGCCCGTCCCCGGGGGGACCGGGCACCGCCGTCGCCGTCGGCCACCTCGACACCGACACCGGACCGGCCGTCTTCTCGGGCCTGTCCGAACTCACGCCCGGGCGCCGCATCGAGGTCCGCCGGGCCGACGGGCACACCGCCGTCTACAGGGTCGACCGGATCAAGGACTACGACAAGGCCCGCTTCCCCGACCAGGAGGTGTACGGCTACCGGGGCCGTCCCGAACTGCGGCTCATCACCTGCGGCGGCACCTTCGACCGCGAAACCGGCTACTCGGGCAACCTGGTGGTCTTCGCCCACCTGACCCAGATCCGGGGCCCGGCCGGTCCGGCACGCTGAGTCGGACCGGCCGGCGGCGAGCGGGTTCCCGCCCCGTGGAGCCACGGATCTGGCCGGTTCCCTTCCCCGGGCGCGCACAGTCCGTTAACTTCCGTGACTCACAGCCTCGTTCGACCCGTCGGAGGCTGTCGAGCACACGCGCCGAGGAACCGCCCGGCGCTCGTACCGTCCTTGCGCGGGACGGGCGGCGGGCGGGTCCGTGAGCCCCGGGGACTCCTCTCATGACACGCGCCATCTCCCTGCACGACGTCAGCAAGGCCTACCACGCGGGCACCGTGCGCGTGGTGGACCGGTTGTCGCTGGACATCGCGCCCGGCGAATTCCTCGTGCTGCTCGGACCCTCCGGCTGCGGCAAGTCCACCGTGCTGCGGATGATCGCCGGGCTGGAGCAGATCACCGAGGGGCAGTTGCTGCTCGACGGCGAGTACGCCAACGATCTGCCGCCGTCCGGCCGGAACATCGCGATGGTCTTCCAGAACTTCGCGCTCTACCCGACCATGACGGGCCGCGACAACATCGGGTTCCCGCTGCGCATCGAGTCCCCCAGCGCCGACCCGAGTCCTCGCGTGGACGCCACCGCGAGGATGCTCGGCATCGAGGACCTCCTGGACCGCTACCCCGGCCGGCTCTCCGGCGGGGAGCGCCAGCGTGTCGCCATGGGCCGGGCCATCGCCCGCCACCCGTCCGCCTTCCTGATGGACGAACCGCTGTCCAACCTCGACGCCAAGCTCCGTAACCGGCTGCGGGCCGAAATAGCCTCCCTGACCCGAAAGCTGGGCGTGACGACGGTGTACGTCACGCACGACCAGGCCGAGGCCATGTCCCTCGGCGACCGGGTGGCGGTCCTGCGCGGTGGTGTCCTCCAGCAGATCGACACGCCCCGCTCGGTCTACGCCCTGCCCCGCAACATCTTCGTGGCCGCGTTCATCGGCACCCCGCGCATCAATCTGCTGCGCGGAGTGGTCCGTGCCCCGCTCGACGGGGCGATGACGATCAGCCTCGGCAAGCAGGCCCTGCGGCTGCCCGAACCGCTCTGCCTGGACCACAAGTTGCTGCGGGTGCAGCAGGGCCGTGAGGTGATCGTCGGCCTGCGCTCGGAGGCCGTCCGCATCGGCGGCCTCGCCGAGGCGCGTCCCGGCGAGACGCACATCACCGGCCTGGTGGAGCATGTGGAGTTCCAGGGCCACGAGGTGCTCGTGCACTTCAACACCGGCTCGCGCCCCGCTGTCGTACCGGATCTGGAGGCGCCGCGTCAGCCGGTGCGGCCGAGCCGGCGGCGCCGGCGGGAGGCCGGGGTGCTGGACCGGCTCCGGCGGCGGGCGGGCAGTCGGCGGGCCGGGCCGGTCGTGGTGCTGGACGAGCCCGAGGAACAGCCCTCCGCGGTGGCCTCCCCGGACGGCCGCCAGCCCGGCGACCTGGTCGTGCGGACCACCCCCGACTTCGACCTGCGGTACGGCATGCAGGTCCCGCTCCTCGTCGACCTCGCCCACCTGTTCGTCTTCGACCAGCACGGCCGGCGGATCTGTCCGGCCCCGGACCGGCTGCCGGACCTCGACGAGTGACACCCGCGGCGGGCCGCCGTGCCGGAGTGGGGCGCCGTACGGCGGACGCCCCTGGTGCCGGAAAACTATCGGCGCTAGTTTAGTGCGCGGAGGACGACGACCGCCCGGAGGGAACGCGATGAAGGCACACGACGGCATCTATCTCGACGGCGCCTGGTGCCCCGCCGCCGGCCAGGACGTGATCGAGGTGGTGAACCCGGCGGACGAACAGGTCATCGGCCGGATCCCGGCGGCCGGACCCGAGGACGTCGACGTGGCGGTACGGGCCGCCCGTGCCGCCCTCCCGGCGTGGGCGGCGACGGCGCCCGCCGAGCGCGCCGCGCGCCTGGGCGCCCTCCGGGACGTGCTGGCGGCCCGCAAGGAGGAGATCGCCGAGACCGTCACCGCCGAACTCGGCTCGCCGCCGGGCTTCTCGCAGGCGGTCCACGCGGCCGTACCGATCGCGGTCGCCGGCTCCTACGCCGAACTGGCCGCCACCCACTCCTTCGTGGAGAAGGTCGGCAACTCGATCGTCCACCACGAGCCGGTCGGCGTGGTCGGTGCCATCACCCCCTGGAACTACCCGCTGCACCAGATCGTCGCCAAGGTCGCCCCGGCGCTCGCCGCCGGCTGCACGGTCGTACTGAAGCCCGCCGAGGACACCCCGCTCGTCGCGCAACTCTTCGCCGAGGCCGTCCACGAGGCGGGCGTCCCGGCCGGTGTCTTCAACCTCGTCACAGGCCTCGGCCCGGTCGCCGGACAGGCCCTCGCCGAGCACCCCGGCGTCGACCTGGTCTCCTTCACGGGCTCCACCGCCGTGGGGAAGCGGATCGCCGCGACCGCCGGTGCCGCGATCAAGAAGGTGGCCCTCGAACTCGGCGGCAAGTCCGCCAACGTCATCCTCCCCAGCGCCGACCTCGCCCGCGCGGTCAACGTCGGCGTCGCCAACGTCATGTCCAACTCCGGCCAGACGTGCAGCGCCTGGACCCGGATGCTGGTCCACCGCGACCAGTACGACGAGGCCGTGGAACTGGCCGCGGCCGCCGCCGCCAAGTACGGCGACCGCATCGGCCCGGTCGTCAACGCCAAGCAGCAGGCGCGGGTGCGCGGCTACATCGAGCAGGGCGTCGCGGAGGGCGCGCGACTGGTCGCGGGAGGCACCGAAACCCCGCACGAGCGGGGCTGGTTCGTCAGCCCGACCGTGTTCGCCGACGTCACCCCGGAGATGACGATCGCCCAGGAGGAGATCTTCGGCCCCGTCCTGTCGATCCTTCGCTACGAGGACGAGGAGGACGCCCTGCGGATCGCCAACGGCACCGTCTACGGCCTGGCCGGCGCCGTCTGGGCCGGCGAGGAGGCGGAGGCGGTGGCCTTCGCCCGCCGGATGGACACCGGGCAGGTCGACATCAACGGTGGCCGCTTCAATCCCCTCGCCCCCTTCGGCGGATACAAGCAGTCGGGCGTCGGCCGGGAACTCGGCACGCACGGTCTCGCCGAGTACCTCCAGACCAAGTCCCTTCAGTTCTGAGGAGCTTCCCCGTGGTACGTGCCGCCGTCCTCCCCGCCGTGGGCGCCCCGCTGGAGATCACCGAGATCGAGCTGCCCGATCCCGGACCGGGCCGGGTCCGGGTCCGGCTCGCCGCTGCCGGGGTCTGCCACTCCGACCTGTCCCTGTCCGACGGCACCATGCGCGTCCCCGTACCGGCCGTCCTCGGCCACGAGGGGGCGGGCACCGTCGTGTCCGTCGGCGAGGGCGTCGCCGACCTCGCGCCGGGTGACGGCGTGGTCCTCAACTGGGCGCCTTCCTGCGGTGGTTGTCACGCCTGCTCGCTCGGCGAGGTCTGGCTGTGCGCCAACGCGCTCAGCGGCTCCGCGGACGTGTACGCCCGCACGGCCGACGGCACCGACCTCCATCCCGGCCTGAACGTCGCCGCGTTCGCCGAGGAGACCGTGGTCCCCGCCTCCTGCACCCTTCCCCTGCCCGACGGCATCCCGCTGACCGACGCGGCCCTCCTCGGCTGCGCGGTCCTCACCGGCTACGGCGCCGTCCACCACAGCGCGCAGGTCCGCCCCGGTGAGACGGTGGCCGTGTTCGGCGTCGGCGGGGTCGGCCTCGCCACCCTCCAGGCGGCCCGGATCGCGGGCGCCTCGGCGATCGTCGCCGTCGACGTCTCCCCGGAGAAGGAGGGGCTGGCCCGCGCGGCGGGCGCCACCGAGTACGTCGTCGCGTCCGAGAACACCGCCCGCGAGATCCGCGCCCTCACCGGACGACAGGGCGTCGACGTCGCCGTGGAGTGCGTGGGCCGGGCGGTCACCATCCGCACCGCGTGGGAGTCCACCCGCCGCGGCGGCCGCACCACCGTCGTCGGCATCGGCGGCAAGGACCAGCAGGTCACCTTCAACGCCCTGGAACTCTTCCACTGGGGCCGCACCCTCTCCGGCTGCGTCTACGGCAACTCGGATCCCGCCCGCGACCTCCCGGTACTGGCCGAACACGTCCGCGCCGGCCGCCTGGACCTCAGCTCCCTGGTCACGGAACACATCGCCCTGGAGGACATCCCGACCGCCTTCGAGAACATGCTCGCGGGCAAGGGAGGCCGGGCGCTGATCATCTTCTGACCCCCCTGGTGCACCACCCCCTCCCGGCCGGCGGCCCGGGGACCTCGTCGACCCGCGGCGGCCCCGGACTCTCCGGGCCGCGGCCCCGTGACTCCGGCACAAGGCCGTCTCGGGCCGCGGCCCTGCCGACCGGGCGCTTCGGGGCGGTCCGGGTTCGGGGCCCGGCCGCGGCGGTCTCTCTCCCCCGGGCACGCGGTCCCGGACCTGCACTCGCTCGGCCCCGTCACCTCGGCGCCTCGCTCTCCTCGGGGCGTAGCTCCTCCGCCGCCGCGGCTCGCCCCCGCGACCGGGACACCGCCACCCCCGCCAGGCACAGCGCCCCGCCCGCCAGGGTGAGCGCTCCCGGTACCTCGCCCAGGGCCAGCCATGACATCAGCACCACCAGTGAGGGCACGGCGTACGTCGTCGCGCCCATGCGTCCGGCCGTGGTCCGGGCCAGCGCGTACGCCCACGTGGTGAAGGCCAGCGCGGTCGGGAACACGCCCAGGTAGACCATGTTGAGCGTGGCCGACAGCGGCGCGTCGGCGGCCTCGCCGACCAGCTGCCCGGCGAAGGGCAGGCACAGCACCGCACCGACCAGGCATCCGAACGTCGTGACCTGCAAGGCACTGGCCCGCCCCAGCGCCGGCTTCTGTGCCACGACGCCACCGGCGTAGGCGACGGCGGCCAGCAGGCACAGCACCACCCCGAGCAGCGAGGAGCCGCCCCCGCCCGACATCGACAGCCCGACCGTGACCGCGCCCGCGAACGACACCGCCATCCCGGCCAGCAGCCGCGGCGGCAGCCGGTCGCCGAGGAACCGCGCGCCGAGCAGGGCGATGAGCAGTGGACCGATGTTCACGACCAGGGCCGCCGTCCCGGCGTCCACCTCCTGTTCGCCCCAGTTCAGCGCCACCATGTAGAAGCCGAACCACAGCACCCCCGACACCGCGATCCCGCGCCAGGCGGTCCGCGGCGGCAGCCCCTCCCGCCGTACGAGACAGATCGCCCCCAGGGTCAGGGCACCGGCCAGCAGCCGGCCGAGGGCCAGCGCGCCGGGGGAGTACGCGGTGCCGGCACTGCGGATCGACACGAACGCGGAGGCCCACAGCACGACGGTGACCGAGGCCGCACCGGCGGCGAGCAGTTCCGTACGACGCTCCGGGCGGCGGGCGGTGTTCATCGAGCTCCTGAGGCTGGGAAGTCGGGGGAGGGGCGCTCGCGGATCTCCGGCGAACCCGCCGGCGTCCGCGGACGGTGGGTACGGGCGCTGTACGGCGGGGCGGCTCACCGCAGGCCCGCCGCGTCGATGCCGAGAAACTCGCCCAGCGCCCGCTCACCGGTCGCCGTCACCCGCACCGCCCGCTCGGAGCCGATGCGTTCGCACCACCCCGTGTCGAGGGCGTGCCGGCACAGGGCCGCGCCCGCGGCCCCGGCGAGGTGCGGGCGGCGCTCGGTCCAGTCGAGGCAGGCGCGGGCCAGCGGACGGCGGCCCCCGCGGTCCAGGGCGATGCCGGTGTCCGCGAACCACCCGAGCCCCGCCTCCGTCAGCGCGAACCCGGTGTCCTGGACGAGCAGCCCGCGGGCGGTCAGGGCGTCGGTGACGGCGGTGCCCAGCCGCCCGGCGAAATGGTCGTAGCAGGTCCGGGCGCGTGCCATGGCGGACCCGGCGCTCGACTCGCGCAGGGTTCGGGGGCGTACGGTGTCGGCCGGGGCGACCTGGGCGGCGAGGTCCTCCACGAGCTGGGCGACCCCTGCGTCGGCGAGCCGTACGTACCGGTGGCGGCCCTGCCGTTCCTCGGTGAGCATCCCGCCGGCGACGAGTCTGCCGAGGTGCTCACTCAGCGTCGAGGCGGCGACGCCCGCGTGCCGGGCCAGCTCGCCCGCGGTCCAGGCCCGGCCGTCGAGCAGCGCCAGCAGGCACGCGGCACGTGTCTCGTCGGCGATCAGGCCGGCAAGGCGGGCGAGCAGCGGTGCGCGGGGATCCCTCGTGGTCATGGCTCCCAGCATGGGACACGGACGGTTCGGCGGGCACCGAAGTGTCCGCGGCGACACTCACGCCGTGCGCCCCAGCCGCTCGTACTGCTGCGCCAGCCCGTCCAACAGGGCGGCGAGGCCCGTCTCGAAGGCCCGCTCGTCGACCTTCTCCTGCTGCTCGGCCAGCAGATGCGCCTGTCCGAGGTGCGGATAGTCGGCCGGGTCGTAGGCGCTCTCGTCGTCCACGAAGCCACCGGCGAAGGAGCCGAGCGCGGAGCCCATGATGAAGTACCGCATCAGCGCACCGATCGAGGTGGCCTGCGCGGGCGGCCAGCCGGCCGCGACCATCGCGCCGTAGACCGCGTCCGCGAGCCGCAGTGCGGCCGGGCGGCGGCCGGGGCCGCGGGCGAGGACCGGGACGATGTTCGGGTGGTCGCGCAGGGCGGCCCGGTAGGAGACCGCCCAGTCGTGCAGCGCGGTCCGCCACTGCCGGCCGTCCTCGAACACCGACAGGTCGACCTGGGCGCTCACCGAGTCGGCGACCGCCTCCAGGATCTCGTCCTTGGTGCGGAAGTGGTTGTACAGCGACGGCCCGCTGACGCCGAGTTCGGCGGCGAGCCGTCGGGTGGAGAGCGCCGCGAGACCCTCCGCGTCCACGAGCGCGCGGGCCGTCTCGACGATGCGGTCGGTGTTCAGCAAGGGCTTGCGCGGTCGGGCCATGGCGCACATAGTAGGGCTGCGAACAAGAAACTAGCAGTGCTAATTTAACCTCCGTGGGGTGACGCGTCATGCATCTGGGGCTCAGTGAGGAGCAGGAGGCCGTACGGCGGCTCGCCAGGGACTTCGTGGACCGCGAGATCACCCCGCACGCCGTGGCCTGGGACCGCGCCGAGGAGGTCGACCGGTCCATCGTGAAGAAGCTCGGTGAGGTCGGCTTCCTGGGCCTGACGATCGACGAGGAGTACGGCGGCTCCGGCGGCGACCATCTCGCGTACTGCCTCGTCACGGAGGAACTGGGCCGCGGCGACTCCTCCGTGCGCGGCATCGTCTCCGTCTCCCTGGGCCTGGTCGCCAAGACCGTCGCGGCCTGGGGGGACGAGGAGCAGAAGCGCCGGTGGCTGCCGGGGCTGACCTCCGGCGCGTACGTCGGCTGCTTCGGCCTCACCGAGCCCGGCACCGGCTCCGACGCCGGGAACCTCACCACCCGCGCCGTCCGCGACGGCGACGACTACGTCATCAGCGGCACCAAGATGTTCATCACGAACGGCACCTGGGCCGACGTCGTGCTGCTCTTCGCCCGCTCCACGGACGCCCCCGGCCACAAGGGCGTCTCCGCCTTCCTCGTGCCCGCCGACACCCCGGGACTGACCCGCCGCACCCTCCACGGCAAGCTCGGTCTGCGCGGCCAGGCCACCGCCGAACTGGTGCTGGAGGACGTCCGGGTGCCCGCGTCCGCACTGCTCGGCACGGAGGGAAAGGGGTTCTCCGTCGCGATGTCCGCCCTGGCCAAGGGCCGGATGTCGGTCGCGGCGGGCTGCGTGGGCATAGCCCAGGCCGCGCTGGACGCGGCCGTGCGGTACGCCGGGGAGCGCGAGCAGTTCGGGAAGAGCATCGCCCACCACCAGCTCGTCCAGGAACTGATCAGCGACATCGCGGTCGACGTCGACGCCGCCCGCCTGCTGACCTGGCGGGTCGCGGATCTCGTCGACCGCGGGCTGCCCTTCGCGGTCGAGTCCTCCAAGGCCAAACTCTTCGCCTCGGAGGCGGCCGTCCGGGCCGCCAACAACGCCCTCCAGGTCTATGGCGGCTACGGCTACATCGACGAGTACCCGGCGGGCAAGCTGCTGCGCGACGCCCGCGTGATGACCCTGTACGAGGGCACGAGCCAGATCCAGAAACTGGTGATCGGGCGGGCGCTGACGGGGGTCTCGGCCTTCTGAGTACGTCCTGAGTAGCCGGACGGATGTGGCGCGGGCCTCACCGGGCGGATCCTTCTCCCATGAGCGACACACCGGTCAAGCAGAACACCGCCGCCTTCTACGGCCAGGCGGTCGCGTCCTTCGCCGTCGCCATGGCGGCGACCGCCATCGGCATCTACCGGCTGCACGCCGACTCCTGGGTGCGCGCCTTCCTCGGCATCGCCGTCCTGTACCTCGTCACGTCCGCCTTCACCCTGGCCAAGGTGATCAGGGACCGGCAGGACGTCGCGGCCCGGGTCTACAGCCCCTTCGAGAAGCTCTAGAACACCTTGGACAGGCCCTGAAAGCCCTTCGGGGCGGCCGACGCCGCGCCCTGAACGGGCACTCTAAGCGGGCGCTCACCTTCGGCGGTATGGTGGAGCTCCGGTACCGAGAGGGGCGAACGAGCGATGAGTACGGCGGAGGAGACGGCCGGCGGCGAGATCGAGCCGTGGGAAGAGGTCACCCCTGACGCGGCACGGCGACTGCTCGTCGCCGCCGTGGAGGCCTTCGCCGAGCGCGGCTACCACGCGACGACGACCCGTGACATCGCGGGTCGCGCCGGGATGAGCCCGGCCGCGCTCTACATCCACTACAAGACCAAGGAAGAGCTGCTCCACCGGATCAGCCGGATCGGCCACGACCGGGCGCTGGACATCCTGCGCACGGCCGCGCGCGGCGAGGGCAGTGCGACGGACCGGCTCGCGGAGGCCGTCAGCTCCTTCGTCCGCTGGCACGCGGGCCGGCGCACCACCGCGCGGGTCGTCCAGTACGAACTGGACGCTCTCGGCCCGGACGCCCGCGCCGAGATCCTGGCCCTGCGCCGGCAGGTCGACGGCGAGGTGCGCGGGATCATCGAGGAGGGCGTGGCGAGCGGCGAGTTCGACGTCATCGACGTGCACGGGACGACCCTCGCGGTTCTGTCCCTGTGCATCGACGTGGCCCGCTGGTTCAACGTGGACGGTCCGCGCACGCCCGACGAGGTCGGCGCGCTGTACGCCGACCTCGTGCTGCGGATGGTGGGGGCGGCGAAGTAGCCGGGCGGCGGCCCGCCGCTCGGACGGGGGACGTTCAGAGGTAGTAGCGGGACACCGACTCCGCCACGCACACCGGCTTGTCCCCGCCCTCGCGCTCCACGGTGAACGCGACGGTGACCTGGACGCCTCCGCTGACGTCGTCGACGGCGGAGATGGCAGCGGTGGCGCGCAGCCGCGAGCCGACCGGAACGGGCGCGGGGAAACGGACCTTGTTCGTCCCGTAGTTGACGCCCATCTTGACGCCCTCCACCGCGATCAGCTGGGGGCCGAACAGCGGCAGCAGCGACAGGGTCAGATAGCCGTGCGCGATCGTGGTCCCGAACGGGCCCGAGGCCGCGCGCTCGGGGTCCACATGGATCCACTGGTGGTCGCCGGTGGCCTCCGCGAACAGATCGATCCGCTTCTGGTCGACCTCCAGCCAGTCGGTGTGTCCCAGCTGCTCACCCACCGCCGCCCTCAGCTCGTCGGGGGACGTGAAGATCCTCGGCTCTGCCATCTCTGCGGCCTCTCTCGCGCTCACGGAATGCCTAAGCAACTGCTTAGCATGGTGTGCCCGGGGAGTCATGTCAACGGATCGGGTGTCCGGCGGGATGGGTAGGCTCCGAGGGGTGCCGAAGATTCCAGAGACGATCCAAGAACTCACGGTCGGCCAGGTCGCCGCCCGCAGCGGCGCCGCCGTCTCCGCCCTGCACTTCTACGAGTCCAAGGGCCTGATCAGCAGCCGGCGCACCCCGGGCAACCAGCGCCGCTACACCCGCGACACGCTCCGCCGGGTCGCCTTCGTCCGCGCCGCACAGCGCGTCGGCATCCCCCTGGCCACGATCCGGGAGGCCCTCGCCCAACTCCCCGAGGAGCGCACCCCGACCCGCGAGGACTGGGCCCGCCTCTCGGAGACCTGGCGAGCCGAACTCGACGAACGCATCAAGCAGCTCAACCGCCTCCGCGACCACCTCACCGACTGCATCGGCTGCGGCTGCCTCTCCCTCGACTCCTGCGTTCTCTCCAACCCGAACGACACCACCGGCGACCGCATCACGGGCTCCCGTCTCCTGGCGGAACGCGAATCCCCGTCCCCCAGGGGTCCCCGCTCCGCTCCGCCCCCGACAAAAGACCGCTGCGCCTGACAACCGGGCGGGGCCCCGGCGGGCCCCGCCCGGCCTGCGGCCGGCCTTTCCGCCCTCGCCCTGCGGCTGCCCGTTCTTCAGTCAGTCTGCGGATGGTCGAGCCCTGCGGGCCCGGCTGGTGCGGCCACCCGCCGGCCCCTGTTGCGGCCACCCGCGGCAACCCCCCGCTGCGCCCACCCGCCGAGCCTCCTGGCCCGCGCCACCCTCCGGCCGACACGCACGGCCCGCCGTCCGGCTGCGGGCACGCGTGGCGCCCGGGGAGGCGGGCCCGGCGCACCCGGCGGAGGCGCCGGTGCCGCACCGACACGTCGGTGCGGCGCCCCACCGACACGTCGGCGCGGAGGCGGAGCCCCGCCCGGGCGAAGGCACGGGTGGGGGGCGCCCCGGAAGCGCCGGGACCACCCGCGCCGGGCACCAGCCGACCCGTGAGCCCTTACTCGTACTCCGTCCCTCCCTTCCGCGTCAGATATCCCGCGCTCACCGCCTTGGCGATGGCCCGGCCCCCGGTCACCGGGCTGTACCTCTCCACGGCCGGCCGTATCACCACCCCCTCCCGCAGATGCAGCCCCCGCCCCGACACGGTCTCCCGCCCACCGGCCAGCTCCAGCACCCGCGCACGGTCATACGGTCCCTCGAACAGCCGTGGAACCAGCGGAAGTTCACCCCGCAGTACGGACTCCGCGTCCAGCCACCGCACCACACCCCCGATCTCGGCGGACACGTCGAACACCGCGTAGCCGAGGGTGTCCCGCCGTCCGTCGGCGCCGTACGTCAGGTCCTGCACGCCCGCGCCGTACACCTCCCCGAAGATGCCGACCCGCCGTGCGCCCAGCCGCTCGGCGAGACGGGCCGCCGCCACGGCGACGCCATGGCCGCGAACGGCCCGCCAGTACAGGTTCCGCGGGTCCTCCTTCAACGCCAGCGACTTCGAGCCGAAGCCCTTCGAGGTGACGTACACCCGCTCCTCGTCGGCGACATACGTCATCAGGCACGCCGACCCGTGCAGCTTCTCGGTGAGGACCACCGGCTCGCCGGGCGGGAAGATGTCGGGGTACCGCTGGATGTTCTCGATGTCGACCCAGGGCAGCAGGTCCGGCGCCGGCTCCACCTCCCCGTTCATCGTGGGAGGGATCGGCGGCACCCACTTGACGATGCCGAGCCGCTCCGCGAAGTCGGTCCCCTCCCGTGCCGCCCGCGCGAGGTCGACGTCCGCCAGTGCCTTCGGCCGGCAGACGATCCCCTGCGACAGCTCGCCCCGCAGCCGTACCGCCTTGACCCGGTCCGCGTTGCCGCCGGCCAGCCGCCCGGTGAGCCCCAGCTCCTCGATCAGCTCGGCCGGCAGCACGGACTGCTCGGGGATGTACACGGCCGCCTCTCCCGTGCGGTAGGCACCCTTGGCGACGACCGCCCGGTACAGGCCGACCTGGGCCAGTTCGAGGGCGTCGGCGTGGGGGTGCTCATGGACGGTCAGCACTTCGGCGGTGACGCGCAGCGTCGACATGCGGGGCTCCTCCAGAACCTCAGGGGTGTCTCATCACCCCCAACTGTCCTTGCGGGAAAGCACTGGAGCGAGCGAATTGCCGCTGGTAGCGTCACCCCCCTCGGCCGGCGGCGACGCCGTGCACGAAGTCATGACGGGACGAACTCCCCTACCAGGACCCCCTTGCCGTGGCCCGCGCGGTGATCGGCACGGCCTTCCACGGCCTCGTCCGCCCGGACGAGGCCGGTCGGAGCCGTGAGTACGTCGGAGGCGAGGCGCCGTTCCCCCATGGGGACGGTGCGGACGAGGCCGTCCTCGCCGCTCGGCACCGGACATGGCGCGCCGAGCCCCGTGCCCGTCCGCGCGAGGGCGGCGGCCCCGGCCTCGCCTCCCGCCCCGCTCGCCCTGCCCTACGGCGATCGCCGGGCGCACCCGTACTGGTGCAACCCCTCGGTCACCAACTGGGCGTTGGACAGCGCCCGCCGTCCGTCCGGCAGGACGAGCGTGTCCTCCAGGCCGATCCGGGTGGCGAGTCCGAGCCGCCCGGCCAGCCGCAGCACCGGCCAGGTCCCGCCCTCCTCCCCGTGCAGCAGTACGGGCAGGCCGTGGACGGGACCGAGGTCCGCCAGCAGGGCCCGCGCCGACTCGCGCGCGGTGCCCGGTTCCGGGTCGGTCACCTCGGCGAGCACCCGCAACACCCGAGGTGCGAGGGGCGAGACGGCGAACCGCGCCGCCCCGTCCGTCCCGGACCAGATGCCGGCCTCGACCCCGACCCCCCTGGCGATCAGCTCTGCTGCCACCTCCTCCGCCCCGGACTCGTGCCAGTTGACAGAGGCGTGGTCGGGCAGCACCGTCCAGCCGCGCACGCTGGCGAGCCTCGCCGCCGGGTCGGGTTCCGCCCAGGCGCCCGTGGTCACCCCGACCGGCACCGGCACCCGCCGCCGTATCGCGTCGACGGTGGCCTCGACCGCGCCCGGGGACAGACTGTCCCGCCCGCACGGTGCCTTGGGATGGACATGCACCTCCGTGGCCCCGGCCGCGACGGCCCGCGCCGCGGACTCGGCCAGTGCTTCCGGCGACAGCGGCACCACCACGCCGTCGGCGGCTTCCCGCGACCCGTTCAGACAGACCTGCACCATGATTCCGATGATGCCACCCGCCCCTGACACCAGTTCGAACAGGGTGAAACCCGGTAAGAAACAGGGGTGCGGCATCCCCGGCGCACCCCCGCCGTCCCCTCGGTCCCTGAGCGGTCAGGCCGACACGAGCAGCCGTCCGCGCCTGGCGTACGCCAGTGCCTCCGACGTGAGCACGGGGCGCGGGACGAGTATCCCGCAGTCCGCGCAGACCGGTCCCGCCGACGGTTCGTGGTCCAGGTCGTCCCTCCACAGGAGCCGCTCGCCGTCGCACACCGGGCAGGTGGAGCCCGGTTCGCGCTCCAGCGCGGCGATCAGTCTGCGCAGCACCTCGGCCAGCGGTTCACGGGGGTGGACCCGAGGGTCGTCGCACCAGGCCACGCCGAATCCGCCCCAGGTCATCCGGTGCCAGTCGTCCACGCTGCCCGGCCGGCGCAGCCCGTCGTGCTTCTCCTTCCTGCGGCGGTCGGCGAACTCGACCTCGTACGCCAGCCACACCGCCCGCGCCTCCTCCAGCTCGTCCAGTGCGGCCACGAGCCGCGCCGGATCGGGAGAGCGGTCCTCGGGACCGAACCCGGCACGCGAGCACAGATGGTCCCAGGTCGCCCTGTGCCCGTAGGGGGCGAACCGTTCAAGGCACTTGCGGAGCGAGTACCGCCGCAGTGCCAGATCGCACCGCGGGTCGCGCACCTGTCTCGCCAGACTCCGGAAACCGGCCATCGCCTTGCACCTCCGTCACATCTGCACCTGTACTTCGGTCACTTCGGCGTCGTCGTACGGACGTCCCCGAATAGACGTAGCGACACGCGATTCGGCTCCCTTCCCGCTCGATCCGTTCTCCGATGCCGTCCCTGAGCCCCATGAGGCGACCCGAAGAAGTGACGCATGTTCATCTTCAATCGCGGGGATACCGGCGGTAACTTCTCCGCCACCCCCGTCGCTAGGAGTTGCCGATGTCACGGCGAACCTCCCGCACCGCACTCGACAGACTGAGAACTCCCGGCAGAATCCCCGGGTTCCTGAAGAACGCATCCGTATGCGCCCTCATTGCCGGAGTTTTGTCGCCTCTTTCCCCGACGGCCGCAGCGGCCGAGGTCAGAGCCGCGAACGACTACTGCGGCAACCAGTGTTCCGACATCCTGCCGCCCGGCCAGAACGGCAACGCCACGCTGGCCCAGATCCTGCTCAACCAGGCCTTCGGCACCCAGCCCGCGCACGCCGAGGACCAGCTCGGCCCGTACGCCAACCTGGCCAAGGGCTACGCGACGCTCACCGACTCCACGATCAACACGTTCTTCAACGACGCGTCCTTCGGGGTCCCCGCCGATCAAGTCGCCTCCACCGTCAAGCCCGCGGGCCGCGGCGACGTCACGATCGTGCGCGACAAGAAGACGGGCATACCGCACATCACCGGTACGACCAGATACGGCACCGAGTTCGGCGCCGGTTACGCGGCCGCCGAGGACCGGCTGTGGCTCATGGACGTCTTCCGGCACGTCGGCCGGGGCCGGCTCACCTCCTTCGCGGGCGGTGACCCCTCCAACCAGGGCCTGGAACAGCAGTTCTGGCGCCACGCCCCCTATTCCGAGGCGGACCTCCAGGCGCAGATCGACAACGCGATCGCCGCCAACGGCGCCCGGGGGCAGCGGGCACTGGCCGACGCCAACGCCTATCTGGCCGGCATCAACGCCTACATCGACGCCTCCGACAGAGGCCGTTACTTCCCCGGTGAATACGTCCTGACGGGCCACAAGGACTCCGTCACCAACGCGGGAACCATCGCCCACTTCAAGATCACCGACCTGGTGGCGCTCGGCTCGGTCGTCGGCGCCCTCTTCGGCTCCGGGGGCGGCGGGGAGGTCCACAACGCGATGTCGCTGCTCGCCGCGCAGGAGAAGTACGGCGTCGAACAGGGCACCGCGGTCTGGGAGTCCTTCCGCGAGCGCAACGACCCCGAGGCCGTCATGACCCTCCACGACGGCAAGAGCTTCCCCTACGCCGTCAAGCCCGAGGATGCGCGGGGCGAGGCACTGCCCGACCCCGGCTCGGTGGTCGAGGAACCCCTGGTTCACGACCGTACGGGCAGCGCCGTCGGCACGAGCGCCACCGGTGCCTCCGCCGCCGCCGCCAGGACCGCCATGACCTCCGCCAGGCGGGGCATGTCCAACGCCCTCGTGGTGAGCGGCGATCACACGGCGAGCGGCCACCCCGTCGCCGTGTTCGGCCCGCAGACCGGCTACTTCGCCCCGCAGCTCCTGCTGCTCCAGGAACTCCAGGGCCCCGGCATCAGCGCCCGCGGCGCCTCCTTCGCCGGCCTCAGCATGTACGTCGAGCTGGGGCGCGGTCAGGACTACGCGTGGAGCGCCACCACCTCAGGTCAGGACATCATCGACACCTACGCCGTCGAGCTGTGCCAGGACGACTTCCACTACCTCCACCGCGGCACCTGCACGCCGATGGAGAAGATCGAGCAGAAGAACGCCTGGAAGCCGACCACGGCCGACGGCACCCCGGCCGGCTCGTACACGATGCGCGTCTGGCGCACCGCGTACGGCCCGGTCGAGTACCGCGCGACTGTCGGCGGCAAGAAGGTCGCCTACACCACCCTGCGCTCGTCGTTCCTGCACGAGGCCGATTCCATCATCGGCTTCCAGATGCTGAACGACCCGGACTACGTCACCGGACCGCAGTCCTTCCAGAGCGCGGTGCAGCACATCAACTACACCTTCAACTGGTTCTACGCCGACTCCGAGCACACCGCCTACTACAACAGCGGCGACAACCCGGTGCGGGCGAGCGGCGTCGACGCCGAGTTCCCGGTCTGGGCGCAGCCGGCCTACGAGTGGCGGAACTGGGATCCCGCGACCAACACGGCCGCCTACACCCCGGCTTCGGCCCACCCCAACTCCGTCGACCAGGACTACTACGTCTCCTGGAACAACAAGCAGGCCAAGGACTACGCGACCGCGCCGTGGGGCAACGGCTCCGTGCACCGCGGCAACCTGCTGGAGGACCGGGTGAAGAAGCTGGTCAATGCCGGTGGCGTCACCCGCGCGTCGCTGACCGGGGCGATGGCGGAGGCGGCCCTCGCCGACCTGCGTGCCCAGGACGTCCTGCCCGACCTGCTCAAGGTGATCGGCACGTCCCCGGTCACCGACGCCACGGCCTCGGCCGCGGTCGCCAAGCTCCGGACCTGGCTGGCGGCGGGCGGGAGACGTACGGAGACCACGGCCGGTTCGAAGACGTACGCCGACGCGGACGCCATCCGTGTCCTCGACGCCTGGTGGCCGCTGCTGGTGAAGGCGCAGTTCGAACCCGGTCTCGGCACCGCGCTGTACACCGCCATGACGGACAACCTCCCCATCGACGAGAGCCCGTCGTCCGCGCACGGCCCGACCGGCGCCCATGCCGGAAGTTCCTTCCAGTACGGCTGGTGGAGCTATGTCGACAAGGACATCCGGGCGGTGCTCGGTGAGCCGGTGCGGGGCGCGCTGGGCCGCGAGTACTGCGGCGGCGGCACCCTCAGCGCCTGCCGCGACATCCTCCTGAGCACCCTGAAGGAGGCGGCCGGCCGGACCGCGGCCCAGGTGTACCCCGGCGACACGCTGTGCGCGGCGGGCAACCAGTGGTGCGCCGACTCGATCGTCCAGCGCACCCTCGGCGGCATCAAGCACGGCAACATCAGCTGGCAGAACCGGCCCACCTACCAGCAGGTCGTGGAGTTCACCTCCCACCGGTGACCACGGCCGACCTGCGGTGACCGCGGCCGACCTGCGGTGACCGCGGCCGACCTGCGGTGACCGCGGCCGACCGACCGGCGGTCACCGCCGCGGCCGGCCGCGGCCCTCGGTGGACGCGGCCCGCCGCCAGTACCACTCGCCCAGTCCGGGGTGCCCGGTGTCGCCGTGTGCCCCGGACGCCGGACCGCCCCGCCGGACCATCGCCGACGCGTCCGCGTCCACGCAGCCGCCCGCCAGGCGGGCACATCACCCCGCGGGCGGCGGGAGTCGGCCAGATGCCAGGCTCACCGGCTCACCGGTACAGCAGGTACTCCCGTCGCACCCGCCGGAACGCGGCCAGCTCCTCCTGCCAGCCCGCCACCACCTCGTCGACTCCCGCCCCCCTGTCGATCGCCGTCCGCACCCACGTCGACCCCGTGAGCTTGTCGATCCACTGGTCGGCACGCCAGCCGAAACCGCTCCAGACCCGCTTGGCGGTCACCAGGAGGGCGATGCCGGTGCGGACGGGATCGAAGGCGTCCCGGTCGTGCACATGGATCTGCACCCCGCCGACCGTCCGGCCCTGGAACTTGGAGAAGGTAGGCGTGAAGTACGCCTCCCTGAAGTGCACGCCCGGCAGACCGAGTTCGTTCACGGCCGCCGCCCACCGCCCGTCGACGCCCTCCGCGCCGAGGAGTTCGAACGGGCGGGTCGTGCCCCGCCCCTCGGACAGGTTCGTTCCCTCGAACAGGCACGTCCCCGCGTACACCAGGGCCGTGTCCGGCGCCGGCATGTTCGGACTGGCCGGCACCCACGGCAGTCCCGAGGCGTCGTACCAGTCCGTCCGCCGCCACCCGCTCATGGGTACGGTCTCCAACTCCACCGGGGCGGCCAGGAACTCCCCGTTGAACAGCCGGGCCAGCTCCGCCACCGTCATCCCGTGCGCCTGTGCGATCGGCTCGCGCCCCACGAACGTCGCGAACTCCGGGTGCAGCACCGGTCCCAGGGCCGCCCGCCCGGTCACCGGGTTCGGCCGGTCCAGCACCAGGAACCGCTTCCCCGCCAGCCGCGCCGCCTCCATGCAGTCGTACAGGGTCCAGATGTACGTGTAGAAGCGGGCGCCGACGTCCTGGATGTCGAAGACGACCGTGTCGACGCCGGAGGCGGTGAACACGTCCGCGAGCCGCTGTCCGCTCTTGAGGTAGGTGTCGTAGACGGGGAGGCCGGTCGCCGGATCGTCGTAGCGGCCCTCGGAGCCGCCCGCCTGCGCGGTGCCCCGGAAGCCGTGCTCGGGGCCGAACACGGCCACCAGGTCCACCCGGTCGTCGGCGTGCATGACGTCGACGATGTGGCGTACGTCGCGGGTGACGCCGGTGGGGTTGGTGACGATGCCGGTCCGCTCTCCGCCCAGCTGGGCGTAACCGGTCGCCCGGAGACGCTCGAAGCCGGTTCGCGTGCGCCGGGCCGCCTGGGCGGTGGCGGGGCGCGCCGTCGCCGGCGGGACGGCGGCTGCCGTCGTCGCCGCCAGCAGGGTTCGTCTGGGCAGATGCATGCCGGCTCCCTGGGTGCGTGGCTGGTCGCGCTGCACGACGGAAGCCGCATGCCGATACGGTCCCGCGCCCCTTAACCGTGTGGCACTTCCCCTTCTCTGAAACATACCGACCAGTTAGTCTGGCGCCGGAAAGCAGGGCTGCGCGCCCGATCCGGGTCGAAGGAGATCGATGGTGGAAGCCGTTCGAGGTGCTGGAGTCGTCGTCACCGGGGCGGGAGGCGGAATCGGGGCCGCGCTCGCCCGGCGTTTCGCCGCCGAGGGGGCGCGGGTCGTCGTCAACGATCTGGACGCGGACCGGGCGAAGGCCGTCGCCGAGGAGATCGGCGGGATCGCCGTACCCGGCGACGCCTCCGCGATCGTCACCGACGCCCGCGAGGCACTCGGCGGCACCGTCGACGTCTACTGCGCCAACGCCGGTGTCGCCTCGGGCGGCTCCGAGGCTGCCGACGCGTCCATATGGGCGCTGGCCTGGGACGTCAACGTGATGGCCCATGTCCGCGCCGCGCAGGCCCTGATCCCCGACTGGCTGGAGCGCGGCTCGGGCCGGTTCGTCTCCACCGTCTCCGCCGCCGGACTGCTCACCATGATCGGCGCCGCGCCCTACAGCGTGACCAAGCACGGCGCGTACGCCTTCGCCGAGTGGCTGTCGCTGACCTACCGGCACCGCGGGATCAAGGTCCACGCCATCTGCCCCCAGGGTGTCCGCACCGACATGCTCGACGCCACCGGCACCGCGGGCGACCTCGTGCTCAAGCCGACCGCGATCGAGCCGCGGGAGGTGGCGGACGCCCTGTTCGAGGGGATCGCGCGGGACCGCTTCCTGATCCTGCCGCACCCCGAGGTCGCCGGGTACTACCAGGCGCGGGCCGGTGACCCCGACCGCTGGCTGGCCACCATGAACCACATCCAGCAGAAGTGGGAGGCCGCCGAGTGACCGCCTCACGCTACGCCGCCAAGCCCTGGCTGGACCTCCTCGACGAGGCCCAGCGTCGCCCTGTCGACCCGACCGGCTCACTGGTGCACGCACTGCGCCGGTGTGCCGCCGAGGCGCCGGAGCGCACCTTCCTCGCCTACTTCGACGGCCGCCTCACCTACCGCGAAGTGGACGAGCTGAGCGATTCGGTGGCCGGGCACCTGGCGGCCCGCGGTCTGGAGCGGGGCGACCGGGTCGCCGTCCTGCTCCAGAACTCCCCGCAGTTCGTGCTCGCCGTGCTGGGTGCGTGGAAGGCGGGCGCGACCGTCGTCCCCGTCAACCCCATGTACAAGTCGGGCGAGGTCGCCCACGTCCTGCGCGACGGCGAGGTGGCCGCGCTGATCTGCGCCGACCGCGCCTGGGAGTCGTACCTGCGGGAGACCGCCGCCCACTCGCCGGTGCGGATCGTGCTGACGGCGTGCGAGCTGGACTTCCAGACGCGCGGCGACGCGCGTGTGCTCACCTTCGAACGGCTGCCGCGGGCCGCGGACGCCGACGACCTCACCGCCGTCGCCCGCGCCGGGCACCCGGCGCCCGCCGGCCGTGACCCGGCCGCCGCCGACACCGCCCTGATCAGCTACACCTCGGGCACCAGCGGCGCACCCAAGGGCGCCACCAACACGCACGCCAACATCATGTACAACGCCGAACGGCAGCGCACCGGTCTGCGCCTGCCCGAGGCACCCGTGTACTACGCGCTCGCGCCGCTGTTCCACATCACCGGCATGGTGTGCCAGCTCGGCGCCTGCCTGAACAGCGCGGGCACGCTGGTCCTGACCTACCGGTTCGAGGCGGGCGTCGTCCTGGAGGCCTTCGCCGAGCACCGCCCGCACTACACGGTCGGGCCGTCGACCGCGTTCATGGCACTGGCCGCCCACCCGGCCGCCACGCGCGAGCACTTCTCCTCGTTCGTGAACATCTCCTCCGGCGGCGCCCCGCTGCCGCCGGCCCTGGTGGAGAAGTTCCGGGCGGGCTTCGGGCCGTACATCCGCAACGGCTACGGCCTCACCGAGTGCACCGCCCCCTGCGCCTCCGTCCCGCCCCAGCGGGAGGCACCCGTCGACCCGGCCTCCGGGACCCTCGCCGTCGGCGTGCCCGGCCCCGACACGGTCGTACGGATCGTCGACGACCAGGGTGCGGAGGTGCCCTTCGGAGAGCAGGGCGAGATCGTCGTACGGGGCCCCCAGGTGGTCCCCGGCTACTGGCGCCGCCCCGACGCCACCGCCGAGACCTTCCCCGACGGCGAGCTGCGCACCGGCGACATCGGCTTCATGGACGAACAGGGCTGGCTGTACGTCGTCGACCGGAAGAAGGACATGATCAACGCGTCCGGCTTCAAGGTCTGGCCGCGCGAGGTCGAGGACGTGCTGTACACCCACCCGGCGGTGCGCGAGGCGGCCGTCGTCGGGGTGCCCGACGGGTACCGCGGGGAGACCGTGAAGGCCTACATCAGCCTGCGTCCGGGCACCGACCCGGACCCGGAGGAACTGGCGGTGTACTGCAAGGAGAGACTGGCCGCCTACAAATACCCGCGGCAGGTGGAGATCCTGCCCGACCTGCCCAAGACGGCGAGTGGGAAGATCCTCCGGCGGGAACTGCGTTCCCGCCGGCACGACAGCAGGTAGGACGAACGGAAGGCAGGTGGCGGCAGTGCCCAGGACGACGGAGGGCGACGGGACGCCCGTGCCGCAGCGGCTGCTGGCCGCCGCCACCCGGCTCTTCGCGGAGCAGGGCTACGACCGCACCTCGGTGCAGGAGATCGTCGAGGCGGCAGGGGTCACCAAGGGGGCGCTGTACCACTACTTCGGCTCCAAGGACGACCTCCTGCACGAGGTGTACGCGCGCGTGCTGCGCATCCAGCAGGAACGCCTGGACGCCTTCGCGAACGCCGACGAGCCGATCGAGAAGCGGCTCAGGGGCGCCGCGGCCGACGTGGTCGTCACGACGATCGAGAACCTGGACGACGCCTCGATCTTCTTCCGCTCGATGCACCACCTCAGCCCCGAGAAGAACAAGCAGGTCCGCGCCGAGCGCCGCCGCTACCACGAGCGCTTCCGCGCCCTCATCGAGGAGGGCCAGCGGGCCGGCGTCTTCTCGAAGGCGACCCCGGCCGACCTGATCGTGGACTACCACTTCGGGTCCGTGCACCACCTGTCCACCTGGTACCGGCCCGACGGCCCGATGAGCCCCCAGGAGGTCGCCGACCACCTGGCCGACCTGCTGCTGCGGGCGCTGCGTCCGTAGGATCCCAGAGCCCGCCGGGCGTACGCCCGCCCGTCCGCGCGGCCCCCGGCGGGGGAGTGCGGGACACCCCGCTCGGGCCGGGAATCCGGCGCTGCGGCCCCGGGTCCGGGAACCGGTGCCGGGAACGGGCGGCGGGGCGGAAACCCCGCCGCACCCCGTCCCCTCACACGTACTTCTTCAGCTCCCGCCGCGCCAGCGACCGCTGGTGCACCTCGTCCGGACCGTCGGCGATCATCAGGGTCCGCGCCCCGGCGTACAGCTCGGCCAGCGGGAAGTCCTGGCTGACACCGCCCGCGCCGTGCAGCTGGATGGCCCGGTCGATGATGTCCACGACCGCCCGCGGCGTCGCGATCTTGATGGACTGGATCTCCGTGTGGGCCCCCCGGTTGCCCACCGTGTCCATCATCCAGGCCGTCTTCAGCACCAGCAGCCGCAGCTGTTCGACCGTCACGCGCGCGTCGGCGATCCAGTTGTGCACGACACCCTGCTGCGCCAGCGCCTTGCCGAACGCGTCCCGTGAGACGGCCCTGCGGCACATCAGCTCGATCGCCCGCTCGGCCATGCCGATCAGCCGCATGCAGTGGTGGATCCGGCCGGGGCCGAGCCGCGCCTGGGCGATGGCGAAACCGCCGCCCTCCTCGCCGATCAGGTTGGTCACCGGCACGCGCGCGTGGTCGAAGATCACCTCGGCGTGGCCGCCGTGGGAGTGGTCCTCGTACCCGAAGACCTTCATCGCCCGCCTGACGGTCACACCGGGGGTGTCACGCGGCACCAGCACCATGGACTGCTGACGGCGGATGTCGGAGCCGTCGGGGTCCGTCTTGCCCATCACGATGAAGATCGTGCAGTCCGGGTTCATCGCCCCGGAGATGTACCACTTGCGCCCGGTGACGAGGTAGTCGTCGCCGTCCCGCTCGATGAGGGTGGTGATGTTCGTGGCGTCGGAGGAGGCCACCTCCGGCTCGGTCATCGCGAACGCCGAGCGGATCTCACCCGCGAGCAGCGGCTCCAGCCACTGCTTCTTCTGCTGCTCGCTGCCGAACTGCGAGAGCACCTCCATGTTGCCGGTGTCCGGGGCGGCGCAGTTCAGCGCGGTCGGTGCCAGCTGCGGGGAGCGGCCGGTGATCTCGGCCAGCGGCGCGTACTGGAGGTTGGTGAGGCCGGCGCCGTACTCGGAGTCGGGCAGGAAGAGGTTCCACAGTCCCTGGCGGCGGGCCTCGGCCTTCAGCTCCTCCACGACCGCGGGGGTGTCCCACGGCGAGGCGAGCCGGGCGCGCTGCTCCTCGGCGACCGGCTCGGCCGGGTACACGTACTCGTCCATGAAGGCGAGCAGCTTGGCACGCAGTTCCTCGGTGCGCGCGTCGAACGCGAAGTCCATGGCGTCAGCCTTCCTGAAGGGTCGTCAGTCCGTGGTGGATGAAGACGGGGACCAGCTCACCGATGCGGTCGAAGCCGCGGCCCACCGTCCGGCCCAGCGTGTAGCGGTAGTGGATGCCCTCCAGGATCACGGCGAGCTTGAACCAGGCGAACGCCGTGTACCAGGAGACAGCCGACACGTCGCGCCCCGAGCGTGCGGCGTACCGCTCGACCAGCTCGGCCGGCGTCGGGTGGCCGGGGGCCGAGGCGGTGGTGGAGACGGGGGAGTCCGGGATTTCCAGCGGCACGCTGTACATCACCAGCAGGCCCAGGTCGGTCAGCGGGTCGCCGAGCGTCGACATCTCCCAGTCGAGGATCGCCCTGATCGTGTCGTCCTCGCCGATCAGGACGTTGTCGAGCCGGTAGTCGCCGTGCACGACCGCCGGGGCGGGGGAGGAGGGCAGCGACCGGCCGAGCGCGGCGTGCAGCTCGTCGATGCCGGCCAGGTCGCGGCTGCGGGAGGCGTCGAGCTGCTTGCCCCAGCGGCGCAGTTGCCGGTCGAGGAAGCCGTCGGGGCGACCGAAGTCGGCGAGGCCCACCTCGGCCGGGTCCACCGCGTGCAGCTCCACCAGGGTGTCCACGAGGGACAGCACCGCGCCTCGGGTGCGCTCCGGGCCGAGTGGGAGCAGCTGGTCGGCCGTGCGGTAGGGCGTGCCCTCGACGAACTCCATGACGTAGAAGGGTGCCCCCAGCACCTCCTCGTCCTCGCACAGCAGCACCGGGCGCGGCACCGGCACACTGGTCGGGTGCAGGGCGTCGATCACCCGGTGTTCGCGCCGCATGTCGTGCGCGGTGGCCAGGACGTGGCCGAGCGGGGGCCGCCGGACGACCAACCGGGAGGCGCCGTCGGTCACCGCGTAGGTCAGGTTCGACCGTCCGCCCTCGATCAACCGACCGGTGAGGGGGCCGTCGACCAGACCGGGGCGCTCCCGGTCGAGCAGGGCGCGCAGCCGGTCGAGGTCGAGTCCGGGCGGGTGGTCGGGGGTCATCATCGCTCCTACGGACGGGTGAACGGTAACCCGCCTATGATGCCGACCGGTCGGTATGTACGTCCAGAGGGGGCACCCAAAGTGATCGGGGCCACCCTAGGACGGCGGCTCCCCGGACTTGCCCCGGGGAGCCGTCGAAGACCGGTGGAGCACGTCTCCCGGACGTGTGCGGGGCGGGGTGCTCCTGGTGAAGGGTGGTCATGCCGCTCGCCTTCGGGGGTACGGGCATGACGTCGGACAGGCGGCCACGCGAACCGGCGCACATCCGGGCATCCGGCTTGCGTGGCGAACGAGCACCCCGGAGGGTCGGTCGCATGAAGGGCATCAGCTACAGCCGGTACGGGGGTCCCGAGGTCCTCGAGTACGGCGAGGTCCGCGACCCCAAGGTCGGCCCCGACTCCGTGCTGGTCAAGGTGCGGGCGGCGGCCGTCAACCCCGTCGACTGGAAGTGCCGCGCGGGCTATCTCGACGGTGCCCTCGACGCGGTCTTCCCGGTGATCCCCGGCTGGGACGTCTCCGGCGTCGTTGTGCAGCCGGGCGCGTCCGTCACCGAGTTCTCGGTCGGCGACGAGGTGATCGGCTACGTCCGCGAGGACTTCCTCTCCCGCGGCACCTTCGCCGAGTACGTCGCCGCCCCGGTGCGCACGCTCGCCCGCAAGCCGCGCAACCTCACCTGGGAGGAGGCCGCGGGCCTGCCGCTGGCCGGCCTCACCGCCCACCAGGTCCTCCACAAGGCCCTCCAGGTCAAGCGCGGCGAGACCGTACTGATCCACGCGGCCGCCGGCGGCGTGGGCTCCATCGCCGTACAGCTCGCCCGCCATCTGGGTGCCCGCGTGATCGGCACGGCGAGCGAGGCCAACCACGACTTCGTACGGTCCCTGGGCGGCGAGCCCGTGACCTACGGCGACGGCCTGACCGAACGGGTGCGCGGGCTGGCCCCCGAGGGCGTGGACGCGGTCTTCGACACGATCGGCGGCGACACCCTGAAGATCTCCGCCAACCTGCTGGCCCCCGAGGGGCGGCTGGTGTCGATCGCCGACAGCGACGTCGTCGACTACGGCGGCCGCTACTCCTTCGTCCGCCCCGACGCCGAGGACCTCACCCGCCTGGCCGAACTGGCCGAAGAAGGCGTGGTGTCGGTCCACGTGTCGGACACCTTCCCCCTGGAACGGGCGGCGGACGCCCACCGGCGAAGCGAGGAGGGCCGCACCCGCGGAAAGATCGCGGTCACGGTGGACTGGCCGGACGAGGCGGAGTGACACCCGCGGCGGTGACGAGACGCTAGACCACCAGTGTCGCCGCACACACCGCCAGCGCCACCGTGCACAGCACCGCCGCGGTGGCGCGCCCGGCCGGCAGGACCGGGGGTACCGGCGTCGAGGCGAGGACGCGGATGCGGTGGTGGGCGAGGACGAGGAATCCCAGCCAGAGCGCGCAGCACGCCACGCACGCCGCGATCGCGGGCGTCGACACACCGCCGTGCAGTGCCGCCTTCACGCCCAGCACGGCGGCCACGGTGCCCGACAGCGTCGTACGCCGCCACGCGAGCCGGGTCCGCTCCGGCTGGAGCCCCGGATCGCGGTCGCCGCTCACCCCTCCCACCCGGCCAGCACCACGACGACCATCGCGACGGCGACCACGGCGACGACGACGCCGAGCAGCGCGGGGAAGCGCGAGACGGGCAGGTCCTCGCCCCGCCGCATGGCCCGCTCGCAGCGCACCCAGTGGTTCACCGCCCGCAGGGAGCACAGCACGCCCGCCGCCAGCAGCGCGAGGGCCAGACCCACCCGCCAGCCCCAGCGCAGGTCCGGCAGGAACTGGTCCACCGCGAACCCGCCTCCGATCAGCGCGAGGGCGGTCCGCAGCCAGGCCAGGAAGGTGCGTTCGTTGGCCAGCGAGAACCGGTAGTCGGGCGTCACCCCTTCCTGCCGGACCCCTTCGGGCGCGAACCACAACCGGACGTTCCGCACGAACTCGCTCACGTCCCGGACCCTACCCGGCGTCCGTCCGCCTGCCCGACGCGCTCAGTCCGCGGCCCGCAGCGCCCGCAGCCGTTCGTACGCGGCGAGGCCGTCCGGCACCCAATCCCAGTCGCTCAGGTGGCTCTCGACCTCCTCCTCCGTGAGAAAGGCGTGCCAGGCGACCTCCTCCGCCTGGGGGCTCACCGGCAGCTCGCAGCGCACCTCGTACACGGCCGACCACCAGCTCCCGCGGGCGCCGCCGTCGTAGAGGAACTTGAAGAGGAACTCCGGACGCGGCAGCCCGCTCACGCCGAGTTCCTCCTCGGCCTCGCGCAGGGCCGCGTCGTCGTAGCTCTCGCCCGCGCCGACCACCCCGCCGACGAACATGTCGTGGAGCGAGGGGAAGACCAGCTTGGTGGGGGTGCGGCGGTGGACGAAGAGGCGGCCCTCGGCATCCCTGGCCCGGACGAAGACGCAGCGGTGGCGCAGGCTCTCGGCGTACACCTGCCCGCGCGGGAGCCGTGCCACGACCCGGTCGTGTTCGTCGACGACGTCGAGGATCTCGTCAGCAGCGCTCATCCGCCCATCCAACCAGGGCCGGGCGGCCGGCCGGAGCCCAGCGCGGCGGAGAGGTCGGTTCCGTGGAGAGGTCGGCGCGGCTGGAGGTCAGCGCGGCAGGAGGGCGGGCACCCGCTCGCGCGGCGCCGCGCCCTGCGGCATCGCCGGATGCAGCCCGAGCAGCACGATGCCCAGGACGACCGCCGCGAGCCCCGCCGCCTCCCAGGCCAGCGCGCCCGCGTCGGTGCGCAGCCGGTCCCCGAGGAAGCCCACTCCGCAGATGATCCCGGCCAGCGGCTGGGCGGCGGTCAGCGCGGGCAGCGACATCCGCAGCGAAGCCGTCTCGAAGGCGCTCTGCACCAGCACCAGGCCGGTCACCCCGAGTGCCAGCACGGCGTACGGCTGCCAGCCGGTGAGCAGCTCGACGAGGCCGCCGTCCGAGAAGCGTTCCCCGCTGACCCGGGTCAGGGCGTCCTGGACGCCGTAGAGCAGCCCGGCCGCGAGGGCGAGCAGCACCGGGCCCGAGGACAGCCGGGAGCGTCTGGCGTACGCGGTGAGCAGCAGGGCCAGTCCGACCATCCCGCCGATGATCAGCCAGTGCCGCAGCGGGTCGGCGACTGCCGTGCCGCCGCGCGGCTCGCCCGCCACGATGAACGCGCTCACCCCGCCCGCGAGCAGCAGCAGGCCCGCCCAGCCCTGGCGCCCCAGCGGCTGGCCGGTCAGGCGGCGGGAGAGGGCGAGGGCGAACAGGAGGTTCGTCGCGAGCAGCGGCTCGACCAGGGACACCTGACCCTGGCCGAGGGCGATCGCGCCGAGTGCCATGCCGGCCACCATCAGCCCGATGCCCCCGAGCCAACGAGGCACGCGCATCAGGTCGAGCAGCAGCCGGGGCGAGAGGAAGTCGCCGAGGGGAGCCTTCTGGGCCACGCTCTGCTGGACGACGAATCCGAAGCCCAGGCAGCAGGCGGCGCTCACGGCGAGAACCAGGACCAGAACCGACACGCTGCGTACCTCGATGATCGGGTCGGGCCACGGGTGGATAGTGGCCGACTGTGGCCTCCTGGCGCGCTCGAACGCCCCAGCAAGTGCCCGGAGAATGCGCCTCGGGGGTCCCCGGTTTCAGGCGCCTGACGCGGTCGCGGCACCGGGGGCGGCGCGGAGCGACCGTACGGCCATGCTGCGGGACGGCGCGCGGCCGCGCCATGGCGTACGCCACATTCACTCGCGCGGACCCGCCCCGACCAGCCGCTGGGTGGGCCAAGTGCCTCTCGCGAGGCGGTACTTGATCCCTGTCATGTGACCTCGGCGCTTGACGGTGAGCGTCGGCTGAGGGTTTGCTGTGGGTGATCGGTCGATTGCGGGCCGATGACGAGCCCGCCGCCGAGACGTACGCGGCCCCTGCCCGGCCCGTCACCGAGGAGGATGAGGAAGTCCCGCGGTGCCCCCACCCCCGTTGTCTGCGGCCCGGAGCCCGGAGCGTCCGGCCGTGACCCTCGACGCCCCGCCCGTCGACGCCCCGCCCGTCGACGCCGCGCTCGACGACACCGCGCTGGCCGGCGCCCGCGCCGCGCTGGTCCAGGGCCGTCGGCAGGCCGCCCGCTCGCTGCTCGCCAACACCGGCGACGACTGGGACCGGCGCGGACACCGGATCACCGTCCTGGCCCTCGAACCGTGCGCCGCCGGCTGGGCACGGGCGTGGCTGGTCGCCGAACCCGGCTCCGGCGACGCCGCCGTCCTGCTCGCCATGGCCCAGGTCCGGCGCGCCCTGCGCGGCAGGGAGACCCCCGACACCGCCCGCGCGGCCTGCCGGGACGCCGCCGCGGCCGCACCCGCCGACCCGACGCCCTGGCTCGGTCTGCTCATGCTGGAGCGCGAGGGCACCCCTGACGCCGTCCGGATCTTCGAGGAAATCCGGGCCCGCCACCGGGACCACCACCACGCCCACCACCTGATGGTCGCCCTGCTCGCCGAGCGCCGCGCCGACGCCGGCCCGGACCCGCTGCACGAGGTCTACGAATTCGCCGCCTGGGCGGCCGAGCGGGCGCCCGCCGACTCCCCGCTGGCCATCCTCCCGATCGTCGCGCACGCCGAGCGCTACCGTGCCCTGGCCGTCCGCGGCCACGCCCCCGCCGACCCGACGACCGCCCTGCACTGGCGCGACCACGGGGCCGCCGACGTGCTGAGGGCGGCCTTCGACTGGTGGCTGGAGTGGGAGCACGACGGCCACCCCCGCCGCCTGGTCGACCTGAACTTCCTCGCCCACGCCACGTTCTGCGAGGGCCGGCCCGCCGAGGCCGCCACCCTGTTCCACCGCATCGGCGAGCACGTCACCCCGGCCCCCTGGTCCTACCCGGACCGCGACCCGTACACCGCCTTCCACGCGGCCCGGAGGGCGGCGCTCGGCCACGAGTAGCCGGTGGAGTGAGGCGAAGCGCCACCGGGGGATCACGTGCGCGGGAGCGCGTGACGTGGTGACGGAATCCCGACGGCCGCCCCGGACCCCTGGTCCCGCCCGCGCCCCGAGTGTTCGAATGGGTGCGTGACATCGGAACCGCCCGAGGAACGCGGCGCCCCCGTCGGCCGCCGCGTCCTCCTCGGCACGCTCGGCCTGGGCGCCCTCGGCGTCGTCGCCGCCCCCGTCCTCCAGCGCGGTCTGGAGGACTTCCTCGGCGGCACCGCGGACAAGGACCCCACCGGCCTCACCGGCCTGCTCCCCAACGGGGGCGGCTTCCGTTACTACTCGGTGGCCTCCTCCGTACCGCACAGGAACGCCGAGACCTACCGCCTCACCGTCGACGGCCTGGTCGACCACCCCGGCGCCTACACCCTGGCCGACCTGCGGGCGCTGCCCCAGACCCGCATGGTCGAGGACGTCCAGTGCGTCACCGGCTGGCGCGTGCCCGAGACCCCCTTCGAAGGCGTGCGACTGTCCGCCCTGCTCGACGCGGCCGGGGTGCGCGCGCGGGCCGGCGCCGTCCGCTTCACCTGCTTCGACGGCACCTACACCGAGAGCCTCACCCTCGCCCAGGCCCGCCGCTCCGACGTCCTGGTGGCCCTGCGCATGCGGGACGAGGACCTCGGCCACGACCACGGCGGCCCGGTCCGCCTGTACGTGGCACCCATGTACTTCTACAAGTCCGCCAAGTGGCTCTCGGGCATCACCGTCACGGAGAAGGTGGAGACCGGCTACTGGGAGAGGCGCGGCTACGACGTCGACGCCTGGGTGGGCCGTTCGAACGGGCGGGACGATGAGCCCACGAGCTGACGGCCCGCCCGCCCCCACCCGGATCCGCCGCTTCAGCCGGGCCGAACGGTGGGTGCACCGCACGACCGCCCAGCTCATGGGCGTGTGCGTGCTGACGGCGGCCTTCCTCTACGTCCCCCAGCTCGCGCAGCTCGTCGGCCGCCGTGAGCTGGTCGTCCGGGTCCACGAGTGGGCCGGCCTCGCACTGCCCGCCCCCGTCCTGGCGGGACTCGCCTCCCGCGCGTTCCGCGCCGACCTCGGCCAGCTCAACCGCTTCGGCCCGCACGACCGCCGCTGGCTGCGCGCCGCGCTGCGCCGGGCCGAGCGAAGGGGGTCCAGGCAGGCCGGCAAGTTCAACGCGGGTCAGAAGGTCTACGCGGCGTGGATCGCCGGGGCGACCCTGGTGATGCTGGGCACCGGACTGCTCATGTGGTTCACCCACCTCACCCCGATCATGTGGCGGACCAGCGCGACCTTCGTCCACGACTGGCTGGCCCTGACCGTCGGCATCGTCCTGGCCGGCCACATCGGCATGGCCCTGGGCGACCCGGAGGCCCGCCGGGGCATGCGCACCGGATCGGTGCGCCCCGACTGGGCGGACCGGGAGCACCCGCTGTGGCGCCGCTGAGCGGCGAACCGGAGGGCGGAACGTGCCGACCGAGGACGTGCCGAAGGCCGACAGCACCTTCCGAACAGCGGGTGCGTCATCCGAGTACTTCTATATGACTAGGGAGAGCAGCAGGACCAGACCGCCGGCGACCACCGAGATGAGGGTCTCCATCACCGACCAGGTCTTGATGTTCTGGCCGACGGTGAGGCCGAAGTACTCCTTCACCAGCCAGAAGCCGGCGTCGTTGACATGGCTGAAGAACAGCGAGCCCGCGCCGATCGCCAGGACCAGCAGGGCGGTGTGGGCGGTCGACATGTCGGCGGCGAGCGGCGCGACCAGACCGGCGGCCGAGATCGTCGCCACGGTCGCCGAACCGGTCGCCAGCCGGATCGCCACCGCGATCAGCCAGGCCAGCAGCAGGGCCGGGATCGACCAGTCCTCGGAGATCTCCAGGACCATCTGACCCACACCGGAGTCGATCAGCGTCTGCTTGAAGCCACCGCCCGCGCCGACGATCAGCAGGATTCCGGCGATGGGAGCGAGGGACTTGTCGACGGTGGAGGAGATCCGCGACCTGGTGAAGCCGGCCGCCCGGCCGAGGGTGAACATACCGACGACGACGGCGGTGAGCAGGGCGATCAGCGGGGAGCCGACGACGTCGAACACGCGTTGCACGGTGGCCTCGGGGTCGTCCACGACGATGTCGACGAGCGCCTTGGCCAGCATCATCACGACGGGCAGCAGGATCGTCACCAGGGTGACGCCGAAGCCCGGACGCCGTGCCAGGTCCTGCGAGGGTCGCTGCGGGATCATCCGGTCCGGGGCCGGGACGTCCACCCAGCGGGCGGCGAACCGGGAGAACACCGGACCGGCGATGATCACCGTCGGGATGGCGACCAGCACGCCCAGCGCGAGCGTCACGCCCAGGTTGGCGTCCACGGCGTCGATCGCGACCAGCGGGCCGGGGTGCGGCGGGACCAGGCCGTGCATCACGGACAGACCGGCCAGCGCCGGGATGCCGATGCGCATCAGTGAGTAGTTGCCGCGCTTGGCGACCATCAGGACGACGGGGATCAGCAGGACGACGCCGACCTCGAAGAACAGGGGCAGACCGATCACCGAGGCGATCAGCACCATCGCCCACGGCATCGAGCGGCCGCCCGCCCTGTCGAGGATCGTGTCCACGATCTGGTCGGCGCCGCCGGAGTCTGCCAGCAGCCTGCCGAGGATCGCGCCGAGCGCGATGAGCACGCCCACACTGGCGACCGTGGCGCCGAGACCGGTGGTGAAACTGGCGATCGCCTTGTCGAGGGGCGCCCCGGCGAACGCGCCCAGCGCGAGCGAGCCGATGGTCAGCGCCAGGAAGGCGTGAAGCTTGAACTTGGTGATGAGCAGGACGATGACGGCGATACCCGCCAGCACGGCGATGCCCAACTGGGCATGGCCGGCCGAGGTGATCGGCTCGACACTGTCCGCCGCCAGCATCTCGACGCTGAGTCTGGTCACGGGGGTCCCTTACACGTACGGGGGATGGGGAGAGGGGTACTGCGGGTACTGCGGGGGGCCACTGCTGTGGCGGACCGCGGGTGCTGCGGTGGCGCACCGCTGTGGGGTACTGCGGGCGCTGCCGCGGAGCCGCCGCGGGAGCGGGGTGGTACTGCGGGTGCATGCCCGGGGACCGCCGCCGGAGCGGAGCGGCTACCGCCGGGCGTCGGGAAGCCCGTCGAGTGCCTTCGCGGCCCGTGCGGTGATCTCCTCGGGCGTCCCGGTCACGTCGACCGCGACCCCCGTCTCGTCCGCTCCGAGCGGCTGGAGCGTGGCGAACTGGGAGTCCAGCAGTGCGGTCGGCATGAAGTGACCCTGCCGGTGCGCCATCCGGTCCTCGATCAGCGAGCGGTCGCCCGCGAGGTGCACGAACACGATCTCGGGGGCGGCGGCTCTGAGCCGGTCGCGGTACGACCGCTTCAGCGCCGAGCAGCTGACGACCCCGCCCAGCCCGGCCCGCCCGTGCGCCCAGTCGCCGATGGCGTCGAGCCACGGCCCCCTGTCGGCGTCGTCGAGCGGGGTGCCGGCCGACATCTTGGCGATGTTGGCCGGCGGGTGGAAGTCGTCGCCCTCCGCGTAGGGAACGCCCAGCCGGGCGGCGAGCAGGGGACCGATCGTGGTCTTGCCCGTGCCGGCGACGCCCATCACCACGACGACATGGGGGGTACGCATCTCTGCCTCGCTGTCTTCGTCGACACCTGATGTCGACGACACTGAAACCCATTAGGTACGACGAATTCAAGAGTCTGTGACAAATAAGTCTGACTTTACGGCTCGGTGATCCGCCCCAGTACGCTGAGTGCATGACCACTCCGGGCCGGGGTCTGCACGGCCATGTACTCGACACCCTCGGCCCCGCGATCACCGCGGGCGAGTGCCCTCCGGGCAGCGTCCTGCGCACCGACGAACTCGCCCAGCGCTTCGACGTCTCCCGTTCCGTGATGCGCGAGGCGGTCCGGGTCCTGGAGTCGATGCACCTGGTCCAGTCCCGCCGCCGGGTGGGCGTGACGGTGCGCCCGAAGGCCGAGTGGAACGTCTACGACCCGCAGGTCATCCGCTGGCGGCTGGCCGGCGCCGACCGCCCCCACCAGTTGCGCTCGCTCACCGTCCTGCGTTCGGCGATCGAGCCGGTCGCGGCGGGCCTGGCGGCACGCAACGCCACGGCGGAGCAGTGCGCCGAACTGACCGAGTGCGCGCTCGGCATGGTGGCCAACTCCCGCGGCCACCAGCTGGAGGGCTACCTCGTCCACGACGTCGCCTTCCACCGCGTGATCCTCACGGCCTCCGGCAACGAGATGTTCGCCCGCCTCGGCGACGTCGTCGCGGAGGTCCTCGCGGGCCGCACCCATCACGAGGTCATGTTCGAGGACCCCGACCCGACCGCCGTCAGCCTGCACGTGCGGCTCGCCGAGGCGGTCCGTGAGGGCGACGCGGACCGCGCGGAGAAGCTGACCCGCGAGATCACGGTCGGCGCCCTCGAGGAACTGGACATCCTGGCGCCGTAGCCCGCGCCCTACTGCTGCGGAAACTTCCCGTCCACGTACACCCACGCCCCTTCCACCCGCTCGAAGCGGCTCCGCTCCCGCAGCGCGCCGCCCCGGTAGGACGCCCGGAACTCCACGATCCCCCTGGCGTGGAACCCGGACCCGTCGACCGTGTCGAGGATCTCGAGCCCCGTCCACCGCATCCGCGGATCGAGGTCCAGCCGCTCCGGCCGGGTCCGCGGATGCCAGGTCCGCAGCAGATACCCCGCGTCCCCCTGCACGAAGGCGCAGTACCGCGACCGCATCAACGCCTCGGCGGTCGGCGCGGCGGCGCCGGTGTGGAAACGGCCGCAGCACCCCTCGTACGGCTCGGGCAGCCCACAGGGGCAGGAACGCATGGTCATGTCCGCCATTGTGCTAGGCGTCTTTCGGGAGTCCCGTCTGCCCCCGCGACGCCCGGCACGCACGCTCAGCGGTCGTACCGCTGGAAACACACCCTAGACGGCCGTCCGCGTCTGCGGCGGCGGCAGCGGCGGCAGCGCCGTCCCGTACAGCCACGTGTCGAAGAGGTCGTCCAGCGGCTCGGCCGCGAACCGTGCCGCGTGTGCCGTGAAGGCGGAGGTCGTGACCGCCCCGCCGCGGTGCAGACCGAGCCAGGCGCGCAGCATCCGGAAGAACGCGTCGTCGCCCAGCGCGCAGCGCAGCGCGTGCACGGTGAGTCCACCCCGCTCGTAGACGCGGTCGTCGAACATCGACTTGCGTCCGGGATCCGCCAGCCTCAGGTCCTGCGGCAGGGCGGACAGCGACCGGTGCGCGGCGGCGGCCAGTCGCTGCGCCGTACGGCCGCCCGAGCGCTCCGACCACAGCCACTCCGCGTACTTGGCGAAGCCCTCGTTCAGCCAGATGTGCCGCCAGTCGGCGATGGACACGCTGTTGCCGAACCACTGGTGCGCCAGCTCGTGCGCCACGAGCCGCTCCGAACCCCGCGCCCCGTCCACATGGTTGGCGCCGAACAGCGACAACCCCTGGGCCTCGACGGGGACATCGAGTTCCTCCTCGGTCACCACGACCGCGTACTCGTCGAACGGATACGGTCCGAAGAGCTGTTGGAAGAGGTGCATCATGCCAGGCTGGCGCGCGAAGTCCCGCGAGAACCGCGGCAGCAGGTCCGCCGGGATGTGCCCGTGCTGCGGCACCCCGCCGAGTCCCGGATCGCCGAGCAGTACCGTCTGGTACTTGCCGATCGACAGCCCGACCAGGTAGCTCGACGTCGGCGCGGACTGCTCGTACACCCAGGTCGTGGTGGACGCCTTCGTCGTCCGTGTCAGCAGCCGGCCACCCGCCACCACCGAGTACGCGGACGGTGTCGTGACCGAGATCTGGTACGACGCCTTGTCCGCGGGCCGGTCGTTGCACGGGTACCAGGAGGGGGCACCGACGGGCTGGCTCGCCACCAGCGCCCCGTCGCCCAGTTCCTCCCAGCCGATCCCGCCCCAGGGGCTGCTGACCGGCGTGGGGTTGCCCGCCCAGTGCACCTCGACGGTGAACGCGGCCCCGGCCCGCAGCGGCTTGGCGGGGCGCACACGCAGTCTGCCGCCGCGGTGCGTGTAGTGCGCCTGCCGGCCGTCGACCCGGACCCGTCCGATCTTGAAGTCGGCCAGGTTGAGCTGGAACTCGGCGAGCGGCGAGCGCCCGGCTATGGCGTTGATCCGGGCCGTCCCCGAGAGCCGGTTCGGTCCGGGCCGGTAGTCCAGCGTCAGCTCGTAGCGATGCACCCGGTACCGGGGATCACCGTTGGCCGGGAAGTACGGGTCCGACCCACCTGCATGCTGAACTGCCACTTCCGCGTCCGCTCCCTGCGCCGTGCTGCCACTGCCCGCCGGTGTGCCCTCGTCCGGGTCCGAGCGGCCGGCGTTCAGGGACGCCACGCTTCGATCGGGTTGCCGAGCCAGCGGGTGTCGTCCGGGACGGACTCCGCGGCCATCACGAGCGACGCCGGACCCAGGGTCGTCCGGGCCCCGATCGTGCTGCCGGGCAGCACGATCCCGCCAGGGCCCAGCGTGGCACCCTCACGGAGGACCACAGTATCCGTCCGCAGGATCCGGTCGTGGAAGAGGTGAGTCTGGAGCACACAGCCCCGGTTGACCGTCGCCGCGTCCTCCAGCGTCACCAGGTCCGTCTCCGGCAGCCAGTAGCTCTCCACCCACACGCCCCGGCCGATGTGCGCGCCCAGCCCGCGCAGCCACGCCGACAGCACCGGCGTACCCGGCACCGAACCGGCCAGCCACGGCACGGCCACCACCTCGACGAAGGTGTCCGCCAGCTCGTTGCGCCACACGAAACCGCTCCACAGCGGGTGCTCCCCGCTGCGGTGTCGCCCCACGAGCAGCCACTTCGCGGCGATCGACACCAGGGCCGCCGCCCCGCCCGCCCCGAGCAGCACCAGGCCGGACAGCAGGGGCGCCCACGTCCCCAGCGCGCACAGCGCGGCCACGGTCAGCACCGCGAGACCGGCCGAGCAGAACACCGGCACGATCCGGCACAGCTCCACCAGCGCGCGCGCCCACAGCAGCCGCGCCGGCGGCTCGTACGTCCGGCTCTGGTCGCCGCCGGCCGCCGCCCGCGGCAGCTTCACCGGCGGCAGTCCCAGATAGGAGCTGCCCTTCTTGGCCTTCTTCGGCGTCGCCGACAGCACCCCGACGAGGCCGCCGTCCGGAACGCTCCGCCCCGGCCCGGTCATCCCCGAGTTCCCGAGGAAGGCCCGCCGCCCGATCTGCGCCCGCCCGATCCGCATCCAGCCGCCGCCCAGTTCGTACGGCGCGGTCAGCGTGTCGTCCGCCAGGAACGCGCCCTCACCGACCGTCGTGAGGCTGGGCAGTGCGAGCACGGTCGACACCTCGGCGCCCTTCCCGATCCGCATCCCCAGCAGCCGCAGCCACACCGGCGTGGCCAGCCCCGCGTACAGCGGGAAGAGCGTCTCTCGCGAGCGGTCCATCAGCTGCGTGACCGTCCAGGCCTGCCAGCCGACCCGGCTGTGCGTCGGATGCGTGCCCTCCCGCAGCCCCAGACTCAGCAGCCGCACGGCGACCAGGATCAGCAGCGCGTACGTCAGCCCGTAGGCGAGCGTGGCCGGGACCAGGGCCAGGGCGGCACCCGTCGACGGGGCGTCCGGCGGGACGAGGGCGTACCCCACCAGCAGCGCGGCTCCGGCGGCCGGCACCGGCAACAGCGTCAGCCCGGCCCCCGCGACCCCGTACATCAGTCGCCACACCCGACCCCGGGCCGGCCGCTCCTTGGGCCAGTTCCGCTTGGCCTTGCCGAGCTTGCCCGCCGGGGCGCCCGCCCAGCGCTGTCCGGTCGGGACCTGGCCGGTGACGGCCGAACCCGGTGCCACCTCGGCCCGCTTGCCGACGCGGGCGCCCGGGAAAAGGATGCTGCGCGTACCGACGACGGCATGCGCACCGATCCTGACCGGGCCGATCTCCAGCCGGTCGCCGTCCAGCCACCAGCCGGAGAGGTCCACCTCGGACTCGACGGCCGCACCCCGGCCCAGCCTCAGCATGCCGGTGACCGGCGGCAGGGCGTGCAGATCCGCGTCCGGACCGATCTTGGCGCCCAGGGCGCGGGCGTACCGCTCCAGCCAGGAGCCGGTCAGCGAGGTCGCCCCCGTGAACTCGACGAGCCGCTCGGCGGCCCACAGCCGCACATGCACCCCGCCGCCGCGCGGATGACGGCCGGGCTTCACCCCCCGCAGCAGCAGCCGTGCCCCGCCCGCGCCGAGCGCGAGCCGGCCCGGCGGGCTGAAGAACAGCAGGGCCCCCGCGACCAGGACCCACCAGGGCGCGGTCGGCAGCCGGCCGTAGGCGGGCAGGACATTGCCGGCGGCGGCCAGGACCAGCGTCCAGCGCAGCCCGAGCAGGGTGAAGAGGGGCAGCAGCAGCAGAACCTGCGCCAGCTGGGCGCGGCGCGGCACCGGCGCGACGGTGCGCCGGGAACCGTCGTCCTGCGCGGACTCCTCCAGGTGCCGGGCCAGCTTGCGCAGCGTCGGCCGCTGGTAGACGTCGACGACGGCGGCGCTCGGATAACGGGTGCGCAGCCGCGTCGTCAGCTGCGCGGCGGCGAGGCTGCTGCCACCGATCGCGAAGAAGTCGTCACGGGCGCCGCCGACCGGGATGCCGAGGATTTCCGTCCACTGTTCGGCGAGCCATGCCTCGGTGCCGTAGAGCGGCTCGGCCGGCCCGCCCGTCTCCAGGCCCTCCAGCGGCCACGGCAGCGCGGCCCGGTCCACCTTGCCCGACGTCCGGGTCGGCAGGTCGGCCACCGGCGCCAGCAGCGGCACGAGCGCGGCGGGCAGCTCGGCACGGAGCCTGGCCACGGCCGCGGCCTGGTCCCAGCCGTCCTGGACGACGACGTACCCGACGAGGAGCTGGTTGCCGCTGCGCGCCGTGCGCACGGCGGCGGCCGCGCTCGCGACCCCGGGCAACGCCTGGAGCGCCGAGTCGACCTCGCCCAGCTCGATCCGTCGCCCGCCGAGCTTGATCTGCTCGTCGGCCCGCCCGAGGAAGACCAGCCCCTCGGGCTCCGCCTTCACCAGGTCACCGCTGCGGTACGCCCGCTCCCAGCCCAACGACTCCAGCGGCGCGTACTTCTCCGCGTCCTTCTCGGCGTCCAGGTACCGGGCGAGCCCCACGCCGCCGATCACCAGCTGCCCGCTGCCGCCCATCGGCACCGGGGCACCGGCCTCGTCCACGACGGCCAGCTCCCAGCCGCGCAGCGGCAGCCCGATCCGGATCGGCTCGGCCCCGCTCATCAGCGAGGCACAGGCCACCACGGTCGCCTCGGTCGGCCCGTAGGTGTTCCAGACCTCGCGTCCCTCGGTCACCAGCCGCTGCGCCAGCTCGGGCGGGCAGGCCTCCCCGCCGAAGATCAGCAGACGCACGTCGTTGAGGGTCTCGGGCTCCCACAGCGCGGCGAGCGTGGGCACGGTCGAGACGACGGTGATCTCCTGTTCCACCAGCCAGGGCCCCAGGTCGGTACCGCTCCTGACCTGCACACGCGGCACCGGCACCAGGCAGGCGCCGTACCGCCAGGCCAGCCACATCTCCTCGCAGGAGGCGTCGAAGGCGACGGACAGCCCCGCCATCACCCGGTCGCCCGGCCCGATCGGCTCCTCGGTGAGGAACAGCGCGGCCTCGGCGTCGACGAACGCGGCCGCGCTGCGATGGCTGACGGCGACGCCCTTGGGCTTCCCGGTGGAGCCGGAGGTGAAGATGATCCACGCGTCGTCTCCGGCGCCGGGCCGCGCGGCCGGCACGTCGGAGCGGCCGTGGACGGTCAGCTCGTGCCCGGCACCGACGACGGCCCTGACCTCGGCCTCCCGGAACACCAGCTCGGCCCGTTCGTCGGGGTCCTCGGCGTCGACGGGCACATACGCCGCCCCGGCGGCCAGGACGGCGAGGATCGCGACGTACAGGTCGTTGGTCCCGGACGGCACCCGGACCCCCACCCGGTCGCCGAGGCCGACCCCGGCGCCGGCCAGCCGACGGCGCAGCCGCTCGACCTCCACGGCCAGCTCGCGGTAGGTCAGTTGGGTGGTGCCGTCGTCCAGGGCCGGCTCGTCGGGGTACGAGCGCACGGACGCGTCGAGGACGTCGACGAGGGTGCGTGGCGAGGGGGCCGGACCGCCGGAGAAACACGCCGTGTCGCCGAGTCGTCCGCGGGTCTCTTCGTCGAGCAGGCCGAGAGCGCTGCTCTCGTCTATGGCTGCCATGGGGTCCTCGCGTCTCGTGCCCGGAGACCTCCGGGGCGCTGGCGGGCCCGCAGGTCCGCCTGGGGTTGTCCGGCTCCAGCCCGTGACAAGCCGGTGGTTCCAGCCCGTGACAAGCCGGAAATTTTAGTACGACGCCAGGGTCGAGCCCTGCCGTCGGCCGGCCCGGGACGGCCGCCGAGCGGTCGCGGGGGTGCCGTGACCTGGTGATCTTCGGACGGGGGAGAGATGCCCCACACCAACGAGCGAGGGCCCCGACCTCACGGTCGGGGCCCTCGCTCATCTCACGTGTCCGAGGGGGGACTTGAACCCCCACGCCCGATAAAGGGCACTAGCACCTCAAGCTAGCGCGTCTGCCATTCCGCCACCCGGACAAGGTGTCTGTCGCGCGGGTCTCCCCTGCGGCGACGACGCAAACATTACCAGGCTTTCCGAGGTGCCCGATCACAGCCCGACTGCCGTGCGTCCGTCGTCCGACTGCTGTCCGTCCGTCGTCCGCCGCAGCGGCCGCGAACGGCGTGTGACGGGCCGGGACCGGTCTTGGGCGCGGGCGGCGGGGAGGGGGAGGATGAGGGGGACCAGCAGCAGTGACAGCGGGAGGAACCAGCGTGAGCGCGACGGACGACAGGGCCAGGAGCGTCACCGGCGAGGACGAGGTCGTGGACCTCTGCCGCGAGCTGATCCGGTTCGACACCAGCAACTACGGCGACCACTCGGGTCCCGGCGAGCGCAAGGCGGCCGAGTACGTCGCCGAGAAGCTCGCCGAGGTCGGACTCGAAGCGAAGATCTACGAGTCGCACCCGGGGCGTGCCTCCACCGTGGCCCGCATCGAGGGCACGGATCCGTCCCGGCCCGCGCTGCTCATCCACGGCCACCTCGACGTCGTCCCCGCCAACGCGGCCGACTGGACCCACGACCCCTTCTCCGGCGAGGTCGCCGACGGATGCGTGTGGGGCCGGGGCGCGGTCGACATGAAGGACATGGACGCGATGACCCTGGCAGTGGTCCGTGACCGGCTGCGCTCCGGACGCAGGCCGCCGCGCGACATCGTCCTCGCCTTCCTCGCCGACGAGGAGGCGGGTGGCACCTACGGCGCCCGGCACCTCGTCGACCGCCACCCCGACCTCTTCGACGGCGTCACAGAGGCGATCAGCGAGGTGGGCGGGTTCTCCTTCACGGTGAGCGAGGAGCGGCGGCTCTACCTGATCCAGACGGCCGAGAAGGGCATGCACTGGATGAAGCTGACCGTGGCCGGCACCGCCGGGCACGGCTCGATGATCCACCGGGACAACGCGATCACGGAACTTTCCGAGGCGGTGGCCCGGCTCGGCCGCCACACGTTCCCGGTCCGGGTCACCAAGACCACCCGGGCCTTCCTCGACGAACTGGGCGACGCGCTCGGCACCCCGCTGGACCCCGAGGACATGGAGTCCACCCTGGCCCGGCTCGGCGGCATCGCCAAGCTGATCGGCGCCACCCTGAGCAACACGGCCAACCCCACCCAGCTGAACGCCGGATACAAGGTCAACGTCATCCCCGGCGAGGCCACCGCCAACGTCGACGGGCGCTTCCTGCCGGGGCACGAGGAGGAGTTCCTCACCGACCTGGACCGGATCCTCGGCCCGAAGGTGCGCCGCGAGGACGTGCACTCCGACAAGGCGCTGGAGACCTCCTTCGACGGGCCGCTGGTGGAGGCCATGCAGTCCGCGCTGCTCGCCGAGGACCCCACCGCCAAGGCGATCCCGTACATGCTCTCCGGGGGTACCGACGCCAAGTCCTTCGACGACCTCGGCATCCGCGGCTTCGGCTTCGCCCCGCTGAAGCTGCCGCCGGAGCTGGACTTCGCCGGCATGTTCCACGGCGTCGACGAGCGGGTGCCCGTGGACGGCCTCCAGTTCGGCGTCCGCGTGCTCGACCGCTTCATCGACGCTTCCTGATCGGTAGGGCCCGTATTCGCCATCCTGTGCGGGCATCACTGAGATGGGTGAATGCGACGATAAGCACGTAGCCCCATTACTCCCTCCTCGTTACTGCTGGTGCGATCCGTTGCTTGGGATCGCATTGCCAACAAGGAGGAATAATGATCAAGAAGATCGTCGCTGCGGCGGCTGCCACCGGTGGTCTGGTTCTCGCGGGTGCGGGCATGGCCGTCGCCGATTCGGGTGCCCAGGGTGCCGCCGTGCAGTCCCCGGGCGTCGTTTCCGGCAACGTGATCCAGGTGCCGGTCCACGTCCCGGTGAACGTCTGCGGCAACACGATCTCGGTGATCGGGCTGCTGAACCCCGCCTTCGGCAACGCCTGCGTCAACAAGTGACGTCGACCCGCTGAGGGGTCGTCCACCGTCGGCCCCGGAGTGCACGCCATGCGCTCCGGGGCCGTCGGGTCTTTTCTCATGTCCCTTCGCACGAAAGTCGAGGGAGTGAGAAAGGAAAGCCGAAGAAGTAATGGGACCCGGAGGCCTCGCGCTGCTGGAAGGATGCGAGCAATTCGGGACGAGATCGAAAGCAGGGATTCAGGAATGCGACAGGTCACCCGTAAAGGCCTCATGACCATGGCGGCGGCGACGGGCGTGATGGCGGCCGCCGGAGGGTACGCCCACGCCGACTCCGGTGCGACCGGCTTCGCCTCCAACTCGCCCGGCGTTCTGTCCGGCAACAACATCCAGGTGCCGGTGCACGTGCCGGTCAACGTCTGCGGCAACACCGTCGACGTCGTCGGCGTCCTCAATCCGGCCATGGGCAACTCCTGTGCCAACCGCAGCACGGGCCCCAGCGGCGGCGACAGCGACACCGGGTACGGCGGCAGCCGCGGCGGCTCCCACTCGCAGGGCGGCTCCGGCTCGCAGGGCGGCTCCGGGGGTGCGCAGGCGGTCGGCCACACCGCCGGTTCGCCCGGCCTCGGCTCCGGCAACAACATCCAGGTGCCGGTGCACGTGCCGGTCAACGTCTGCGGCAACAGCGTCGACATCGTCGGGATCCTCAACCCGGCCACGGGCAACGACTGCGCCAACGTCAGCGGCCCCGGCCGCGAGTACGGCACTCCTCCCGGCGGCCAGGAGGAGACGCCCGGCGCGCCGGGCGGCGAGGGCCCCGGCAAGCCGGCCGGCCCCGGAAAGTCCAGCCACTCCGAGGTCGGGGGCCCCTCCAAGCCGGGTCACATGACCCCGGCCGGCGCCTCCGCCGTCCACTCCCCGCAGCTCGCGCAGACCGGCAGCGACCTGCCGCTGAGCCTCGCCCTCCCGGTCGGCGCGGGAGCGCTGCTCGCGGGCGCGGTCCTCTACCGCAAGGCACGTGCCTCGGTGTGAGAGCCCTCTGGCATCGCACAACGGAGCGGGCCCCGCCTCGGCGGGGCCCGCTCCGTTTCCGTCATGTTCAGCTCACCACGTGGCGCGTACCTGACGGATGATCCGCCGACGCAGCCGCACTCGTCGGCTGCCGTCCCGCAGCAGGCTCAGACGGTCCAACTCCCAGTGTCCGTACTCCGCATGGTCGGTCAGCAGACGTGTCGCGTCCTTACGGGAGACACCGCGCGGTACGTACACGTCGACAAATTCGTATTCCGGCATCGCATCTATTGTGCGGGCTGGGGCCCGGTACGGATAGCGTCTGCACTATGTCTGATGCTGCGCAGCCCACCGCTGCCGAGGTACGCGCCGCCGCCGAGGCGGTCAAGACCGCGCTCGACCGCCACCTGGCTGCGGTCGAACGCAGGACGGGTGAGGACGACCCGGCCGTCTACGAGGCGTTCAACGAGCTGGCCGCGGCCGCGGAGGCGTACGACGAGCTGCTCTACGACCGCTATGACGAGGTCACCCCTTTCGAGATCCCTGGCGCGGAGGACTCGCTGCCGCCCTACGCGGGCCCCGAGGAGCCCAATGCCCTGAGCGTGCTGATCCGCCGCGACTACGCCGTGGTGGAACCGCAGCGGCTGCTGGCGCAGGCCCAGCGGGTCGAGGCGGCGGAGTTCGAGGACGTCGTGGACGCGGAGGCCTCCGGGACCGTTCACGGCGCGCTGGGCCTGCTCTTCGGCGAGTTCGAGCCCGACGAGATCGCCTCCCGGCACAAGGAGTTCGGCCTGGAGGAGGGCGACTCCACCCTGTGGGTACTGGCGGCCGACGAGCCCGCCGAGCCGGGCGAGTGGCTGGAGACGCCCTTCGAGCTGCCGGACCCGCAGCAGGTGGTGTGCCGCTTCGACGTCAGCTCGGTCTTCGACGACGACATCGAGGGCGGACTGACGGATGACGAGGAGGACGAGGAGGAAGACCTGGAGCCGTTGGACGCCCCGGACAGGCCGGTGGACGGCGGCAGGCGGTAGGCGGTGAGAGGCGGGGCTCGGCGGGGAAACGATCCCCCCGCCGAGCCCCGCCGCCGTTCGCCTGTCCCCGGACGTCAGCCCGCCGTCGGCACCTGCGTGCGCAGCAGGGCCGGCAACCGGGTCGTGCGGGGCTTCGCCAGGACCTCGGCGACCGCTCGGGGCAGCGCCTGCTCGACCCCGTGGACCACGGACAGGTGGCGCTCCGCCCGGCTGAAGGCCGTGTAGACCCAGGGTCGGGAGAGGACCTGCGCGGCGTCCCCGGGCAGCACCACGACCGCCGCAGGCCACCGGCTCCCCGCCGCCTGGTGCGCCGTCAGCGCCCACCCGTGCCGGACGGACTGCTCCACCCGCTCCCTCGGTACGACCACGGCGGCACCCGCGCAGGAAAGGTGCAGCCCCTCCGCGTCGGCCGTCACCACCCGGCCCGGCACCGTACGGCCCGGGGCGGGGGAGTAGGCGATCCGGTCACCGGGGTCGAAGCCGCCGAAGCGGCCGGGGCCGGGGTTGAGGCGCTCCTTCAACGCGGCGTTCAGCGCGCGGGTGCCGGCGGCGCCGCCGTGGCCCGGGGTGACGACCACCGTCTGCTCGGCGGCGATGCCGAAGGCCCGCGGCACGGAGTCCGCGACGAGCTGCACCGTCCGGTGCACCGCCTCCCCGGCGTCCCGCACGGGCACGATCACGATCTCCTTGCCGGGCGCGTCGACCTGGTTCAGCTCACCGATGCCGACCCCGGAAACCAGCTCGCCGAGCGGCCCCGGATCGGGCGTGCGAGAGGCGACCTGGGGGCACACGCGGGCGGCGAGCAGGTCGGCGAAGACCCGGCCGGGCCCGGCCGACCAGAGCAGCGCCGGGTCGCCGCTGAGCACCAGCCGGGCGCCGTCCGGGAGCGACTCCACGACCATCGCGGCGGTCTCCACGTCCAGCTGCGGCGCGTCCAGCAGGACCAGCAGGTCGAGGGCGAAGGCGCCCTCGGCGTCCCGGCCGGGGCCCTCGGCGCCGGCCAGCAGACCGGGGAGGGTGACGACGGATCCGTCCCCCGCGTCCGCCGTAGCCAGGTGTGCCGCGAGCCGGTGCCGCCCGTCGGGTGTGTGGCAGGCGGCGACCGCGCGCAGGCCCAGGGACCGGGCGGCGGCGAGCAGGGCGGCCGGTTCGGCGCGGGCGGCCTCGCCACCGGTGTGCAGGACCAGACCGTGCCCGGCGACCGCGCGGATCAGCTCGGCGGTGCTGCCGGACGCCGAGGCGGCGGCGGACTCCCACCGCGCCGAGGTCTCCTTGGCCAGGGAATTGGCCACGCGGGCCAGACCGTCGGCGAGGCTCTCCTCCGCGAGCGCGTACCGCTCCAGGCCGACGAGGACCCGGACCGGGCCGCTCTCCTCCCCGTCGTCCTCCTCCTCGGACGTCTCGGTCGTGGCGGCCGCGGCCGCGGGGGTTCCGGGTTCGTCCAGGGCGTCCTGGAAGGCGAGGGCCTCGCCCTCGGCGAGGGTGCTCTGCACGGCCTCGTCCGCGTCCGGTACGCCCCGCTGGGCGAGCGCGGCCGTCAACGCCGGCAGTTCCAGGGCGGTGTGCCCGGCCAGGGCGGCCTGCTCCAGCAGCCATACCGTGACCGCCCGGCCCCGCCGCTCGTCGTCCGGGGCGCACTCCGCGCCGAGCAGCGCCCGCGCGAAACCGTCGGCCTGCTCGGGCCGTACGCCGGGGACGCGCAGCAACTGCCAGGGGTCCTCGCCCAGGGCCTCCGCGGCGACCTCGCCGAGAGCCGTGGCGACCTGCGGCGCCAGCGTCTCGGGAGCACCGCCACCGGCCAGCACACGGCGTACGGCCTCGACGGTGTCCGGTGTCGGTGCCGTGGCGAGGGGCTCCGCGGCGACCGGCTGTGGGCGCCGCACGGGCTCCGGCGCGGCGCGGCGTGGGGCGGGCTCCGGATCGGCGAACACGGTGGCGGTGGGCTTCTCCCCGCTCTCCACGGCCCGTACGGCCGCGAGGAGGTCGGCGGCCCTGCCGCTGAGCTTGGTCCCGGCGGGGATGGGACCCTGCTTCTCGGCCTTGCGCCGCTCGATCCGCTCACGCTCCAGCTTCTGAGCGGCGAGTTCCGCCTCGGCCTCGGAGAGCTTGCGGGCGGTCTCGTCGGCCGTGGACTCCGGCACGGCCGCGTCGGCCGGCGCGGACTCACCGGCCGCGGACCGGGCCGTCGTCGCGTCGGCCGCGGCCGGCACGGAGCCGTTCTCCGGTGAGTCCTCGGCGGGCGGGGCCTCGTCCGGGGTGCCCGGCCCGGTGTTCTCCATGGTGCTGGGGGGCTCCGGCTCCGTGCTCACAGCGTGCTCCAGTCGGGATCGGGATAACGGTGCACGGGCGCCGACACGTCGTCGAGCGCCCGGCAGATCTCGTCAGGAAGACTAAGGGCCTCCACTGACAATGCCGCCGTGAGCTGCTGCGCGTTGCGCGCGCCGATGATCGGGGCGGCCACTCCGGGCCGGTCGCGGACCCAGGCCAGGGCGACCTGGAGCGGGGTCACCGCGAGCCCGTCCGCCGCGGTCGCGACGGCGTCCACGATGCGGCTCGCGGTGTCGTCGAGGTAGGGCTCGACGAACGGCGCGAGGTGGTCCGAGGCGGCGCGGGAGTCCGGCGGCAGGGCGTCGCTCCGGTACTTGCCGGTGAGGACGCCCCGGCCGAGCGGGGAGGCCGGCAGCAGGCCGATGCCCAGGTCGAGCGCGGCCGGCAGCACCTCGCGCTCCACTCCGCGCTGGAGCAGGGAGTACTCCATCTGCGTGCTGGCCAGCCGGGTGCGTGTGCCCGGCGCCGCGAGCTGCCAGGTGGCGGCCTTGGCGAGCTGCCAGCCGGAGAACCCGGCGATTCCCACATACCGGGCGCGGCCGCTGGCGACCGCGATGTCGAGGGCCTGGAGAGTCTCCTCCAGCGGGGTGTCCGGGTCGAAGGCGTGCACGTGCCACACGTCGACGTGGTCCGTCCCGAGCCGGCCGAGCGAGGCGTCCAGGGCCGCGAGGAGATGGCCGCGGGAGCAGTCGAAGCGCCGGTCCGGGTCGGGCACGCCGCCGGCCTTCGTGGAGATGATCAGGTCCCGGCGCGGCACCAGGCCTTCCATGAGCCGCCCCAGCAGATACTCGGCCTCTCCGTCGCCGTACACGTCCGCCGTGTCGACGAGGGTGCCGCCCGCCTCCCAGAACGTCTTCAAGAGGTCCGCGGCGTCGTGCTCGTCGGTGTCGCGGCCCCAGGTCAGGGTGCCGAGCCCGATGCGGGACACGCGCAGGCCGGTGCGGCCGAGATGCCTCTGCTCCATGGACGCCGAGATTACTGGCCGGAACTGGGCCGTGGGTTGCCTGTGGACAACCGAGTTCCGGGCCGGTCGCGACCGGCCCGCGGCAGGCCGGGGGCCCCGCGGGCCGACGCGACCCTCGCCACAGCGCCCTCCCCCGGGGGCCACCCCCGCGCTACTGTCTCCGGAACAGCGTCGTTACTGATCAGTAAGGGGAATCGGCCATGCAGCTCGGGATCAACCTCGGCTACTGGGGTGCCGGAATGGACGGGGACAACCTGGCCGTGGCACAGGAGGCCGACCGGCTCGGGTACGCCGTCTGCTGGGCCGCGGAGGCCTACGGCTCGGACGCCGCCACCGTGCTCACCTGGGTCGCCGCCCAGACCGAGCGGATCGACGTCGGCTCGGCCATCTTCCAGATCCCGGCCCGCCAGCCGGCGATGACCGCGATGACCGCAGCCACCCTCGACTCGCTGTCGGGCGGCCGCTTCCGCCTCGGCCTCGGTGTCTCCGGCCCGCAGGTCTCCGAGGGCTGGTACGGCGTCAAGTTCGACAAGCCGCTGTCCCGCACGCGCGAGTACGTCGAGATCGTCCGCAAGGCGATGACGCGCGAGCGGCTGTCGTACGAGGGCGAGCACTGGACGCTGCCGCTGCCGGGCGGTCCGGGCAAGCCGATCAAGCTGACCGTGCACCCGGAACGCGAGCACATCCCGCTCTACATCGCCGCCATCGGCCCGAAGAACCTGGAACAGACCGGCGAGATCGCCGACGGCGCCCTGCTGATCTTCCCGTCCGCCGACCACATCGAGGACACCGCGATCAAGCACCTGCGCTCGGGACGCGAGAAGGCCGGCAAGTCGCTGGACGGCTTCGACGTCTGCCCGACGCTGCCGCTGGCCGTCGGCGCCGACAAGGACGTCGAGCAGCTCGCGGACACCTTCCGCCCCTACACCGCGCTGTACGTCGGCGGGATGGGCAGCCGCAAGCAGAACTTCTACAACCAGCTCGCGCGGCGCATGGGTTACGAGCAGGCCGCCGACGAGATCCAGGACAAGTACCTCTCCGGCGACAAGCAGGGCGCCGCGGCCGCCGTACCGCACGAGCTGATCGACCGGACCACGCTGCTGGGTTCCAGGGAGCGGATCGCCGACCGGATGAAGGCCTACGCGGCGGCCGGTGTCACCACCCTCACCCTCGCACCCGCGGGCTTCACCCTCGACGAGCGGCTCGCCTCGCTGCGGGCGGGCGCGGAAGCGCTGGAGCTGGCCGGACTCGCGTAGGGCCTCTGGTAGCGGGGAGGGAGCTTTTCAGCGGCCGTGGTGGGGGCTCGGGGGTCTTCCCCGCCACGGCCGTCACCGGGAACAACGCGTCGGCGGGCGCGCGGTTACGCCTTCGCCGCGAGCTTCTCGGGTCATCCGTTCGGCGGAGTCGTCCGACGCACCTGTTGCAGTGCCTCCCGTCGCGCACTTGACTCGTTCTTCGCGGAACCCGCGGAATTCCCCGCGCTGCGGAGAGGTGTCTCACGATGCTTTCGGCCAAGAGTCTGTTCCAGGAGATCCTGGACAACGACGAGTCCTTCCGGCTGTTCTGTTCCATCGCCGCGAGCGGGGAGTCGCAGGGCGGCTGGGAGAACGCCCGGATCGCCGCGCTCGTCCCGCCCGACCAGCGCGATCTCGCCCCCAAGATCACACGGCACGGCGCGGACGAGGACAAGCACGGGCGGATCTTCAACGCCCTGTTGAAGAAGCGTGGCCTCCAGCCCGTCCCGGTTCCGCCCGACACCGACTACACGATGCTCCTGGAGCGGGGCGGGATCGGCCTGGCGCACGACAAGCTCAAGGCCGACAGGCCGCTGACCGTGCAGGACGTCGTCACCTACCTCGCCCACAGCCGGGTCACCGAGCAGCGCGCCTCCGAGCAGATGAAGCTGCTGCGCAGGCACTTCACCGACCACCCCGACCTGGGCCGCGCGGTGCGGATGATCTCCCACGACGAGGACAACCACCTCGCCTACTGCCACGAGGAGTTGCTGCGCTTCGCGCGCGCGGGGCACGGCCGCGCCATCCAGCGGACACTGCGCGAGGCCGCGCTCGCGGAGATCCGCGTCTACCGCGACGTCAGCCTCGCCGTGATGTCCCGTATGGGCCGTATCCTCGGCTGGTCCCGGCCCAAGGCGGCCCTTCTCGCCGGCGGCATCCACGCCTTGTACGCGTGGGAGCGGCTCGCGGGCTGGCGCCGCATGGTCACCCTGAGGATGCCCGAGCGCCGCGACGCCCTGGGCGGCCCGGCCACACCGGCTCCCGAGTTCGTCTGAGCGGCCTTCCCGCGCGCCGAGGGCCCATGCGAACCGGTCGCCGCCGCCTGGGCACGGAGCCTCGACCGCCGCCGGGGTCCCTCGGGCCGTGGCGGCGCGGCACCCACGCGCGCGGAGCCTCGGCCCGCGGCACGCGGGCGTGGACCCCCGTCAGCCGCACCGCCAATGGATCCCGAGTCCGCCGCATGGGGGTGGACCCGAGTCCGCCGCACGGGCGTGGACCCCGAGTCGCACGCATGCGTGCGGGTGGCGCCGCTACAACCAGCCCCGCTGCTTGAACATCCGGTACAGGACCACCTCCAGGGCGGCCATGAGCGCGATCACCGCGGGATACGACCACGTCCAGCGCAGCTCCGGCATGTGCTCGAAGTTCATGCCGTAGATCCCCGCGATCATCGTGGGGATCGCCGCCATGGCCGCCCACGCGGAGATCTTCCGCATGTCGTCGTTCTGCCGGACGCTCATCTGCGCCAGGTGCGCCGAGAGGATGTCCGACACGAGCCGGTCCAGACCTTCCACGGACTCGTTCACGCGCGCGAGATGGTCGCCGACGTCGCGGAAGAACGGCCGCGCCTTGTCGTTGACGAACGGCAGGGCCGCCCCGTGGCCGCCGGTGCCGGCCAGCCAGGACACCGGGGGCGTCAGCGGGACGGTCGCCCGGCGGAACTCCAGGACCTGCCGCTTGAAGGTGTAGATCCGGGACGCCGTGTTCCGTGAGCCGCCGCCGTCCGGCGAGAACACCTCCGCCTCCAGCTCCTCCAGGTCGGTCTGCAACTCGGTCGCCACGTCCAGGTAGTGGTCGACGGTGGCGTCGGCGATCGCGTAGACCACCGCGGTGGGTCCCTTCGCCAGCATCTCCGGCTCGCGCTCGAGCCGCTGCCGGACCGCCTTGAGGGGCGCGCCCTCGCCGTGCCGGACGGTCAGCACGAAGGAGTCGCCGAGGAAGACCATGACCTCGCCGGAGGACACCGTGTCGCTCTCCGGTTCGTACACCACCGGTTTCAGCACCAGGAACAGCGAGTCGTCGTACACCTCCAGCTTGGGCCGCTGATGGGCCTTGAGGGCGTCCTCCACCGCCAGAGGGTGCAGCGCGAACTCCTGCGTGACATGGGCGAACTCCTCCTCCGAGGGCTCGTGCAGCCCGATCCAGACGAAGCCGCCCGCGGCACGCGCGTCGTCCAGCGCGTCCGAGAAGTCCTCCGGCCCCTCCCTCCGGCGCCCGTCGCGATAGATGGCACAGTCGACGATCACGAAGCCCATTCTCCCTTCCACCGTTCCCGTGCCCCGTGCCCCGTGCGGCCAGGAGTACCCCTACCCTGGGCGGCATGCCCACGCTGATCCTGGTCCGGCACGGTCGGTCCACCGCCAACACCTCCGGAGTGCTCGCCGGCTGGACGCCCGGCGTCGCCCTCGACGAGCGCGGCGCCGAGCAGGCCGCCGCGCTGCCGGGGAGGCTCCGTGGACTGCCGATCGCCGAGGTCGTCGCGAGCCCGCTGCAACGCTGTCAGGAGACGATCCGGCCCCTCATGGAGGCCCGCCCGGACCTGTCCGTCCACTCCGACGAGCGGATCGGGGAGGCCCACTACGGCGACTGGTCCGGACGCAAGCTCGCCGAGCTGAACGACGATCCGTTGATGGAGATCGTCCAGGCGCATCCCTCGGCGGCCGCCTTCCCCGGCGGCGAGTCCATGCGGGCCATGCAGACCCGCGCCGCCGAGGCGGTCCGCGAGTGGAACGCGCGCGTGGAGCGCGACCACGGCCCCGACGCCGTCTACCTCATGTGCTCGCACGGCGACATCATCAAGTCGCTCGTGGCGGACGCGCTGGGACTGCATCTCGACCTCTTCCAGCGCATCTCCGTCGAACCCTGCTCCGTCACGGTGATCCGCTACACCCGCCTTCGGCCCTTCCTCGTGCGCCTCGGCGACACCGGGGACTTCGCCTCTCTCCTGCCGCGCGAGGAGCCTCCGCAGCAGGACGCCACGGTCGGGGGCGATGCGGGCGCACCGTGATCGTCGGCCGCAGTAGGGTGAAGCGGTCCGCATACGCGCGTTCAGGCATGGACGTTCCGTACCCACGATTCCCATGGAGACAGGACGTGTCCCGTCAGGTGTTCCTCTACGACCCCCCGGACCGCTTCGTGGCCGGTACGGTCGGACTGCCCGGGCGCCGTACCTTCTTCCTCCAGGCCACGGCCGGCTCCCGCGTGACCAGTGTGGCTCTGGAGAAGACCCAGGTCGCCGCGCTCGCCGAACGCATGGACGAACTGCTGGACGAGGTGGTACGCCGTAGCGGCGGAAGCGCCGCGGTGCCCGCCGTCGCGCCCACCGAGATCGCCGACTCCGCCCCCCTCGAGGCCCCCGTCGAGGAGGAGTTCCGGGTCGGCACGATGGCCCTCGCCTGGGACGGCGAGGAACAACGCATGATCGTCGAGGCGCAGGCCCTCGTGGAACTCGACGCCGAGACCGACGAGGACCTCGCCGAGGCCGAGGAACGGCTGCTCCAGGACGAGGAGAACGGGCCCCCGATGCTGCGGGTCCGGCTCACCGGCGCGCAGGCCAGAGCCTTCGCCAAGCGCGCCCTCGACGTCGTCAACGCCGGCCGGCCGCCGTGCCCGCTGTGCAGTCTGCCGCTCGACCCGGAAGGACACGTATGTCCGCGCCAGAACGGATACCGCCGCGGGGCGTGACGACCACCGACAAGGCCGACGCCGACCTCCTCGCGCAGGGCGAGCTGACCGTGCGCGGCGGCATCCGCGAGGCCTCCAACGCGGCCCTGTACTGCACCGTCGCGCACGAGGGCCGCGAGGCCGCCTGTGTCTACAAACCGGTCGCCGGGGAGAGGCCCCTGTGGGACTTCCCCGACGGCACCCTCGCCCAGCGGGAGGTCGCCGCGTACGCGGTGTCCGAGGCGACCGGCTGGGGGCTCGTCCCGCCCACGGTGTTGCGCGACGGGCCGTACGGCGAGGGCATGTGCCAGCTGTGGATCGAGGTGTCGCCGGAGGCCGAGCTGCTGGCCCTGGTCGACGCCGAGGAGCCGGAGCCGGGCTGGAAGGCGATCGGTTTCGCCGAGGTCGGCGAGGGGCGGTCCGCGCTGCTGGTGCACGCCGACGACGAGCGGCTGCGCCGCCTCGCCGTCCTCGACGCCGTCATCAACAACGCCGACCGCAAGGGTGGCCACCTGCTGCCCACCGCCGACGGGCGGCTCTACGGCATCGACCACGGCGTCACCTTCAACGCCGAGGACAAACTGCGCACCCTCCTGTGGGGCTGGGCGGGGGAGCCGCTGACCGGGGAGGCCGTCGAGGTGCTCCAGGGGCTCCGGGGCGCCCTGGCGCCGGGCGGGACGCTCGCCGCCACCCTGGCCGCGCTCATCACCCCGGCCGAGATCGACGCCACCCGCGCGCGGGTCGGCGCACTGCTGGAGTCCGGCAGACACCCGGAGCCCGGCGGCGACTGGCCGGCCATTCCCTGGCCGCCGGTCTAGTCAGGTCCCCCTCGGGCCGCTCACGTCCCGTCCGGGCGGTTCCCGGCACGTCGGCCGGAGCCGCGCAACGGTGTCTTCCCGGTCATCCCGCCCGCTCCGGTTCGTATCCGGGAGATCCCTCCGGTTAGGCTCATGACATGCATGCCTGGCCCGCTTCCGAGGTCCCCGCCCTGCCTGGTCATGGCCGCGACCTGAGGATCCACGACACCGCGACCGGCGGCCTCGTCACCCTCGACCCCGGTCCCGTCGCCCGTATCTACGTCTGCGGCATCACGCCCTACGACGCGACCCACATAGGTCACGCGGCGACCTACAACGCGTTCGACCTGGTCCAGCGCGTGTGGCTCGACACCAAGCGGCAGGTTCACTACGTCCAGAACGTCACCGACGTCGACGATCCGCTCCTGGAGCGCGCCCAGCGGGACGGCCTCGACTGGGTCGCCCTCGCCGAGAAGGAGACGGCCCTCTTCCGCGAGGACATGACGGCCCTGCGGATGCTGCCGCCGCGGCACTACATAGGCGCCGTCGAGGCCATACCAGGCATCGTCCCGCTCGTCGAGCGACTGCGGGACCTCGGCGCCGCCTACGACATCGAGGGGGACATCTACTTCTCCGTCGAGTCCGACCCGGACTTCGGCAAGGTCTCGGGCCTGGACGCCGCCGCCATGCGGCTGCTGTCCGCGGAGCGCGGCGGGGACCCGGACCGACCGGGCAAGAAGAACCCGCTCGACCCGATGCTGTGGATGGCGGCCCGCGAGGGCGAGCCCAGCTGGGACGGCGGCTCACTGGGCCTCGGCCGGCCGGGCTGGCACATCGAGTGCGTCGCCATCGCCCTGGACCACCTGGGCATGGGCTTCGACGTGCAGGGCGGCGGCTCCGACCTCGCCTTCCCGCACCACGAGATGGGCGCCTCGCACGCCCAGGTGCTCACCGGCGAGTTCCCCATGGCCAAGGCGTACGTCCACGCCGGCATGGTCGCGCTGGACGGCGAGAAGATGTCCAAGTCCAAGGGCAACCTCGTCTTCGTCTCCCAGCTGCGCCGCGACGGCGTCGACCCCGCGGCGATCCGGCTCACCCTCCTCGCCCACCACTACCGGGCCGACTGGGAGTGGACCGACCAGGTGCTCCAGGACGCCCTGGACCGGCTCGGACGCTGGCGCGCCGCCGTCTCCCGGCCCGACGGACCGCCCGCCGACGGCCTCGTGGAGGAGATCCGCGCGGCCCTGACGAACGACCTGGACGCCCCGGCCGCGCTGGCCGCCGTCGACCGCTGGGCCGCGCTCCAGCAGGAGCGGGGCGGCACGGACATCGGGGCGCCCGGCGTGGTGTCGCGGACGGTGGACGCGCTGCTCGGCGTGGCGCTGTAGCCGGCGGGAGCCTCGAGGAGCGGGGCGCTTCCTCCTCGCGAGGAAGCGCCCCGCTCCTGTGTTCGGCTCGGGCGGCCCCGCTGTGCGACGGGGGTGGACGGGGCGCGAGCGGACGGGAAGGGGGCGGTGCGCTCGGCGCACCGCCCCCTTCGCGAGACTTCGAGTCAGTCCTCCGGCGAATCGTCCTCGTCGGCGTTCTCCCCGCTCGGCTTCGGCGGCTTCGGGGGCCGGGTCCGCTCGCCGGGGCCGGGCGGGCCGCCGCCGTCCCGGCGCCGCAGATAGCGCTCGAACTCCCGGGCGATCGCCTCGCCCGAGGCCTCCGGCAGCTCCGCGGTGTCGCGGGCCTCCTCCAGCGTCTGGACGTACTCGGCGACCTCGCTGTCCTCCGCGGCCAACTGGTCCACGCCGACCTGCCAGGCGCGGGCGTCCTCGGGCAGCTCGCCGAGCGGGATGCGCACGTCGATCAGGTCCTCCAGCCGGTTGAGGAGGGCCAGCGTCGCCTTCGGATTCGGCGGCTGCGACACGTAGTGCGGTACGGCCGCCCAGAGGCTGACCGCCGGCACACCCGCGTGCGTGCACGCCTCCTGGAGGACTCCGACGATGCCCGTGGGGCCCTCGTACTTGGTCTCCTCCAGGTCCATGCGCTGGGCCAGGTCGGCGTCGGACGTGGTCCCGCTGATCGGGACCGGGCGGGTGTGCGGGGTGTCGCCCAGCAGGGCGCCCAGGATGACGACCAGCTCCACGCCGAGTTCGTGCGCGAAGCCGAGCAGCTCGTTGCAGAACGAGCGCCAGCGCATGGACGGTTCGATGCCGCGGACGAGCACGAGGTCGCGCGGTTTCTCCCCGCCGACACGCACCACCGACAACCTTGTCGTCGGCCACGTGATCTTGCGCACTCCTGCGTCCAACCACACCGTGGGCCGGTTCACCTGGAAGTCGTAGTAGTCCTCGGCGTCCAGCGCCGCGAACACCTCGCCCTTCCACTCCCGCTCCAGATGCGCGACCGCGGTGGAGGCGGCGTCGCCGGCATCGTTCCAGCCCTCGAACGCGGCCACCATGACCGGGTCGATCAGCTCGGGAACCCCCTCGAGCTCGATCACCCAGCGCCTCCTTCCGACGTGCCCTCGCCTGACCACCCAACCTTACGGCGTCCGGCGGGGGCGTCCGCAGCCCCCTCGCAGGGGGCGGTGAACGGATCACTGCCCCGTTCACCGCCCCCGGACACCCTTCGCCCGAAGCCGCTCAACGGCTCGACCCCGGCCGCTGTTTCCCCGCTCGCGGTGGACACCGGCGCCCGCCCTCTCACCGCTTCCGCGCCCCGGTCGCGCGGCGCCCCGGGCGACCGGCTCCTCAGGGAGCGCACCGGCTGCCGAGCCGGGCCCGTCCCGCAACTCCCCGCGCGAGTCGGCGAGTGCCCGCCGCCGATCCGGATCCCGGACGGGGGGAGGGGCGACGCCCACACGTGTGCGACCGGCCTCGATCCCCAACTGCCGCCGGAGACACAGAGCTTCCGCGTCGACCTCCACCGCCACGCCACGGTCCTGGAGTCCTGGCGGTGCGCCGCGTCCTGGAGTCGGGCGCCACGGCGACGGCGGCCCCGGGCATCAGCGGGCACCAGCCGGACACGCTCGACGCCCGGTCGGACGAGCACGGCGCCGCACCCCCGGCAGGGGAACTCGTCGCCGGCGACCCGGAGTTCCACCGCGGGATCGTGCGCGGCGGCGACCCGGTGCTGTGCAGCCGACTCGACGGTCCGTCCGGAGCCGACGCGCGGGCCCGGATCGGCGCGGTCCGCTCCAGCAGGAGAAATCGCGGTCGCGCGCGCCCCCCGCGCGAAGGGGACGGCCCCTCGTCGAGGAGCCGTCCCCTTCCGGTCGTGGCCTGCTACTTCTTGTCGAGCAGGTCCTGCACCTTCGCGCGGACCTCGTCCGTGGCCAGGCCGCGGATCGTCAGGGTCGTGCGGCGGCGCAGCACGTCGTCCTGCGTCTGGGCCCACTCGTTGTCGCGGGCGTACACGACCTGCGCCCAGATCTCCGGGGCGTCGGGGTGGACGCGCTCGCCCAGCTCCGGGTTCTCGTTCGCCAGGCGGGCGATGTCGAAGGCCAGCGAGCCGTAGTGCGTGGCCAGGTGCCGGGCGGTGTCGGCCGCCATCCGCGGACCCGACGTCGGGTGGTCGACCAGCAGCCGGTGGGCGACCGCGCGCGGGTTGGCGACACCCGGCAGCGGCAGCTTCTTCGGCAGCGAGGAGATCGGCTCGAGGTCGTCGCCGAGCGGATGGCCCGGCAGCGCCTCCAGCTTCTGCATGACCGTCCGCCCGATGTGCCGGAAGGTCGTCCACTTGCCGCCCGCGACCGACAGCATCCCGCCCTTGCCCTCGGTCACCACCGTCTCCCGCTTGGCCTTCGCCGTGTCGCCGGGGCCGCCCGGCAGCACCCGCAGCCCGGCGAACGCGTACGTGATCAGATCACGGTCGAGCTGCTGGTCACGGATGGAGAACGCGGCCTCGTCGAGTATCTGGGCGGTGTCCTTCTCGGTGACCGCGACATCCGCCGGGTCGCCCTCGTAGACCTCGTCGGTGGTGCCGAGCAGCAGCATGTCCTCCCAGGGGAGGGCGAAGGTGATCCGGTACTTGTCGATCGGGGTCGCCAGCGCCGCCTTCCACGGGGACGTCCGCTTCAGGACCAGGTGCGCGCCCTTCGACAGCCGGATCGACGGGGCGGCGCCGGGGTCCTCCATGCGGCGCAGGTGGTCCACCCACGGTCCGGTCGCGTTGAGCACGAGCCGGGCGTTGACGCCGAACTCGTCACCGGAGAGACGGTCGCGCAGCTCGGCACCGGTCACCCGGCCCTTCGTGAAGCGCAGTCCGGTCACCTCGGCGTGGTTGAGCACCACCGCGCCCGCCTCGACGGCCGCCCGGACCGTCATCAGCGCCATCCGGGCGTCGTTCATCTGGTCGTCGCCGTACACGGCCACGGCCTTGAGGTTCTCGGTTCGCAGCTCGGGCACGTCCCGCTGGGCCTTGGCCGGTGACAGCAGGTGGCCCACGCCGTCGCCGAAGGCCGACAGGGCGGAGTAGGCGAAGACGCCGGCCCCGAGCTTCGCCGCGCCGTGCGGCCCGCCCTTGTACACGGGGAGGTAGAAGGTCAGCGGGTTCGCCAGGTGGGGGGCCACCTGACGGGAGACCGCACGGCGCTCGAAGTGGTTCTCCGCCACCAGCTTCACCGCGCCGGTCTGCAAGTAGCGCAGACCGCCGTGGAGCAGCTTGGAGGAGGCGGAGGAGGTGGCGCCGGCGAAGTCGCCGGCGTCGACCACTGCCACCCTGAGGCCGGACTGCGCGGCATGCCAGGCGGTGGAGATGCCCAGAATGCCGCCGCCGATCACGAGGAGGTCGTACGACGCCTTGGCGAGCTGCTCCCGGGTCTCGGCACGGCTCGGGTTCGAGCCGAAGGCCGGGCGCGTACCCAGGGCAGGCACGGACTTCAGGGTGGACTCAGTGGTCATTGCGGTTCTTACTCCTCGTCCTCGAGCCAGCCCATGGTCCGCTCGACGGCCTTGAGCCAGCTCTTGTACTCACGGTCGCGGGTCTCCGCGTCCATGCGGGGGGTCCACTCGGCGGCCCGTCGCCAGTTGGCGCGCAGGTCGTCGGTGCTCGTCCAGAAGCCGACGGCGAGGCCGGCGGCGTAGGCGGCGCCGAGGCAGGTCGTCTCGGCGACCATCGGACGCACGACCGGCGCGTCCAGGAAGTCCGAGAGCGTCTGCATCAGCAGGTTGTTGGAGGTCATGCCGCCGTCGACCTTGAGGGCCGCCAGCTCGACGCCGGAGTCCTTGGTCATGGCGTCGCTGATCTCGCGGGTCTGCCAGGCGGTCGCCTCCAGGACGGCGCGCGCGAGGTGCGCCTTGGTGACGTACCGGGTGAGGCCGGCGATCACTCCGCGGGCGTCCGGCCGCCAGTAGGGGGCGAACAGTCCGGAGAAGGCCGGCACGAAGTACGCGCCGCCGTTGTCCTCGACCGACAGCGCGAGGGTCTCGATCTCGGCGGCGGTGGAGATCAGGCCCATCTGGTCGCGCATCCACTGCACCAGCGAACCGGTGACGGCGATGGAGCCTTCCAGGGCGTAGACCGGCTTGTTCTCACCGATGCGGTAACCCACGGTGGTCAGCAGGCCGGAGTACGAGTTGATGATCTTGTCACCGGTGTTCATCAGCATGAACGTGCCGGTGCCGTACGTCGACTTGGCCTCGCCCTCCGCGAAACAGGTCTGGCCGAACAGGGCCGCCTGCTGGTCGCCCAGCGCGGAGGCGACCGGGATGCCGCCGAGCAGGTCTCCCAGCTTGCCGCCGGTGATCTCGCCGTAGATCTCGGCGGAGGAGCGGATCTCGGGGAGCATCGCGAGCGGCACGCCGATGGACTCGGCGATCTTCGGGTCCCACTCCAGCGTGTGGAGGTTCATCAGCATGGTGCGCGAGGCGTTGGTGACGTCGGTGACGTGCCGGCCGCCGTTGACGCCGCCGGTCAGGTTCCAGATGACCCAGCTGTCCATGGTGCCGAAGAGGATGTCCCCGGCCTCGGCGCGCTCGCGCAGGCCCTCGACGTTGTCGAGCAGCCAGCGGGCCTTCGGCCCGGCGAAGTACGAGGCCAGCGGCAGGCCGGTCTCGCGGCGGAAGCGGTCCTGGCCGACGTTGCGGCCCAGCTCCCGGCACAGCGCGTCGGTGCGGGTGTCCTGCCAGACGATCGCGTTGTGGACGGGCTCACCGGTGTTCTTGTCCCACAGGAGGGTGGTCTCGCGCTGGTTGGTGATGCCGATGGCCTTGATGTCGTCGCGGGTGATGCCGGCCTTCGCGATGGCGGAGGCGACGACCTCCTCGACGTTGGTCCAGATCTCGGTCGCGTCGTGCTCGACCCAGCCCGGCTTCGGGAAGATCTGCTCGTGCTCCTTCTGGTCGACGGAGACGATCCGGCCGTCGCGGTCGAAGACGATGCAGCGCGAGGAGGTGGTGCCCTGGTCGATCGCGGCGATGAACGGGCCGGCGGTGTGGGCGTCGGTCACAGTGTGCTCCCGGGGATTCCGTGGTTGAGGGGCGGTACGTACGGCGCGTGCTCGGTGTGCAACGTGAAGCTCATCGTTCCGAGCCTGTTCCTAAGCGAATGCGACGTTGTAGATGCCTGCCGCGATCGCTCCGCCGATCAGCGGACCGACCACCGGGATCCAGGCGTAGCCCCAGTCGGAGCCACCCTTGTTGGGCAGGGGCAGGAGCGCGTGCACGATGCGCGGACCGAGGTCACGGGCCGGGTTGATCGCGTAGCCCGTCGGACCGCCGAGGGACAGACCGATCGAGACGACCACCAGCGCGGTGACGAGCGCGCCCAGGGTGCCGAGGCCGTTGCCCTTGTCGTTCAGGCCCTGCGTGAGGACGGCGAGCACCAGGACGACGGTGCCGATGATCTCCGTGGCGAGGTTCTGCACCGCGTTGCGGATCTCCGGGCCGGTGGAGAAGACGCCGAGCACCGGGCCGGCGCCCTTCTCCCGCGCCTCCACGGCCTTGGCCGTCGTGGCCTGCGCGCCCGGGCCGCCGACGATCTCCCTGTCGGTGAGGTGCGCGTGGAACTGGCCGTAGTAGGCGACCCACACCAGGGTCGCGCCGATGGCGGCGCCGACCAGCTGACCGGCCCAGTACACCGGGACGTTCTTCCAGTCGCCGTCCTTGATCGCGAGCGCGAGGGTCACGGCCGGGTTCAGGTGGGCACCGGACAGCGGCGCCGAGGTGTAGACCGCCGTGAGAACGGCGAAGCCCCACCCGAAGGTGATGGCGAGCCAGCCGGCGTTTCGGGCCTTGGAGGCCTTCAGCGTGACGGCGGCGCAGACTCCGCCGCCGAGCAGGATGAGTATGGCGGTACCGATGGTCTCGCCGATGAAGATGTCGGAGCTGGACACCCGCGACTCCTTTGTCCTTCGTCCAGGGGACCGAACCCCGGGTCCCTCCGGGAGTTCGAGCTGCCCTCGGGGTGAGAGCGATGCCGGCCCTTGGCGTTGTCACACTCTAGCGCGTATTGCCGGTAGGTGTTCGACAATGCCGACCGATGGACGGGAGTCTTGCTCTGGCGTTATGGGTGCGTCAAGAGTTCTGTTATCGAAAGCACGATCGTTATTGATCGCTGTCGCCGATCGGTCCGGGCGACCGGCTCTCCGCGCGGGGGGAGTGGCCGTCCCGCCCTGAATGCCGCTGTCCCGGTACGACGAGACCCGGAACGCCGTGCCGACGTCCCGGTTGCCTGCGTGGGGGCCTCAGAACCGCCCGGCGCCCAGGTCCCGCGAGACGGCGCGGGCGCAGTCGCGTACGGCAGCGATCAGCTCGGGACGTACCTCGCCGTCCGGGCACACGCGCTCCACCGCGCCGGTGATGCCGACGGCCCCCACGGGCATGCGCCGCCGGTCGTGGATGGGCGCGGCGATCGACGCGACGCCCTCCCAGGTCTCCTCGACGTCCGCCGCGTACCCCCGCGCGCGCGTGAGGTCGAGGAGATGCTCGAAGTCCTCCAGTTCGCACACCGTGCGTTCCGTGAAGGGCTTCCGGTCGGCCTCCATGGCCTCGCTGTGCGCGACCGGGTCGTAGGCCGACAGCACCTTGCCCAGGGCCGTGGAGTGCAGTGGCTGCATGGCCCCGATCTCCAGGACCTGCCGGCTGTCGTCGGGCCGGAAGACGTGGTGCACGATCAGCACGCCCTGCTGGTGCAGCACGCCCAGGTGGACGCTCTCGCCGCTGGAGCGGGCCAGGTCGTCGGTCCACACCAGGGCACGCGCGCGCAGCTCGTGCACGTCCAGATAGGTGGTGCCCAGACGCAGCAGCTCCGCGCCCAGCTGGTAGCGGCCGGAGGCGTCGTCCTGTTCGACGAACCCCTCCTGCTGGAGGGTGCGCAGAATGCCGTGGGCGGTGCCCTTGGCCAGGCCCAGGGCCGAGGCGATGTCCGACAGGCCCAGCCGCCGCTCGCCGCCCGCGAGCAGTCGCAGCATCGCGGCCGCCCGTTCGAGCGACTGGATGTTCCGTGCCATCGCCGTTCCGCCTCCGTCCCCTTGGGCCGTCCACGCGCAGCCAGTGCTGCCGTCGTTCGGCATTGTCGAACACTACCGGTCCATGCCGACCTCCCGCTAATGGTCGGTCGATTCCTGTTACGTCACTCGTCCCACGGAGGTGACACACGGGACATCCCGGTCCGTCCCGTGGACGCCCTGACCATAAGCCCCCGGTCCCGGCTAGTCTGGCGGCGAGCGCCCTCCACGGGACGCTCCAGGGCCGGTCCCCAGGGACGGTCCGGGAGCGACCGCGGGCGCCGTGAAGCCGACAGCCGTCGCACCCGAGGGAGCCCATACATGGCCTCTGTGCCGCCGACCCCTTCCGCCGACAGCCGGACCCGTGTGTCCGCGCTACGCGAGGCCCTCGCCACCCGAGTGGTGGTGGCCGACGGAGCGATGGGCACGATGCTCCAGGCCCAGGACCCCACCCTCGAGGACTTCGAGAACCTCGAGGGCTGCAACGAGATCCTCAACGTCACCCGGCCCGACATCGTGCGCTCGGTGCACGAGGAGTACTTCGCCGCCGGAGTGGACTGCGTCGAGACGAACACCTTCGGCGCGAACTTCGCCGCCATGGCCGAGTACGACATCCCGGAGCGGGTCCACGAACTGTCCGAGGCGGGCGCCCGCATCGCCCGCGAGACGGCGGACTCCTTCGCGGCACGTGACGGCCGGACCCGCTGGGTGCTCGGCTCGATCGGCCCCGGCACCAGGCTCCCCACCCTCGGGCACGTCGCCTACACGACCCTGCGCGACGCCTACCAGGAGAACGCCGAGGGCCTCATCGCCGGCGGTGCCGACGCCCTGATCGTCGAGACCACCCAGGACCTGCTCCAGACCAAGGCCGCCGTGCTCGGCGCCCAGCGCGCGCGTCGCAACGCCGGCCTGGACGTGCCCCTGATTGTCTCCGTCACCGTCGAGACCACCGGCACCATGCTGCTCGGCTCGGAGATCGGCGCCGCCCTGACGGCTCTGGAGCCGCTCGGCATCGACGTGATCGGCATGAACTGCGCCACCGGCCCCGCCGAGATGAGCGAGCACCTGCGTTACCTGGCCCGCAACGCCCGCATCCCGCTGGCCTGCATGCCGAACGCGGGCCTGCCGGTCCTCGGCAAGGACGGCGCCAGCTACCCGCTGACGGCCCCCGAGCTGGCGGACGCCCAGGAGAACTTCGTCCGCGACTACGGCCTCTCTCTGATCGGCGGCTGCTGCGGCACCACCCCCGAACATCTGCGCCAGGTCGTCGAGCGCGTCCGCGGCCTCGCCCCCGCCGAGCGCGACCCGCGCCCCGAGCCGGGCGCCGCCTCGCTCTACCAGAACGTGCCGTTCCGCCAGGACACCGCCTACCTGGCCATCGGTGAGCGCACCAACGCCAACGGCTCCAGGAAGTTCCGCGAGGCCATGCTGGAGGGCCGCTGGGACGACTGTGTGGAGATCGCCCGTGAGCAGATCCGCGAAGGCGCCCACATGCTCGACCTGTGCGTGGACTACGTCGGCCGTGACGGCGTGGCCGACATGGAGGAACTCGCCGGCCGCTTCGCCACCGCCTCCACCCTGCCGATCGTCCTGGACTCCACCGAGGTCGAGGTCATCCGGGCCGGCCTGGAGAAGCTCGGCGGCCGCGCGGTCATCAACTCCGTCAACTACGAGGACGGCGACGGCCCCGAGTCCCGCTTCGCCAAGGTCACCCGGCTGGCCCAGGAGCACGGCGCCGCGCTGATCGCCCTCACCATCGACGAGGAGGGCCAGGCCCGTACCCCGGAGAAGAAGGTCGAGATCGCCGAACGGCTCATCGACGACCTCACCGGCAACTGGGGCATCCGCGAGGAGGACATCCTCATCGACACCCTGACCTTCACCATCTGTACCGGTCAGGAGGAGTCGCGTGGGGACGGTGTGGCCACCATCGAGGCGATCCGCGAGCTGAAGCGCCGCCACCCCGACGTCCAGACCACACTGGGTCTGTCGAACATCTCCTTCGGCCTCAACCCGGCCGCCCGCGTCCTGCTCAACTCGGTCTTCCTCGACGAGTGCGTCAAGGCGGGCCTGGACTCGGCGATCGTGCACGCGTCGAAGATCCTGCCGATCGCCCGCTTCACCGAGGAAGAGGTCAACACCGCCCTCGACCTCATCCACGACCGCCGCAGGGAGGGCTACGACCCCCTCCAGAAGCTCATGGCCCTGTTCGAGGGCGCCACCACCAAGTCCCTCAAGGCCGGCCGGGCCGAGGAACTGGCCGCTCTGCCACTGGACGAGCGCCTCAAGCGCCGCATCATCGACGGCGAGCGCAACGGCCTGGAGGCGGACCTCGACGAGGCCCTCGCGGCCCGCCCCGCCCTGGAGATCGTCAACGAGACCCTCCTGGACGGCATGAAGGTCGTCGGCGAGCTGTTCGGCTCCGGCCAGATGCAGCTGCCGTTCGTCCTCCAGTCCGCCGAGGTCATGAAGACCGCGGTCGCCTACCTCGAACCCCACATGGAGAAGGTCGAGGGCGAGGAGGGCAAGGGCACCATCGTGCTGGCCACCGTCCGCGGCGACGTCCACGACATCGGCAAGAACCTCGTCGACATCATCCTCTCCAACAACGGCTACAACGTCGTCAACCTCGGCATCAAGCAGCCGGTCTCCGCGATCCTCGAGGCCGCCGAGGAGCACCGCGCCGACGTCATCGGCATGTCCGGGCTCCTGGTCAAGTCCACGGTGATCATGAAGGAGAACCTGGAGGAGCTGAACCAGCGCGGCCTGGCGGCGAACTACCCCGTGATCCTCGGCGGCGCCGCCCTGACCCGCGCCTACGTCGAGCAGGACCTGCACGAGGTCTACGAGGGAGAGGTCCGCTACGCCCGCGACGCCTTCGAGGGCCTGCGTCTGATGGACGCGCTCATCGGCGTCAAGCGGGGCGTGCCCGGCGCGGCACTGCCCGAGCTGAGGCAGCGCCGGGTCCGCGCGAGCGCCGCCGCCGTCGAGGTCGAGGAGCGCCCCGAGGAAGGGCACGTGCGCTCCGACGTCGCCACCGACAACCCCGTACCGACGCCGCCGTTCTGGGACAGCCGCGTCATCAAGGGCATCCAGCTCAAGGAGTACGCCTCCTGGCTGGACGAGGGCGCTCTCTTCAAGGGCCAGTGGGGCCTCAAGCAGGCGCGCACCGGCGCCGGCCCGACGTACGAGGAGCTCGTCGAGACCGAGGGCAGGCCGCGGCTGCGCGGGCTGCTGGACAAGCTCCAGACGGAGAACCTGCTCGAAGCCGCCGTCGTCTACGGCTACTTCCCCTGTGTGTCCAAGGACGACGACCTGATCATCCTGGACGAGCAGGGCAACGAGCGGACCCGCTTCACCTTCCCCCGCCAGCGCCGCGGCCGCCGGCTGTGCCTGGCGGACTTCTTCCGCCCGGAGGAGTCGGGGGAGACCGACGTGGTCGGCCTCCAGGTCGTCACCGTCGGCTCGCGCATCGGCGAGGAGACCGCCAAGCTCTTCGAGTCGAACTCCTACCGTGACTACCTCGAACTGCACGGCCTGTCCGTCCAGCTGGCCGAGGCCCTCGCCGAGTACTGGCACGCGCGCGTGCGCTCGGAACTGGGATACGCCGGTGAGGACCCGGCCGACATCGAGGAGATGTTCGCCCTGAAGTACCGCGGCGCCCGCTTCTCCCTCGGCTACGGCGCCTGTCCCGACCTGGAGGACCGCGCCAAGATCGCCGACCTGCTGCGGCCCGAGCGGATCGGCGTCCACCTCTCCGAGGAGTTCCAGCTGCATCCCGAGCAGTCCACGGACGCCATCGTGATCCACCATCCGGAGGCGAAGTACTTCAACGCACGGTGAGGCCCCACGCACACAGCGGTGCGTCCCGTTCGGCACATTGATCGGACAAGTCGTACACTGGTCGGTCCATTGCAGGCCGGTTCCCGCGCGGGAACCGGCCTGCACGTCCCTCAAGGAGGTACGTGGATGACCAGTACGGTCCCCGCGCTCGGAACCCGGACGGCCGAAGGCTCGGCCCTGGAGGCGGTGCTCCTCGACATGGACGGAACCCTGGTGGACACCGAGGGCTTCTGGTGGGACGTCGAGGCCGAGGTCTTCGCCGGGCTCGGCCACACCCTCGACGACTCCTGGCGCCATGTCGTGGTCGGCGGCCCCATGAGCCGCAGCGCCGGGTTCCTGATCGAGGCGACCGGCGCCGACATCACCTTCGACGAACTCAGCGTCCTGCTCAACGAGGGGTTCGAGGAGCGCATCGGACGCGACTTGCCCCTCATGCCGGGAGCCGCCCGGCTGCTCGCGGAGCTCGCGGCGCACGAGATCCCGACGGCTCTCGTCTCCGCCTCGCACCGGCGCATCATCGACCGCGTCCTCACCTCGCTGGGCCCCCAGCACTTCGCGCTGACGGTGGCCGGCGACGAGGTGTCGCGCACCAAGCCGCACCCCGACCCCTATCTGTTCGCCGCCGCCGGCCTGGGGGTGGATCCGGCCAGATGCGCCGTCGTCGAGGACACCGCGACCGGAGTCGCCGCGGCCGAGGCGGCGGGCTGCCATGTCGTCGCCGTGCCCTCCGTGGCGCCCATCGCCCCGGCCCGTCGGCGGACCGTCGTGTCCTCCCTGGAACAGGTCGACCTGACATTTCTGCGTGCTCTCATGCCGCTCGAATGATCACCGCGGAGATCGACGTGACCGCCTGATGACGGAATGCGATAGCCGTTCACCCAGCGTGCACCGCCGATAGCCGGCGAATTCGGCGCGGGTGCGCAGGGTGAATTCTCGCCGCCGCAGGGGTCGAATTCCGTTCTGCGCGCCCCCTCGTCGAACCTGTGACCTTCGCCACGCCGAAGGTGCTCGACAGGCGCGGTTCCGTGTGTAGTTCCCCCCCGTTCGGGCCGTGCGGAGGTGCCCTTGTGTCCCGTTTCATGGGACGCTGCACGAATCATTCCGCTGTCGGGTTTTCGGTGCGTCCACGCCCGGTTTCGCTGCGTGATGGGCTTTCAACTCCGGTGGCTGTGAACCCTCGTGCAGGTGCGGACTAATCTCGTCGCGAGAACATCGCCCTTACCCCCGTGATCGGCCGCGACACCCCTGCATGCCGGGTACACGGACCTGACAGCTCTGGAGAAACTCGAGCATGAACCGCAAGACTTTGGTGCTGCCGGCCGTGGCAGGTCTGCTCGCGCCCGTGCTCGCCGCCTGTGGCGGGTCCGACAGCGGCAGCGGCAGCGGCGACGCCATCGTCGTGGGCACCACCGACCGGTTCACCGCCACCAAGGACGCCCCGGCGCCCCTCGACCCGGCGTACGCCTACGACGTCGGCAGCTGGAACATCCTGCGTCAGACCGTGCAGACCCTGATGATCCAGCCCAAGGGGGAGGGCGACCCCGTCCCGGAGGCGGCCGAGAGCTGTGGCTTCACCGACACCGGCAACGAGCGTTACGCCTGCAAGCTCCGCAAGGACCTGAAGTTCGCCAACGGCGACGCCATCACCGCCGAGGACGTCAAGTTCTCCATCGACCGGGCACGCGCGATCAAGGCCGACTCCGGCGTCTTCGCCCTGCTGTCGACGATCGACACGGTCGAGGCGAAGGGTGACAACGAAGTCATCTTCCACCTCAACACCGCCGACGCCACCTTCCCGTTCAAGCTGTCGACGCCGGTCGCCGGCATCGTCAACCCCGCCGACTACGACAAGGGCAAACTGCGCGACGGCTTCGCGGTCGACGGCTCCGGCCCGTACACCCTCGAGGCCAAGACCGACGGCGACGAGATGACGAAGGCCGTCTTCACCAAGAACCCCGCCTACAAGGGGGCCCTCGAGGTGAAGAACGACAAGGTCGAGATGGTCTCCTACGCGGACGCCGACGAGATGGGCACCGCCCTCGACAAGGGCGACATCGACGTGATGACCCGCACCATGTCGCCCGAGCAGATCCAGAAGCTCTCCGAGGGCTCCACCGACGACGGCGTCGACCTCGTCGAACTGGCCGGCCTCGAGATCCGCTACCTCGCCTTCAACACCGCCGCCCCGTCGGTGAAGGACAAGGCGGTCCGTCAGGCGATGGCCCAGGTCGTCAACCGCGGCGAGCTGGTCACGGACGTGTACGGCTCCCAGGCCGAGCCGCTCTACTCGCTCGTCCCGGCCTCGGTCACCGGCCACTCCAACTCGTTCTTCAACAAGTACGGCGACGCCAACGTCGCCAAGGCCAAGAACCTGCTCTCCAAGGCCGACATCACCACCCCGGTGAAGCTGACGCTGCATTACACGACCGACCACTACGGTCCGGCCACGAAGAAGGAGTTCGAGCTGCTCCAGAAGCAGCTCAACGGCAGCGGCCTGTTCGACGTCTCCCTCGAGGGCGCCACGTGGGACGCCTTCGTCCCGGCCGAGCGCAAGGGTGAGTACGACGTCTGGGGCATGGGCTGGTTCCCCGACTTCGCCGACGGCGACAGCTTCATCGCGCCGTTCCTCGACAAGGACAACTTCCTCAAGTCGCCGTACCAGAACCGCGAGATCATCGACAAGCTGATCCCGGAGTCCCGCCGCGAGGCCGACCGCCTGTCCGCGGGCAAGACGCTGACGGAGATTCAGGACATCGTCGCCGAGGACGTCCCGGTGCTGCCGCTGTGGCAGGGCAAGCAGTACGTCGCCTCCCGTGACAACGTCACCGGCACGTCCTACGTGCTGAACTCCGCCGCCACCCTCCAGCTCTGGGAGCTGTCCCGCGGCGTCAGCGGCTGACGGACCCCGCGTCCCGGGGCCGCGTACGACGGCTCCGGGCGAGAACGACGACGAGGCACTCGTACGTGAACATGCGCAACCAGTGGCCGGTCCTGCCCATCGTGGCGGGACCGGCCTCCGGCCTGTCGACCGGCTGCGGCTCGCAGACGGCAGGCGCCGGGAGCGACGGCTCCTCGGTGGTCATCGGGATGTCCGACGACGTCCTGGCCACGGACCCCGCGTCCGGGTAAGACCCCGGCTCCTGGTTGTTGTCCGACGACGTCTTCCAGTCGCTGCTGAGCTTCCCCAAGGGTGGCACGGAACCCGAAACGGACGCCGCGAAAGACTGCGGCTTCAGCGACACGCAGAGCAAGGTCTACACCTGCACGCTCGCTCGAGGACGGCCTGAAGTTCAGCAACGGCGACACCCTCACCTCCGAGGACGTCAAGTTCTCCTTCGACCGCGTGCGGGACATCGACGATGCCCGCCGGCCCCGCGATCATGTTCCCCATGCTCGACAAGGTCGAGACGCCTGACGAGAGGACGGTCGTCTTCAAGCTGAAGGCCCCCGACGCCACCTTCCCCAGCAAGATCGCCTCAGGTGCCGGCTCCACCGTCGACCACCGGCAGTACGCGACTACGGCCGCCTCCAGGACATCGTCGCCGAGGAGGTACCCGTCCTCCCGGTCTGGCAGGCCAAGCAGTACGCCCTCGTCCACGAGGACGTCCACGGCCTGGAGAACTGCCTCGACGCCTCCACCGCCTTCCGCTTCTGGGAGCTGGAGAGGGCTGAGAGTCCGCACGAACGTGGAGGGCCGGTCCCCACGAACGCGGAGGGCGCCCCTGGCCGGGCAGGGGCGCCCTCCGCGCCGTACCGGGTGGGTCCACGCCCGGCTACTGCGCTCCGGGACGCACCAGACCGCTCTCGTAGGCGTACACCGCGGCCTGGACCCGGTCGCGCAGGCCGAGCTTGGTCAGCACATGCCCGACATGCGTCTTCACGGTCGTCTCGCTGACGAACAGGTCGGCGGCGATCTCCGCGTTCGACAGGCCTCGCGCCACCAGTTTCAGCACCTCGACCTCACGGTCGGTGAGCGTGTGCAGGGTGTCCGGCACGGGTTCGTCGCCCGACGGCAGATGCGTGGCGTACTTGTCGAGCAGCCGCCGGGTGATGCTCGGCGCGAGCATCGCCTCGCCGGCGGCCACCACCCGGATCGCCTGCACCAGCTCGTTGGCGGGCGCATCCTTGAGCAGGAACCCGCTCGCCCCCGCGCGCAACGCCTCCACCACGTACTCGTCGAGGTCGAAGGTCGTCAGCACCAGCACCTTCGCCGGTCCGTCCCGGCCCGGCCCGGTGATCTGCCGCGTCGCCTCCACCCCGTCCATGCGGGGCATACGGATGTCCATCAGAACCACATCGGGCTGGAGGGCCCGCACCTGGTCGAGGGCCTGGAGGCCGTCGCCGGCCTCACCGACCACCGCGATGTCCTGCTCCGCCTCCAGGATCATCCGGAAGCCGGTACGCAGCAGCGGCTGGTCGTCGACCAGTAGGACGCGGATGGCCACGTAAGTCTCCTTCGGTAGTCCGGCCCCATTCTGCCCTGCGCGACCGCGCCGGACTCGGCCGCCCTCACCGGCCGCCTACGCGGGGGCCGTCCCCTCGCCCGCGGCCGACGGCGTCCCGGCCGGTCGCACCGGCAGCGGATACGGCGGGGGAGTGCCGCCGAACTCCGGGCAGTGCGCCTGGTGGTCGCACCAGCCGCACAGCTTCGTGGGACGAGGCCGCCAGTCGCCCGTCTCCGTCGCCAGCCGGATCGCCTCCCACAGCGCGAGCAGCTTGCGCTCGACCCGCTCCAGATCGGCGAGGACCGGGTCGTACGTCAGCACGTCACCGCTGCCCAGGTAGACCAGTTGGAGACGCCGGGGGATCACGTTCTTCAGCCGCCAGACCACGAGCGCGTAGAACTTCATCTGGAACAGCGCACCCTCGGCGTACTCGGGCCGGGGCGCCTTGCCCGTCTTGTAGTCGACGATCCGCACCTCACCGGTGGGGGCCACGTCGACCCGGTCGATGATCCCGCGCAGTCTCAGCCCCGACTCCAGCTCGGTCTCCACGAACAGCTCCCGCTCGGCGGGCTCCAGCCGGGTCGGGTCCTCCAGCGTGAACCACCGCTCGACCAGCTGCTCGGCCTCGGACAGCCAGCCGGCCAGCCGCTCGCCCTCGGGATCGTCGGCGAACAGCTCCACGACCTCGGGCCGGGACTCGCGCAACCGGTCCCACTGGCCGGGAACCAGCGACCTGGCCCGCGGCGCGGTCCGCTCCGCGGCCGGCGCGTCGAAGAGACGCTCCAGCACCGCGTGCACCAGCGTTCCCCTGGTGGCCGCCGCGCTCGGCTTCTCCGGCAGCCGGTCGATCACCCGGAACCGGTACAGCAGCGGGCACTGCATGAAGTCGCCGGCGCGCGAGGGAGACAGCGAGGCGGGCGCCGTCGCGGTGACGGCCTTCTCGCCGGCGGCCTCCACCGACGCCACGGCCGTCTCCTCGACCGCCGCCCCCGGCGGGCTCCCCACGCCGTCCTCGTCGCCGGACCCGGCGACACCCTCGCTGCTGCTCTCCATGCCCACAGACCTTACGGCCCGCCACCGACAGCGACCCCACCCCGCCCGCGGCCGGGGCGACAGCCGGGAAAACCCAGGGGGTGCGGGGCGGAACGCGTCCCGACGGACGCATACCATCGGTCCCAGACCCTTCCGCCCGGCAGGAGCGGGAGTCGCAGACTAACGAGGGGACACCGTGGTGGAAAGCGGCGGGAGCGGGCGGCCGCGGCCGGACAGCGAAGAGTCGGCCGAGCACCACGTGACACCCGCGCCCCCGGCCGCTCCCGAGGACACCTCTCCCGAGGTCTCCGCAACCTCCGCGCGGAAGCAGGACGACCCCCCGAAGGACACGGCGAAGGACACGGCGAACGAGACAGGGCGACAGGACACGGAGCGGCAGCGGACCGAGGCGGCCGGGACGGAGCCGGTGAGCGCCCCGGACGCGCCGGCCCGCCCGGACCCGGACACCTCCGACCCGCACCCCGACCGCCCCCGCGCCCACGGCACCCCCGCCCTCGGCGACGCCCCCTCTCCGGCCAAGGGCCGCCGCCCCCCGCGGCGTCCCCCGGAGTCCCGCGGCGGCCTGCTGATGGGCCGCCCCTTCGGCGTGCCCGTCTACGTGGCCCCCAGCTGGTTCCTGGTCGCCGCCCTGATCACCTGGGTGTTCGGCGGCCAGCTCGACCGCGTGCTGCCCGAGCTGGGCGCCGCCCGCTATCTCGTCGCCCTCTTCTTCGCGGTCGCCTTCTACGCGTCCGTGCTCGTCCACGAGCTGGCGCACACCCTCGCCGCCCTCCGCTTCAAGCTGCCGGTCCGCCGCATCCAGCTCCAGTTCTTCGGCGGCGTCTCCGAGATCGAGAAGGAGGCCGAGACCCCCGGCCGGGAGTTCGTGCTGGCCTTCGTCGGCCCCTTGCTCTCCCTGGTCCTGGCCGGTCTGTTCTACCTCGCCATGCAGACCGTCGAGCCCGGCACCGTCCCCGGTGTCCTGCTGGCCGGGCTGATGGTCTCCAACCTCATCGTGGCGATCTTCAACCTCCTGCCCGGACTGCCGCTCGACGGCGGCCGTATGCTCCGCGCCGTCGTGTGGAAGATCACCGGCAAGCCCATGACCGGCACCATCGCCGCCGCCTGGGTCGGCCGCGCCCTCGCCGTCTCGGTCCTGATCGGCCTTCCGCTGCTCACCCAGTCCGGGGCGCTCGGCTCCCAGGCCGTGGACGGCGTCGGCATGGACACCGTCCTGGACGCCCTGCTCGCCGCCATCCTCGCCGCCATCATCTGGACCGGCGCCGGCAACAGCCTGCGCATGGCCCGCCTGCGCGAGCACCTCCCCGAACTGCGCGCCCGCAACCTCACCCGCCGCGCCGTCCCGGTCGAGACGAACACCCCGCTCTCCGAGGCGCTGCGCCGCGCCAACGACGCGGGCGCCCGCGCGCTGGTCGTCGTCGACGCCCACGGCGAACCCGTCTCCCTGGTCCGCGAGGCCGCCATCGTCGGCGTACCCGAGCACCGCCGCCCCTGGGTCGCGGTCAGCGGCCTCGCCCAGGATCTCACCGACGGCATGCGCGTCTCCGCCGAACTCGCCGGCGAGGACCTCCTGGACGCCCTGCGCGCCACCCCCGCCACCGAGTACCTGGTGGTCGAGGAGACCGGCGAGATCTACGGCGTCCTCTCCGCGGCCGACGTCGAGCGCGCCTTCGTGAAGGCCATGGCCAGGCCCTCGTAGCGGTCGGCCCCGGTGGTCGGTGCCCCGCACAAACCCCGGTAGGCTGTTCACATGTCCGAACCGACCGGTGCCGCCCGCAGGCGCGGGCCCTTCAAGGTCGGGGACCAGGTTCAGCTGACCGACCCCAAGGGCCGCCACTACACGTTCACGCTCGAGGCCGGGAAGAATTTCCACACCCACAAGGGTTCCTTCCCGCACGACGAACTGATCGGTGCTCCCGAGGGCAGCGTTGTCCGCACCACCGGGAACGTCGCCTACCTCGCGCTGCGCCCCCTGCTCCCCGACTACGTCCTGTCCATGCCCCGCGGTGCCGCCGTGGTCTACCCCAAGGACGCGGGGCAGATCCTCGCCTTCGCCGACATCTTCCCCGGCGCCCGCGTCGTGGAGGCGGGCGTCGGCTCCGGCTCGCTCAGCAGCTTCCTGTTGCGCGCCATCGGCGACCAGGGCATGCTGCACAGCTACGAGCGCCGCGAGGACTTCGCGGAGATCGCCCAGCAGAACGTGGAGCGCTACTTCGGTGGCCCGCACCCCGCCTGGCAGCTCACCGTCGGCGACCTCCAGGACAACCTGAGCGACACCGACGTGGACCGCGTCATCCTCGACATGCTCGCCCCCTGGGAGTGCCTGGAGGTCGTCTCCAAGGCGCTCGTCCCCGGCGGCATCCTGTGCTGCTACGTGGCGACCACCACCCAGCTCGCGCGGACCGTCGAGTCCATCCGCGAGATCGGCTCCTTCAACGAGCCGACCTCCTGGGAGACGATGATCCGCAACTGGCACGTCGAGGGCCTGGCCGTCCGCCCGGACCACCGGATGATCGGCCACACCGGCTTCCTCCTCACCGCCCGCCGCCTGGCCGACGGCGTCGAGCCGCCCATGCGCCGCCGCCGCCCCGCCAAGGGCGCCTACGGCGAGGACTACACCGGTCCCAACGCCGACGGGGGAACCCGCTAGAGCCGGTCCGCCGGCCGCGGCTCCGAGCGGCTCCGTGCCGCATGAACGAACCGACGCCGTGGCCGAGTTCCCGTCACCTCACGGGAACTCGGCCACGGCGTCGTCCTGTTGGGCACGGGGCTCCGGGCTCGCTGTTCGGGATCCCGGACCCCGCTGTTCCCCCGCACTGTGACGTGTGGCACGATGCAGGCCACCCCCACCGGCACAGCCCTCACAGGAGACGCTCCTCGTGCAGCAATCCGCCGTCCCGGAACTGGCACACACTCACACCCGGCCGATCCACTGGGTCGCGACGGCCACCGCCGTGGCCGGCGTCGTGGCCCTCTCCTCGGTGCTCCAGCCCGGTCCGGCGACCGCGGCCCAGGTGAGCGGTCCGGGCGCGCCGCCCGCGCCGGTGACCGCGGCCGCCCCGGCCACCACGGACGTCGACTTCCCGCTCGAGTGCGGTCCGGTGAAGGCCCTGGTGATCAGGAAGGCCGCCGGGGACCTGGACGGCGACGGCAGGCCGGAAACCGTCGCGGTGGTCCACTGCGACGCCCCGATGGGCACCCCGCCCGACGGCGTCTACGTCCTCACCCAGGCCGCCGACGCGACGAGTCCGCGGGTCGTGGCCACCCTCGTCGACCCCGAGGACCGTCGTACCGTCACCGCCCTGTCGGTCGACGACGGCGCGGTCCTCGCCGACTACCTCGGCTACTCCTCGGCCGACGTGCCCAGTTGCTGCCCGGACGTGAAGGAGAGCGCCAAGTGGCGGTGGAAGGACGACGCGTTCGTCCGCTCGGCGCCGGTCGGCGCCCACAGCGTCTGAATCAGGCCGTCGGAGAGCTGTGAGGAATCAGACAGCCGTCACGGCGCGTAAATGACGGCTCACTCGGCGTCCGGCCCGTAGATCTCGACCCGGTCCGAAACCCTCCGCACATGGATGCAGTCGCCCGGACACTCCCGCGCGGAGTCGACCACGTCCGTCAACAGCGGCAGTGGGACCGGCGTCGTGGCGCCCTTGTCCTGGAGAAGCTCGTCATCAGGGGTCTTCACGTACGCCAGACCGTCGATGTCCAGCTCGAACACCTCCGGCGCGTACTGCGCGCAGATGCCGTCGCCGGTACAGAGGTCCTGGTCGATCCAGACCTCCAGTGCCTCGCCGCCGACACCGGCTTCCTGCTGTACGCCCATATCTCCTGCCGTTCGTTCTGCCGAGCCCTGCGGGAACGATGCGGGCTCTGACGGGTGTTGAACACTTCGACCCTACCTCCGGCAGCTTTCCAATCATGTTCGGTGGGTATTCCCCTGGCGTGAGGGAGAGCGCAAGGGTGAAGATCGGACGCACCCCGACAGTCTTTGTGATCTAGGGGTTTCAATCGACACCCACCCAGGTAGGGTCTGGAAGCGTCCAGCTCCCCTTGGAGGAGGTGAGGACCGTGGCAGCCCACGACGACGACATGAACCGCGGCATCCGCCCGGGACGAGGGTCCGACGACCCCGCCGGGCAGATTGCCTACCTTGAGCAGGAGATCGCCGTCCTGCGACGCAAGCTCGCCGACTCTCCGCGACACACGAGGATTCTCGAAGAGCGGATCGTCGAGCTGCAGACCAATCTGGCCGGCGTGTCCGCCCAGAACGAGAGACTGGCCAACACGCTCCGTGAGGCCCGCGACCAGATCGTGGCCCTCAAGGAGGAGGTCGACCGGCTCGCACAGCCGCCGGCCGGCTTCGGTGTCTTCCTTCAGGCGAACGAGGACGGCACCGCCGACATCTTCACCGGAGGCCGGAAACTCCGCGTGAACGTGAGCCCCAGCGTCGAGCTTGACGAGCTGCGACGCGGCCAGGAACTGATGCTCAACGAAGCGCTCAACGTGGTCGAGGCCATGGAGTACGAGAGCGTCGGCGACATCGTCACCCTCAAGGAGATCCTCGAGGACGGTGAGCGCGCCCTGGTGGTCGGGCACACCGACGAGGAGCGAGTGGTACGGCTCGCCGAGCCGCTGCTGGACGTCACCATCCGGCCCGGCGACGCCCTGCTGCTCGAACCCCGCTCCGGCTACGTCTACGAGGTCGTCCCCAAGAGCGAGGTCGAGGAACTCGTCCTCGAAGAGGTCCCCGACATCGGCTACGAGCAGATCGGCGGTCTCGGCGGCCAGATCGAGGCCATCCGCGACGCGGTCGAGCTGCCGTACCTCTACCCGGACCTGTTCAAGGAGCACGAGCTGCGGCCGCCCAAGGGCGTGCTGCTGTACGGGCCCCCCGGATGCGGCAAGACGCTGATCGCCAAGGCCGTCGCCAACTCGCTGGCCAAGAAGGTCGCCGAGGTGACCGGACAGGCCACCGGCAAGAGCTTCTTCCTCAACATCAAGGGTCCCGAGCTGCTGAACAAGTACGTCGGCGAGACCGAGCGGCAGATCCGCCTGGTCTTCCAGCGTGCTCGTGAGAAGGCCAGCGAGGGCACGCCCGTCATCGTCTTCTTCGACGAGATGGAGTCCCTGTTCCGCACCCGCGGTTCCGGTGTCAGCTCGGACGTGGAGAACACCATCGTCCCGCAGCTGCTCGCCGAGATCGACGGCGTGGAGGGCCTCCAGAACGTGGTCGTGATCGGTGCCTCCAACCGTGAGGACATGATCGACCCGGCCATCCTGCGACCCGGCCGGCTCGACGTGAAGATCAAGATCGAGCGTCCGGACGCCGAGGCGGCCAAGGACATCTTCGGCAAGTACCTCACCGAGCGTCTGCCGCTCCACTCGGACGACCTCGGCGAGCACGGCGACGACCGCACCATCACCGTCCAGAGCATGATCCAGACGGCAGTGGAACACATGTACGCCGAATCCGAGGAAAACCGTTTCCTGGAGGTCACCTACGCCAACGGCGACAAGGAAGTCCTGTACTTCAAGGACTTCAACTCCGGCGCCATGATCGAGAACATCGTGGGCCGGGCCAAGAAGATGGCGATCAAGGACTTCCTGGAGAAGGACCAGAAGGGCCTTCGCGTCTCCCATCTCCTCCAGGCCTGCGTGGACGAGTTCAAGGAGAACGAGGACCTGCCGAACACCACCAACCCGGACGACTGGGCCCGGATCTCCGGCAAGAAGGGCGAGCGGATCGTCTACATCCGCACCCTGATCACCGGAAAGCAGGGGTCCGACACCGGGCGCTCCATCGACACGGTGGCGAACACCGGACAGTACCTGTAGAAACAGGGCGGCTGCGGGTGCCCTTTTCGGGGTACCCGCAGCCGACTGCTTTTCGGGCCACGGCTGGAGCAGGCAATGACGCAAATGATCTCCCCACCAGCGCAGAGGCGTTCTAGGCTCTTGCGTACCGCCGGGCGCAGTGCGGGGACGGGCACCGCACACGCACCGGAGCACCCGCGGTACTTGAGCGGCGCCCACGACCGAGGGTGCCGCCGGGCAAGGAGGGCCGCATGACCGTACGGCGAGTAATGGGCATCGAGACGGAGTACGGGATCTCCGTCCCCGGTCACCCGAACGCCAATGCCATGCTCACCTCGTCCCAGATCGTCAACGCCTACGCGGCGGCGATGCACCGGGCCCGCCGGGCCCGCTGGGACTTCGAGGAGGAGAACCCGCTGCGGGACGCGCGGGGATTCGACCTCGCCCGTGAGGTCGCCGACTCCAGCCAGCTCACCGACGAGGACATCGGGCTCGCCAACGTGATCCTCACCAACGGCGCCCGTCTCTACGTCGACCACGCCCACCCCGAGTACAGCTCTCCCGAGGTCACCAGTCCGCGTGACGCCGTCCTGTGGGACAAGGCGGGCGAGCGGATCATGGCCGAAGCGGCCGAGCGGGCCGCGGCGCTCCCGGGCGCCCAGCCGATCCACCTCTACAAGAACAACACCGACAACAAGGGCGCCTCCTACGGCACGCACGAGAACTACCTGATGAAGCGGGAGACCGCCTTCTCGGACATCGTGCGCCACCTCACGCCCTTCTTCGTCTCCCGCCAGGTCTTCGCCGGCGCGGGCCGGGTCGGCATCGGTCAGGACGGCCACGAACACGGCTTCCAGCTCAGCCAGCGCGCGGACTACTTCGAGGTCGAGGTCGGGCTGGAGACGACGCTCAAGCGCCCGATCATCAACACCCGCGACGAGCCGCACGCCGACGCCGAGAAGTACCGCCGCCTCCACGTGATCATCGGCGACGCGAACCTCTCGGAGATCTCCACCTACCTCAAGCTCGGCACCACGGCCCTGGTGCTGTCGATGATCGAGGACGGCTTCATCGCCGTCGACCTGGCGGTGGACCAGCCCGTCCGCACCCTCCACCAGGTGTCGCACGACCCCACCCTCAAACGTCTGGTCACACTGCGCAGCGGCCGCACACTCACCGCGGTCCAGTTGCAGATGGAGTACTTCGAACTGTCGCGCAAGTACGTGGAGGAGCGTTACGGCGCCGACGCCGACGAGCAGACCAAGGACGTCCTGGCGCGCTGGGAGGACACCCTCACGCGCCTGGAGCACGACCCGATGAGCCTGGCCGGCGAGCTGGACTGGGTGGCCAAGCGCGAGCTGATGGAGGGCTACCGGCGCCGCGACAGCCTCGACTGGGACGCCGCCCGCCTCCACCTGGTCGACCTCCAGTACGCCGACGTACGGCCCGACAAGGGCCTGTACAACCGTCTGGTGGCCCGCGGGCGCGTGAAGCGGCTCCTGGACGAGGCGGAGGTGGAGCGGGCCGTGGGCAAGCCCCCGGAGGACACCCGCGCGTACTTCCGCGGCCGCTGTCTGGAGCAGTACGCCGACGACGTCGCGGCGGCCTCCTGGGACTCGGTGATCTTCGATCTGCCGGGCCGCGACAGCCTCCAGCGGGTTCCAACCCTGGAACCGCTTCGCGGAACGCGAAATCACGTCAAGGCGCTGCTGGACCGCTGCCGTACGGCGGAAGACCTGGTCAGGGTCTTGTCCGGCGGCTGAACGGGTACTCGGCCCGGCCCGGACGGCCGGGGTGGAAACCCCCGAGTCCGGGAATCATCGAGGTGGCTCCCGCACGTTGTGGCAACTGCGGGGCCGATGTCGGACCCGGCTTGTAGGGTCTGATCATCACCGATCGGCAGGATGCCGACCTGTCGACCATGTCGGGCGAACTGAGCGGGGTGACGGTTATGGCGACCAAGGACACCGGCGGCGGCCAGCAGAAGGCGACGCGCTCCACCGAGGAGGTCGAGGAGCAGGCGGCGGAGACGCAGGCTTCGGAGGACCTCAAGGAGCGTCAGGAGAAGCTGAGCGACGACGTGGACTCGGTTCTCGACGAGATCGACGACGTGCTCGAGGAGAACGCGGAGGACTTCGTCCGCTCCTTCGTGCAAAAGGGCGGGCAGTAGGCCGTCCCTGCCTTCGAACGGAAGGTTCAAGGGTGCGGGGTGTGAGCCGCCCGGTGGGCCCGCCACCTGTCGCGGGCCCACCGGTCCCCGCGCTCCCACGGGGTGGCGCGTGATCCGTCGGAAGCGTTCCACGCGACATGTGGATCACCGCCGCGAGCCGGGTAAGGTCCCTGGCATACCGATGCTTCACCTGTGAATTCGGCCTATCCGGAAGGAACCTCGTGGAAGCCAACTCCCTTGGCATCGGGCGTCTGCCAGCAGCCTTCCTGACGCCCGGGTCCTCCTCGTTCATGGACTTCCTGTCGGACCACCAGCCGGAGCTGCTGCCCGGCAACCGGCAGCTTCCTCCCATGCAGGGCGTGATCGAGGCGCCGCACGGCACGACGATCGTGGCCGTGACCTTCCCCGGCGGCGTGGTGCTCGCCGGTGACCGCCGCGCCACCATGGGCAACGTCATCGCACAGCGCGACATCGAGAAGGTCTTCCCCGCCGACGAGTACTCGGCCGTCGGCATCGCCGGCACCGCCGGCCTGGCCGTCGAGATGGTCAAGCTCTTCCAACTGGAGCTGGAGCACTTCGAGAAGGTCGAGGGCGCCCAGCTGTCGCTGGAGGGCAAGGCGAACCGGCTGTCGACGATGATCCGTTCCAACCTCGGCATGGCCATGCAGGGCCTGGCCGTCGTCCCGCTCTTCGCCGGGTTCGACGTGGACCGCGGCAAGGGCCGGATCTTCTCCTACGACGTCACCGGCGGCCGCTCGGAGGAGCACAACTTCGCGGCGACCGGCTCGGGCTCGGTCTTCGCGCGCGGAGCCATGAAGAAGCTCTACCGCCGCGACCTGAGCGAGGAGGACGCCACGACGCTCGTGGTCCAGGCGCTCTACGACGCGGCAGACGACGACTCGGCGACCGGCGGTCCCGATGTCGCCCGCCGGATCTACCCCATCGTCACCGTGATCACCGACGACGGCTTCCGCCGGCTCACCGACGACGAGTCCTCCGAGATCGCCCGCTCGGTGCTGGCGCGCCGTCTCGAGCAGCCGGACGGTCCGCGGGCCGCGCTGCTGTAGCCGGCCGCCCCCCGGCAAGGTGATCGAGTGACTTCCACAGAAAGGGACGGATAACCGGTGTCGACGCCGTTCTATGTCTCACCCCAGCAGGCGATGGCCGACCGCGCGGAGTACGCGCGCAAGGGCATCGCCCGTGGCCGCAGCCTGGTCGTGCTCCAGTACGCCGACGGCATCGTGTTCGTCGGCGAGAACCCGTCCCGCGCGCTGCACAAGTTCAGCGAGATCTACGACCGGATCGGCTTCGCCGCGGCCGGCAAGTACAACGAGTACGAGAACCTCCGCATCGGCGGCGTGCGCTACGCGGACCTGCGCGGCTACACCTACGACCGGGACGACGTGACCGCCCGCGGTCTCGCCAACGTGTACGCCCAGACGCTCGGCACCATCTTCTCCTCGGCGGGCGAGAAGCCGTACGAGGTGGAGCTGGTCGTGGCGGAGGTCGGTGAGACGCCGGAGGGCGACCAGATCTACCGGCTGCCGCACGACGGGTCGATCGTGGACGAGCACGGCTCGGTCGCGGTCGGCGGCAACGCCGAACAGATCAGCAGCTACCTGGACCAGCGCCACCAGGACGGCATGAGTCTCGCCGAGGCCCTCAAGCTCGCCGTCCAGGCCCTGTCCCGCGACACCAACGGCACGCAGCGGGAGATCCCCGCCGAGCGCCTGGAGGTCGCGGTGCTGGACCGTACGCGCCCGCAGTCGCGCAAGTTCAAGCGGATCGTCGGCGGGCAGCTGGGGCGGCTGCTGGAGGCCGGCGGAGCGTCGACCGAGGCGGAGAGCGCCGAGGAACCCGACGAGAAGTAGCCCGACCCGCCCCGCCTGTGCCCCGGCCGGTTCCACGGCGGGGCACAGCTGTCCTCTCAGGCCCTGGGCGGGGCCGTGGAGCCCCGCACGACCAGCTCGACCGGAATCTCCCCGGCCTCGGGGGTACGGCCGTCCAGGACCGCCAGCAGGGCCCTCATGCCCCGCTCCCCGAAGAGTTCGGCGTCCAGCCGCACGGTCGTCAGCTCGGGGTCGAGCGCGGCGGCCAGCGCGATGTCGTCCACGCCGGTGACGGAGACGTCGTCGGGAATCCGCAGCCCGCGGCGCCGTACGGCCTTGTAGACGCCGGCGGCGAGCTTGTCGTCGTCGCAGACGACGGCGGTGGGACGGGGGCCGGGGGCCTCCAGTGCGGTCTCCGTGGCCGTGAGGGCGCCCTGGATGGTCATCGGGGTGGGGGCGGTCCGCAGGGAGGTGCCGGGCACGGCGCCCAGGCGCGCGGCAAGCTCCCGCGCGCGTACTTCGAAGGTCCAGGACGGCACGTCGGACGCCAGGTGCAGGAAGTGCCGGTGGCCGAGGCCCAGCAGGTGCTCGGCGACCCGGCGGGCGCCGTCGGCGATGTCCAGGTTGACCGTGGCCGCCCCGAGACTGCCGTCGGGGTCGCTGTCGAGCATGACGAGGGGCAGCTGGTCGCCGCGGATGGCGGTCAGGGCGTCGGCGGCCATGGAGGAGGCCAGCACGCCGTCCAGGGCGGCCGGGGCGGAGGCGAAGGGGTCCGGGGCGGGGCCGATGCCCTCGGGGGAGGGGTACAGCACCACGCCGAAGCCGTGGGCGGCGGCGAGCCGGGCCGCGCCCGTGTAGACGCCGGCGAAGAACTCCGTGGTCAGCTCCGGGACCACGAGCAGGATCGTGCGGGTGCGGCCCAGGCGCAGGTTGCGGGCCGCCAGGTTGGGCCGGTAGCCGAGGTCCCGCGCGGTCCGGCGTACCCGTTCCGCCGTGGCCTCGGAGACCCGGCCGCGCCACTTGTCGCCGAGCACCAGCGAGACGGCGGCCTGGGACACCCCCGCGGCCCGGGCGACGTCGCGACTCGTCGGGCGCGTGCTACCTGGTGCCACCGTGGGCCTGCTCTTTCGTCTGGACGCGTGAACAGCGCACATGGTACGTATGACCGAGACACGTTATACGTAAAACCTGAGCGGCTCCGGCCGCCTCGGGTGAGCCGACGGAGGCGGACATGACCGCGGGATACCTGGAGATCCTCAGGGCGCGACACGCGGCCCGGCTCCTCGTCGGCACCCTCGTGGGACGGCTGCCCAACGCCACGGGCGCCATCGCGATCGTGCTGTTCGTGCGCGCCGAGGGCGGCAGCTACACCCTCGCGGGCGCGCTGGCGGCCGTGTACGGGGTCGCCAACGCCGTCGGTCAGCCCCTGCTCGGCCGCCTCGTGGACCTGCGCGGCCAGCCCCGCGTGCAGTTGCCCGCCGCGCTCGCCGCGGCCCTCGCCATGGGCGTCTTCGCCTTCACGGGCATCGCCCCGCTCCCGCTCGCCTACGTCGCCGTCGCGGCCGCCGGGCTGTTCACCCCGCCGCTGGAAGGCGGCCTGCGGGCGCTGTGGCCGTCGGTGCTGCGCCGGGAGGACCAGGTGCACACCGCGTACGCCATGGACGCGGTGGCCCAGGAGGTGATGTTCACCGTCGGACCGCTGCTGGTGACTCTGTGCACCTCGCTCTGGTCGGCGCAGGCCGCACTGCTGATCCTGAACGCGCTAGGCGTGCTCGGCGCGCTGACCGTGGTGATCTCACCGCCCTCGCGCGCGTGGCGGTCCGCCCCGCGCGAGGCGCACTGGCTCGGTGCCCTGCGCTCGCCCGGCCTGCTCGTGCTGCTCGGCGCCTTCCTGTTCGTCGGCATCGCCCTCGGCTCCATCACGGTGGCCTCCGTGCCGTACGCCGACGACCACGGCGGTGACGTGGTGTACGGCTGGCTCATGGCCGCCCTGGGGCTCGGCGCGCTCGTCGGCGGGGTGGCGTACGGGGCGCGACGGTGGGTGGGCGTGCCGGAGCGGCGACTGCGGGTCCTCGTGGCGTTCCTCGCGGTGTGTTACCTGCCGCTCACGCTGATGCCGGGAGCGGTCGCCATGGTGGCGCTCACCGCGCTCGCCGGGGTGTTCCTGGCGCCCGCTCTCGCCTGCGCCTTCGTCCTCATCGACCGGCACGCGCCGCGCGGCACGGTCACCGAGGCGTTCTCCTGGCTGGTGACCACCTTCACGGTCGGCCACTCGCTCGGGACTGCGGTCGCGGGTCCGGTCGTCGAGGCGGGGGGCGCCCAGTGGGGTTTCGCCGTACCGAGTGCGGCGGGCGCCGTGGCCCTGGTGGTTTTGCTGGCCACCGGGCGGGTAATGGCGGTTCCCGCCGGAAGCGGGGTTGTTGCGGCTTCATCGGAAAATGATCCGAACCGTGCGGCCGAACCCCGTTTCAGTTCAGGGGATCGGGCGTAATGTTCACTCATGGACCGCCGCATTTTCGGGCTGGAGAACGAGTACGGCGTCACGTGCACGTTCAGGGGACAGCGCCGCCTGTCGCCTGACGAGGTGGCGCGGTACCTCTTCCGCCGTGTCGTGTCATGGGGCCGAAGCAGCAATGTCTTTCTGCGGAACGGCGCCCGCCTCTATCTCGACGTGGGATCGCATCCGGAATACGCGACACCCGAATGTGACAACGTGACCGAACTGGTCACCCACGACAAGGCCGGCGAGCGCATTCTCGAAGGACTCCTGGTGGACGCGGAGCGACGCCTGCACGAGGAAGGAATCGCGGGCGACGTCTACCTCTTCAAGAACAACACCGACTCGGCGGGCAACTCCTACGGTTGCCACGAGAACTACCTGGTGGCCCGGCACGGGGAGTTCTCCCGGCTCGCGGACATCCTCATCCCCTTCCTGGTGACCCGGCAGCTGCTGTGCGGCGCCGGCAAGGTGCTCCAGACGCCCCGCGGGGCCGTCTACTGCGTCAGTCAGCGGGCCGAGCACATCTGGGAGGGCGTCTCCTCGGCGACCACCCGCTCGCGCCCCATCATCAACACCCGCGACGAACCGCACGCCGATGCCGAGCGCTACCGCCGGCTGCACGTCATCGTGGGCGACTCGAACATGTCCGAGACGACCATGCTGCTCAAGGTCGGCGCCACCGACCTGGTGCTGCGCATGATCGAGGCGGGCACCGTGATGCGCGACCTCACCCTGGAGAACCCGATCCGGGCGATCCGCGAGGTCAGCCACGACATCACCGGCCGACGCAAGGTGCGCCTGGCCAGCGGCCGTGAGGCCTCCGCGCTGGAGGTGCAGCGGGAGTACTACGAGAAGGCCGTGGACTTCGTCGAGCGGCGCGGCATCCGCACCGGCACCGTCGACCAGGTCCTGGAGCTGTGGGGCCGCACGCTGGACGCGATCGAGGCCGAGGACCTCGACCGCATCGGCACCGAGATCGACTGGGTCATGAAGTACAAGCTCATCGAGCGGTACCGGGCCAAGCACAACATGACCATGTCGCACCCGCGCGTGGCGCAGATAGACCTCGCGTACCACGACATCCACCGCCGGCGTGGTCTCTACTACCTGCTGGAGCGCAAGGGACAAGCCGCCCGGATCTGCAACGACTTGAAGATCTTCGAAGGCAAGTCGGTTCCCCCGCAGACCACTCGGGCGCGGCTGCGCGGCGATTTCATCCGCCGCGCCCAGGAACAGCGGCGGGACTTCACCGTCGACTGGGTTCACCTCAAGCTCAACGACCAGGCGCAGCGCACCGTGTTGTGCAAGGACCCGTTCCGTTCGGTGGACGACCGGGTGGAGAAGCTGATCGCCGGAATGTGACCGGGCAACGCGTTCCCCGGTTATGGCGGAACGCAACACGGGCGCCGTACGTTCCCCGTACGGCGCCCTTCTCACGTCGTAGAGTTGCGCGCACGCCATCAGCAAGATCAACCGATTACGAGGCCCCCACCGTGCGCCGACGCTCACTCATTCTCGCCGCCGTCCCCGCAGGACTGGTCACACTCGCCGGATGCGGGGACGACAAGTCCGACTCGTCGAGCAAGGTGGACAGCAGCGCGTCGCCCTCCGCCTCGGCCCCCTCCGCCGCGCCTGCTCCCAAGATCGTCGACGGGCCGCTGCCGGCCATCACCGCGGGCACGAAGTTCGGGGAGAAGCCCACCGTCGCCAAGGGCAGTGGCGAGCCCTCCGACCAGCTCGCCGTCAGGACGGTCATCGCGGGCGGCGGTCGGACCGTCGCGGAGGGCGACTACATCCAGGCCCACTACCTCGGCCAGGTCTGGAACACCGGCAAGGTCCTCGACAACTCCTACGAGCGCAAGTCGCCCCTGCTCACCCAGATCGCGCAGGGCAGCACCATGGAGGGCTGGCGCTACGCCCTCACCGGCAAGAAGGCCGGCAGCCGAGTGGAGTTCGCCGTCCCGCCCACCTGGGGCTTCGGCAAGGGGGGCAACGCGGAGGCGGGCGTCAAGGGCACCGACACTCTGGTGTTCGTGTTCGACATCCAGGACACCTTCAACGCCAGGAGTTCGGCCAAGGGCAAGGACGTCCCCCAGGACGACGCCGCCCTGCCGACCGTGGGGACCAACACCGACGGCAAGGCGCCCTCCGTCGAGATCCCCAAGACCGATCCGCCGAAGAAGCTCGTGGCGAACTACGTCATCGAGGGCGACGGCGAGGTGGTCGCGGCCGACAACACCGTCCTCGTGCAGTACAAGGGCGTCATCTGGGACACCGGCAAGGAGTTCGACTCGACGTACAAGCGGTCCGCGCTGACCTCGTTCTCCCTCCAGCAGGTCGTCAAGGGCTGGGGACAGGGACTCACCGGCAAGAAGGTCGGCAGCCGCGTCGTCATCGTCATCCCGCCCGCCCTGGGATACGGCGACCAGCCCCCGGCCGGCAGCGGCATCGAGAAGGACTCCACGATGGTCTTCACGGTGGACATCCTCGCGAAGATGTGACGCCGCCGTGATGTAAGACTGTGTCTGTTGCCTTTCCGCGAACAAGCAGGAGCGTAAGACGTGAGCATCGAGAAGCCCGAGATCGACTTCCCGGGCGGCGAGCCCCCGGCGGACCTCGAGATCAAGGACATCTGGGAGGGCGACGGTGAGGTGGCGCAGGCGGGCCAGACCGTCTCAGTGCACTACGTCGGTGTCGCCTTCAGCACCGGCGAGGAGTTCGACGCCAGCTGGAACCGCGGCACCCCGTTCCGCTTCCCGCTGGGCGGCGGCCGGGTCATCAAGGGCTGGGACCAGGGCGTGCAGGGCATGAAGGTCGGCGGCCGTCGCCAGCTGACCATCCCGGCCCACCTCGCCTACGGCAACCAGAGCCCGACCCCGGCGATCAAGCCGGGCGAGACGCTGATCTTCGTGGTCGACCTGCTCGGGGTCTGATCGTCGTACGACCGGTCTCGATCAGCCGGGGCCCATGCCTGTCCGGGCATGGGCCTTCGGCTTTTGCCCGGACGCCGCGGAGCGGTACGGTCATCCGTCGGAAGCACCACAGGGAAGGCGAAGGGCGTCGATGGCCATTGCCAAGGCAGAGCGGCTGATGAACCTGGCGCTGTGTCTGCTCGGGACGCGACGACCGCTCAGCAAGCGCGAGCTGCGTGACTCCATCGAGGCCTATGTCGAGGCGTTCGGTCCGGGCAGGGGCGCGGCCGGCTCGGACGACTCCTTCAACCGCATGTTCGAGCGGGACAAGGACGACCTGCGTGAGCTGGGCCTCGTCATCGAGACCGTCGAGAGTCTGGACGGCGAGATCGGCTACCTCGCCCGCCGTGACAGCAACCGCCTGCCGGCCATCACCCTCGACGCCGAGGAGGCCGCGGCCCTGGGGCTGGCCGCCAAGGTGTGGCAGCAGGCCAGGCTCGCCGGCGCGGCCAGTGGTGCCCTTCAGAAACTGCGCGCGGCCGGACTGCCCGAGGACGTCGACCCGTACGAGCCGCACAGCGCCCTGGAACCACGCATCCCCGTGCACGAGGCCGCGTTCGAGCCCCTGATGCTGGCCTGCCGCGATCGCCGGCCCGTCGTCTTCGACTACCGCAAGGCCACCGCCGCCCGCCCCGAGGCCCGGCACGTCGAGCCGTGGGCCCTGGAGTGCTGGCGCGGCCACTGGTACCTCGCCGGCTGGGACCGCGACCGGGGCGCCGAGCGCGTCTTCAGGCTGTCCCGGATCACCGGCAAGGTGCGCTCGCGCGGTACGGCGTTCACGGCGCCCGTGCCCGATGTCGTCACCGTCCGTGAGACCGTCGCCGGCTGGGCGGGGGAGACCGCGGACCGCAGCGCGCTGATCCGGTTGCGCGGCGGCTGCGGGTACCCCTTGCGGGCGAGGGCCACGGCCGTGCGGGAACTGGGCGACGGCTGGGACGAGTTGCAGATTCCGTACGGACACGGGCTGGACGCCTGGCTGGTGGAATTCGGGCCGGACGTGGTGGTGCTGGAGCCCGCGGAGCTGCGGGCCGACGTGGTGGACCGGCTGCGCGCCGTGGCCAAGGGCTGAGGGGGAGCGAGCAACACAGTGGCAGGCAAACCGGTCAGGCCGGCGAACGCGATCGACCAGACCCGGCGGATGCTCTCCCTGGTGACGTATCTGCGGGAGCGCCCCGGAGCGCGCATCGAGGACGTGGCGCGCGCCTTCGGGATCACCGAGGACGAGCTGGTCTCCGACCTCGACGTGCTGCCCATGTGCGGCACCAGCTTCCGCGGCGGCGACCTGCTCGACATCGACACCGACGGCGAGCGGATCTGGTGGCACAACCCGGCCGCCCTCGGCGCGGACGCCGCCGAGCCGCTGCGGCTGGCCGCCGACGAGGCGACCGCGCTGCTGGTGGCCGCCCGCGCGGTGGCGACCCTGCCTGGCCTGCGCGAGAGCGACCGCCAGGCACTGCTGCGCGCCACCGCCAAGGTGGAGACCGCGGCCGGGGAGGCGGCGGGCGCCAGTTCCCGCCTGTCGGTGACCTTCGAGTCCGAGGGCGGCGTCTTCGCCGACGTCGACCGGGCGATCTCCGAGCGCCGCCGGCTGTGGATCCGCTACTACTCGCCCGCCCGCGACGAGGTCACCGAGCGCGAGATCGACCCCATCCGCCTCGTCAGCGTCGGGCACACCTACGTGGAGGCCTGGTGCCGCCGCTCCGAGGCGCGCCGCACCTTCCGCCTCGACCGGGTCGCCGAGATCAGGATCCTCGACGAGCCCGCCGCGCCGCCCGAGGTCGAACTGCGGGATCTGTCGGAAGGCCTGGTCCAGCCCGCCGCCGAGGACCCGGAGGTCGTCGTCGAGGTGGGACCCGGCGGGCGCTGGGTCGCCGAGTACTACCCGCACGACAGCGCCGAGGAACTTCCGGACGGCGGCTTGCGCATCACCCTGCGCACGCCCGAGCCGGCCTCGCTGCGGCGACTGGCCCTGCGGCTCGGCCGCGACGGCCGCATCGTCTCGCCGAAGGATCTCGCCGACAGCGCCCGCCGCGCCGCCCGCGAGGCACTGGCCGCGTACGACGGGGTGGAGGCCGAGGGCGCCGGGGGTTACGGCAGGGCGCCGGACCCCGCCGGCGGGCGGGGCGGTGCGGAGCGTGCCGAGCAGGTGCGGGGGCTTGTCGACGGGCGGGAGCGGCAGCTGTGAGCGAGTCGGCGACGACCTCCGGGGCGCGGGGCATCTCGGTGGCCTCGGCGTTCGCGGGGATGAGGAACGTGGCCCCGGTGGTCTTCAGGGCCGGGTGCCCGGACTGCCGCGGCCGGTTCGAACTCGCCGCCGGGGCGCTGCGCCTGGCCATCGGTGCCTCCAGCCGCACCACGTTCTACTCCTTCACCTGTCCCGACTGCGGCGCCGCCGTGCGCAAGCCGGCCGGTGAGCGGGTCGTCGAGCTGCTCACCGGGGGCGGGGTCAGGACCCTGCGGCTGCACACGCCGTAGAAAGGTCTAGGCTCGGCGTCATGTTCTGGCCGATGTTCGCGGTAGCCGCGGGTTTTCTGGGTCTCGCCGTCCTCGGGGCGTTCGCCGTCCGGGTCTTCCTGGAGGCGCAGCGCCTCGGCCGGCAGGTCTCGGATTCCGCGCACCGCATCAACCGGGCCGCCGAGGAGCTGGAGCGGGCGTCCCTGAGCGCGGCCCGGGCCGTGGACACCCTGTGAACACCGCCGGGGCCGTCCTGTGAGTCCCGAGGAATGCGCTTTGGGTCACTTCGCCCTCCCGTCGCGGTGGTTCGGACAGGTACGCTGCTGGTCGCGGTCCGGAGAACGAGGCCCGGAACGCGGACCGGGAGTACGCACGGGGATTGCCTCACGTTTACCCCTGAGCGTTACGATCGCTGTCAGCACGATCGTTCGGACTGCTGTCCGGCCGGTCGGACAGCAGTCCCACCCAGCCGCCTCGGTGAGAAGGTAAAGACTTATGTTCGGAAGGCTCGGCGCCCCCGAGATCATTCTCATCCTCGTCGTCATCATCCTGCTGTTCGGCGCGAAGAAGCTTCCGGACATGGCGCGCTCGCTCGGCAAGTCCGCTCGCATCCTCAAGAGCGAGGCGAAGGCCATGAAGGACGAGGGCAACAGCACGGCCACCCCGGCCGGCCCGCCCAACGACGGCGAGCAGCCCCCCGCTCAGCGCACCATCCAGGCCTCCCCCGGCGACGTGACCAGCTCGCGCCCGGTCAGTGAGCCCACGGATTCGACCAAGCGCTGACGCAGGGCCGGTGACCTCCGGCCCGCCGCACGAGATGGGAACGTGGGTTGCTCAAGTCTGCCCGCAAGAAGGAGAAGGACCCAGAGGGGCGGATGCCCCTCGCGGAGCACCTTCGTGAGCTGCGCAACCGGCTCGCGAAGGCATTGCTGGCCATCGTCGTCGTGACGATCGTCGCCGCCTTCTTCTACAAGGACATCATCGAGTTCTTCACGAACCCGATCCTGACCGCGGTGGGGTGCGATTCCACCTTCTCGGAGCTGGCGCAACAGCGCAGCGGCAACTGCGCCCGCATCGTTCTGAACGGTCTGCTCACCCCGTTCACGCTCGCCCTGAAGGTCTCCCTGATGGCGGGTGTGATCTTCGCGTCGCCGGTCTGGCTCTACCAGTTGTGGGGTTTCGTCGCCCCGGGCCTGCACAAGCACGAGCGCAAGTACGCCTACGCGTTCGTCGGCACCGGCGTACCGCTGTTCATCGGCGGCGCCTTCTTCGCGTACAAGACGCTGCCGACGATGGCCAAGGTGCTCCTCGAGTTCTCACCGGCGGATCTGGACAACCAGCTGCCGTTGGACGACCTGCTCGACCTCATCGTCCGCATGGTGCTCGTCTTCGGTCTCTCCTTCGAGCTGCCGCTGCTGCTGATCATGCTCAACCTGACCGGTGTCCTGACCGGCCGGCGCATGATGAGCTGGTGGCGCGGCATGATCATGGGCATCACCGTCTTCGCTGCCGTGGCCACGCCCAGCACCGACCCGCTGACCATGCTGGCGCTCGCCGGGCCGATCTGGATCCTCTACTTCTTCGCGACCGCGTTCTCCCTGCTGAACGACCGCCGCAGGCGCCGCCGGGACGCCCTGGGTCCCGCCGACGACGAGGCCTCACAACTGGATCTCACCCCCGAGTACATCGGCGAGGTCGAGCCGGTGGCCCCGAGCCGGGCGCTGCCCGGGCAGACGAGCACGGAGCGGGTCAACGGCTACGACGACGTGACCTGAGCACCGGGACGAACCCGTGCCGGGGGGGGGGGGGGGGGGGGGGGGGGGGGGGGGGAGGGAGGGGGGGGGGGGGGGGGGAGGAGGGGGGGGGTGAGGGGGGGAG
>NZ_JBVIQK010000008.1:0-119567 GCF_055577115.1 Streptomyces sp. NPDC033216 | reverse complement strand
AGCCCCCCCCCCCCCAGGCATACCCCCCCCCCCCCCCCCCCCCCACCCCCCCCCTCCCCCCCCCCCCACCCCCCCTCCCCCCCCCCCCCCCCCCCCCCCCCCCCCCCCCCCCCGCGCCGTGTGCTCGCCGGAGCCCCCTCGTGAGGCCCTGAACTGCGCGGACGCTGGTTTCGCGACCGTGGATCCGGATAATGATCGTCCTGTTGTCAGTGCGGCCCGGTACGGTGGAGAGCACGATGACAGAGGACCTCTCACCGGCCGAGCGGTACGCGGCAGCCCGTAAGCGTGCTGTCGAGCAGGCCACCGCTCTCGCCTCCTTCCGCGAGATGTACGACTTCGGCCTCGACCCCTTCCAGATCGAGGCCTGCCAGGCACTGGAGTCGGGCAAGGGCGTCCTGGTGGCCGCCCCGACCGGCTCGGGCAAGACGATCGTCGGCGAGTTCGCCGTCCACCTCGCCCTCCAGCAGGGCAAGAAGTGCTTCTACACGACACCCATCAAGGCGCTGTCCAACCAGAAGTACTCCGACCTGTGCCGTCGCTACGGCGCCGACAAGGTGGGCCTGCTCACCGGCGACAACAGCGTCAACTCCGAAGCCCCGGTGATCGTGATGACCACCGAGGTGCTGCGGAACATGCTGTACGCCGGTTCGCAGACCCTCCTCGGCCTCGGGTACGTGGTGATGGACGAGGTGCACTACCTCTCCGACCGCTTCCGGGGCGCCGTGTGGGAGGAAGTGATCATCCACCTCCCCGAGTCGGTCACCCTGATCTCCCTGTCGGCGACCGTGTCCAACGCCGAGGAGTTCGGCGACTGGCTCGACACCGTGCGCGGCGACACCGAGGTGATCGTCTCCGAGCACCGGCCCGTGCCGCTGTTCCAGCACGTGCTCGCCGGGCGACGGATGTACGACCTCTTCGAGGAGGGCGAGGGACACCGCAGGGCCGTCAACCCCGACCTCGCGCGGCTGGCCCGCATGGAGGCCAGCCGGCCGTCGTACCAGGACCGCAGACGGGGCCGGAACATCCGCGAGGCAGACCGGGAGCGCGAGCGCAGGCAGCGGTCGAGGGTGTGGACACCCGGGCGGCCCGAGGTCATCGAGCGGCTCGACGCCGAGGGTCTGCTGCCCGCGATCACGTTCATCTTCAGCCGAGCCGCCTGCGAGGCCGCTGTCCAGCAGTGCCTGTACGCGGGGCTGCGGCTCAACGACGAGGAGGCGCGCGAGCGGGTCCGCGCCCTGGTGGAGGAGCGCACCGCCGCCATCCCCGACGAGGACCTGCACGTCCTCGGCTACTACGAGTGGCTGGAGGGCCTGGAGCGCGGCATCGCCGCCCACCACGCGGGCATGCTGCCGACCTTCAAGGAGGTCGTCGAGGAACTGTTCGTGCGTGGGCTGGTCAAGGCCGTCTTCGCCACCGAGACCCTGGCGCTCGGCATCAACATGCCCGCCCGCTCGGTGGTGCTGGAGAAGCTGGTCAAGTGGAACGGCGAACAGCACGCCGACATCACCCCGGGCGAGTACACGCAGCTCACCGGCCGTGCGGGCCGACGCGGCATCGATGTCGAGGGACACGCCGTCGTGCTGTGGCAGCGCGCCATGAACCCCGACCACCTGGCCGGACTCGCGGGCACCCGCACGTACCCGCTGCGCTCCAGTTTCAAGCCGTCGTACAACATGGCGGTCAACCTGGTCCAGCAGTTCGGGCGGCACCGCTCGCGCGAACTGCTGGAGACCTCCTTCGCGCAGTTCCAGGCCGACCGGTCGGTCGTCGGGATCTCCCGGCAGGTGCAGCGCAACGAGGAGGGACTGGAGGGCTACAAGGCCTCCATGACCTGCCACCTCGGCGACTTCGAGGAGTACGCGCGGCTGCGCCGCGAACTCAAGGACCGCGAGACGGAGCTGGCCAAGCAGGGCGCGGCCCAGCGGCGGGCCGAGGCGGCGGTGGCGCTGGAGAAGCTGAAGCCGGGCGACGTCATCCACGTGCCCACCGGCAAGTACGCCGGACTGGCGCTGGTCCTCGATCCGGGCCTGCCCGCCGGACGGGCCAACGGCCATCGAGGCTTCGACCACCACGACGGGCCGCGCCCGCTCGTGCTGACCGCCGAGCGGCAGGTCAAGCGGCTGGCCGCGATCGACTTCCCGGTGCCCGTCGAGGCGCTGGAGCGCATGCGCATCCCGAAGACGTTCAACCCGCGCTCGCCGCAGTCCCGCCGGGACCTCGCCTCCGCGCTGCGCACCAAGGCCGGGCACATCGAGCCGGAGCGTGCCCGCAGGGGCCGCTCCCAGGCCGCCGACGACCGGGAGATCGCCCGGCTGCGCGCCGCGCTGCGCGCCCATCCCTGTCACGGCTGCTCCGACCGCGAGGACCACGCCCGCTGGGCCGAGCGCTACTACCGGCTGCTGCGCGACACCTCGCAGCTGGAGCGCCGGATCGAGGGCCGGACGAACACCATCGCCCGCACCTTCGACCGGATCGTCGCCCTGCTGACCGAACTGGACTACCTGCGCGGCAACGAGGTCACCGAGCACGGCAAGCGGCTGGCCCGGCTGTACGGCGAGCTGGACCTGCTGGCGAGCGAATGCCTGCGGGCCGGCGTCTGGGAGGGCCTGGCACCCGCCGAACTCGCCGCGTGCGTCTCGGCGCTGGTCTTCGAGGCCCGCTCCGGCGACGACGCGATGGCCCCGAAACTGCCCTCGGGCAAGGCCAAGGCGGCGCTCGGCGAGATGGTGCGGATCTGGGGCCGGCTGGACGCCCTGGAGGAGGACTTCCGGATCAGTCAGACCGAGGGGGTCGGCCAGCGCGAGCCCGACCTGGGCTTCGCCTGGGCCGCCCACATGTGGGCCTCGGGCAAGGGCCTCGACGAGGTCCTGCGGGAGGTCGAGATGCCGGCCGGGGACTTCGTGCGGTGGTGCAAGCAGGTCATCGACGTCCTCGGGCAGATCGCGGCGGCCGCGCCTCCGGAGAGTTCGTCGGTGGCGAAGAACGCCCGCAAGGCGGTCGACGCCTTGCTGCGGGGCGTGGTGGCGTACTCGTCCGTGGGCTGAGCCGGCGTTCGAGGCGGGCTGGACCGGATGGCGGAACAGGCCCGCCTCGCCCGTCCCGACGGGCAGGTGTCCCCGCCGCCCCGTGCCGCGTGATGCCCTCCGCGTCCGTCAGGGTGGACGGTTCACGGAGGAAGCCCGGACGTGAAGCCCGGGACGTCCGAGCCGTCGGTGACGCGGCCCAGGGTCAGCGGGCGGGGGAGGGTCGGCCGACCGCCCAGAACCCCCGCCGGGAGGCGCCGGACCTCCACCCCGATCAAGGGGCCGCCCACGTCGACGAGGCGCTGCCTCGGCGGGCTCGTCCGCCGGGTGTGCGGGCGGTGCACAGGGGCCGGCGCCGTCGTACGCTCCCTTACCGGCCCCTCGTCCACCGCTCCGGTCCCGAGCGCCCTGTCGGCTACCACGCCCGCGCCACCGCCGACGCGGTGCCGCGCATCACGGGCGCCTGACGGCATTCCCGCACCTCCTGATTCACCTGTCCCGGCGAGGGTGCTCGCACGCCCGTACGTCATCACGCAGCGTGTGCGAACGAGTTCCGTGCGTGTGAAACGCCCGAGGTTACTCCACGTGCGACGGTGGTTTCAGGCGGTCGCCGAATATGACACGGCGATGACCCGGTCGGACTAAGCTCGCCCGCGGCGCACCGAGTTGAGGCATATTCGTGCGCTTGTTCCCCATTGCCCCGAAGATGCCGACAGATCCCTACAGAGGGTGCCCACATGGTGAGTGTCCAGTCCCCACCCGGTCGCCGTGAACTGGCTTATGCGCGCATGGTGTTGCTGCCGGCGATAGTGATGGCCGCGACGACCGGAGCGGCCGTCGCCCTGGTGGCCGCGCCGGCTCAGGCCGCCGTCGGCGTCTGTGGAGCCGTCGCCACCCTCCTGGTGATCGCCGCCGGGACGGAGTCGGTCCGCCGCGGCCGCCGACTCAGGGAACTGCGTGCGGAGAAGGAGCGCCGGATCGCGTACCTGGAGCGCCGGGTCGCCGCCCACGGGGAGCAGAACCTCCGGCTCGCCGACTACTTCGTCCCCCAGGCCGTGGCGTGGCTGCGCGCCGGGAACTCGCCCCGCGAGGTGATGCTCCACTTCGCCGACGTGGACGCCGACTACCGCGACCTCGACGAGGGCCAGCAGAAGGTGGTCAAGGGGATCCTCGAGATCGTCGACCACGAGGAGGCCCTGCGCGACTCCGCCCAGCGCTCGTTCGTCAGCGTCGCCCGGCGCGTCCAGGCCATCGTGCACCAGCAGGCCGCGGAACTCCGGGAGATGGAGGAGGACCACGGCCGCAACCCCGAGGTCTTCGACGACCTCCTGCGCATCGACCACGGCACCGCCCTGATCGGCCGACTCGCCGACTCCATCGGCGTGCTCGGTGGCGGCCGCCCCGGCCGCAACTGGCCCCAGCCGGTCCCGCTCTACAGCGTGCTCCGCGGCGCCATGTCCCGCATCCTGGAGTACCGCCGCATCCAGCTCGACTCCATCGCCAAGGTCAACATCCGCGGCCTGTCCGTCGAACCGCTGATCCACGCGCTCGCCGAACTCCTCGACAACTCGACCCGCTACTCGCCCCCCACCAGCAAGGTGCACGTCAACGCCGTCGAGGTGCAGACCGGCATCGCGATCGAGATCGAGGACGCCGGCGTCAGCCTCAGCGAGGAGGCCCGCGCCAAGGCCGAGCGCATGCTGGAACAGGCCATGGCCGGTGTCGACATCCAGGACGTCGGAGGAACCCCGCGCCTCGGCCTCGCGGTCGTCGGCCGGCTCTGCACGTCGTTCAACATGCAGGTGTCCCTGCGCACTTCGGCCTACGGCGGGGTCCGCGCCGTGCTGATCGCGCCCAGCGAGATGGTCACCTCCGACCCCGCGCCCGGCTTCGCGCACGGCATCGGCGCCACCGCCGTACCGCAGATCGACCTGGGCAACATCGAGGGTCCCAAGCGGCCTCCGAAGAAGCGCCGCCCCACCAATCCGAGGATCCCGGCGGGTGTCTCCCTGGACGACGACGAGGTGCCCGAGGTCACCGAGTGGACCGACAAGGGCCTGCCGCAGCGTCGCAGCAAGACGACGATCCCGATCAGCCAGCGCTACCGCGAGGCGTACGCCGCCCAGGCGGCCGAACTCGCCGGGGAACCCGACCCGTTCGCCAGGCCGAAGCCGGAGCCCGAGCCGCACCAGAAGCGGCAGGAGCCCGGCGTGGCCTTCGAGGCCTTCTGGGAGGGCCTGAAGAAGGAGGCCCCTCCGGGGCACCACCCGACGGACTTCACCCGCAATCCCACCGCGTATCTGCACCTGCTCAAGGACAAGGCCAGGCCCGAGGCCGACGATGAAGGGGACCTCACGTGATCCAGCAGCGCCAAAACTTCGACTGGCTGCTCAAGGAGCTGTACGACGGGGTTCCGGGCATCGAGATGATCGTCGTGCTCTCCGCCGACGGACTGCGCATCGCCCGCTACGCAGGTGATCCCGACGCCGCCGACCGGGTCGCCGCGGCCTGCGCCGGCCTCCAGAGCCTGGCCAATGCCGTCGCCCAGGAGATCCACTCCAGTGACGGCGAGATGAACCTGGTCATGATCGAGCTGAACGGCGGCTACTTCTACATGATGTCCGCCGGCGCCAACGCCTACCTCGCGGTCCTCGCCGACGTACGCTGCGAGGCCGGCCGGATGAGCGCCATGATGCGCGACCTCGTGGTCCGGATCGGCGCCCATCTGACCACCCCGCCCCGACGCAGCGGGCAGAGCGTATGACGCCTCCGCAACGTCGACGTCGCGACCCCGTCCCGGAACCGCCCCCGCAGCCGCCGAAGGAGGGGGAGGGCAAGAACCCCGAGCGCCTGTACATCATCACCGGCCCGGACGGCGAACGCGCCCCGCTGGACCTCGTCACGTTGGTCGTGGCGCACGCCGAACCGCCCTCCTCCGCCACCCCGGAACAGTCAGCGGTGCTGCGGATGTGCCGGGCCCCGCTGTCGGTGGCCGAGGTGTCGGCGTACCTCGGTCTGCCGTTCAGCGTGGTGACGGTGCTGCTCACCGAGATGCTGGCGGCCGAACTCGTCCAGGCGCGCGCCCCGATCGTCCGCCGGCACCTCCCCGACCGTTCCCTTCTCGAAGCGGTGATGCATGGACTTCAACGGCTCTGACACCCTTCCCGGCCCGCGCGCCGAGGACCATCTGCCGCACACCACCACGGCGGCGGCCAAGATCGTCATCGTGGGCGGCTTCGGTGTCGGCAAGACGACCATGGTCGGGTCGGTCAGCGAGATCAAACCGCTGACCACCGAGGAGACCATGACGCAGGCCGGCATCGGCGTCGACGACAACTACGGCTCGGACACCAAGACCGCCACCACCGTGGCGATGGACTTCGGCCGGATCCGCATCACGGACCAGGTGGTGCTCTACCTCTTCGGCACACCCGGCCAGGAGCGGTTCTGGTTCCTGTGGAACGGCCTGTTCGAGGGCGCCCTCGGCGCGGTCGTCCTGGTCGACACCCGCCGCCTGGAGGTCAGCTTCGAGGTGATGGGCCGGCTGGAGGAACGCGGAGTGCCCTTCGTGGTCGCCGTGAACACCTTCCCCGACGGGCCCCGTTACCCGCTGGAGGATCTGCGGGGCGCCCTCGACCTGCCGCCCGAGGTCCCGATCGTGGAGTGCGACGTGCGCCGCCGGGCCTCCAGCCGCGACGTGCTGATGACGCTGACGCACTTCCTGCACGACCTCGCCCTGACCGGAAACCTCACCTGACATCCGCCCACCCCCGACCCTCGCCGGACTTCTCGGACCGTCGAGGGACTTCCCGGACCCTTTCCGGTCTGCGCGGGCACTCCCGCCCCTCACCGGGCTTCCCGGCCCCCCGCCCCCGACCCTCCCCGGACCTTCCGGACTCTTCCGACCCGCTCTCCCGACCCGCCCATACCTTCCGGATCCTCCCGGACCCCTTCGGAGCGACCCAGTGACGCCTGACCACCCCACGACGCCCGGTCCGCACGACCTCGCCCTCGACCCGCCGCCCGGCTGCCCCGCGCACGGCCGTGGCCCCGGCGGACTGCACCGGCTCTACGGACCCGGTGCGGAGAACCTGGACGACCTCTACGAGCGACTGCGCGAACAGCACGGCCCGGTGGCGCCGGTACTGCTCCACGACGACGTGCCCATGTGGGTGGTCCTCGGGCACGCCGAGAACATGCACATGGTGCGCACGCCCTCCCAGTACAGCCGTGACAGCCGCATCTGGACGCCGCTGCTGGACGGCATGGTCAAGCCCGACCACCCGCTCATGCCGCACATCGCGTGGCAGCCCATCTGCTCCCACGCCGAGGGCGACGAGCACAAGCGGTTGCGCGGCGCGGTCACCGCCGCCATGGCGACCATCGACGACCGCAGCGTGCGCCGGTACATCTACCGATCCACCCAGCGTCTGGTCAACCGCTTCTGCGAGCGGGGCAGGGCCGAGCTGGTCGGCCAGTTCGCCGAGCACCTCCCGATGGCCGTGATGTGCCATGTCCTCGGCATGCCCGAGGAGTACGACGACCGGATGGTCCACGCCGCGCGGGACGCGCTCAAGGGCACCGAGACCGCGATCGTCAGCCACACCTACGTCATGGAGGCGCTGGACCGGCTCACCGTCCGCCGCCGCGCCGAACCCCAGGACGACTTCACCAGCCAGCTCGTCCTGGACCCGGCGGGACTGACCGACGACGAGGTCCGGGAGCATCTGCGCCTGGTCCTTTTCGCCGCCTACGAGGCCACGGTCAACCTGCTCTCGAACGTCCTGCGCATGGTCCTCACCGACCCGCGGTTCCTCGCCCAGCTCAACGGCGGGCAGATGACGGTGCCGGAGGCGGTCGAGCAGTCCCTCTGGGACGAGCCGCCGTTCAGCACCGTCTTCGCCTACTTCGCCAAGCAGGACACGGAATTGGGCGGTCAGCGCATCCGCCGGGGCGACGGCCTCCTCTTCGCGCCCGCACCGGGCAACGTGGACCCGCGGGTCCGTCCCGACCTGTCCGCCAACATGCAGGGCAACCGCGCGCACCTGGCCTTCGGTGGCGGCCCGCACGAGTGCCCCGGCCAGGACATCGGCCGCGCCATCGCCGACGTCGGCGTCGACGCCCTGCTGACGCGGCTGCCGGACGTGCAGCTCGCCTGCGCGGAGGAGGACCTGCGCTGGACGACGTCCATCGCCTCGCGGCACCTCGTGGAACTGCCGGTCCGCTTCGAGCCGAAGCTCCCACAGGACGTCATGGTCAGGCCGACCCACGGGGCGCTCCCGCCGCCACGCCCGGTCCTCCCGGTGTCCCTCGGCACCACTGCGGCGCCCACCGCCGGCGCACCGGCCGCCCCACCCCTGGCCACCCGCATGCCGCCGCCCGCCGAATCCAGGCCGGCGACGGTCCCCAGGCCCGCGCCCGCTCCGGCGCCCGCCCCGGCGCCCGCTCCGGCACCGGCCCGTCGGCCGAACGCCTGGCGCCGCTTCCTCGCCTGGTGGCGCGGCTACTGACCCATGTCGCGCCCGCCGTCCCAGCTGTCGTACGACGACCAGGCGACCAGCGTCCGCCGGCTCCGCAGCCGGTGCCTCACCCTCGTGACCGGATCGGTGAACTCCAGCCCCCGCGCCAGCAGTTGCAGGGGGCGCCGGAAGTCACCGGCCGGTCCGGGAGCGGTCACCTCGGGGTAGAGGGGGTCGCCGAGGATGGGCACGCCGAGCGCGGTCATGTGCACGCGCAGCTGATGGGTCTGCCCGGTCTCCGGGGTCAGCCGGTAGCGGGCGAGCCCGTCCGGCCGGTGCTCGACCAGCTCGACGCGGCTGACCGCATTGGGCTCGCCCGGCACCTCACGGGCGGTCAGCGTCCCGCGTTCCTTCACGATCCGGCTGCGCACGGTCACCGGCCGGGCCAGCCCAGGATCGTACGGCGCGACCGCCTCGTACACCTTGCGCACCAGGCGGTCGCGGAACAGGGTCTGGTAGGCGCCGCGCTCCTCGGGGCGCACGGTGAACAGCACCAGCCCCGCGGTGAGCCGGTCGAGGCGGTGGGCGGCGCCCAGCGCGGGCAGCCCCAGTTCCCGCCGCAGCCGGGCCAGCGCCGTCTCGGTGACGTGGCTGCCGCGCGGGGTGGTGGCGAGGAAGTGCGGCTTGTCGGCGACGACGACATGCTCGTCGCGGTACACGACCTCCAGCGGGAACGGCACCGGCTCCTCGGCGGGCAGGTCACGGTGGAACCACAGGAACATCCCCGGCACGTACGCCGCGTCCGCCGCCACCGCCCGCCCGTCGGCCCCCACGATCCGCCCCGCGGCGAACATGTCGTCCACGGCCTCGGCCCGCGCCTCGCCGAACCGCTCGGCCAGATGCTCCCCCACGGTCGCCCAGGGGCCCTCGCCCGGCAGCCGCACCCGGACCGGATCGACCCCTTCGCGCTGCGGGAGGGGGGACGGCGGGGGAGGGGTGCGGCGTCTCATCGGGACCACCCTACGGCGGCCCCAGAAACTCGTTGGCATGCTCCCGTCCGGTGGGGAGGATGCCGTTCATGCCCCTTCTGACCAGTCCCGTCCTGCCCGCCGGCACCCTCGCCGAGTCCCCCCAGCCGGTCATCGCCACCGGGGAGGGGCTCGTCCTGCGCCCCTGGCGGGTGACGGACGCGCACGCCGTCCACGCGGCCTTCCAGGGCCCCTGATGCACAGTGGCACGTCCGGGCCGCCGACTCCGTCGCGGAGGTCACCGGTTGGATCGAGGAGTGGCTGACCGAGCGTCACCGGGCGGCCCGAGGCCGGGGACGAGCCGGCCCGGCAGGCCTTTCTTGCGCCAGACGGTGCGTGCGCGGTGCCGGTTCCACGGCTGGGGCCGCTTGCCATGGGCCTCAGGCGGCCGGCGCGGCCTCCTGCTCGGCCTCCACGCGCGCGTTCCACTCCCGCTTGGTGGCCTGCCAGCCGTCCTCGTCGTGGCCCAGCCGCCAGTAGCCGGACACCGACATGTCCTCGCGGGGGATCCGCAGCTCGACCCGCAGCAGCTTGCGCAGCTCCTTCACGAAGGCGGCCTCGCCGTGCACGAACGCGTGCAGCCGGCCCTCGGGGAACTCCAGCGCGCGGACGGCCTGCACGAGCCGCTCACCGAGCGGCCGTCCGCCGCGGTGCAGCCAGACGACCTCCACGTCGGAGTCGATCTTCTGCTCCTCATCGGGGCCGGAGACCTCGACGAAGGCGTGCGCCACGGCGCCGGCGGGCAGCGACTCCAGCGCCGCGGCGATGGCGGGCAGCGCGCTCTCGTCACCGGCCAGCAGATGCCAGTCGGCGGCCGGGTCGGGGGCGTAGGCGCCGCCGGGGCCCATGAAACGGACGGTGTCGCCCGGCTGGACCCGGGCCGCCCAGGGGCCGGCGATGCCCTGGTCGCCGTGCAGGACGAAGTCCAGGGTCAGCTCGCGGTGCTCGGTGTCCCAGTGGCGCACGGTGTACGTGCGTGTCACGGGCCACTGCTCGCGGGGGAACTCCGCGCGGACGCGCTCCAGATCGAAGGGCTCCGGGTAGGTCACGCCCTCGGGGCCGAACAGCAGCTTCACGTAGTGATCGGTGCAGGTGTCTGCGGCGAACTCGGCCAGTCCCTGCCCGCCGAGGACGACACGCTGCATGTGCGGGGTGAGCCGTTCGGTGCGGACGACCTGCGCGGAATGGGGCTTCCGCGGCTTCCGTGCCGGACGTTCTGCCATGACGGCCTCCCAAGCCTCCGTGGTTAGGTTAACCTAAGTTAGCATCTCGCGCCTCCGTGGTGCCTGTACGCGGGCGGTCTCCTCGGCATCCATGCTCACGCGCGGAGCGTCGTCAGCAGCCGTTGCAGGGCCCCGCCGAGACCCCACCGCCCCGCCAGCGCCTCCAGCACCTCGGGGTCCCGCGGCGCGCGGGGGAGCGCCGTGGAGACCTCCGGCAGCGGCACGTCGTCGGCGACCTTGACCACCGTCGGCGCGACGGCGAGGTAGGGCCGGGCCTCGTCGAGCCGCTTGCGCTGCGAGGGCGTGAGCTTCGCCCTCGGGTCGTCGACGGCCGCCAGGATCCCGGCCAGGTCGCCGAACTCGGTCAGCAGCTTGGCCGCCGTCTTCTCACCGATGCCGGGCACGCCGGGCAGACCGTCGCTCGGGTCGCCGCGCAGCAGCGCGAGGTCCGCGTACCCACGCCCGTCGACGCCATACTTCTCGCGCAGCCACGCCTCGTCCGTCGTCTGGAGCGTGCCCACGCCCTTCAGCGGGTACAGCACCCGCACCCCGCGCGCGTCGTCCACCAACTGGTACAGGTCACGGTCGCCGGTGACGATGTCGACCGGGCCCTTTGCGCGGGCGGTGAAGGTGCCGATCACGTCGTCCGCCTCGTAGTGCGCCACGCCCACGCGCGCGATGCCGATCGCGTCCAGGACCGCCTCGATCACCGGGACCTGCGGTGAGAGCGTGTCCGGTACCTCTTCCTCGTCGGGGCCGGCCTCGTGTTCCTCGGCGACCCGGTGCGCCTTGTAGGAGGGGATGAGGTCGACCCGCCACTGGGGCCGCCAGTCGGCGTCCATGCAGGCGACCAGTTCGTCGGGCCGGTGGTCCTTGACCAGGCGGTCGACGAAGTCCAGCAGGCCGCGCACGGCGTTCACCGGCGTGCCGTCCGGGGCTCTCACGGAGTCCGGGACGCCGAAGTAGGCGCGGAAGTACAGCGAGGCGGTGTCGAGGAGCATCAGTCGTCCGGTCACGCCACGCATCATGCCGCACCGACCCGTCACCGACCCGCGGCAATTCACTCACGTGGCAGGTGTGAAGGGGCTGTGAACCGGACCACTCCGGTGTTTGCCCATGCCGGGGCAGGGCAGGCGCCGCCTCGGAGCGGTGCCGGTTGCAGTTCCAACTGTTGCGATCCTCGCCGGCGCCCACCCCGGCCCCGGGCACCGCTCCCGTCCCCGCCCCCCACCCGAGAAGGTATGTGTGTCCTCCAGGCTGGAAGCCGATCATCTGTACAAGGTGTTCGGCAGACGACAGGACGAGGCAGTCGGGCGGCTCCGCCGTGGCGCCGACCGTGAGGAACTGCGGGCCGACGGCGCCACCGCCGCCGTGATCGACGCCTCCTTCACCGTGGACCCCGGCCAGATCTTCGTCGTCATGGGCCTGTCCGGATCCGGGAAGTCCACCCTGCTGCGCATGCTCAACGGACTGCTGGAGCCCACCGCGGGACGCGTGCTCTTCGACGGCGAGGACCTGACCGCGCTCGGCGACCGCGAGCTGCGCGAGGTCCGCGCCAGGAAGATCAGCATGGTCTTCCAGCACTTCGCGCTCTTCCCGCACCGCAGCGTCCTCGACAACGCCGCCTACGGCCTCGCCGTGCAGGGCGTGCCGCGCGCCGAACGCGAGCGGCGCGCGACCGAGGCCCTGCGGCTGTGCGGCCTGGCCGGCTGGGAGAAGTCCTGGCCGGACGAGCTGTCCGGCGGCATGCAGCAGCGCGTGGGCCTCGCCCGCGCCCTCGCCACCGACGCCGACGTGCTCCTGATGGACGAGTCCTTCAGCGCGCTCGACCCGCTGATCCGCCGCGACATGCAGGATCAGCTGCTCACGCTCCAGAAGACCTTGAAGAAGACGATCGTCTTCATCACCCACGACCTCAACGAGGCCATGCGCCTGGGCGACCGCATCGCCGTCATGCGCGACGGCCGCATCGTGCAGAACGGCACGGCCGAGGACATCCTCGTCCGCCCCGCCGACGAGTACGTCGCCTCCTTCATCAAGGACGTCGACCGCTCCCGTGTCCTCACCGCGTCCGCCGTCATGGACACCGAGCTGCGCGGCGACGAGGCCGACTGCGGCTGCGCCACCGCGAACCCCGACACCCCCTTCACGGAGCTGTGCGCGCTCAGCGCCCGCCTCACCCACCCGGTCGCCGTCCTCGACGCGGACCGCGAACTCGTCGGCGTGATCCCCCGCCGACGCCTCGTCGGCTTCCTGGGCGACGAACAGGGGGAGCCCGCCGCCCGCGCCGACCGGTGCGACGGGGGGAAGGTGACCGCCCGTGCCTAGGCTGCACCTCGGTGACTGGGTCGACTCCGGCGTCGCCTGGCTCGTCACCCACATGTCCTGGCTGTTCGACGCCGTCAAGGCGGTCGTCGAAGGCATGTACGACGGCATCGACGGCGTCCTCACCGCCCCCGAGCCCCTGCTGCTCGCCGGCGTCCTCGCCGTGCTCGCCTGGTGGCTGCGCGGCCTGGTCGCCGGTGTCCTCGGCTTCGCCGGGTTCGCGCTCATCGACTCCCTCGACCTGTGGGAGGAGGCGATGTCCACGCTCTCGCTGGTGATCGTCGCCACCGTGATCGCCCTGGTGGTCTCCGTCCCGCTGGGCATCTGGGCGGCTCGCTCCAAGACCGTCAGCGCTGCCCTGCGGCCGGTCCTGGACCTGCTCCAGACCATGCCGTCGATGGTCCTGCTGATCCCCGCGATCCTGTTCTTCGGCATGGGCGTGCCCGCCGGCGTGATCGCCACCCTGATCTTCGCGCTGGCCCCCGGCGTGCGCATGACCGAACTGGGCATCCGCCAGGTCGACACCGAACTCGTGGAGGCAGCCGAGGCCTTCGGTACGACCCCGCGCGACACCCTGCTACGGGTCCAGCTGCCACTCGCCCTGCCGACGATCATGGCGGGCGTCAACCAGGTCATCATGCTCGGCCTGTCGATGGTCGTCATCGCCGGCATGGTCGGCACCGGCGGCCTCGGCGGCGCCGTCAACGAGGCCATCGGCAGGCTCGACATCGGCCTCGGCTTCGAGGCGGGCCTCGGCATCGTCGTCCTCGCCATCTACCTGGACCGTATGACCGGCGCCCTCGGCAGCCGCATCTCTCCGCTGGGCCGTCGCGCCGCCGCCAAGGCCCGCCCCACGCTGTGGAGCCACCGCCCCCGTCCGGTCGTGGCCGTGGTCGGCGTGATCGTCCTGGCGCTCGTCGCCGGCGGCATGGGCGTCTTCGGCTCGGACTCCGGCACCGCCGAGGCCTCCGCCACGGACGTCGGCGAGGGCAGGGAGATCACCATCGGTTACATCCCGTGGGACGAGGGGATCGCCTCCACCTTCCTGTGGAAGGAACTGCTGGAGGAACGCGGCTTCGAGGTGAAGACCGCCCAGTACGCCGCCGCCCCGCTCTACACCGGCCTCGCCACCGGCCAGATCGACTTCCAGACCGACTCCTGGCTGCCCACCACGCACGCCGAGTTCTGGAAGAAGTACGGCAACCGGCTCGACGACCTGGGCGCGTGGTACGGCCCCACCTCCCTGGAGCTGAGCGTCCCGGCGTACATGAAGGACGTGAACACCCTCGCGGACCTCAAGGCCAGGTCGGCCGAGTTCGGCGGGAAGATCACCGGCATCGAGCCCAGCGCCGGAATGATGGGCCTGCTCAAGGACAAGGTCGTCGAGCGGTACGGCCTCGAGGGATACCAGGTCGTCGACGGTTCGACCCCGGCGATGCTCGCCGAGCTGGAGCGGGCGTACGCCCGCAAGGCCCCCATCGTCGTCACGCTCTGGTCGCCGCACTGGGCGTACAGCGAGTACGACCTGAAGAAGCTGAAGGACCCCGCGGGCGCCTGGGGCGAGGGCGACGGCGTGCACACCCTCTCCCGCAAGGGCTTCACCGCCGACAACCCCGAGGTCGGCGCGTGGCTGAAGGACTTCTCCATGACCGAGCAGCAGCTCACCGGTCTGGAGGCGCAGATCCAGAAGTCCGGCAAGGGCAAGGAGCAGGACGCGGTCCGCACCTGGCTGAAGGACAACCCCGGCCTGCTCGACAAGTGGGCACCGGTCGACGGCGCCGGGGAGAAGAGCGGGGCGGCCGGGTGACCTGACAGCACCCGGACCGTCCAGCGCGGGGCGGGCACCGCCGTACGTCTCGGACACGTACGCCGGAGCCCGCCCCGCGTCGTTCGGCACGGCACGGATCCGGCCAACCACACCGCGCCACAGCCGCGGTCCCGTCCGGCGGCTCGCCGCGCTTCGGCGCCGGCCCCTCCACCAGCCGGATCGTGCGCCGGAGACGGTGGGGGAACACCCATCGGGCCACGGGCATTGAACCGGAGAACGCGACAGAGCACCCCTGCCCGCGCATGTCGACTGGCGCGAACCGTGAGTTCGCGTGTGACCCCGGACGTCCTCGATGCGGCGGGCTCGTGAAACGGTTTGCCGAACATGCGTAGGGTGCAGAGAACTCATCAGAGGACGTGCGCCCGCGACGGGGCACTCGGTAGTCGGACAGACGAGCGTAGGAGGGAGCCGGAGCGATGGGCGACCACAAAGAACAGCCCCTCCGGGTGGGCGCGGCCGTCCGGCGGCGGCGCCGGTCCCTGGACCTCACGCTCGCCGTCGTGGCCGAGCGCAGCGGGCTGTCGGTCCCGTTCCTCAGCCAGATCGAGAACGACCGGGCCCGGCCCAGCACCGGCTCCCTGGAGAAGGTCGCCGACGCCCTGCGCACCACGGCCGTCGAACTCCTCGCCGCCGCCGACCCGGCATGCAGCGTCGACGTCGTGCGCGCCGACATCGGCGAGGCCGGACCCGAACCGCGTTCCCGCTCCCTGGTCCGCGGCCACCACCAGATGCACGCCTCGGAGTTCACCGGCGACCACGAGGCAGGCCGCGAGTTCCAGTACCGCAACGACCAGCTGATGTATGTGGCCGACGGCGCGGTGGAGATCGAGGCCGAGGGCCGGGCCTACCGTCTCGGTCGCGGCGACACCCTGTATCTCACCGGCGGGGTCCGCCACCGCTGGCGGGCGACCGTGGCCGACACCCGGGTCGTGGTCGTCGCCGTGGCGGAGCACATCGAGGCGGTCCGGGACCGCAAGCGGTAGTGCGGGTCGTCTCGCTGGTGCCCTCGCTGACCGAGGCGGTGGCCGTGTCCGTGCCCGGCGTCCTGGTCGGTGCCACCGACTGGTGCACCCACCCGGCGGGCCTCGACGTCACCCGGGTGGGCGGCACCAAGAACCCCGCGACCGACCGGGTCGCCGCGCTCGCCCCCGATCTGGTGATCGCCAACGAGGAGGAGAACCGGGAGCAGGACCTCGCCGCCCTCCGGGACGCCGGCTTGGAGGTCCTGGTGACCGAGGTCCGGGACGTGCCGCAGGCCTTCCGGGAGCTCGCACGGGTGCTGGACGCCTGCGGGGCCCGCTCGCGCCCCCGCTGGCTGGACGAGGCCGAGGAGGTGTGGAGCGCCGCGGAACCGCCCGGCGGGCGCCGGACCGCCGTCGTGCTGGTCTGGCGCCGCCCGTGGATGGTCCTGGGCCGCGACACCTTCGCCGGGGACGTCCTCGCCCGCCTCGGCGTGGACCACCTGTACACGGCCCACGAGGACCGCTACCCCAGGGTGGCCCTGGACGACCTGCGGGCGGCGGCCCCGGACCTGGTCGTCCTCCCCGACGAGCCCTACCGCTTCACCGCCGCCGACGGCCCCGAGGCCTTCCCCGGTCTGCCGTGCGCCCTCGTCAGCGGACGGCACCTGACGTGGTACGGCCCGTCGCTGGCCGAGGCGCCCCAGGTGCTGACCGGGGCGCTGCGAGCAGCTCACCGCTGAACAGCCCCCGCGCGGTGTGCACGGTGACGACGGCCCAGGCGGCCACCAGCACGACGTACAGCCCGACGGCCGGGGCCGCGTACGCGACGAGTCCGGTGCGCCGGGCCAGGGCCTCGGCGCCGGTCACACAGGTTCCGACCGGGAACGTGAACGACCACCACGTCATCGCGAAACCCATCCCGTCCCGGCGGGCCCGCACCACATGGACGGTGGCCAGGCACATCCACAGCAGGGCGAACCCCATGACCGGCACCCCGTACAGGACGGCGAGGACCGCCAGCCCGCGACCGTCCGGCGCGGGCACCACTCCTGGCGCGGCGTCCGCGAACGCCCCGACGGCGGTAGTCGACTGTCCGAGCGGACCCAGGACCAGGAACAGGGTCGGTGTGAGGGCGAGGGGCAGCGGGCCGCGGGTGACCAGCCGGGCGAACACCACCGGCAGCATCACCAGCGTGGCGAGCAGGCTGAGCCCGAACAGCGCGAAGCAGGCGAGCAGCAATGTCTCGCGCGCCTGCCCGGCCGGCAGGTACGGGACCAGGTGCGGCCCCGAGGCGGCCGACACCATCGGCGCCACCAGCGGCAGCAGCCACACCGGCGTGGCCTGCCCCGGCTCGACCCGATGACGTACGGCCATGAGGTACGGGACGGCGACGGCCGCGGTGAGCCCCACCGCCGTACCGGCGCAGAACAGCACGGCGTCGAGGGCGACGGCCGCGTCGGTGCCGATCCAGTCCCGTCCGACGGAGAGCGCCCCGCCGCCGACCGCGACCAGCGCCATCGCCAGGCAGCCGTAGAACGGGACCGTCGCCGGGTCCAGGACATGGGCGCGGGCCTGGTCGCGATGGTGACGCCAGTGCACGGCGCGGGCGGCGACCAGGGTCAGCAGCAGGACGAGGGAGAGGGCCCAGACGGCCACGCAGGCCGGACGCAGCCCCGGAACGCGGGCGGGTACCGCCGCGCCTGCCGTCGCCACCGCGGCGGTGCCCATCACCGTGGCGTACCAGTTCGGACCGAGGTGGCGGACGGCGGCGGCGCGCGGGCGTGGCTGCGGGCTCGCGAGGAGAACGGGCTGGACTGCGGTGACCATGTCCCCACCGTCCCGCCCGGACGCGCCCCCGACCAGGGACGATCGTTCTATGGGGGCATAAGCTGACCTTATGACCAGCGACGGGACGACGCACGAACCCCTGGGGGAGCGGCCCGGCGGCTCGATCGCGCACCGGGTACCCGACCTCGGCGCCCTGGAACTGCTGCTGGCCGTCGCCCGGCTCGGCAGCCTCGGGCAGGCCGCCCGTGAGCTGGGCATCACGCAGCCGGCCGCGAGCAGCCGCATCCGCTCCATGGAACGCCAGCTCGGCGTGGCCCTGGTGGACCGTTCACCGCGCGGCTCCCGGCTCACCGACGCCGGTGCGCTGGTCACCGACTGGGCGCGACGGATCGTCGAGGCGGCGGCGGCCTTCGACGCGGGTGCGCAGGCGCTGCGCGACCGGCGCGACTCACGGCTGCGGGTCGCGGCGAGCATGACCATCGCCGAGTACCTGCTGCCCGGCTGGCTCCTCGCCCTGCGCGCCCAACGGCCGGACACGGCCGTGTCGCTGCTCGCGGGCAACTCGACGGCGGTGGCGGAACGGCTGCTCTCCGGCGAGGCCGACCTCGGCTTCGTGGAGGGGCTCCACGTGCCGGCGGGCCTGGACTCGACGGTCATCGCCAACGACCGGCTGATCGTGGTCGCCGCGCCGGCGCATCCTTGGGCGCGGCGTCGGCGGGCGTTGTCCGCGCAGGAGCTGGCCTCGACGCCGCTGATCCTCCGGGAGGAGGGCTCCGGGACCCGCCAGGTCCTGGACGCGGCCCTCGGCGGGCTGGCCCGCCCCCTCATCGAACTGTCCTCGACGACGGCGGTGAAGGCCGCGGCGGTCAGCGGGGCGGGCCCGGCGGTCCTGAGCGAGCTGGCGGTGGGCGAGGAACTGGCCCTGCGGCGCCTGGTGTCCGTCCCGGTGGACGGCGTCCGCCTGGCCCGAGACCTCCGAGCGGTCTGGCCCACAGGCCACCGCCCGACGGGCCCAGCCCGAGACCTGCTGTCACTGACCCGGGGGTAGGCGTAGGAGGTAGGGGGAGCGGTGCGGGCGGGGTCTCCGCCCCGCGCGCGAGGGGGTGGCCCACGCTGTGCGCTCGGCGCCCCTCCGGCACCCGTCTCGGTCGGTCCTGGCGTGCCGTCTTTCTGCGGCCATGCTCCCGCACTCCTGCCGGAGGGTCCTCCCGCTCCGGGGCCGGCGCCCACCTGGCACCCGTCTCGGTCGGTCCTGGCGTGCCGTCTTCCTGCGGCCCTGCTCCCGCACTCCCGGCGTTCCGGACAGCCGGCCGGGCCCGCCGCGGGAGCTGGGCGTGGAGGAGTTCGCCCATCGTCCTCGCCGAGGGCGATCCGCTGACCCCTGTCGGCCACGGCCTGGGGGGATCCGGCGGAGTTCCTGTTCCATGCGCTCGACGCCTTCCCAGCACGCCACTCGGCCACCGCCCCACTCGGCCGACCGGCTCGGTGGGACGAGCAGTGGCCCTCGCATCTCCGTGCCGCCCGCCGCATCCCCGTGCCGCCCGGCGTCCCCCAGCCCGTCCGGCGTCTGAGGACGAGGCCCGTCCGGGACGGAAGCGGGGGTCCGGGGACGGCAGTCCCAGGTACGGGCAGGGAAGGGGCGGCGGGGGGCCACACACCTTCCCGCGCTCACCCCGCCGCCCGGACCAACCCCCGCATCACCCGCACGTCCTCACCCATCTCCGGATGCCACTGCACCCCCAGCACCCACCCCCCGCCCCCGGACGGCAGTTCGACCGCCTCCACCGTCCCGTCACCGGCGTACGCACAGGCCACCAGCCCCGCCCCCAGCCGTTCCACCGCCTGGTGATGAAAGGTCGGCACCGACATCTCCTCGGGCACCAGCCCGGCGTACAGCGTCCCCGGCACAGGCTTCACCGAGTGCCGCCCGAACACCCCGACGACCTCCGCGTGCCCGGACAGATGCTGCACGAGCGACCCCCCGAGCGCCACGTTCAGCAACTGCATCCCCCGGCAGATCCCCAGCAGCGGCACCCCCGTCCCCAACGCCGCCTCGATCAGGGCGAGTTCCCACCCGTCCCGCTCCCGCGCCGGCGGCCCCGTCCGGGGGTCCCGCTCGGCGCCGTACCGCTCGGGCTCGACATCGGGCCCGCCCGCGATGACCAGCCCGTCCAGCCGGGCCACGGCGGCGGCCGCGTGTTCGGGCGCGTCCGGCGGCAGCATCGCCGCCAGCCCGCCCGCCCGCTGCACGAGCCGCGGATATCCGGCCGGCAGCAGCGCCGCCTCCAGGTCCCACACCCCCCACCGCGCCCCGGCCTCCAGATACGTGCTGACGCCGATCAGCGGCCTGCCCGTGCCGTTCACCATGCCCCGCCTCCGTCCCGTCCTGGGGGTCCCCCGAATGGACTCGAAGCGAACCATTGAACACGCCCCCCGGTCAGGCGAGGAAGCCCCGCAGCAGCGCGGCCGTCCCCGCGCAGTGTTCGCGCATCATCTCCCGCGCCCCGTCCGCGTCCCGGTCGAGCACCGCCTCCACCAGGGCCGTGTGCTGGCGCTGCGAATGCTCCAGGTTGCGCACCAGCAGTGGGATGCAGTCCAGCAGGTCGTTCACCGTCGCCCGGACCGCCGCGTACCGAGCCGCCAGCGACGCCGAGCCGCACAGCTCGGCGAGGGTGAGGTGCAGCATCGTGTCGAGGCGTCGGTAGTCGGCCAGGGGCGCGTCCTCGGTGCGCGCCAGCGCCTCCCGCAGCCGACCCGCCTGGTCCTCGGTCAGGCCGTGCGCCGCGCACAGGCCCGCCGCGCCGACCTCCAGCACCTCCCGGAAGCGGAGCGCGTCCTCGATGTCGACCTCGGCGACCCGCCGCCGCAGCGCGTCCTCGCCGACCGCGTCCGCGCGCGGCAGCACGAACGTCCCGCCGTAGCGGCCCCGGCGGGACTCCACCAGCCCCTGGTCCTGGAGCACCTTCAGCACCTCACGCAGTGTCACCCGGCTGATCCCGAGCCGTTCCGCCAGATCCCGTTCGGCCGGGAGCCGTTCGCCGGCGGGCACCAGGCCCAGCCGTACGACCTGGAGGATCTGCTCCAGGGCCTCCTCGAAGCCGTTCCCGGCCCGCACCGGCCGCAGCACCGGCGTGAGCCGGTCCGCCGGTCCCTCCTCGGCGTCCACCGGCATCCGGTCGCGCCCCCTTCCCAAGTAAAGGTCTCCGGCAATACCTTATGGCTCCCGGCCGTCCGACACAGCCGTAGCAGCCGAGGAAGCCTGAGGAGGCCCTCCCGTGGCAGACCGCACCCCCCCGCTCGGCGTCGAGGAACTGCACGCCCTCGTCGCCGGCGGTGAGATCGACACCGTCGTCCTCGCCTTCCCCGACATGCAGGGGCGTCTCCAGGGCAAGCGTTTCGCCGCCCGCTTCTTTCTCGACGAGGTCCTCGAACACGGCACCGAGGGCTGCAACTACCTCCTCGCCGTCGACACCGAGATGAACACGGTCGACGGTTACGAGATGTCCTCCTGGGAACGGGGCTACGGCGACTTCGCCATGCACCCCGACCTGAGCACCCTGCGCCGCCTGCCCTGGCACCCCGGTACGGCGATGCTCGTCGCCGACCTCGGCTGGGCGGACGGCTCACCCGTGGTCGCCGCCCCCCGGCAGATCCTGCGCCGCCAGCTGGAGCGCCTCGCCGAGCTGGGCTTCACCGCCCAGGCCGGCACCGAGCTGGAGTTCATCGTCTTCCAGGACACCTACGAACAGGCCTGGGACGCGCAATACCGGGGACTCACCCCGGCCAACCGCTACAACGTCGACTACTCGATCCTCGGCACCGGCCGTATCGAGCCCCTGCTGCGCCGCCTGCGCAACGACATGGCCGGCGCCGGCCTCACCGTCGAGTCCGCCAAGGGCGAGTGCAACCCCGGCCAGCACGAGATCGCCTTCCGCTACGACGAGGCCCTGGTCACCTGCGACCAGCACGCCATCTACAAGACCGGCGCCAAGGAGATCGCCTCGCAGGAAGGCGTGTCCCTCACCTTCATGGCCAAGTACAACGAGCGCGAGGGCAACTCCTGCCACATCCACCTCTCCCTCGCGGACGCCGACGGCGCCAACGCGATGGCCGGGCCGGACGGGATGTCCGAGGTCATGCGGTACTTCCTCGCCGGACAGCTCGCCGCCCTGCGCGACTTCTCCCTCCTCTACGCCCCGCACGTCAACTCCTACAAGCGGTTCCAGCCGGGTTCCTTCGCCCCGACCGCCGTCGCCTGGGGACACGACAACCGCACCTGCGCCCTGCGCGTCGTCGGCCACGGCCGCTCCCTGCGCTTCGAGAACCGGCTGCCCGGTGGCGACGTCAACCCGTACCTCGCGGTGGCCGCACTGGTGGCCGCCGGCCTCCACGGCATCGAGCACCAGCTCGAACTGCCCGAGCCCTGCGCCGGCAACGCCTACACCGCCGACTACGCGCACGTTCCCACCACCCTCCGCGACGCCGCCGACCTGTGGGAGAACAGCCCCATCGCGCGAGCCGCCTTCGGCGACGAGGTCGTCGCGCACTACCGCAACATGGCCCGCGTCGAGCTGGAGGCCTTCGACGCGGCGGTCACCGACTGGGAGCTGCGCCGCTCCTTCGAACGCCTGTGAGGCCCTTCTTGCCCGACCAGCCCACGTCCGACCAGCCCACGTCCGACCAGCTTTACGTCATCGATCCGGCCACCGAGGAGACCGTCGCCACCGTCCCCGCCGCCACCGAGGCCGATGTCCGCACGGCCGTCGCGCACGGCACACGGGCCCAGGCCAGATGGGCCGCCCTCGCGCCCGGCGACCGGGCCCGCCTGCTGCGCCGTTTCGCCTCGCGGGTCGACGAACACGTCGAGGAACTCGCGCGGCTGGAGGTCCGCGAGGCCGGGCACACCGTCGGCAACGCCCGCTGGGAGGCGGGCAACGTCCGTGATCTGCTCGACTACGCGGCCGGGGGAGTGGAGCGGCTCACGGGGCGCCAGATCCCGGTCCCGGGCGGCCTCGACGTCACGATCCTCGAACCGCTGGGCGTCGTCGGGATCATCGCGCCGTGGAACTTCCCGATGCCGATCGCGGCCTGGGGCACCGCCCCGGCGCTCGCCGCCGGCAACGCGGTGATCCTCAAGCCCGCCGAGACGACTCCGCTGACCGCCCTGCGGCTGGCCGAACTCGCCCTGGAGGCCGGCCTGCCGGAGGGCCTCTTCCAGGTGCTGCCCGGCCGCGGTCCCGTCACGGGCAACGCCCTGGTCGAGCATCCGGACGTCGCGAAGATCGTGTTCACCGGGTCGACGGCCGTGGGCCGACGCGTGTGGGCGAAGGGGGCCGACCGGCTCAAGCGCGTCACCCTCGAACTCGGCGGCAAGAGCCCCAACATCGTCTTCGCCGACGCGGACGTCGAGGCCGCCGCCGCGGCGGCTCCGATGTCCTTCCTCGACAACTCCGGCCAGGACTGCTGCGCCCGCACCCGCATCCTCGTCCAGCGCTCCGTCCACGACCGCTTCCTGGACCTCCTGGCCCCCGCGATCGAGTCGGTCGTGGTGGGCGATCCGTCGGACGAGGCCACGGACATGGGACCGCTGATCTCCAAGGCCCAGCTGAACCGCGTGCGTTCCTACGTGACGGACGACCTGGCCGGCATCCGCGGCAAGGCCCCCACGGGTCCCGGCTTCTGGTTCCCTCCCACCGTCCTCACCGGCATCGACCCCCGCGCGCGCGTCGCCGTCGAGGAGGTCTTCGGCCCGGTCGCGGTCGTCCTGCCCTTCGAGGACGAGGCGGAGGCGATCGCACTCGCCAACGCCACCGACTACGGCCTCTCCGGCTCCATCTGGACCCGCGACGTCGGCCGCGCCCTGCGCGTCTCGCAGGCCGTCCGCGCCGGTAACCTGTCCGTCAACTCCCACTCCAGCGTCCGCTACTGGACCCCGTTCGGCGGCTTCAAGCAGTCCGGCGTCGGCCGCGAACTCGGCCCCGACGCCCTGACCGCCTTCACCGAGACCAAGAACGTCTTCATCAGCACGGAGGGCCCCGCACAGTGACCAAAGAGATCATCTGCCGCCGGCTCGTCGGCCGCACCGCCGTCGTCACCGGGGCCGGCAGCGGAATCGGCCTCGCCACCGCCCGCCGCCTCGCCTCCGAGGGCGCCCACGTCGTCTGCGGTGACGTCGACGAGACCCGCGGCAAAGCCGCCGCCGAGGAGGTCGACGGCCTGTTCGTGAAGGTCGACGTCACCGACCCCGACCAGGTCGAGGCACTGTTCGAGGCGGCGTACGACACCTACGGCAGCGTCGACATCGCCTTCAACAACGCGGGCATCTCGCCCCCCGACGACGACTCCATCCTCGACACCGGCCTGGAGGCCTGGAAGCGCGTCCAGGAGGTCAACCTCACCTCCGTCTACCTGTGCTGCAAGGCCGCCATCCCCTACATGCGGCGCCAGGGCAGGGGATCCATCATCAACACGGCGTCCTTCGTGGCGAGGATGGGCGCCGCCACGTCCCAGATCTCGTACACGGCCTCCAAGGGCGGCGTCCTGGCGATGTCCCGCGAACTGGGCGTGCAGTTCGCCCGGGAGGGCATCCGCGTCAACGCCCTCTGCCCCGGACCGGTCAACACCCCGCTCCTCCAGGAACTGTTCGCCAAGGACCCCGAGCGGGCGGCCCGCCGTCTCGTCCACATCCCGGTCGGACGGTTCGCCGAGGCCGACGAGATCGCCGCCGCCGTGGCCTTCCTGGCCAGCGACGACTCCTCCTTCGTCAACGCCAGCGACTTCCTGGTCGACGGCGGCATCTCCGGGGCGTACGTCACGCCGCTGTAGCCCGCGCCCTACAGTGCCGGGATGAGCATGACGCCCCCGCCCGGCTGGTACGGCGACCCGAGAGCCCCCCACCAGGAACGCTGGTGGGACGGCACGGCCTGGACCGACCACCGGCGCGTCCCGCGGACCCCGGCCGCGCCGGCGGCGGAGGGCTTGGGGCCGCCGGTACCGGCCGTGACGCCGGCCTCCGAGGGCTTCGGGCCGCCCGCGGGTGCGGCCTCCGAGGGCTTCGGGCCGCCCAGGGACCCGGCCTCCGTGGGTGCCGGAGCACCGGCGGTTCCTGGCGGTCCCCCGTCCGGCGGTGGCGGCCGGTCCCGGGCCGTCGCCCCGGTGGTGGTTGCGGCCGTCCTCGTCGCGGCGGTCGTCACCGCAGCCGTCCTCCTGCGGGGGAACTACGGCCCCCGCGCGGAACCCGACGCGGCTCCGCCGGCCGGCACCTCCCCGGCGAGCGCGACGCCCCCGGACGCGTCCACTCCCGCACCCTCCGCCGACCCGTCGGCCGGCCCGTCCGCCGACGCCTCCGTCGTCGTCGACGAGCTGAACGGCATCACCCTCCCGCTGCTCGAGGGGTGGGTCCTGCCCGAACACGTCGCCGAACCCGACGTCGTCATGACCACCGACGGCACGTACGACTGCCCCGGCGGCGGCGTCTGCCGACACGGCCGGGTCATCTCCCGCACCGTCACCGACACGACCGAGACCTCGCCCAGGGTGCTGGCCGAGGCGGACATCGCCGACGCGGCCGACGACGCCTTCGACCGCGACCACGTCGGCCGGCGGCCCTTCGGCGGCATCGAGTCCCACGACGCGGTGGCCGCCGGGCAGGTCGCGGTCGCGGGCCGCGCCGGGTACTACGTCCGCTGGCGGGTCACCACCGCCGAGGGGCCCGGCGGCTACGTCCAGTCCCTGGTCTTCCCGTCCACCGTCGGCACCGAGGCCCCCGTCCTCGTCCGGTACGTCTTCGACGCGGGCGAGGACGGACCGCCGCTCGTCGACATGGACCGCATCACCAAGGGCATCCGCCCGGTCGGCGACGCGGACACGGGCGGCGGGGTCGGCAGCGGCATCGGGCCCGCGCGCTGAGCCGTACGACCTAGAGGAACGTCCGGCCCTCGCCACGGTACGTCGGCACCGTCGCCGTCACCTCGTCCCCCTCGATCAGCCGCAGCACGTCGAACCGCTCACACAGCTCACCGGCCTTCGCGTGCCGGAACCACACCCTGTCGCCGATCAGCAGATCGTCGGCCGGGGAGCCGAGCAGCGGGGTCTGCACCTCACCCGGGCCCTCCTGCGGGTCGTAGCGCAGCCCCTCCGGCAGATACGGCACCGGCAGCCGGTCGGGTCCGGCGGCACCGGAGGCGGGGTAGCCGCCGCCGAGGACGGTGACGACTCCGACACCCGGCCGCCGTACGACCGGTTGGGCGAACAGGGCGGCCGGACGGCCGCTGAAGGACCTGTAGTTGTCGAAGAGACGCGGCACGTACAGTCCCGAGCCGGCCGCGATCTCGGTGACCGCGTCCTCCGCGGCGGTGTGCTGCACACTGCCGGTGCCGCCGCCGTTGACGAACTCCAGGTCCGGCACCACGGCACGCACCGCACGCACCACCGCGGCACGCCGCTCCAATAGTTCACGGCGGGCGGTGGCCTGCATCAGTCGGATCGCACCCGACCGGAAGGGCCGCCCGGCCAGGGAGTCGCCCACGCCCGCGATGTGTCCCTCGTACGCCATGATCCCCACCAGCCGGAACCCGGGCCGCCGGCCCACCGCCCGTGCCGCGTCGGCGACCTGGGCCGGGGAGTGCAGCGGGGAACGCAGTGCCCCGACCCGGACCCGGCCGCCCAGCAGCTTCAGCGAGGTGTCCAACTCCAGGCAGACCCGCACCACTTCGTGCCCGTCGCCGCGGGCGGAGTCGATCAGGTCGAGCTGGGCGACGTCGTCGATCATCACGGTGACGGCGGCGGCCAGCTTGGGATCGCCGGCGAGTTCCGCGAAGCCGGAGCGGTCGGCCGAGGGATAGGCGAGCAGGATGTCGTCGAAGCCCGACCTGGCCAGCCACAGGGATTCGGCCAAGGTGAAGGACATGATGCCCGCGAAGCCGTCCTTCGCCAGGACCCGTTCCAACAGGGCCCGGCAGCGGACGGACTTGCTCGCGACCCGCACCGGCTTCCCACCCGCCCGGCGGACCAGATCGTCCGCGTTGGCGTCGAAGGCCTCCAGGTCCACGATGGCGAGAGGAGCGTCGAGATGGGCGGTGGCCCGGTCGTACCGGACCCGGTCGGCGGCGCGCGCAGTCATGAACGCAGCCTGCCAGACCCGATTACCGCGGGGTAGGGGGATGTTCCGGGCAGATGCCACCGGGGGCGCGGACCGGTCGCGGACTGGTTCCCGTTCGCGCAGGAACAAGCCGTAGAGTGACGCGCACGCACGGAGGACCGCTCCGGCCGGTCACCCGTGCCGGGACGCCGGTCCACCCGTGCGGGTATGCGTGCCCAGGAAGGACCGGCGGGTCCGCACCGGGGCCACTGGGCCGAGGGAACCGGCCCGCGCGGGACGACGACGCGCGGGCACGAGGAAACGGGGGGTGCATGAGCACGGAAGCACGCCGCGCCTCGGTCCCCCCGCGCCCGACGACGCCCCCGGCTCCCGCGGCCCCACCCCGCCCGTCCCACCCGCCGACTCCCCCGCACGCCCAGGCGCCCGAGCAGCCGCCCGCGGACCCGTTCGCTCCTTCGCACACGGGTCCCCGACCGCCGTCCGCTCCGCCGGCCTTCGCCCACCTGCCGCCCCCGGCCCCTCAGACGAACCCCATGCCGCCGCCGCCCGCGTCGGCCCGCTTCCCGGACACCCCGCCCCCGAGCGGCCGGCCCGGCGAAGGCCGGTCCCGCACCGAGGCGTACGGGTCCTCGGGAGGAGTCCGGCCGACGGCCCCCGACGGTGACCGCGCCGCGGTCACGCGGGCCACGCGTCCGCCGAGGCCGGGGACCACCCGCCCGGCACGCGTGGACGGTCCCCGCCCCGCGGGTGCGGACGGTGCCGCAGCCGCGGCTTCGCCGAGTGCGTGGCGCCAGGAACCGGAGACCCGCCCGGCACCCTCGCGGGGTTCCGGCCCGGCCGGTTCGGACGGCTTCGCCCCCTCAGGATCGGAGGGCGCCGGTCCGGCACGTTCCGGCATCCCACGCCCCGCCCGTCTGGACGGCACCCGCTCCACGCGGACGACCCCCACCGGTCCCACCGGCCCGGTGGCCGCCCGCCCGGCAGGCCCGGCCGCTTCCCGACCCGCACGGCCGGACACCGTCCGCCAGGCGGCCCCGGACGCCGCGCCCCCGCACGACCCGGACTCCACCGGGCCGACCGCTCGTCCCTCGGCGGGCTCGAACGCCGTGGACCCGACCGCGCCGCACGGGTCCCGCCCGCCCGGTCCGAGCGCCGCGCGCCCGACCCAGCCGTACGCCCCTCGCCCCGCCGAGCCGTACGCCCCCCGTCCTGCCGGGTCGAACGGTCCGCGCCCGGCCGGCCGGACCGCCCCACCCGCCACCGTCTCGGGGGCCGGCGGCCCGGCTCGTCGGCCCGGCGCCCAGGGCGGTGCGCCCGCCACCGCCGGTCCGGACCGCACCCCGACCCCGGCCCCCGACCCGGACGGCGCCCCACCCGCGCCCGCTCGCCAGGGGACCCACGGCGCACCGGGCACTCCCACCACAGCCCACACGCGCACCCCCACGTCCGGCACCGCCTGGACCCCCCTCCCGCGTACCTGGGCGCCCGTGCCCGGGGAGCACCGGGAGGGGCTGTCCACCGCCGTTCCCGGCCGGCACCCCGAAGGGGAAGCGCGGCCCGCCTGGAGTCCGGCGACGCCCCCGCGGCACCCGGACTTCGACGCCCCGCTCCCGACCGCCGGGGCCGGGCCCGATCCGGCGTTGTCGTGGAGTGCTCCGATGGTGCCGGGCGGAGCACCGGGGGCCACGCGGCCCGTCGTGACGTTCGCGACGCCGGAGGGATACGCCGACACCCCGCGTGCGGGGTGGACGAGGCTGCGCGGGCACACCGTCGCGGCGACCGCCTGTGCGGTGCTCGGACTCGGTCTCATCGGCGGCGCGGTCACCGGCAGCTGGCTCGTCGGCGACCCCGCGGGCGCGGGCGAGCGGGGCGCCTACGCCATCGCGGGCGGCCTGTGGCACAACGTGCCCGTCGACCAGCTGTTCCCCCCGACCGTGGCCGGTCAGGGCGCGGGCCCCGGCGGCGCCGACCGCGCCTGGACGCGGATCGCCGTCGCCCCGGACAGCGGCTGCGCCGGGGCCTTCGACCCCCTCCTCGGCAAGGCGCTCGCCCCGGTCGGCTGCACCCGCCTGCTGCGCGCGACGTACATCGACGCCACCGGCAGCTACGTCACCACCGTGGGCCTGCTGTTCACCAAGGCGGACGCGGCCGGCATGCGCGCCCTCGACACCAGGTTCGACAAGGAGGCTCTGGCCCGCCGCACCGACCTGATGCCCCGCCCGTACGCCGCGAAGGGTACGCGCGCCGCCGCCTTCGGCGACGAGCAGCGCGCCTCCTGGACGGTGTCCGTCCTCACCGACGCCCCGGTCGTCGTCTACGCCGTCTCCGGCTGGGCCGACGGCCGCACGGTCGCCACCCCGCAGTCCGCCGTCGAGGCCACCGCCTCCGGCGCCACCACCGCCGTCGCCCAGGCGGGCCTGGGCAACGAGGCGAAGGGTCTCGCCGACCGCGTCGAGCGCGGCCTGCGCAAGACCGCCGTATCTCCCTCGGAGCCGCCCTCATGAGCCGCCGCGGCGTCTGCCGCGCCGGTGTGCTGAGCTGCCTGCTGGCCGCCGCGGTCGCCCTGGTGCCGCCCACCACCGCGTACGCGGACGGCATCCGGGCCAAGCAGTGGGGACTGGAGGCCCTGCACACCGAGGAGGTCTGGCGGACCACCAAGGGCAAGGGCGTCACCGTCGCCGTCCTGGACACCGGTGTCGAGTCCGACCACCCGGACCTCGACGGCAACGTGCTGACCGGCAGGGACATGGTCGGCTTCGGCGCGGGGCCCGGCGACCGGGCCTGGGCCCGCCACGGCACCGCGATGGCCGGCATCATCGCCGGTCACGGCCACGGCTACGGCAACACCGACGGGGTCATGGGCATCGCCCCCGAAGCGAAGATCCTTCCCGTCCGGGTGATCCTGGAGGACGGCGACCCGTCCCGCGCCAAGGCGCGCAACACCCGCGGCAACGCCCTCGCCGAAGGCATTCGCTGGGCCGCGGACCAGGGCGCCGACGTCATCAACCTCTCCCTCGGCGACGACTCCGCCTCGGCCCATCCCGAACCCGCCGAGGACGAGGCCGTCCAGTACGCGCTGAAGAAGGGTTCGGTCGTCGTCGCCTCGGCGGGCAACGGCGGTGAGAAGGGTGACCACATCTCCTACCCGGCGGCCTATCCGGGCGTCATCGCCGCGACCGCCGTCGACCGCTACGGCACCCGCGCCTCCTTCTCCACCCGCCGCTGGTACGCCACGGTCAGCGCCCCCGGCGTCGACGTCGTCATCGCCGACCCGGACCACAAGTACTACGAGGGGTGGGGAACCTCCGCAGCGGCGGCCTTCGTCTCCGGCGCGGTCGCCCTCGTCAGGGCAGCCCACCCGGACCTGACCCCGGCGCAGATCAAGAAGCTGCTGGAGGACACCGCCCGCAACTCTCCCACCGGCGGCCGCGACGACTCCCGCGGCTTCGGCTTCATCGACCCGGCCGCAGCCGTCAGGGCCGCGGCCGGCCTCGAACCCGAGGGCCTGCGGGCGGCGGCGTACGGCGAGGAGTACTTCGGCCCCGGCCCGGACGAGGCACAGGCCGACGACGACACCTCGGGGTGGGCCGGTCCGCTCGCGGGCGGTACCGGGGGAGTGCTGCTGCTGGCCGCAGTGCTCCTGTGGCGGGGCCGTCGCAGCCGCGCCCAGGAGGACCGGCAGCAGCGGTACGAGGCCTTCTAGACCCCGTTACCGGCCCGTCGGCCCGCTTCCGGCCAGGCAGCGGTGACCCCCAGCCTTCGCCGCCGCCTCCACCGGAGCGACCCCCTTCGCCGGACTCGCGACGGCCGTCCCGACAGCACGGCTGTCCGGCGGTCCTGCCCGCCGGACGTCACCCGGCCGAAGCCGTTGACGTCCCACAGCCCCGTCGCCGTCCCGAACACCCGCCCCGCACAGCCCCGCCGATTTCCCCCGGATAGGGTCGGTGACCGTGGCGAACAAGAACATTCCCGACCCCGGCTTCTCCGACGACGACGGCTCCGCCGACCCGGCGCTGAGCGCGGCGCTCGCCGCCTGGGCCGAGGACCGCACGGCCGTGGGACCCGTGCTGGAGGCGCTCAAGGGCGCCCGGCTGCTCGTCCCCGTCGTCGCCGTGCTCGGGGAGGTGGAGGAGGACGAGAACGGGCTGCGCCGCGAGAAGACCAGCGACATGGCCGTACCGACCCTGAGGGCGGGGCACCGCACCGCGCTGCCGGCCTTCACCTCCACCGCGTCCCTCGCCCGCTGGGACCCGCGGGCCCGTCCCGTCGCCGTACCCCTGCACCAGGCGCTCCGGGCGGCCGCCCACGAGAAGGCCGACACGGTCGTCCTCGACATGGCGGGGCCGATCGCCTTCGAACTGACGGGACCCGCGCTGCTGGCGCTCGCCGAGGGCCGCACCACGACCGATCCGCTGGCGGACCCGGCGGTCGTCGAGGCCGTACGGGCTGCGGTCGCCAGCGAACCGACCGTCCTGCGCGCCCACCTGGTGCCCGGCCGGGCCGACGGCACCCTCGCCCTCGTCCTGGCCCCGGACGCCGCTCCCGCGGAGGCCGTACAGGCCGTGGCGGGGCGCATCGCCGCCGACGAGACGCTGAGGGCCCGCCTGGTGCGCGGCCTCGACCTGGCACTCCTGCCGGCCGGAACCACCCCTCCGGGCGAGCCCCTCTACGTCCGCGACTGACGAGCTGGATGCAGGGTCTGTCGTTCGGATCAGGCCAGGCCGTCAGACCGGCTCGCGGGGACCGGCACCGTGCCTGGCCGCGTTCCCGCCGGCCGCCGGGTCTCCGCCCCGACTGCCTCGTCCGCCCCGCGATGCCTCCCACTGCCCGAAGGGCGCGCAAGGCCTCCAGCCCCGGACCCCCGGGACCCCGCCCCCCGGCCAGGCCTGTCTCCGAGGACTCCGGCCTGATCCCGAACGGAAGACCTAGCCGTAGACCGGTCCGGTGTACTTCTCGCCCGGACCCTGGCCCGGCTCGTCGGGAACGAGCGACGCCTCGCGGAAGGCCAGCTGGAGCGACTTGAGGCCGTCGCGCAGCGGCGCCGCGTGGAAGGAGCTGATCTCGGTCGTGCTCGCGTCCAGCAGGCCGGCCAGAGCGGTGACCAGCTTGCGGGCCTCGTCCAGGTCCTTGTACTTGTCGCCCTCCTCGGTCAGACCGAGTTTCACGGCGGCCGCGCTCATCAGGTTGACGGCGACCGTCACGATCACCTCGACCGCCGGGACCTCGGCGATGTCGCGGGTCATCTCGTCGAAACCGGCGGTGCCGGAGGGCTCGGGGCTGTCCGAGGGGGAGGTCTCACTCATGCCCCACACGATAGGGCCCGCCGTGCGCCCTCTTGACAGCAGGAGGCAGGCGGCACCGGATTCGCGCACGCCTGCTCAAGCTGCTAATGTCAGGTAACGACCGGTCGGACACGCGTGCCCCTCAGCAGGCGGATCCGGCCCACAAGTGGAGGCTCCGAACTCCCACCCGACCACCCTCCGGGGCGGCGGGTCACCCCGGTCAGGCGGCCACCATCGTTCCGTACGGACGATGGAGTCGCCCGGTAGTGCGCCCCGCGATCCTCGCGGCGGTGCTCCGGTAGTGCTTGGAGCCCCGCGTGTGATCCTCCGGGGCATTTTTTGTGCTTCGGCGGGGTTGTCAACCAAACGAACACAGACGTTACGCGGCCGTTCGCCAGACTGCCGTGTGGTGCTACCGAGGAGGATCCATCAGCGCCGAGCCCCGCATCAACGACCGGATTCGCGTTCCCGAGGTGCGACTTGTCGGTCCCAGTGGCGAGCAGGTGGGCATCGTCCCCCTGGCCAAGGCACTGGAGCTTGCGCAGGAGTACGACCTGGACCTGGTCGAGGTCGCGGCAACCGCCCGCCCGCCGGTCTGCAAGCTCATGGACTACGGGAAGTTCAAGTACGAGTCGGCCATGAAGGCCCGTGAGGCGCGCAAGAACCAGGCGCACACGGTCATCAAGGAGATGAAGCTCCGGCCGAAGATCGACCCGCACGACTATGACACCAAGAAGGGTCACGTCGTCCGGTTCCTCAAGCAGGGCGACAAGGTCAAGATCACGATCATGTTCCGCGGTCGTGAGCAGTCCCGCCCGGAACTGGGCTACCGACTGCTTCAGCGTCTCGCGGAGGACGTCCAGGACCTCGGGTTCATCGAGTCGAACCCGAAGCAGGACGGCCGGAACATGATCATGGTTCTCGGTCCGCACAAGAAGAAGACCGAGGCGATGGCCGAGGCTCGTCAGGCGCAGGAAGCCCGCAAGGCCGAGGCGAAGGCCAACCCGGGCCGCTCGCAGAACGCCGCGGACTCCGACGCCGTCAACGCCGAGGAGTCCGAGGACTCTGTGCAGTCCGCGTCTGCCGAGGCTTCCGCCGAGGCGTGACCCCGGGGACGTCAGTCCCAGGACGTAACCGATACAAGCGACGCTCCACCTGTGCCCGGTTCTCACGGCCGGGCACCGGAGCGCCACCGACGAGGAGAGAACGGCGCTATGCCGAAGAACAAGTCGCACAGCGGTGCCAGCAAGCGCTTCAAGATCACCGGCTCCGGCAAGGTGCTCCGCGAGCGTGCCGGCAAGCGCCACCTGCTCGAGCACAAGTCGTCGCGCCTGACGCGTCGCCTCACCGGCAACGCCGAGATGGCCCCGGGCGACGCCAAGAAGATCAAGAAGCTTCTCGGCAAGTGACGTACGGGCGCCTGCCGCCGTACGTACGTCTGAACCGGGACCCAATCGTTTCCGGGCCGTGTGAGTTCAACCGCGGCCCCGCTACAAGGAGTTAAAAAGTGGCACGCGTCAAGCGGGCAGTCAACGCCCACAAGAAGCGCCGGGCGATCCTCGAGGCGGCCTCCGGCTACCGCGGTCAGCGTTCGCGCCTGTACCGCAAGGCCAAGGAGCAGGTCACCCACTCGCTGGTCTACAACTACAACGACCGCAAGAAGCGCAAGGGCGACTTCCGCCAGCTGTGGATCCAGCGCATCAACGCCGCTGCCCGCGCGAACGGCATCACCTACAACCGCTTCATCCAGGGTCTGAAGGCCGCGAACGTCGAGGTCGACCGCAAGATCCTGGCCGAGCTGGCCGTGAACGACGCGAACGCGTTCGCCGCGCTCGTCGAGGTCGCTCAGAAGGCGCTGCCGTCGGACGTGAACGCGCCGAAGGCTGCGTGACGCTGCGCCGGCTGAGCCGGAAGTGACATGACTCGGACCCGCAGGCGACCCGCCTGCGGGTCCGAGTGCGTCCGGCCCGGGTTCTCCCCTGCCCCCGACCGGCCCGGGTTCTCCCCTGCCCCGACGCCCCTTCGTCCCAACCCGACGGCAGCGCCCCCGGACCCTCCTTCCGGCCTGAGGATCACCCCTGCGAGGGGGTGGACGAGCGGGGTGCGGGACGAGGCCGCCGGACGGGAGGGGACGGGGCGGCGGGGGGCGACCAGACCGGGCCCCGCCCCGACCCCTGCCAACCCACCGAAGGTGAAGATGTCCGCCACCCCCGACCTCATCTCCCCCCGCTCCCCCCGTGTCTCCGCAGCCAGGCGCCTCGCGCGACGGAACTTCCGGGGAAAGGAACGGCTGTTCCTCGCGGAGGGCCCGCAGGCCGTACGGGAGGCTGCCGCGCACCCGGACACCCTCGTGGAACTGTTCACCACCCCCGAGGCCGCGGAGCGCCACGCCGACATCATCGGTGAGGCCCGCGACGCCGGCGCACGCGTCCACCTCGCCGACGGGCAGGTCATCGAGGACATCTCCACCACCGTCACCCCGCAGGGCCTCGTCGGTGTCTGCCGGTTCGTCGACACCCCCTTCGACGACATCCTCGCCGCCCGCCCGAAGCTCGTCGCCGTCCTCGCGCACGTCCGGGACCCCGGCAACGCCGGCACCGTCCTGCGCTGCGCCGACGCGGCAGGCGCCGACGCCGTCGTCCTCACCGACGCCTCCGTCGACCTGTACAACCCCAAGGCCGTACGGGCCTCGGTCGGTTCGCTGTTCCACCTACCGGTCGCCGTCGGCGTCCCCGTGGAGCGGGCCGTGGCCGGCCTCCGGGACGCCGGGGTGCGCATCCTCGCCGCCGACGGCGCGGGCCAGGACGACCTCGACCACGAGTTGGACCGGGGCACCATGGGCGGGCCCACCGCGTGGGTCTTCGGCAACGAGGCCTGGGGACTGCCGGAGGAGACCCGGTCCCTCGCCGACGCCGTGGTGCGCGTCCCGATCCACGGGAAGGCCGAGAGCCTGAACCTCGCCACCGCCGCGGCCGTATGTCTCTACGCGTCGGCCCGAGCACAGCGCGCCTCCGGAGGGTGCCGCTCCGTCACCGAGAGCTAGTAGGGTGACCCACTCGGGGGTCCTCGTCTGGGAGGTGGGGTACGGGGATGAGTGTCGGCACGAGCAGGGCGCCGGGAACCAGTGGACCGGAGCGCCCGCCCGCGGCCCGACCGGCCGGTGACCTCGCCGGACTCGGCGTCGACCCCGACGACCTGCCCGACGGGCTCGTCGTCGCCGACGAGCACGGGTACGTCGTCTGCTTCAACGCCGCCGCCGAGCGCATCACCGCCGTACCCGCCGCCGAAGCCCTCGGGCAGCGGCTCGACAAGGCCCTGCCGCTGGAGGACCTCGAAGGCCGGCGCTGGTGGCAGCTGACCGATCCGTACAGCGGTCTCGCCATCCGGGTGGGCCAGCCCGAGCGGAACCTGCTGCTGCCCGGCGGGCGCGAGGTCCTCGCCTCCGCCCGGTACGTCCGCAGCGAGCCCACCGGCCCCGTCCGCCGCGTCGTCGTCTCCCTCCGCGACACCGAGGCCCGCCGCCGCACCGAGCGCAGCCACGCCGAGCTGATCGCCACCGTCGCCCACGAGCTGCGCTCCCCCCTCACCTCCGTGAAGGGCTTCACCGCCACCCTCCTCGCGAAGTGGACGCGGTTCACCGACGACCAGAAGCGGCTGATGCTGGAGACGGTCGACGCCGACGCCGACCGCGTCACCCGGCTCATCGCCGAGCTGCTCGACATCTCCCGGATCGACTCGGGCCGGCTGGAGCTGCGCCGCCAGCCCGTCGACATGGGCGCCGCCGTCGGACGGCACATCCAGGCGTACGTCGCCGCCGGCCAGCCCGCCGACCGGTTCCTGCTGCGCCTCGAGCAGCCCCTGCCCGCCCTGTGGGCCGACCCGGACAAGGTCGACCAGGTGCTCAGCAACCTCATCGAAAACGCGGTGCGGCACGGCGAGGGAACCGTCACCATTGACGTCATGCCCGCCCCGTCCCCCCGCGAGGGGGAGGACACCGGCACGTCGGTCATCGTGAGCGACGAGGGCACCGGCATCCCGGAGGAGTCCATGAACCGCGTCTTCACCCGCTTCTGGCGGGGCAGCAAGCGCGGCGGGACAGGCCTCGGGCTGTACATCGTCAAGGGGATCGTCGAGGCCCACGGCGGCGTCATCACGGTCGGCCGCGCCGCCGGCGGCGGCGCCGAGTTCCGATTTACGTTGCCCGTGGCGGCCCCGGCCTATCTGGCCTAGCCCCCGCGGGCGCATCCGCACGTCCTCACCCCGTTAGACTCGGCCTTTGGCACCTTCGTGTCCCATGGACGGCCCTCCGAGTGAGTCGGTGACGGGGACCTTCAGCCAGCCAATCGGAAGCACGGGAAGAGATGTCGGCACCGAATAAGTCGTACGACCCTGTAGAGGTCGAGGCCTTGAAACCGGAAGAGATCGAGCGCATGCGGGACGAGGCGCTCGCCGCCTTCGCCGCCGCGGACTCCCTCGACGCGCTCCAGGAGGCCAAGGTCGCCCACACCGGCGGCGCCTCCCCGCTGGCCCTCGCCAACCGCGAGATCGGCGCACTGCCCCCGCACGCGAAGGCCGCCGCCGGCAAGCTCGTCGGCCAGGCCCGCGGCGCGGTGAACAAGGGCCTCGCCGCCCGGCAGGTGGAGCTGGAGGCCGAGCGCGACGCGCGCGTCCTGGTCGAGGAGGCGGTGGACGTCACGCTGCCCCACGACCGGGTGCCGGCCGGCGCCCGCCACCCGCTCACCACGCTCTCGGAGCGCATCGAGGACGTCTTCGTCGCCATGGGCTACGAGGTCGCCGAGGGCCCGCAGGTCGAGGCCGAGTGGTTCAACTTCGACGCCCTGAACATCGGCCCGGACCATCCCGCCCGCGGCGAGGCGGACACGTTCTTCGTGCAGGGCCCGCAGGGCGGCACCGAGTCCGGTGTGGTGCTGCGCACCCACACCTCGCCCGTGCAGATCCGCTCGCTGCTGAGCCGTGAGCTGCCGGTGTACGTGATCTGCCCCGGCCGCGTGTACCGCACCGACGAGCTGGACGCCACGCACACGCCCGTCTTCCACCAGGTCGAGCTGCTCGCCGTGGACGAGGGCCTGACCATGGCCGACCTCAAGGGCACCCTGGACCACATGGTCCAGTCGCTGTTCGGCGAGGGCATGAAGACCCGGCTGCGCCCGAACTTCTTCCCCTTCACCGAGCCGTCCGCCGAGATGGACATGGTGTGCTACGTCTGCCGCGGGGAGTCCGTCGGCAACCCCGACCGGCCCTGCCGCACCTGTTCCAGCGAGGGCTGGATCGAACTGGGCGGCTGCGGCATGGTCAACCCCAAGGTGCTGACCGCCTGCGGCGTCGACCCGGAGAGGTACAGCGGGTTCGCCTTCGGGTTCGGCATCGAGCGGATGCTGATGTTCCGCCACAACGTCGAAGACATGCGAGACATGGTCGAGGGTGACGTCCGGTTCACCCGGCCGTTCGGGATGGAGATCTGATGCGGGTCCCGCTTTCCTGGCTGCGGGAGTACGTCGACCTGCCGGCCACCGAGACCGGCCGTGACGTCCAGGCCAAGCTCATCTCGGCCGGCCTCGAGGTCGAGACGGTCGAGCAGCTCGGTCACGACCTCAAGGGCCCCCTCGTCGTCGGTCAGGTGCTGACCATCGAGGAGCTGGAGGGCTTCAAGAAGCCGATCCGCTTCTGCACCGTCGACGTCGGTCAGGCCAACGGTACGGGTGAGCCGCAGGAGATCGTCTGCGGCGCCCGCAACTTCGCCGTCGGCGACAAGGTCGTGGTCGTGCTCCCCGGCGCGGTCCTCCCCGGCGACTTCGCGATCGCCGCCCGCAAGACGTACGGCAAGACGTCCCACGGCATGATCTGCTCCGGCGACGAGCTGGGCATGGGCGACGACGGCAGCCACGGCATCATCGTGCTGCCGCCGGAGACCGAGGTCGGCAGGGACGCCATCGAGCTGCTCGAACTGGTCGACGAGGTCCTGGACATCGCCGTCACCGCCAACCGGGGCGACTGCCTGTCCATCCGCGGCGTCGCCCGCGAGACCGCCATCGCCTACGGCCTGCCGCTGCGCGACCCGGCCCTGCTCGACGTGCCCGGCCCGAACGCCTTCGGCTACCCGGTCCAGGTCTCCGAACCGGCCGGCTGCGACCGCTTCACCGCCCGCACCGTCACCGGCCTCAGCCCCGAGGCACGCTCCCCGATCTGGCTCCAGCGCCGGCTCCAGAAGGTGGGGATGCGCCCGATCTCGCTCGCCGTCGACGTCACGAACTACGTGATGACGGAGCTGGGCCAGCCCCTGCACGCCTACGACCGCACCCTGGTCCAGGGCACCATCGGGGTCCGCCGCGCGGCCGAGGGCGAGAAGCTCGTCACCCTCGACGGTGTCGAGCGCACGCTGCACGCCGAGGACCTGGTCATCACCGACGAGCGCGGCCCCATCGGCCTCGCCGGGGTCATGGGCGGCGCCAACACGGAGATCGCCGACCACGCCGAATCCGAGGGAACGACCGACGTCGTCATCGAGGCCGCCCACTTCGACGCGGTCTCCATCGCCCGTACGGCCCGCCGCCACAAGCTGTCCTCCGAGGCGTCCAAGCGCTTCGAGCGCGGTGTCGACCCGCAGGCGTCGTCGGCGGCCGCGCAGCGCACGGTCGACCTGCTGGTGCTGCTCGCCGGCGGTACCGCCGAGGCCGGTGTCACCGAGGTCGTCGCCCCGTCCGCGCCGCACACCATCACCGTCCCCGCCGACCACCCGGACAGGGTGGCCGGTGTCGAGTACGGCCGGGAGACCGTCGTACGCCGGCTCCAGGAGATCGGCTGCGACGTGTACGGGCAGGACGAGCTGATCGTCACCGTGCCGTCCTGGCGGCCCGACCTCGGTGAGGCCAACGACCTCGCCGAGGAGGTCATCCGACTGGAGGGTTACGAGAACCTGCCCTCCACGCTGCCCAAGCCCCCGTCGGGCCGCGGCCTCACCCACCGCCAGCGGCTGCACCGCCGCGTCGGTCGCGCGCTGGCCGGTGCCGGTTACGTCGAGGCGCCGAACTACCCGTTCGTCGGCGAGCAGGTCTTCGACCAGCTCGGCCTGGCCGCCGACGACCCCGCCCGCCGCGTCGTCAGGCTCACCAACCCGCTCAACGACGAGGAGCCCGCGCTCCGTACGTCACTGCTGCCGGGCCTGCTGGCCGCGCTCCGGCGCAACGACGGCCGCGGCGCGCACGACCTGGCCCTCTTCGAGACCGGCCTGGTCTTCCTCCCGCGCGAGGAGCAGCGTGCCGCCGGTCAGCTCCCGGTCGACCGCCGTCCGACCGACGAGGAGATCGCGGCGATCGACGCCGTGCTGCCCGAACAGCCGCGCCATGTCGCCGTCGTCCTCGCGGGCGCCCGCGAGCAGGCCGGCTGGTGGGGCAAGGGCCGCCCGGCCGACTGGGCCGACGCCGTCGAGGCGGCGCGGACGGTCGCCCGTGAGGCGGGCGCCGAACTGATCGTCCGCAAGGGCCAGTACGGCCCCTGGCACCCGGGCCGCTGCGCCGAGCTGGTCGTCGTCGCCGACGGCACCGAGCGGGTCGTCGGTCACGCCGGGGAACTGCACCCGCGCGTGCTGAAGGCCCTCGGCCTGCCGCCGCGCACGTCCGCCATGGAGCTGGACCTGGACGTCCTGGAGCAGGTCGGCGACGACACGCCCCAGGCGCCGGTCATCTCCACCTTCCCGGTCGCCACGCAGGACGTCGCACTCGTCGTCGACGCGTACGTCCCGCACGCGGACGTCGAGGCCGCGCTGCGCGAGGGCGCCGGTGAACTGCTCGAGGGAATCCGGCTGTTCGACGTCTACGAGAACGCGGAGCAGCTGGGTGACGGTCGCAAGTCGCTCGCGTACGCGCTGCGTTTCCGTGCGGGGGACCGGACGCTGACGGTCGACGAGGCGTCGGCCGCCCGGGACGCGGCGGTCGCCCTCGCCGGCGAGCGGACCGGGGCGGTCCTGCGCGGCTGATGCCCTGTGCCGGGCGCGGCTCGTCCGTGATCGGTTACGTGGTTCCCCGGCCCCTGCGGGGTGCGGGGGCCGCGCCCCGGCACCCCGCAGCGCGCATCTCACCCGTTCGGGTGAGTTCCCCCTGTGATCCGGTCCTCCGGGCCACGACATCGACAGAATCAGACCGGCCTTTCGGGGCCGGTCTGTCTGCGCTGTACCGGCCTAGATGGGGGGCCATCCGACATGTTCGGTATCAGGCGGCCGTGGTGCCGGGCCCTCTCGCTGGGGTTGCCCACGGCCTGGGGCGCCGCGGCGATCGTCTACAAACTGACCTGCCCGCTGGCCCGGCAGGAGGGGCTCGGCGCCCGGCTTGTCACCAGCGCCGTCTTCTTCGTCGTCGGCATCGGGCTGATCCAGCACGTCCGGCGGACCCTGCTGCGCGAGCTGAAGCAGGTCCGCCGGGTCGCCGGGGCCGCCCAGAGCGTGCTGTTGCGCCCCCTGCCGCCGCGTGTCGAAGGGCTGGACGTGGCCGCGGCCCAGCTCTCGGCGGACCGCGGCGCCTCCGTCGGCGGCGACCTGTACGAAGTCGTCGCCACCGAACACGGTGTACGGGTCGTCATGGGCGACGTACGCGGGCACGGGCTCCCCGCGCTCGGGACCGTGGCCGCGCTCCTCGGCAGCTTCCGCGAGGCCGTGCACGACGAGCCGGACCTCGACGCTCTGCTGCGCCGACTGGAGCGTGCGCTCGCCCGGCACCTGCGCCAGCGCCACCGCGAGGAACATCCCGCGAGCGGCCGGACGCCCGACACCCCGGCCGCCGAGGAGTTCGTCACCGTCCTGCTGCTGGAGATCGACGCGGAGGGCGGCGTACGCGCCCTGAACTGCGGGCATCCGTGGCCGTACGTGCTCCGTGGGACGCAGGTCGGGCCGCTGGCCCGAGCGGATCCGCTGCCGCCGCTGGGCCCCTTCCCGCTGCCGGCCGAACTGCCGACCACGCACTGCGGCCGCCTCGGCGGGGGCGAGTCCCTGGTCCTCTACACGGACGGCGCGGAGGACGTGCGGGACACGAGAGGCCGCTTCTTCCCGCTGGCGGAGACCCTGGCCAAGGCGGTCCACGACCACCCGGTCTCACCCGACCAGATCCTGCGCACGGTCCTGAGCGCACTCCTGCGCCACACAGCGGGCAGACCGACGGACGACGTCGCGTTACTGGTGCTCCGCAACGACCGCGCACACCCGTCGGCCACAGGGGCGCGGGGAAGCGGGCGACCAGCCAGGACGCACCCGCAGCCGACGACCCGCCCATGACCGCGACGCACCGCGAGTCTCCGGCCGGGCCCCCCGGGGCGAAACGCCGGGCCGCCGTTCGATGAGGGGGAGCCGACGGCCCGGCCGACCTCTTTCGAGGCATTTCAGTCAACCGGCCACGAACACAGCGCGACAGCGCGCGCACGGTGCGGATGCGCGCACTCCGTTCACACCCCGTGTGAAGAGCCACCCGCTACCGTGAGTGGCGCCGTCGGCACCGAACCATCCGGGGGGCACCTCATGCAGCCCAACATCCTGCTCGACGCCATCCTGGACGAGGCGGGCGTCTCGCACGCGGGCCTCGCCGCCCACGTCAACCAGGCGGGCCGCGCCCGCGGGCTCGTGCTGCGGTACGAGCACACGGCCGTCGCCCGGTGGCTCAGGGGCCAGCGCCCGCGCGGACAGGTGCCCGACCTGATCTGCGAGGTGCTCGCCCGCAGGCTGCGCCGGCCCGTCACCCTCGACGACATCGGGCTCGGCGTGCCCGGCGGACACGCGGCCCCGCACGGCACCTCGCTGTCCGGGTTCGTGGAACGGGCCACCGCCCTGTGGCGCTCCGACGAGCAGCAGCGCCCGCACGTCCTGGGCGCCCCCGCCGTCACCGGCACGCCCGCCGTGATGCCGGTGTGGGAGTGGGAGAACCCGCCCGAGGACGTCGACGTGTCCCGCGGCGGCCGGCACCCTGTCACCCCCGCGGACATCGAGACGCTGCGCGCCGCCCGCGCCCACTACGAGCAGATGTACCGCAAGGCCGGAGGCGTGGCGACCCGCAACCGCATCGTCGGCTTCCTCGACGCGGAGGCGGCCCCCCTGCTGCGCGGTGGCTACACCGACGCCACCGGACGGCAACTGCACCGGGCCACGGGCGGACTGGTGGCGATCGCCGGCATCTGCGCGTACGACTCCGACGCGCACGGGCTGGCCCAGCGTTACTTCCACCATGCGCTGCGGCTGGCGAAGGCCAGCGCAGACCGGGGACTCGGCGCGTACGTGATCGCGCTGCTGGTCAACCAGTCGCTGTTCATGCGGGAGTTCCGGCAGGCCGTCGCCTTCGCGGAGGCCGCCCTGCGCACCGTCGGCAACGACGTCACCCCCGCCCTCGCCTCCGACCTGTACGCGATGCAGGCGAAGGCGTACGCCCATCTCGGCGACGGCACCAGCGCCCTGTCGTGCATCCGGCGTGCCGAGGCCGCCGCCGACCGCATCCGGCGCGGCACCGAACCGGACGAGACGGGCTATGTCCAGCCGGGACTGGTCAATGTTCAGGTGGCGGAGGCCCTGCTGAGCCTCGGTGACGTCACCGCGGCCGCGGAGCACGCCGCGGCCGCCGTCGACACCCCGGCCCACGACCGGGGCCGGGTGCACCGGCTCGCCATGCTCAGCACCGTCGAACTGCGCCAGGGAAACGCCGACAAGGCGGTGGCAACCGCCGTGCTGATGGCCGAGCAGGCACGCGGGATGGAGTCCCAGCGTCTGCGCGACAGACTCCGGACGGTACGCGAACACCTGGTGCGCAGCGGATGCGCGGGCACGGCGGAGGCGGCCGAACTCATCGACGGCGCCCTGCGCGTACCGCTGTAGCGACCGGCGTGCCACAGTTCCTGCTGCGATATTGCCATCTACTCGACGGAAGGTGGCAGAACCGTGCAGTGGACGAAACACAACGAACGAACTGTGTATGAAAACCGCTGGTTCAGCGTCAACCTCGCGGATGTCGGTCTGCCGGACGGCCGGCATCTCGACCACTTCCTCATACGGCTGCGGCCCGTCGCGGTGGCCACCGTGGTGAACCAGGCCAACGAGGTGCTCCTGCTGTGGCGGCACCGCTTCATCACCGACAGCTGGGGATGGGAACTGGCCGCCGGCGTCGTCGAGGACGGCGAGGACATCGCCCGCGCGGCCGCCAGGGAACTGGAGGAGGAGACCGGCTGGCGGCCGGGGCCGCTGCGCCATCTGATGAGCGTGGAGCCGGCCAACGGCCTCACCGACGCCCGGCACCACATCTACTGGTCGGAGGAGGGCGAGTACGTCGGGCATCCCGTGGACGACTTCGAGTCCGACCGCCGGGAATGGGTCCACTTGAAGCTCGTGCCCGACATGGTCGCCCGTGGGGAGGTCCCGGCCGCCAACATGGCGGCCGCGTTACTGCTCCTGCACCACCTCCGGCTCGGCTCCGACGCGGGGCGCTGACCCGCCCCGCGACGCGAACGGGCCCGGCACCGGGTGCGGTGCCGGGCCCGTTCGATCACGGGAAGCGGTCAGCCGTAGGTGTAGAAGCCCGAGCCGGTCTTGCGGCCCAGCCGGCCCGCGTCGACCATGCGCTGGAGCAGCGGGGGAGCGGCGTACAGAGGCTCCTTGTACTCCTCGTACATCGACTGGGCGACCGAGGCGACCGTGTCCAGACCGATCAGGTCGGACAGCTTCAGCGGGCCCATCGGGTGGGCGCAGCCCAGCTCCATGCCGTTGTCGATGTCCTCGCGACTGGCGATGCCCGTCTCGAACATCCGGATGGCGGAGAGCAGATACGGGATCAGCAGCGCGTTGACCACGAAGCCCGAGCGGTCCTGCGCGCGGATGGCGTGCTTGCCCACCGTCTTCTCGGCGAAGAGCTGCGCGCGGCTGAGCGTGCTCTCGGACGTGGTCAGCGCCGGGATCAGCTCGACCAGCTTCTGCACCGGGGCCGGATTGAAGAAGTGGATGCCCACGACCTGGTCGGGTCGCGAGGTGGCGACCGCCAGCTTCACCAGCGGGATGGAGGAGGTGTTGGAGGCAAGGATGGCGTCCGGGCGAGTCACCACCTGGTCCAGAACCTGGAAGATCTCGGTCTTGACCTGCTCGTTCTCCACGACGGCCTCGATGACCAGGTCACGGTCGGCGAATTCGCCGAGGTCGGTGGTGAAGCTGAGGCGCGCCTGAGTGGCGTCCCGCTCCTCCTCGCTGATCTTGCCGCGCTCGGCGGCCTTGGCCAGGGAGTTGAACAGCCGGGTACGGCCGAACTCCAGGGCCTCGCCGGTGGTCTCGGCGACCCTCACGTCGAGTCCGGCCCGCGCGCAGACCTCGGCGATGCCCGCCCCCATCTGGCCGCAGCCCACCACTCCGACGCGTTCGATGTCGGTCACATCGGTCCCTTTCACTGGCTGACTCCGGTCACTGCGCAGGTCTTCCGGGTCTCGGCGGGCCTGCTCCGATCGTGCACGTTACTAGCAAGTATCGATGATCGATCGTCGGGGTGGGGGCATGCTGGGCGCGGAGACGATCCGTGACCGGGCGGATCCGCGGTGTAGGTGGGATGTGCGCGATGGGGCGACTGACTCGGCGGGCGTTCACGTTGGCCGCGGTGTCCGCGGTCACGACGACGGGCGCCGCGGCCGGCTCGGCCCGAGTCCCCTCCGGACGCGCCGCCGGCGCTCACGGGCGGGCGGTGGCGGAGATGCGGGGCGTGTGGCTGGCCACGGTCGCCAACCGCGACTGGCCCTCGCGCGCCGGACTGACCGCGGCCCAGCAGCGTTCCGAACTGCTCGGCTGGCTGGACCTGGCGGTCCGCGACCGCCTCAACACCGTGATCTTCCAGGTCCGGCCCACCGCGGACGCCCTGTGGCCCTCACCGTACGAGCCCTGGTCGCAGGTGCTCACCGGGACCCAGGGCAAGGCGCCCGGCTGGGACCCGCTGGGCACCGCCGTGACGGAGGCGCACGCCCGCGGACTCCAGTTGCACGCCTGGTTCAACCCCTACCGGGTCGCCATCCACGACGACCCGGCCAGGCTGGTCGCCACCCACCCCGCGCGCAGGCACCCCGACTGGGTGGTGCCGTACGGCGGGAAGCTCTACTACAACCCCGGTCTGCCCCAGGTCCGCGCGTTCGTGCAGACCGCGATGCTCGACGCGGTGCGCAAGTACCCGGTCGACGCCGTGCACTTCGACGACTACTTCTACCCGTATCCGGTGGCCGGCCAGACCTTCGCCGACGACGCGGCCTACGACGCCCACGGCGGCGCCTTCCCCAACCGGGCCGCCTGGCGGCGTGACAACATCGACCGGCTGGTGCGCGAGACCGCCGCGAGGATCAAGGCCGTCCGGCCCACAGCACAGTTCGGGATCAGCCCCTTCGGGGTGTGGCGCAACGCCTCGACCGACCCGCGCGGCTCGGACACCCGGGCGTTGCAGTCGTACGACGACATCCACGCCGACACCCGCAGGTGGGTCCGCGAGGGCTGGATCGACTACGTCGTGCCGCAGCTGTACTGGAACATCGGGCTCCCCGCCGCCGACTACGCCGCGCTCGTGCCCTGGTGGGCGGAGGTGGCGCGGGGCAGCCGGACGAGGCTGTACCTGGGGGAGGCGTTGTACAAGGCGGGCGATCCGGCGCAGTCCGCGGCCTGGCAGGACCCGGCGGAGCTGTCCCGGCACCTCACCCTCGCGGCCGACCGTCCCGAGGTCCGCGGTCATGTCTTCTTCGCGGCCGAGGACCTGCGCACGGACCGGATCGGCGCGATGGCGCGGGTCGTCGCCGACCACTACCGGCAGCCGGCGACGCCCCCGCGCTGACCTAGCGTCGTTCCTCGGTCCGGTGGCGGATCTCGGTGTCGGGCCCCGGCGAGCACACACCCTCGTGTCCGTCCGTGAAGCGGACGCGGTAGGGCGGACCGCCCTCCCGTCCCAGTACTTCGACGATCTCGCCGACCTTGTCGTGTTGGCCGACCACCCTGCCGTGCTGGACAAGCTGGTCGCCCGTGGTCGCACGCATCAGTGAGACCTCCTCACGTGTGCGGGAGCAGCGGTCCGTGTCCTGGAGTGTCGTTACTCGGAGTCCTTCTACGGCGTACCGCACCGGCCGAAACGGCGCGCACGCCCTCGGGGCCTCACGTCCGGAGGACCCTAACCGCGCGCCCGCTGGGTGACGGCGATGCAGACCAGGACGGCCGCGGCCGTCAGCGGAGCGGCGGGCGTGAGGTGCTCGCCCAGCAGCAGCACCGACCACACCAGTGTGAGCAGCGGCTGGGCCAACTGCAACTGGCTGGCCTTGGGAATGCCGATGGCGGCCATGCCCCGGTACCAGACGACGAGACCGAGGAACTGCGAACCCGCCGCGACCCACAGCAGCCCGGTCACGCTGTGCGCGGTCAGCCGGACCGGCTCGTGGGCGAGGGCGAGCGCGGCGGCGGGCAGGGCGAGCGGCAGGCAGAACACCAGCGCCCAGCCGATGACCTGCCAGCCCGGCATCACCCGGGCCAGCCGGCCGCCCTCGGTGTAGCCCGCCGCGCACACCAGCAGCGCCCCGAACAGATACAGGTCGGCGGAGGTGAGGGCACCGCCGCTCTGCTGCACGGTGAAGGCGACCACCGCGCCCGCGCCGACCAGCGCCGCCGTCCAGAAGGTCCGGGAGGGGCGGGAGCCGACGCGCAGGGCGGACAGCAGCGCGGTCGTCAGGGGCAGCAGACCGACCACGACGGCCGCGTGCGCGGTGGAGGACGTCCGCAGGGCGAGGGTGCTCAGCAGGGGGAAGCCGACGACCACCCCGGCGGCCACGACGGCGAGCCCGGCCCAGTGGCGCCGGGCGGGCAGCGCCACCCGCAGGGCGATGAGGCAGCCACCCGCGATGAGCCCGGCCAGCACGCTGCGTACGGCGACGAGCGCCCAGGGGCCGAAGCCCTCCAGGCCCCAGGCGGTGGCCGGGAAGGTGAGGGAGAAGGCGCCGACACCCAGAGCGGCCTGGAGGGTACCGAGGCCACCCGTCCGCGGGGTGGTGACCGCTATCGCTCCGCGGGCGGTAGCGCTACTCTGTGTCTTCATGCATGAGCGTAGCAGTGTCGGATCATTGGCGAACCACCTACGAAGAGAGTTGGACCGCTACTCACCTGGTGGAAAGCTCCCGTCGAGCCGTGCCCTCGTCGAGCGGTTCCGGGTGAGCCCGGTGACCGTCTCGCGGGCCCTGGCGCAGCTGGCCGCCGAAGGACTGGTGGTCACTCGGCCGGGGGCCGGAGCCTTCAGGGCCCGACCGCGCCCGGCTTCCTCGCCGGCCGGTGACACCTCCTGGCAGGAGGTGGCGCTCAGCGCGGAGGGAGCCGACCTCGTGCCCCGCTCGGTGGACGCCTCCGGCGTGACGGTCTCCCTCGCCGCTCCGCCGCCCGGCGTCGTCGAGTTCAGCGGCGGCTACCTGCACCCCTCCCTGCAACCGGAGCGCGCCATGTCGGCGGCCCTGGCACGGGCCGCGCGCCGCCCCGGCGCCTGGGGGCGGCCGCCCCTCGAGGGCCTGCCGGAGCTGCGCGAGTGGTTCGCGCGCGGCATCGGCGGCGCGGTCACCGCCGCCGAGGTGCTCGTCAGTGCCGGCGGCCAGACCGCGCTCACCACCACCCTGCGCGCGCTGGCCCCGCCCGGCGCACCCGTGCTCGTCGAGTCGCCGACCTATCCCGGCATGCTCGCCATCGCCCGCTCCGCCGGACTGCGCCCCGTGCCGGTGCCGGTCGACCCCGACGGCGTGAAGCCGCAACTGCTCGCCGACGCCTTCCGCGCGAGCGGTGCCCGGGTCTTCGTCTGCCAGCCGTTGTTCCAGAACCCGACCGGCGCCGTCCTGGCCCCGGCACGGCGCGGTGAGGTGCTGCGCATCGCCCGCGAGGCCGGCGCCTTCGTCGTGGAGGACGACTTCGTACGGCTGCTCGCACACGAGGACTCGGGGCCGCTGCCCCGCCCGCTCGCCGCCGACGACCCCGACGGCGTCGTCGTGTACGTCGGCTCGCTGACCAAGGCGACCTCGCCGAGCTTCCGGGTCAGCGCCCTGGCCGCCCGCGGCCCGGTCCTGGAACGCCTGCGCGCCATCCAGGTCGTCGACACCTTCTTCGTGCCCCGGCCCCTCCAGGAGGCCGCGCTCGAACTGGTCGGCTCGCCCGCCTGGCCACGCCACCTGCGGGCGGTCGCGGCGGAACTCAGGAGCCGGCGCGACACCCTGACCACCGCCCTGGCCCTGCGCCTGCCCGAACTCGCCCTGCCGCACATCCCGTGCGGCGGCTACCACCTCTGGCTGCGCCTGCCCGACGGCACGGGCGAGCCCGCGTTCACGGCCGCGGCCCTGCGCGCGGGCGTCGCCGTGACCCCCGGGCGCCCGTACTTCAGCGCCGAGCCCCCCGCCCCGCACGTCCGCCTGAGCTTCGCGGCCGCAGCCGGGACCGAGGAGATCGCGGAGGGGGTGCGGCGGCTGCGGGCGGCCTGCGACGAGGTGTCCGCGGAATCCGTTCGACACCGCGCAGCCCATCTGTGAAGGTCCCTCCCATGACCTCCACCCCGCCCCTCGCCCAGGGCTACGAGATCTCCGCCGACGCCGACCGGATCGACGTCGCCCGGGTGCACCACTGGCTGTCGACCGACGCGTACTGGGCGCTCGGCCGGGACCGCGAGAAGCAGGAGCGGGCCATCGCCGGGTCGCTGAACTTCGGGGTGTACGAGGCGGTGTCCGGGGAGCAGGTCGCCTACGCGCGCGTGGTGACGGACCTGGCGACCTTCGCCTGGCTGTGCGACGTCTACGTGGACCCGGCGGTACGCGGGAAGGGCATCGGAACCTCGCTCGTGGCGGCCGTCCGGGACCATCTGCGCCCGCACGGCCTGCGTCGCATCCTGCTGGCCACGCACGACGCGCACGACGTCTACGAGAAGATCGGCTTCGAGGCGCTGGAGAAGCCCGACCGGTGGATGGCGCTGATTTTCGAAAAGTCTCCACACGGCATCTCTTGACCCGCTCACTCGCGCGTCCCACCATCACCGCATGGCACTCCGGGTCACGTTCGTCGCCGCGGCGCGCAGCTCCGCCCTGTCCGCCGAGCGCTTCGAGGACGACCGCCCGCTGGACCAGGCGGGCTGGGACGAGGTGCAGCGGGCGGCCGGCGATCTGCTGCCCCTGGCGGGCGCCGACCTGCGCTACTGCTCGCCGACCCCGCGCAGCCGTGCCACCGGCGACGCGCTCGGCTACGCCCCGCTCGTGCAGCTCGCCCTGCGAGACTGCGACATGGGGCGCTGGCGCGGGTTCACCCTGGGGGAGGCGATGGCCCGGGAACCGGAGGCGGTGGACGCCTGGCTGGCCGACCCGCGGGCCACTCCGCACGGCGGCGATTCGCTGTCGGCGTTCATCTCCCGGGTCGGCGGCTGGCTCGACACCCGGCCCGTGGAGGACGGCTGCCGGATCGTGGCCGTCGCCGAGCCGAGCGTGATCCGGGCCGCTCTGGTCTACGCGCTCAAGGCGCCGCCGTCGACGTACTGGAACCTCGATGTGCGCCCGCTGTCGACGACCACCGTCACCGGCAGCGCCGGGCGGTGGAACCTGCGCTTCGAGGGGAGTGCGGCTCAGATTTCACGCACGTAGTCGGTGGTGAGGACCAGGTCCTTGGCGGGGCCGCGCACCCGCCAGAGGGTCCGCCAGCGGTCGGCGTCCCGCACGGTGAACTCGCCCCGGTAGAGGTCCGCGGCGCAGGGGTGGTCGGTCACATGCCGCCCGTTCCTCAGGTCCAGGTCGTGGAAGGGCCGCCCGTCGGCGAACGTCACGTCGGCCGTGCCCGGCACCCTTCCGGGCAGGAAGCGCAGGGTCCGCTCGGCGGGCCGCGGGACGCCCCGCCAGACGAACGTGCCGGACTCCTCGTGCAGCAGGCCGCCGCCGTCCAGCGGGCCGAAAACCGTCACGCCCTCGAAGCGCCCTTCGTCGCCGCTCGCCAGATCCCGTACCGACCGCAGGACGCGCCAGCTCCCGGAAAGGAACGCCACAGCGTCCGGCACCGGCCAGAACTCGCCCATCGCGTGCAGACCTCCGTCACGTCCGTTGCTGCGCGAACCATTGACGCGCTCCGACCCCCTCCCTATCTTGCCGTTCGAAGTGCTGATCAAAGTCCGATATTTCGAACATCTGAGTTCAGAGAGCCGCGGAGTATCCATGTCACGCAGCACCCCCCGAACCCCCACCGGCACCCGCTGGAGACTCGGTCTCACCGCCACCGCCCTGCTGACGGCGACCGCCCTCCTCCCCGCCCCGGCACATGCCGAGGACGTCATCGACTACACGATCACCGTCGACCCGACCGCCACGGGCGCGGCGATCGACGACACCATGTACGGCGTCTTCTTCGAGGACATCAACCGGGCCGCCGACGGGGGCCTCTACGCCGAGCTGGTGCAGAACCGGTCCTTCGAGTACTCCACCGCCGACAACCGCGCCTACACGCCGCTGACCTCCTGGACGGTCGACGGCACCGCCCAGGTCCTGAACGACGCCGGCCGTCTCAACGACCGCAACCGCGCCTACCTCTCCGTGGGCGCCGGCTCCTCGGTGACCAACGCCGGCTACAACACCGGGATCCGCGTCGAGCGCGGCGAGAAGTACGACTTCTCGGTGTGGGTCCGTGCCGAGGGCGGCACCACGCTCACCGTCGGCCTCCAGGACGGCGACGGCACCCTGGCCACCGTCCGGAAGGTGGCGGCGAAGGGCCGCTGGGCCAAGTACCGGGCCACCCTCACGGCCACCCGCACCAGCAGTGAGGGCCGTCTGACGGTCGCCTCCTCGGCCGCCGCCGCCCTCGACATGGTGTCCCTCTTCCCGCGCGACACCTACAAGCACCAGACGAACGGCCTGCGCAAGGACCTCGCCGAGAAGGTCGCCGCCCTGAAGCCCGGCTTCCTGCGCTTCCCCGGCGGCTGCCTGGTCAACACCGGTTCCATGGAGGACTACAGCGAGGCATCCGGCTGGCAGCGCGCCCGCTCCTACCAGTGGAAGGACACCATCGGCCCGGTCGAGGAACGCGCCACCAACGCCAACTTCTGGGGCTACAACCAGAGCTACGGCCTCGGCTACTACGAGTACTTCCGTTTCGCCGAGGACATCGGCGCGATGCCCCTGCCCGTCGTCCCCGCCCTGGTGACCGGCTGCGGCCAGAACAGGGCCGTCGACGACGACGCACTCCTCGAGCGGCACATCCAGGACACCCTCGACCTCATCGAGTTCGCCAACGGCCCCGTCACCTCGACCTGGGGCGGGAAGCGCGCGCGGATGGGTCACCCCGCGCCCTTCCACCTCACCCACCTGGAGGTGGGCAACGAGGAGAATCTGCCAGCCGCGTTCATGGCGCGGTTCAAGCGGTTCCGGGCGGCCGTCGCGGCGAAGTACCCGGACGTCACCGTGATCTCCAACTCCGGCCCGGACGACTCCGGCTCGACCTTCGACACGGCGTGGCAGCTCAACCGGGACGAGAACGTCGCCATGGTCGACGAGCACTACTACAACAGCCCGCGATGGTTCCTCCAGAACAACGACCGCTACGACTCCTACGACCGGAGCGGGCCGAAGGTGTTCCTCGGCGAGTACGCCTCCCTGGGCAACGCCTTCAAGAACGGCCTCGCCGAGGCCGCCTACATGACCGGCCTCGAACGCAACGCGGACGTCGTCCAACTCGCCTCGTACGCGCCGCTGTTCGCCAACGAGGACTATGTGCAGTGGAACCCGGACCTGGTGTGGTTCAACAACCACGCCTCCTGGAACTCCGCCAACTACGAGGTGCAGAAGCTGTTCATGACCAACGTCGGCGACCACGTGGTCCCCTCGACGGCCACCACCACCCCCGCCGTCAGCGGCCCCGTCACCGGTGCCGTCGGCCTCTCGACCTGGGCCACCAGCGCGGCGTACGACGAGGTGAAGGTCACCGGCGCCGACGGGACCACGCTGCTCGACGAGGACTTCTCCGGTGACACCGGGCGGTGGACGCACACCGGCGGCGGCAGCTGGAGCGTCCAGGACGGACAGTACGTGCAGACCGACGTCGCCGCCGAGAACACCATGGTCTCCGCCGGCGACCCGACCTGGCACGACTACGACCTCCATGTGAGGGCCACCAAGAAGTCCGGCAAGGAGGGTTTCCTCGTCGCCTTCGGCGTCAAGGACACCGGCACCTACTACTGGTGGAACCTGGGCGGCTGGAACAACACCCAGTCCGCCGTCGAGCAGGCCGTGGACGGCGGGAAGTCCACGCTGCTCGCCAAGGCCGGCAGCGTGGAGACGGGCCGCCCCTACGACCTCGACATCAAGGTTCGGGGTCGCCAGGTCACCCTCTACCTGGACGGTCAGGAGTGGGGAGGCTTCACCGACGACAAGCCGGCCGAACCGTTCCGCCAGGTCGTCACCAAGGACGGGAAGACCGGTGACCTGATCGTCAAGGTCGTCAACGCCCAGTCGGCGGACGCCCGTACGGTTGTCGACCTCGGTGGCGCCAAGGTCTCCACCAAGGCCCGCGTGACCACGCTGGCCGCCGCGCCGGACGCGGTCAACTCGGAGACCGAGACCCCGGTGGCGCCGGTGGCGTCCACCTTCACGGGCGTGGCCGACAGGTTCACGTACACCTTCCCGGCGAATTCGGTCACCTTCCTGCGGATCAGGCAGAAGTAGGAAGCGGAGGCCGTAAGAAGCGGAACGGGGCCGACGGTGCGGGTGTCCCGCACCGTCGGCCCGGCCCCTGGCGCGTGACATGTGCTGATCCCTGCCGGTGGCGGAAGTGCCGTTGACGCACGGTGTGCAACCGAACTCCACGACCTGGACCGCGCCGCACGTCCGGGACGACGCCGCCGGCTGCCCGGCACCGCCCGGCTGGACACCGTCCGGCCGGACGCCGCCGTCGAGCGGCTCACGACCACCGGCGTCACCGGCGTGAGCGTCTCCGGCGGCACGATCCGGGCGGAAGCCGGGGGCGGCACCGGAACCCCGTCGTCGCGGCGCCCGGATCGCCGGGTGGCGCTGCGCCGGAGGCGACGGCTCCGCCGTACCCGCGGGGGAGTACCACGGCCTGGTCGCCGTCCCCCGGACGGCACCTCGACCGCCTCACCCGGCACCTTCCACCCGCCCCTGCGGTGGTGGGTCGCTGCCGGCCGTGGGGGTGCTCCGGGCCGCCCTCGCCGCCGTCCGACGGGTGGCGGGAGACCGGCCGGCCCGAGGGACGGATTGTATAAACGTGCAACGCGACGTATAGTCATGCCATCCAAGAGGAGGGTGGACATGGCGGTACGTGCGGCAGTGGCCGGAGCGAGCGGGTACGCGGGCGGTGAGGCGCTGCGCCTGCTCCTCGCACACCCCGAGATCGAGATCGGTGCCGTCACCGGCAACTCCAACGCGGGACAGAAGCTGGGAACCCTCCAGCCGCACCTCCTGCCGCTCGCCGACCGCGTGCTCCAGGAGACCACCCCCGAGGTGCTCGCCGGACACGACGTCGTCTTCCTCGCCCTCCCGCACGGCCAGTCCGCCGCCGTCGCCGAACAGCTCGGCCCGGACGTCCTCGTCGTCGACATGGGCGCCGACTTCCGGCTGGAGGACCCGGCCGACTGGGAGCGGTTCTACGGCTCCCCGCACGCCGGGACCTGGCCCTACGGCCTCCCCGAACTGCCGGGCGGCCGCGTCGCGCTGGAGGGGTCCAAGCGCATCGCGGTGCCCGGCTGCTACCCCACGGCCGTCTCCCTCGCCCTGTTCCCGGCATACGCCGCGGGCCTGGCCGGGGCCGAGGCCGTGATCGTCGCCGCCTCCGGCACCTCCGGCGCGGGCAAGGCGGCCAAGCCGCATCTGCTCGGCAGCGAGGTCATGGGGTCGATGTCGCCGTACGGCGTCGGCGGCGGACACCGGCACACGCCCGAGATGATCCAGAACCTCAGCGCGGCGGCGGGGGAGCGCGTCCGCGTCTCCTTCACACCGACGCTCGCGCCGATGCCCCGCGGCATCCTCGCCACGTGCAGCGCCTCCGCCAGGGAGGGCGTCACCGCCGAGTCCCTGCGCGCCGCCTACGAGAAGGCCTTCGCCGACGAGCCCTTCGTGCACCTGCTGCCCGAGGGCCGGTGGCCCGCCACGGCGTCCGTCCACGGTTCCAACGCCGTTCAGGTCCAGGTCGCCCTCGACGAGGCGGCGGGCCGCATCATCGCGATCAGCGCCATCGACAACCTGACCAAGGGCACCGCGGGCGGTGCCGTCCAGAGCATGAACATCGCCCTCGGGCTCCCCGAGGCACTGGGACTTTCCACGATCGGAGTCGCACCGTGAGCGTCACGGCAGCCAAGGGATTCACGGCGTCGGGCATCGCCGCCGGGATCAAGGAGAACGGCAACCCGGACCTGGCCCTCGTGGTCAACACCGGGCCGCGCCGCGCCGCCGCGGGCGTCTTCACCTCCAACCGCGTGAAGGCCGCGCCGGTGCTGTGGTCCGAGCAGGTCCTCAAGAGCGGCGCCCTGTCCGCCGTGATCCTCAACTCCGGCGGCGCCAACGCCTGTACGGGACCGAAGGGCTTCCAGGACACGCACGCCACCGCCGAGAAGGTCGCCGAGGTCCTCGGCCTGGGTGCCGGCGAGGTCGCCGTCGCCTCCACCGGACTGATCGGCCTCCTCCTCCCGATGGACAAGCTGCTCCCCGGCGTCGAGAAGGCCGCCGAGGCGCTGAGTGAGCACGGCGGCGAGAAGGCCGCCATCGCCATCAAGACCACCGACACCGTCCACAAGACGTCCGTCGTGACGAAGAGCGGCTGGACCGTCGGCGGCATGGCGAAGGGCGCGGGCATGCTCGCCCCCGGTCTGGCCACCATGCTGGTCGTCCTCACCACGGACGCCGACCTGGACAGCGAGACCCTGGACAAGGCCCTGCGCGCCGCGACCAAGGTCACCTTCGACCGCGTCGACTCCGACGGCTGCATGTCGACCAACGACACCGTGCTGCTGCTCGCCTCCGGCTCCTCCGAGGTCACTCCGGAGTACGCCGAGTTCGCCGAGGCCGTCCGCACCGTCTGCGACGACCTGGGCCAGCAGCTCATCCGCGACGCCGAGGGTGCCAGCAAGGACATCAGGGTCGAGGTCGTCAACGCCGCCAGCGAGGACGACGCCGTCGAGGTGGGCCGCTCCATCGCCCGCAACAACCTCCTCAAGTGCGCCATCCACGGCGAGGACCCCAACTGGGGCCGCGTGCTCTCCGCGATCGGCACCACCAGGGCCGCCTTCGAGCCCGACCGTCTCAACGTCGCCATCAACGGCGTCTGGGTGTGCAAGAACGGCGGCGTGGGGGAGGACCGGGAGAAGGTCGACATGCGCTACCGCGAGGTCCACATCGTCGCCGACCTCGCCGCCGGCACCGAGACCGCCACCATCTGGACCAACGACCTCACCGCCGACTACGTCCACGAGAACAGCGCGTACTCCTCATGAGCACCACCCGTAAGCACACCGCCCTGCCCAAGGCCCAGATCCTCATCGAGGCGCTGCCCTGGCTGACCCGGCACAACGGCAAGACGGTGGTCATCAAGTTCGGCGGCAACGCCATGATCGACGAGGACCTGAAGGCCGCCTTCGCCCAGGACGTCGTGTTCCTGCACCACGCCGGCCTCAAGCCCGTCGTCGTGCACGGCGGCGGCCCGCAGATCAGCGCCGCCCTCGACCGGCACGGCATCGTCAGCGAGTTCAGGGCCGGGCTGCGCGTCACCACCGAGGAGGCCATGGACGTCGTTCGGATGGTGCTGGCCGGGCAGGTCCAGCGCGAGCTGGTCGGGCTGCTCAACCAGCACGGCCCGCTCGCCGTCGGGCTGACCGGCGAGGACGCGCACACCATCACCGCCACCCGGCACCAGCCCGAGATCGACGGCGAGCTGGTCGACATCGGACGGGTGGGCGAGATCACCGCGATCGACACGGGCGCCCTCGAAGCGCTCCTCGCCGACGGCCGCATCCCGGTCGTCTCCTCGATCGCCCGTTCCCAGGACGACGGACATGTCTACAACGTCAATGCTGATACGGCGGCTGCGGCACTCGCTGCTGCTCTGGGCGCCGAAACCCTCATGGTCCTCACCGACGTCGAGGGCCTCTACGAGGACTGGCCGAACTCCGACGAGGTGATCAGCCGCCTCACCGCTTCCGAGCTGGGGAAGCTCCTTCCGGAGCTGTCCTCCGGCATGGTCCCGAAGATGGAGGGCTGTCTGCACGCCGTGCGAGGCGGCGTCACCACCGCCCGCGTGATCGACGGACGCGTCCAGCACTCGATCCTGCTGGAGATCTTCACCGACGAGGGCATCGGCACGATGGTCGTGCCCGACGAGAAAGAGGGGGAGTCGTCATGAGCAACGCCGTCACGGGCAACGAGGATCTGGCCGCGCGCTGGCAGGGCGCGCTCATGAACAACTACGGCGCCCCGCTGCTGCCCCTCGTCCGCGGCGAGGGAACCCGCCTCTGGGACGCCGACGGCAACAGCTACCTCGACTTCGTCGGCGGCATCGCGACCAACGCCCTCGGCCACGCCCACCCGGCCGTCGTCGAGGCCGTGACCCGGCAGATCGGCTCGCTCGGCCACATCTCCAACTTCTTCATGGCCGAACCGACTGTCGCCCTCGCCGAACGGCTCCTGCACCACTTCGGCCGGGAGGGCAGGGTCTTCTTCTGCAACTCCGGCGCCGAGGCCAACGAGGCCGCGTTCAAGATCGGCCGACTGACCGGGCGCACCCAGGTCGTGGCCACCGAGGGCGCCTTCCACGGCCGTACGATGGGCGCCCTCGCGCTCACCGGGCAGCCCGGCAAACGGGACCCCTTCCTGCCGCTGCCGGGCGACGTCACCCACGTCCCCTTCGGCGACGCGCAGGCGCTGGCCGCCGCCGTCACCGAGGAGACCGCGCTCGTCATCGTCGAGCCGATCCAGGGCGAACTCGGCGTCGTCGTGCCGCCCGCCGGCTACCTCAAGGCCGCCCGCGCCATCACCGCCGCCACCGGGGCCCTCCTCGTCCTCGACGAGGTGCAGACCGGCATCGGCCGGACCGGGCACTGGTTCGAGTACCAGGCCCACGAAGGCGTCCTGCCCGATGTCGTCACCCTCGCCAAGCAGCTCGGCGGCGGGCTGCCGCTCGGCGCGACCGTCGCCTTCGGCAGGGCCGCCGAACTGCTCCGGCCCGGCCAGCACGGCACGACGTTCGGCGGCAACCCCGTCGCCTGCGCCGCCGGACTCGCGGTCCTCGACACCATCGAGAACGAAGGGCTGCTGGAGAACGTCAAGCGGCAGAGCGAGAAGCTGCGGAACGGAATCGAGGGTCTCGGCCACCCGATGATCGATTATGTCCGGGGCGCGGGTCTCCTCCTGGGTATCGTGCTCACCGAGCCGCTCGCGCCCCAGGTGCGCCAGGCGGCTCAGGAGGCCGGCTTCCTGGTCAACGCGCCCGCCCCCGACGTCGTACGGCTGATGCCACCGCTGAACCTCGGCGACGACGAGGCGGACGCGTTGCTCGGGGCACTGCCCGGCATCCTCCAGGCAGTCGACGGGGACGGACGATCCGGGGAATGAGACGACGATGAGTCAGGCGCAGGACCACGAGCAGGCGGCGGCCAACGGGCCCGCCGTGCCGCAGACCCGCACCGCCCGCCACCGCCGGATCGTGGACATCCTCAACCGGCAGCCCGTGCGCTCGCAGAGCCAGCTGGCGAGACTGCTCGCCGACGACGGACTGAGCGTCACCCAGGCGACGCTCTCCCGCGATCTGGACGAGCTGAACGCGGTGAAGATCCGCAACAACGACGGCGACCTGATCTACGCGGTGCCGAGCGAGGGCGGATTCCGGACGCCGCGGGCCCCGCTGGGGGAGTCGGCGAAGGAGGAGCGGATGCGGCGGCTGTCGGCGGAGCTGCTGATCTCCGCGGAGGCCTCCGCGAACCTCGTGGTCCTGCGTACGCCGCCCGGTGCGGCCCAGTTCCTCGCCTCGGCCATCGACCAGGCCGAACTGCACGACATCCTCGGCACGATCGCCGGCGACGACACGCTGCTGCTCATCAGCCGCGAACCGACGGGCGGCCAGGCCCTGGCGGACCACTTGCTGCGCCTCGCCCAGAACACGTGAGGCTCCGCCGGTGGGGCCGGTGTCCCGGCTGCGGGTGAGCGGGGCCGGCCGCGCAGTCCCCCGGCCCCTGGGCGGGCTCGGCCACGCCCGTCGGACCGCGGCCGTGAGGGTGACCGCGGCCGCGGGGGTTTCGCCCTGTCCCGCCTGTGGCGGGGGGGCTGGTCGTGCTGATCCCCGCCTCCTCGGCGTGCTGCGGTCACCCGCCGCCCCCGATCCGCCGCACGTGTGCCGCCGGGGACGACGGAGGTCTCCGCGCCGCACGAGCGAAGCCGAGTGGGGGAGGCAGCCCGTGAGCGTCGGACCGCCCGGCCCCCGGTACCGGCCCCGGTCGGTTGCGGCCGGGGTTCAGCCCAGGCGGCGCGCCAGACCCCCGGTGCACCGCACCTCGTCACCCGCCGTGATCAGCAGCGCCTCCACGTCGGGGAGCGACTCCAGCCACCGCAGCCCTTCGCGCGAGCCCATCGCGAAGGCGGCCGTGGCCCAGCAGTCCGCCCATGTCAGCCGCGGAGCGACGACGGTCACGGCGACGAGGTCGGTCACCGCGGCGCGACCCGTGCGCGGGTCCACGATGTGCGCCCCCCGCTCCACCGTCCCCGACGTCGCCACCGCCAATTCGTCCGCTCCCGCCGCCGAGACCACCGCCGCCAGTCCACCGGGCCGCAGCGGATCCGACACCCCGACCCGCCAGGGCCGGTCGGGACCGGGCAGGCCCAGCAACTGCACGTCCCCGCCCCCGTTGACGCTCACCCCGGTGACTCCCGCCGCGGCCACCACCCGTGCCGCCCGCTCGGCGGCCCACCCCTTGACGATCCCGGTCGGGTCGAGCCGGCCGCCCCGGTAGCGCATGCTGAACCAGCCCTCGCTCACCCGCTCCGCCTCGGCGCCCAGCTCCAGCACCTCGGCCACCTCGGGGTCGCACTCCTCGACGGCCAGCTCGCCGCGCACCAACCGGGACACCTGACTGTCCTCCCGGTAGGTGCTGAACACCTCGTTCACCCGGTGCAGCCCGGCGACCGCCTCGTCGAGGGCCGCCCGCACCACGCGGGGTTCCCCACCGCGGACGTCGAAGGAGAAGACGGTTCCCATGACCTCCTCCGCGTGACGCACCACGGCGGGAGCCCGCGCCGGCCCGGCCACGGTGTCAGCCACCGGCCCGGTCCAGCGCCGACTGGAGGGACTCCCGGTAGCCGGCGCTGGTGTAGGTGGCCCCGGAGACGGCGTCGATGTCGGCGCTGCCGGCGGCCACAGCGGCCTGGTTGAGCTTCGGTACGGCGTCGGCGGTGACCTCGTCGCTCTGGCCGCCCTTGGGCGCCTTGACGGTCTCCGCCTTGGTGATCTTTCCACCGCTGACGGTGATCCGCACCTGCACGATCCCGTACTGGGTCTGCGCGGCCTCCCCGGTGAAGGTGCCGCCCTCCTGGGCGTTCCCCGAGCCCTCCGGCGCCTTGGTCGCCTCGGGAGCCTTCGACCCCTCCTGGGCCCCGGAACCCGGCGCCGCGGCACTCGCGTTGGCCTTGTCGATCGCGGACTGGAGGGACTTCCTGTAGCCGGCGCTGGTGTAGGTGGCCCCGGAGACGGCGTCGATCTCGGGGCTCTGCCCGGTGACGACGGCCTGGTTGAGCTGGGGTACGGCGTCGGCGGTGACCTGGTCGCTCCGGCCGCCCTTGGGCGCCTGGACCGTCTCCGCCCTGGTGATCCGGTTCTTGCTCACCGTGATCCGGACCTGTACGGCCCCGTACTGGGTCTGCGCGGGGTCCCCGTCGAAGGTGCCGGACACCTGGGCGGTGCCGGCCGCACCCTGGGACGCCCCCGCGCCCTCCTTCATCTTGTCGATCGCCGACTGGAGGGACTTCTGGTAGCCCTCGCTGGTGAAGGTGGCGCCGGAGACGGCGTCGATGTCGGCGCTCTGCGCGGTGACGGCGGCCCGGTTGAGCTGGGGTACGGCGTCGGCGGTGATCCGGTCGCTCTGGCCGCCCTTGGGCGCCTGGACGGTCTCCGCCTTGGTGATCTTGCCGTTGCTGACGGTCACGCGGACCTGCACGGCGCCGTACTGGGTCTGTGTCGCGTCCCCGGTGATCGCCCCGGACACGGCCGCTCCGGCCCCGCCCTGGGCGGCTTCCTGTGCCGCCGCGCCCGCGCCGGCCGCCTGGGCGGAGCCCGGATCCGACGCCGGTTTCAATGACAGCAGCAGCACGATCCCGGACACGGTGGCCGCGCCCGCGAGTACGACGCGCCGCAGAGGGTGGCTTTTCTTCATCGCTCCTGATTCCCGTTGCTTGCCGTGGGTCCGTGGATGTGCGTCGCTCCGCTCACATCTCGAACGACTCGTGGTGGATGCGGCGGGCGGGAACCCCGGCGTCGCGCAGTGCCTCGTAGACGTTCTGGGCGAAGCCGGCCGGCCCGCACATGAAGACGTCGTGGTCCTCGATGTCCGGCAGCTTGCGTTGCAGGGACTCCGCCGAGATGTCGGGGCGTTCCCCGTCCGGGCTGTTGACGGCGTACATCAGCCGCGCCCCGCGCTCGTCGGCGATCTTCGCCAGCTCGTCCCACAGCGCGAGGTCCTGCGTGCTGTTGGCCCGGTAGAGGAGCGTGATGTCCCCTTCCGCGCCGGGGAGCGTCTCGAACAGGGCGCGCATCGGCGTGATGCCGACGCCGCCGGCCACCAGCAGCACCTTGCCCCGGCTGCGCCGGGAGGCCGTCATCGCGCCGTAGGGGCCCTCGGCCCACACCTTCACACCGGGCTTCAGGCCGCGCAGCGCGGAGCTGTGGTCGCCGATCGCCTTGACGGTGATGCGCAGCAGCTCGGGGCGGGGCGCCGCGGACAGCGAGTACGGGTGGGAGCTGAAGCGCATGCCCGGCGCCAGGAACCGCCACCGGAAGAACTGCCCGGCCTCCGCGCCGATCCGGTGCAGCTTGCGCCCGCCGATCAGCACCGACACGATGCCGGGCGTCTCCTCGACGACCGCTTCGACGTACATGCGGTGGCGCAGGTTCAGCCGGATGGGGGTGAGGACGCGGTACCAGACGACCAGCGCGGTGACCGATCCGTACAGGGCGTACCAGGCGGTCTTCGCGGCGGGCTCGACGGCGAAGTCGTTGCCGGTCGTGATCTGGTGCCAGAACGTCAGGAACACCGCCGCGTACGTCATCAGATGCACGTGGTACCAGGTGTCGTACGGCATCCGGCGGCGGACGGGGCCGATCGACGCCAGGCCGATGACCACCAGCAAAGACGTGCCGACGGCGGCCTTGCCCATGTCCGGCAGCTGGTTCACGGAGTCGATCGTCTGCCGCACGATGTCGCCGAGCGACTTGCCCGCCTGGAGCGCGTACCCCCACATGATGAGGAAGACGTGCGCGAAGGTGAGGCTGAGCGTGTAGCGGCCGGTCATCGCGTGCCAGCGGGCGACCCGGTCCGAGCCGACCCGGCGTTCCAGCGCGGGCACCCGGGCCATCTGGAGGACGACGAGGGCCATCAGGTATCCGGCGAGCAGGCCGGTGATCCGTCCGGCGTTGAGGATCTTGCCGTTGGTGTCCGCGATGGACGGGGTGTTGTTCCACCACAGCCACAGCACGCCCGCGGCGCCGGCCCAGACGGCGATCAGCAGCGGGACGGCCGGGGAGCGGCGCGGACGGATGCGGCGCATCGTCTGGCGGCGGGCGGCACGGCCGCCGGCGATCGTCGTGGTCACTGTTCCTCCGTGGGTACGGACCCTTGGCCCACAGATACGCGCCACGACCGCGCAGTGTTCAGCGTCGCGGCGAGTCGTCCACCCTTCGGCGAAGCGGGTTCGGTGACGATGCCGTGGCGGATTCAGTAACGGGTGATCGCCGTGCGCCCGTCGGCGGTGCCGATCGCGATGTGCGGCCGCTCCCGCGGACGGGCCCACGTCAGGATCCGCCGCATCGCGTCCGCCGGTACCGACACACAACCGGCCGTCGCCCCGCGCCCGTCGACGTGCAGGAAGATCCCCGCCCCTCGGTGGCGCACCGGGTGACGGTAGTTGAATCCGATCACCAGGGCGTGCGCGTACTGGGTCCGGTAGGTGATCAGGTGCTCGGACTCGGCGGCACGGCAGTCGGCCGCCCGCGGCTCGGTCCACCGGTTGTAGGAGCGGGACGCGTTGTCCTGGCACCACCAGGAGGCCTCGCGCACGAAACGGTAGGCGTACGTCGTCCCGCGGGGCGGCGTCTGGATGCCGAACGCGAACGGGAGGCCGTACAGTCCGGTCGGCGTCGTGTTGGTGCCCTGCCTGCGTACGGCCCCCTCGACCAGCCCGTTCGCTCCGAACCGGGCCGGTGCGGAACCGGCCCGCACCCAGCGGCCGTCCCGCCGGTCCCACCAGGTGAGCACGCCCGCCGTGGCGCCGGCGGTCGGGGCCACGGCGGTGATCAGCTGGGTGCCGCCGCCCGTGTCCGCCAGCCGCGCGGGCAGTGGGGGCGCTGGTGGCGTCGGACCTCCGGCGCCCGGAGCCGCCCCGAGGAGGAGCGGGGACACGCAGACGAGGGCGGCGAGGGCACGAAGGCGCATGATCCGACGCTAAGGGGCGGTGGCGCCGCCGGCAGGCCGGGTGGGCCGACCGTGCGCGCGGCACCGCCGGCCCCGAACCGCCGGTCAGGTCGTCGGCCCCGGCGGGTCGAGCTGTTCGGCCCCGCCGCCGGAGGCGTACGGCGGCGGGGCGGCCACGCGCTGCGCCCGCGTGTCAGATCGGGCGCAGCGGCAGTGGGAGGCCGGGGAGTCCGTCCATGCTCGTCGCCACGTGTTCCTTCTTGGCGAAGTACGCGCTGAGCGACTCGTCGTCCTCCCGCGCGAACCGCTTGGCGTGCAGATCACGGTCCTCGTCGTACGTCATGAAGGGCACCGCGTATCCGCAGGTGTCCCGGACGAGTTCGGCGTGCACGACGATGACCGCCCGCAGCCCGTGCGGGCTCGGGTCGATCTCGGGGAAGTGGGAGAGGAGGTCCGCGAAGCGGGGGTCGCCGCGGAAGACCGGCTCGCCGCGGCCGTGCACCCGCACGATGTTCGGTGGTCCCTGGAAGGCGCACCACATCAGCGTGATCCGGCCGTTCTCCCGCAGATGCGCGATCGTCTCGGCGTTGGAGCCGGCGAAGTCCAGGTACGCCACGGTGTGTTCGTCGAGGACGGCGAAGGAGCCCTTGAGGCCCTTGGGGGAGAGGTTCACCGTGCCGTCGCCGGACAGCGGCGCGGTCGCGGTGAAGAAGACAGGCTGCTCCTCGATGAAGATCCGGAGTCTGCCGTCGATGCGCTCATAGGTCTTTCCCATGAACGACAATTATTCGGGAAGGCCGTTCACCTGTCCGAGCGATGACGCGACCCGGCGCCGCGGCGGCCGCCCCGGCCGGCGTTCTCCGGGGCGGCCACCGCGCCTGTCACGTCACTTGTTCAACGTGCAGGGCGCGAGTGCTTCCAGGCCCTGGGGCTTGGCGGCGGTGCGGCCGATGGCGGTCGCGATGCGGTTGACGGTCGCGACGCGCTTGTCCTTCAGGGGGCCGAGGATGGCGTTGTCGACGAAGTTGGGGCCGCCCTGGCCCACGGTGTCGACGAGGCGCTTGTCGGCTTCGGCGATCTGCGTGTTGAGCAGGGTGAGGTTGCGGTCCACCTCGGCCTTGGCGGTGGCCGGGATCGCGGGGAGCCGCGAGGCCACGTCCGGGCAGCTGATCGTGCCGGGGGAGGCGAGCGTCCGGGCGTTCGTGCCGCTCTTCTCGGACGTCTCCCCGGCGAGGGCGGAGGTCACGACCACCGCGCCGGTCAGTGCCAGAGCGGCGGCGCCGCCGATGACCGCCACGCGACGCTTGTTGTACTTCGGAAGAGCCCTGGACATGGCAATGCCTCACTTGGGTCAGGAGTGGGTTCGGTAACGCGGCGCCAGCGTTCAGCGGTGAGTACGGGAAAGCGGTTGCCGTTGTTCAAGGTGTTTTCAAAACTCTTTCCGAATCACCCGGGACCGTTCCTCCCGGCCGGGTCAGATTGACGAAACATGCAAAGCTCTGCATACTCATGCATGACGGTGAGGTGCAGCGGTGAGGAGCAGCGCAAGTGAGCAGCAACAGCGGTGACGTACGGCTCTGGGGCGGCCGTTTCGCCGACGGTCCCGCCGAGGCCCTGGCGAAACTGTCCGCGTCCGTCCACTTCGACTGGCGGCTCGCGCCCTACGACATCGCCGGTTCGCGTGCCCACGCGCGCGTGCTCCACCAGGCGGGCCTGCTCACCGACGACGAGCTGACGGACATGCTCGCGGGCCTGGACCGCCTGGAGGCGGACGTGGCCTCGGGCGACCTGGTCGGCACCATCGCCGACGAGGACATCCACACCGCCCTGGAGAGGGGTCTGCTGGAGCACCTCGGCCCCGACCTCGGCGGCAAGCTCCGAGCCGGCCGCTCCCGCAACGACCAGGTCGCGACCCTCTTCCGGATGTACCTGCGCGACCACGCCCGGATCATCGGCGGCCTGATCGCCGAGCTACAGGACGCCCTGATCGGCCTGGCGGAGGCCCACCCGGACGTGGCGATGCCCGGCCGCACCCACCTCCAGCACGCTCAGCCGGTCCTCTTCGCCCACCACGTCCTCGCGCACGTACAGGCCCTGTCCAGGGACGCGGAGCGGCTGCGTCAGTGGGACGAGCGCACGGCCGTCTCGCCGTACGGCTCGGGAGCGCTCGCCGGTTCCTCGCTCGGCCTGGACCCGGAGGCGGTCGCCAAGGACCTCGGCTTCGAGCACGGCAGCGTCGGCAACTCCATCGACGGCACGGCCTCCCGTGACTTCGTCGCCGAGTTCGCCTTCATCACCGCGATGATCGGCGTGAACCTCTCCCGGATCGCCGAGGAGATCATCATCTGGAACACGAAGGAGTTCTCCTTCGTCACCCTGCACGACGCGTTCTCCACGGGCTCGTCGATCATGCCGCAGAAGAAGAACCCGGACATCGCGGAGCTGGCGCGCGGCAAGAGCGGCCGCCTGATCGGCAACCTGACCGGGCTCATGGCCACCCTCAAGGCCCTGCCGCTCGCGTACAACCGTGACCTCCAGGAGGACAAGGAGCCGGTCTTCGACTCCTGCGATCAGCTGGAGGTCCTGCTCCCCGCCTTCACCGGCATGATCGCCACCCTCACCGTCCACCGCGAGCGCATGGAGGAACTGGCTCCGGCCGGCTTCTCCCTCGCCACCGACGTCGCCGAGTGGCTCGTCAAGCAGGGTGTGCCGTTCCGGGTGGCGCACGAGGTCGCCGGCGAGTGCGTGAAGGTCGCCGAGGCCGAGGGCAAGGAACTGGACGAGCTGACGGACGAGCAGTTCGCGAAGATCTCGTCCCACCTCACGCCGCAGGTGCGGTCGGTGCTCAACGTGCCGGGCGCCCTCGCTTCCCGCGACGGCCGCGGTGGTACGGCGCCCAGCGCGGTCGCGGTGCAACTCGCGGAGGTCAAGCGGGACGTGGCCCTCCAGCACCAGTGGGCGAACGCCAAGAAGCGGTAGGGCAAGGCCCGAGGGCGCGGGGGGTGTCGACGCGCGGCTCCCCCCGTGGGCGTGACCGGCCAGGCGGGCCGGCACGCCCCAGGAGCCGGTTCGGACAGGCTTCTTCGGTGCCTGGCTCGCGTGTGTGGCTCCGTCGGGTGGGTGTGACGGGCCAGGACGGTCCCGCGCGCGTCCAGGGGCCGGACCGCGCGGGTTGTCGGGCGCCCGGCTCGCCGAGCGGAGCGTCGGCGCGGGTTACGTTGGTGGTCAGCCGCAAGGAGCCGACCGAACGGAGCCCGCGAATGCCCTTCGCCCGCCTCGCCGCAGCGACGACCCCCACCTGCCACATCGGCCTGGGTCTCGCCGCCGTGGGCCGCCCCGGCTACATCAACCTCGGCCGGGACCACGACCTCGGAGAGGACCGCGGCGTCGAGGCGCTGCGCACCCGCACCCACGAACTCCTCGACGCCGCCTACGCCCAGGGCGTCCGCTACTTCGACGTGGCACGCTCCTACGGCCGCTCCGAGGAGTTCCTCGCCGACTGGCTGACGGCCCGCCCCGACATCGACGACATCGTCGTCGGCAGCAAGTGGGGCTACACCTACACTGCCGGCTGGACCACCGACGCCGAACGGCACGAGGTCAAGGACCACGGCCTCGGGACGTACGAGCGGCAGCGCGCCGAGACGGCCGACCTGCTCGGTGACCGTCTCGACCTCTACCAGATCCATTCGGTGACCCCGGACAGCCCGGCCCTCACCGACGGGAGGCTCCACGCCAGGCTGGCCGAGGCCGCGGCCGGAGGCCTCACCATCGGCTTCTCCACCAGCGGTCCCGCCCAGGCGGACGCCATCCGGGCCGCCCTCGCCGTCGAGGTCGACGGCGCCCCCCTCTTCCGCACCGTCCAGTCGACGTACAACGTCCTGGAGACCTCGGCCGGCCCGGCCCTCGCCGACGCCCACGACGCCGGACTCACCGTGATCGTCAAGGAGGGCATGGCCAACGGCCGGCTCGCCGAGCCGCACGCGCCGGACGCCCTCCGGGCGGTGGCCGAGGAGACCGGCCTCGGCTGCGACGCCGTCGCGCTCGCGGTGATCCTGCGGCAGCCGTGGGCCGGGGTCGTCCTGTCGGGCGCCGCGACCGTCGCCCAGCTCGCCTCCAATCTCCACGCGGCCGCCGTCGACCTCGCGGAGGACCAGCTGACCCGGCTCGCCGCGCTGGCGGAGGAGCCCGGCGCCTACTGGGAGCGGCGCGGCCGGCTGCCCTGGCACTGAGAGATCACTCGCGGCGAGTCGTCGTACGAGACGGCGTACGCGCATGCCCGTCGTGAGACATCAATGTCTCACATGGGTTAGAGTTGTCTCATGTCTGTCGATCGTGACCATGTGCTGCGCAGCGCCGCGGCCCTGCTGACCCGGAGATCCACCGCGACCATGGACGAGGTCGCCAAGGCCGCCGGGATCAGCAGGGCCACCCTGCACCGGCAGTTCGCCGGACGGGACGCGCTCGTCCGGGCGTTGGAGGCGCTCGGCATCCAGGAGTGCGAGGCGGCCCTGGACCGGGCCCGCCCCGATGACGGCCCGGCGCGTGAGGCCGTACGCCGCACGGTCCGCGAGATCGAACCGGCGGCCGCCCTGCTGGCCTTCCTCTACAGCGAGAACCAACTGTTCGAGGGCGAGGAGCAGAACCAGGGCTGGGCCAGGATCGACGACCGCATCGCGGCCCTCTTCCGGCGCGGCCAGGCCGACGGCGAGTTCCGCATCGACCTGACCCCGGCCTGGCTCACCGAGGCGCTGTACGGCCTGCTGGCCTCCGGCGCCTGGGCGGTCGCGGAGGGCCGCGTCGCCCGCAACGACTTCACGCACATGATCGTCGAGCTGCTGCTCGGCGGCGCGCTCAGGAGAGAGGAAGCATGACCAGCACCTTGCAGCCGCTGAACCCGGACGAGGCGGTGAGGCGCCCCGGCCGCTGGCTCGCGCTCTCGGTCCTCGTGTTCGCCGTGCTGCTGGTGGCCGTCGACGCGACCGTCCTCGGCCTGGCGACCCCCTACATCAGCGAGGACCTCGAGCCGTCCGGCACCCAGCTGCTGTGGATCGGCGACGTGTACTCCTTCGTCATCGCCGGTCTGCTGGTCTCGATGGGCAGCCTCGGCGACCGGATCGGGCGCAAGCGCGTCCTGCTCATCGGCGCCACCGCCTTCGGCGCGATCTCCGTGCTGAACGCGTACGCGACGACGCCCGAGATGATGATCGCCGCCCGCGCGCTGCTCGGCGTCGCCGGCGCGACCCTGATGCCCGCCACCCTCGCCCTGATCCGCAACCTCTTCCACGACCCGCGCGAGCGCAGCCTGGCCGTGGGCATCTGGGGCGCGACGGCCTCCGCCGGCACGGCGGTCGGCCCGATCGTCGGCGGATTCCTCCTCGAACACTTCTGGTGGGGCTCGGCCTTCCTCATCAACCTGCCCGTGATGGCGGTCCTCGTCGTCGTCGGCATCCGCACCCTGCCCGAGTCCCGCAACCCCGACCCGGGTCCCTGGGACCTGGCCAGTGTGGTGCTCTCCCTCGTCGGCATGATCGCGGTCGTCTACGCCGTCAAGGAGGCCGCCACCCACGGCTTCACCCGGGCCACGGTCGGTGCCGCCCTGCTGGGCGCGGCGGGGCTGTACGGCTTCGTCCGCCGCCAGCTGACCCTGCCGGTGCCGCTGCTGGACATGCGCCTGTTCCGCAACCGCGGCTTCAGCGGGGCGGTCCTGGCCGACCTGCTGACCGTCCTCGGCCTGTCCGGTCTCGTGTTCTTCCTGTCCCAGTACCTGCAACTGGTGCAGGGCAGGGGCCCGTTGGAGGCGGGCCTCGCGGAACTTCCCGCCGCGGTCGGTGCGGTGGCGGCCGGTCTGATGGCCGGCCACGCGGCCCGGCGCTTCTCGGTCCGGGCGGTCGTGTCCGGCGGCCTCGCGGCGATCGGGCTGGCGCTGGCCGCCCTGACGGTGATCGACGAGAGCACCGGCTATCCGTTGCTGGGAGCGTCGCTGCTGCTCGTCGGCGTGGGCGCCGGTTTCTCGTTCACCGTGACGGCCGACGTGATCCTGTCCTCCGTCCCGAAGGAGGAAGCGGGCTCGGCGTCCGCGGTGTCGGAGACGGCGTACGAGCTGGGCGCGGCTCTCGGCATCGCCGTACTGGGCTCGATCGTGACGGGCGTCTACCGGGACTTCCCGTCCCCGCCGGGCACACCCGCGGGCGCGCACGAGTCGCTGGGCGGGGCGGTGCAGGCGGCCTCGGGCATGCCGGCCGCGACGGCTCAGGAGATGCTGGCCTCGGCGCGAGAGGCCTTCGTCGGCGGACTGAGTCTCGCCGCGGGCGCGGGCGCCGTGGTGCTGCTGGCGACGGCGGGCACGGCCTGGAAACTGCTGAAGGGCCAGAAGCTGGACGGCTCACGCTGAGGGCGACGGGGGCACGGGGCGCGACCGCACAGCACCCCCTGGCCTCCGACCGTCCGCCGCAGGCCTACGCGGCCTTCGCCTTGGTCGCATACATGTCCACGTACTCCTGCCCGGACAGCCGCATGACCTCCGTCATCACGGAATCCGTCACCGCGCGCAGCACATAACGGTCCCGGTCCATCCCCTCGTACCGGGAGAACTCCATCGCCTCACCGAAACGGACCGTCACCTTCGAGGGGCGGGGCATCCCCGAGCCGCCCGGCTGGATCCTGTCCGTACCGATCATCGCGAAGGGCACCACGGGCGCGCCGGTCATCAGGGTGAGACGGGCGATGCCCGTACGACCCCGGTAGAGCCGCCCGTCGGGGGAGCGGGTGCCCTCGGGATAGATCCCGAAGACCCGGCCCTCCTCCAGGATCCGGCGCCCGGTCATCAGGGCGGCCACCCCGCCCTTGCCGCCGTCCCGGTCGACGGGGATCATGCCGACGCCGGTGAAGAACCACGCCATCAGCCTGCCCTTGAGGCCCTTGCCGGTGACGTACTCGTCCTTGCCGATGAAGAAGACCTGCCGGTCGCAGACCAGCGGCAGGATCATCGAGTCGATGAAGGTCAGGTGGTTGCCGGCCAGGATGACCGGACCGTCGCCCGGGATGTGCTCCACGCCTTCGACCCGGGGGCGGAACATCAGGCGCATGACCGGTCCGAGCACTGCCTTGATGAGCGCGAAGCGGGACAACGGGCCCTCCGATGTCAAGGGATAGCGGTATGAGTATGTGCAGGTGAGGACGATACTCGCGCCGCCGGGGGCGACGCACATCGGGTTCACCGAGGTCTTACGCACTGTTGACCTACGTTTACCTGCACGGCCGGTCCGTCGCGGGTCCGACACACGGACGCAACGATGTGACGGGCGTCGCGACCCTGAGGGGCCGGGTTCCCCACGACCTCCACGGCCGGTACCGGTCGGCTACCCCGCCCCGCGCCGCCGAATCGGACGCCCCGTCATCCCGTCGTACCGTACGCGCCGTCCACCGTCATCCGCGTGTTCGGCTCGAGGTCTCCCGGCGGTCACGTCCAGGCACCTACGATCGGCGCGCACGGGACGAGCCGATGGCAGGAGGACCCCTCATGGCTACGCAGGAGTCGCAGAACCCGAACCCCGACCGGGCGGGCGGTACCGGACGGCGGGCGTTCCTCGGAGCGGCCGCCGCCCTCGGCGCCGCCGGAACGACCCTGGGCCTCGCGGCCACGGCGGGAGCAGCCGAGTCGCGCCGGGGCAGGGGCCTCGGGAGTCTGCCCGTGCCGACGATCATCGGCCACCGGGGCGCCAGCGGCTACCGGCCCGAGCACACCTTCGGCTCCTACCAGCTCGCCCTCGACCTGGGCGCCGACATCGTGGAGGCCGGCGACCTCGTCCCCACCAGGGACGGCCATCTCGTGTGCCGTCACGAGCCGGAGATCGGCGGCACCACGGACGTCGCGAGCCATCCCGAGTTCGCCGGCCGCAGGACCACCAAGGTCCTCGACGGCGTCTCCACCACCGGCTGGTTCACCGAGGACTTCACCCTCGCCGAGCTGAAGACCCTCCGCGCGACCGAGCGCATCCCCGCCAACCGCCCCCACAACACCCTCTACAACGGCCGCTGGGAGATCCCCACCTTCGAGGAGGTCCTGAGGTGGCAGGACGAGCAGACCCGCAGGCGCGGCAAGCAGGTCTGGATCTACCCCGAGCTGAAGCACCCCACCTACTTCCGCAAGCTCGGCCTGAACCTGGAGGAGCGTGTCGCCAGACTGCTGCGCAAGCACGGCAAGGACGGCAGGAACGCGCCCGTCGTCGTCCAGTCCTTCGAGCCGACCAGCATCCAGCGCCTGGACAAGATGATCGGCAATCCGCTCGTCGTCCTGCTCTCCGGCGCCACCACCCGCCCCTGGGACTTCGTCGAGACCGGTGACCCGCGCACGGTCGCCGACCTGGTCACGCGCAAGGGCCTGCGCGAGATCGCCGGCTACGCGCAGGGCATCGGCCCCACCCTCGACCTGGTCGTCCCCAGGGACGCGGCCGGCAACCTCACCACGCCGACCACCCTGGTGAAGGACGCCCACGCGGTCGGCCTCGTCCTGCACCCGTACACCATGCGCAACGAGAACCCCTTCCTGCCCGCGAACTTCCGCAAGGGGACCGACGCGGACGCCTACGGCGACGTGTTCGGCGCGTACCGGGCGTACTTCGCGACCGGGATCGACGGGGTGTTCACCGACCAGCCCGACACGGGCCGCCTCGCCCGCGAGGACTTCGTCAACGGCTCCTGACCCCGTTGGGGTGACAACGGGCCGCCCGGGCAACCCGCCCCCGGGCGGCCGCGTCGTGCCGCACATGACGCACGACATGCTCGCCGCCCTGCGCCCGCTGCTCACCGCGGAGTCCGACGCCGAGGCGCACGCCACCGGAACCGACCCCGCCGACCTCGAACAGGCCGTCTGGCTGCGCCTGCTGGAGCACCTCGCCATCGACGGCCCGCCCCTCGACCCACAGGGCTGGCTGCGTCGCGCGGTCCGCGCCGAGTCCCGGCGCACCCGCCGCACGGCCCGGCGGGAACGGCCGTACGCGAGCGACCCGGCCGCCGACGACCGCGGCCCCGAGCAGATCGTCCTCACCGCCGCCCGGCACCGCGAGCTGCGCGAGGCGGTGCGCCGGCTGCCCGCCCGGTGTGCCCGGCTCCTGGACGCCCTGCTGTCGCCGGAGGACCTCACCTACCGCGAGGTCGCGGGGGAGTTGGGTATCTCACAGGGAAGCCTCGGACCAGAACGTTCCAGATGTCTGGGATGTCTGCGGCGTCTGCTCCCGCCGGAGGTTGCGGCCCACGAAGTGCGGGGATAGGAGTGTAGGACCACAGGCGATCAGGTGAGCGGGAGGCGTGCGCACATGGGCATGAGCGTGACCATCTCGGTGGCGACCGAGCAGGATGCCGAGCAGATCTTCAGGCTTCAGTACCTGTGCTTCCAGGGCGAGGCGGCGCTGTACGGCAACTACCGCATCGCCCCCCTCGTGCAGACCCTCGACTCCGTCCGGCAGGAGGTGGCCTGCGACTGCGTCTACGTGGCCCGGCTGGGAGAGGAGGTCGTCGGCTCGGTCCGCGGCACCATCACCGAGGACGGCGCCGCCTCCATCGGCAGGCTCTGCGTCCACCCCCGCCTCCAGGGCCACGGCATCGGGGCGCGGCTGCTGCGCGCGGCCGAGTCGGCGCTGGCCGGGGAGCGCGGCGCCACCAAGTTCCGCCTCTTCACCGGCCACCGCAGCGAGGGCAACCTCCGTCTGTACCGTCGCGTCGGCTACCGGACCGTGGGCACGTCCCAGGGCTCGGACGGCGTCCCGATGATCGTCCTGGAGAAGCCGGCGGACGAGTTCGCCACCACGGCCTGACCGCCCGGACCTCAGCCCGCCTGTCGCGCCCGCGCCTTCCGCAGCCAGAAGAGAGCGGTCAGGGGCAGCAGCACGGGGATGAAGACGTACCCCATCCCGTAGTCCGACCACACGGTCGAGTCCGGGAAGGCGTCACGGTCCACCAGCGTCCAGGTGCCCACGGCCAGCACACCCACCAGCTCGGCGGCGCAGCACACCTGCGCCGCCCTGCGCGCCGTCTCGCCGCCGCGCACCAGCGAGTACGTGATGAAGCCGTACACCAGACCGGCCACCGCGGACAGCGAGTACGCGAGCGGCGCCCGGTCGAACTCCGTGGCGATCTGGTACGCCGAGCGCGACACCGCCCCGACCACCATCACGCCGTAGAACCAGACCAGCAGCAGACCGGGCCCGCCGATCAGCCGCGCCGGCTTCTCCTCCACGGTCCTCACCTCAGCCTCCCCAGATGTCATGCAGCCGCACCTCCAGGACGGCGAGCACGACCCCGCCGGCCGCGACCGTCACCGAACCCCACCGGGTCCGCTCGGCCAGCGACATGAAACCCGCCGCGGGAACGCACGCGAACGCGCCCAGCAGATACGCCACGAAGATCGTCGTGCCCTGCGCCGGCTCCTCGCCCCGCGCCGACTGCACGATCCCGACGACCAGCTGGACCAGCGCCAGCACCGACACCACGGCCATCCCGATGAAGTGCCAGTCCTTCGTCGGCTGGTCACGGTAGGCCGCCCAGCCGCACCAGGCGGCGAGCAACAGGGCGGCGACACCGGTCGCCGGCATCAGGACATCGAGCATGCGGCGACCCTATTACGGACGTATGCGGCCCGCCGCGGCCGGGCCCGTGCCGTGCCGCCCGGCCCGCACGGCAACCGTGGCGTTGACCACAGCCCATCCCGTCCGTCGACCCGACGGCGACCCCCGCGGCAGACCGTCCCTCCCTGTCCGCGCTGGTCAACGGCGGCGGAATGGCGACCCCCGTGGAGGCGCGCCCCCTGTCCATGGCTGTCCACCATGCGGACAGCTCGGCTTGGTCAGGACCATAGGTCTGCTTTACTGAGCGCATGACCACGACGAGCAGCCGCACCCTTGCGACCGAGGCGACCATGACGCCCGGTGCTCGTTGTATGTGTCGAATGTGCGCCTTCTAGAGGGCCCCCGCACCACCGCTCGCGCCCCGAAGCGAGACGCCGCGGCACGTCCGTACGCCCCGCGTACGTGACGAGACGCCTCCCCCACCGCCCGAGCGGCACGGGGGACCCACCGCGCACATGTTCTCCCCCGGTTCCATCGCCACCGCGAGAACCGTGTCGCGTCCCTGACCGAATGCATCCGTGCCCGGGCACACCCACGCCCGCGCACTCGACAGTGACGGAAACCCACGTGATCACCACCACGGGCCTGACGAAGATCTATCGGGCCGACCGCTCGCGCGGCCGTGAGGTCACCGCCCTCGACGGCGTCGATCTGCACGTCCGCGAAGGCGAGGTGTTCGGCGTCATCGGCCAGTCCGGCGCCGGCAAGTCCTCGCTGATCCGTTGCATCAACCTTCTGGAGCGTCCCACCTCCGGCACGGTCACCGTCGCCGGCCGGGACCTCACCGCCCTCGCCGGCCGCGGCCCGCGCGCGGGCCGCGAACTCCGCGAGGCGCGCAGCCGCATCGGCATGGTGTTCCAGCACTTCAACCTGCTGGCGACGCGAACCGTGCGGGACAATGTCGAGCTGCCGCTGGAGATCCTCGGCAAGTCGGGGAAGGAACGTTCCCGCAAGGCGCTCGAACTGCTCGACCTCGTCGGCCTCGCCGACAAGGCGGGCGCCTACCCCGCCCAGCTCTCGGGCGGTCAGAAGCAGCGCGTGGGCATCGCCCGCGCCCTCGCCGGCGACCCCAGGGTGCTGCTCTCCGACGAGGCCACCAGCGCCCTCGACCCGGAGACCACCCGGTCGATCCTCCAGCTGCTGCGCGACCTGAACCGCCAGCTCGGCCTGACGGTCCTGCTCATCACCCACGAGATGGGCGTGGTCAAGTCGATCTGCGACTCCGCCGCGCTCATGGAGCGGGGCCGCGTGGTCGAATCCGGCACGGTCAGCGAGCTGCTCGCCACGCCGGGCTCCGAACTCGCCGCCGCGCTCTTCCCGGTGGGCGGCGAAGCGACCGGCGACGACCGGACCGTCCTCGACGTCACCTTCCAGGGCGAGGCCGCGACCCAGCCGGTCATCTCCCAGCTGTCGCGCACCTACAACATCGACATCTCGATCCTGGGCGCGGCCATCGACACCGTCGGCGGCCTCCAGGTCGGCCGGATGCGCATCGAACTGCCCGGCCGCTACGAGGACAACGTGGTGCCGATCGGCTTCCTGCGCGAACGGGGTCTTCAGATCGACGTGCCGGGCGCTGCCGACGAGCGGCCCCTGCTGGTGAAGGACGGTGCCAAGTGACCTGGTCCGAGATGCGACTCCTGCTGGGGCAGGCGTGTTGGGACACTCTCTACATGGTGGGCTGGTCCACGCTCATCGCCGTCGTCGGCGGCCTGCCGCTCGGCATCCTCCTCGTCCTCACCGACCGGGGCGGCCTGCTCCAGAACGTCGTCGCCAACAAGGTGATCGGCCAGGTCGTGAACATCGCCCGCTCGATGCCGTTCATCATCCTGATGGTCGCGCTGATGACCTTCACCCGCTGGGTGACCGGAACGACCATCGGCCGCGAGGCCGCCATCGTGCCGCTCGCCATCGGGGCGATCCCGTTCTTCGCGCGTCTGGTGGAGATGTCCGTCCGTGAAGTGGACGGCGGACTCGTGGAAGCCGTGCAGTCCATGGGCGGCAGCACCTGGAAGATCGTCCGCAGTGTGCTCGTCCCCGAGGCGCTGCCGTCCCTGATCTCCGGCGCCACCACGACCGTCGTCGCCCTGATCGGCTACTCCGCCATGGCCGGCACCGTCGGCGCAGGCGGCCTGGGCGACATCGCCATCCGCTACGGCTACCAGCGCTTCGAGACCGGCCTGATGTGGATCACCGTGGCCATCCTGGCCGTCGTCATCTCCCTGCTCCAGTTCGGCGGTGACTTCGCGGCCCGCTCCCTGCACCGGCGCACCGGCAAGGGCGGCGCGCTGCTCCTCTTCAGCCCGTTGCGTGCCCTGCTCCCCGGCACCGTCGCCACCGACGCCGTCAGGAAGAGCTGACCCGCACCCCGTCCACCCCCCTTGTTCTCCCCGCACACCCACAGCGGGGACGTATCACCTCAGGAAAGGCACTTTTCGTGCGTAACACCGCCAAAATCACCACCGCTGTCCTCGCCGCCGGAGCCCTCACCCTCGGGCTCGGCGCATGCGGCTCGGACAAGGGCTCCGGCTCCGCCGACACGAGCGGCCCGCTGGTCGTCGCCGCGAGCCCCGTCCCGCACGGCGAGATCCTCACCTTCGTCAAGGACAACCTCGCCAAGGACGCGGGCCTCGACCTCGAGGTCAAGGAGTTCACCGACTACGTCACGCCGAACACGGCGACGGAGGACGGCTCGGTGGGCGCCAACTACTTCCAGAACCAGCCGTACCTCGACGACTTCAACAAGAAGAACGGCACCCACATCGTGCCCGTGGTCACGGTCCACCTGGAGCCGCTCGGTCTCTACTCCCACAAGGTCAAGAGCGTCGACGACCTCAAGAGCGGCGCGACCGTCGCCGTCCCGAACGACACCGTGAACGAGGCGCGCGCCCTGAAGCTGCTCGCCGCGAACGGCCTCATCACGCTCAAGGACGGCGCGGGCAACTCGGCTACCCCCGCCGACATCGCCAAGAACCCGAAGAACCTCAGGTTCAAGGAGTTGGAGGCGGCCCAGACCCCGCGCTCCCTGGACGACGTGGACGCCGCCGTCATCAACGGCAACTACGCCATCGCGACCGGCCTGAAGCCCGCGAAGGACGCCCTCGTCCTGGAGTCCGCCACGGACAACCCGTACGGCAACTTCCTCGCCGTCAAGGAGGGTGACGAGGACGACCCGCGCGTGAAGAAGCTCGCGAAGCTCCTCACCTCCCCCGAGGTCAAGAAGTTCATCGAGGACAAGTACGCCGGCTCCGTCATCGCGTCCTTCTGAGGCCTCGGCCCCACGGGGGAGAGCGGCACGCGCAGGACCCTCGCCGCGGCGCCGGCCCTGACGTGAGCCGCGGGCCCGCGGCCTGCGGCTCGGGTCAGGACTCCGGCCCGGCATCCGGCCCCGCGCCGGCGCCGACGGCACGCTCGTCGTCAGCGCCACCGCCGTCACGGCCGGCGAGGTCCTGACGTACGTCCGGACGACCTCGCCCCGCGGGCGGCCCCGACCTGGAGATCAGGAGTCCTCCGACCGTGTCCGGACCCGCGGGTACGCACGCTCGGGAACCTCCTCACCCCCGCCGAGGCCGGGAGGTCCAGCGAGGACAGGACCAGTGCTCGGTGCCGCCGGCCACCTCCGGCTGACCCCCCGCAGCCGCACCCGGGCTCCACGCCTTCGGCCGGCGCGGACCCCGTGATGCGACCCGGTGCTTTCATGCTGCATGCTGGGCAGTTCAGCGGGCCTGACGGTCAACCAGGTCGGACCCTGACGGATTCGAAGGTTACGGAGCGGCGCATGACGAGCACCTTCCCCAGCATCTCCATCAGCACGGAGCGGTTGGTGCTGCGTCCCCTCGACGAGGACGACGTGCCCGCCCTGGCCGAGATGATGAACGACGAACAGGTGACGGCCTGGACCTCCGTCCCCCAGCCCTTCAGCACGCAGAGCGCCCGCACCTGGATCACCGAGTACGCCCCGGCCCAGCGCACCTCCGGACGCGGACTCGACCTCGCCGTCACCGAGTTCCTCACCCAGCGGCTCGTCGGCGTCATCCAGCTCGGCAGGACCAACTGGCACGTACGGTCCACCGAACTGTCGTACATCATCGCCCCCTGGGCGCGCGGCGAGGGCTATGCCTCCGAGGCCGCGCTCGCCACCGCCCAGTGGCTGTTCACCGACCAGAAGCTCGAACGCATCGAACTGCGCACGGCCGCCGACAACACCGCCTCGCAGCAGGTCGCGCAGAAGATCGGCTGCATCAGCGAGGGCGTCCTGCGCGGTGCCTGCATAGCGCGCGTCCGTGCCGACGACGGCACCTGGAGCGAGGCGCGCACCGACTTCATCGTGTGGAGCCTGCTCCCCGAGGACATCGAGGGAGCGGGGGAGCACCTCACGGAGAGCGGCGGCTACCCGTCGTACAGCGACTGGAACTGACCCCCGCGTCAGCGCACCGCCGCCGCCCGGCCCGCGCGACCAGGTAGTCTCAGGAGCCCGCCAGCTGCGTAGACCCACGGGAGACTGACGACGATGGCCGACCGCGTCACGGTGATCGGCTGGGACGGCTCGCCGCTGACCGCCGCCGCCCGTTCGGCCCTGGGCGCCGCCACTCTCGTGGCCGGCGCCGCCCACCACCTGGCGCTGCCCGAGGTGCCTCCCGCCGCCGAACGCATCCGCCTCGGCAGTGTCGCCCTCGCCGCCCGCCGCATCACCGGCCACCGCGGCACGGCGGTCGTCCTCGCCGACGGCGACCCCGGCTTCTTCGGCGTCGTACGCACCCTGCGCGCACCCGAGTTCGGCCTGGAGGTCGAGGTCGTCCCGGCCGTCTCCTCCGTCGCCACCGCGTTCGCCCGCGCCGGCATGCCCTGGGACGACGCCCAGGTGGTCGTCGCACACCGACGCACCCTGCGCCGCGCGGTGAACGTATGTCGCGCCCACACCAAGGTCGCGGTCCTCACCTCGCCCGGCGCCGGCCCTGCCGAACTGGGCCTGCTCATGGAGGGCGTCCACCGCACGTTCGTCGTCTGCGAGGAACTCGGCACCGACCGCGAACAGGTCAGCGTCGTCACCTCCGAGAAGGCCGCCGACCACACCTGGCGCGACCCCAACGTCGTCATCGTCATCGGCGGCACCACGGGCGGCCCGCCGGCGAGCGACGGCGGCTGGATCGCCGGCCGCGACCCGGGCACCGGCCCACGCGGCTGGACCCTGCCCGCCGCGGAGTACGGCGGCGGACTGGGCGAAGGGGAGGCGGAGCTGCTCCGGGCGGCCCAACTCGCCCGTCTCGGACCGCGGGTGGGCGACCTCGTCTGGGACATCGGCTGCGGCAGCGGCGCCTTCGCGACCGAGGCCGCGCGGGCCGGGGCGGCCGTCATCGCAGTCGACAGGGTCCTGGAGGCGTGCGCCCGCACCGACGCCGCCGCGCGCCGCTTCGGAGTCCAGCTCCAGATCGTCCGCGGCACCGCGCCGCACGTCCTGGAGGACCTGCCCGAACCGGACGTCGTCCGCGTCGGCGGCGGGGGAGCGGCCGTGGTCTCCGCGGTCGCCGACCGCCGTCCGCAGCGCATCGTCACCCACGCCATGACCCGCGACGCCGCCGAACTGGTCGGCCGCGACCTGACCGAGCACGGCTACCGGGTGGACTGCGCTCTCCTCCAGTCCGTCGAACTCGACACGCAGGCCTGGGCGGAGACGGAACGGAGCGTCGCGTTCCTGCTCAGCGGGGTTCTGCCGGACCGGTCGGCCTGACCCGGTTTGCCCTCCCCGTGATCGTGTTGTCCTACCGCGCGCGGTAGGCTGGCCGATCGTCGTACCGCATCCGGGCACCCGGCTTTTCGTCGGTCAATGTCCGGAAAACGCATCCGTTTTGGGGTGGGTGTGGTACGGCAGAACCTGAGGGCGCGCAACGTGGCGCAGTCCACAGCGGAGCGTCGCGGATCTAGCTGTCGCGACGCGGCAACGACCGCCACAATGCCACTGAATGGCTTTGTCGTCTTTTGCGGGCGGGTCGTTCGTGCCGCTGGGCGCGGACGCTCGTTCTTCACTACGGGGCGGTCGGTGCGCCGCTCCGGGTGAGCTGGTCGTAGGAGCACTAACCGATGGGCGAGGGGTACGCATGACCGACACCGGCCAGGGCCCGGGCGAGGGACTGCCGGAGAACGCAGGCATGGTGGATCAGCAGGGCGTCCCCGCGCCCGGCGCGTACACCTACCTCTCCGAGACCACCGCCCAGGACGAAGACCTGTTGCTGCTGCCCGGCGCCCAGAGCGCCTGGGGCAACGAGGTGGCGCCGCCCGCGCCGGAGCCCGTGGTCGAGGCGGTGCACGAACCGGGTCCGCACGAGACGGCGGGCCGTGACAGCGGTTCCGTCGACGTCAGCGCCGTCCGTCTTGCGAACCCGTCGGCGCCGCCCGCGGCACCCCGGCGCCCCCTGCACCTCGGCCCGCCCATCCCCGACACCTCCGCGAGCCCGGTCCGCTCCCTCGCCGACCGCGGCCCCGCGGGGGCGCCGGCGCGCCAGCCGGGGACGCCCACGTCCGGACCCGAGTACCTCGACGCCCAGCACCTGCGCGAGATGCCTCCGCAGGGCGCGGCACCCTGGGGTGCCCAGGCGACCGTCCAGGCGCCGGTGGCTCCCGGGGCGGCCGCTGCGGAAACGGTTGTCCCGGCAACCCCGCACCCCGAGCCGATGGGTGCGGACCAGGCGGTCGTGGCCCGCCCGGCCACGGAGACGGTCGCGCCGCAGCCGGAGGAAGTCGCGCAGCCGCCCCGGTCGCCGGAGCCGGCCCGGTCCGCGGACGCCGGTGAGAGCACCGACGCGACCGTACCGACGGTCGTGCAGCCGCAGCCGACGGAGCCGGTGGAGAGCGCCGAGGCCGTGCCCGGACCGGACTCCCCGCCGGTGGCGCAGGTCCCCGAGCCCGCCCAGGACGCCTCGGCACCGGATGCCCCTCATGTCCCCGACACGGAGACGGTCCCCACCGAGGTGGCACCGGCGCCCGCCGTCGAAGCGGCGGGGACGGCCGGAGCGGCGGAGGTGGCTGAGACGGCGGCGGACGAGGCCGAGGTGGCCGAGGTGCCCGCGGAGGTCCTCTCCGCCCCCGAGGCGGTCCAGGCGCCCGAGGCTCCGGAGGCCGACGCGATCTCCGAGGCGCCCGTCGCCGAGCCGACACACACTCCCGAGGCCCCGGAAGCGGCCGTACCCGTTGCCCCCGAGGCCATCGAGGCCCCCGACGCCTCCGAGGCCATCGAGGCCCCCGAGGCTGCTGAGGCCGCCGTCGTGCCGGACCCCGCGCAGGGGTCGGAGGCCGCCCCGACACCGGACGCCCCGCAGGCCGCGGAAGCCGTGTCGGCCCCGAGCCAGGTGCCCGAGGTGGCCGCCGCCCCCGAGGCGCCCGCTGATCCGGAGGTATCCGCATCCGCTCCGGAGGCGGCTACGACGCTGCCCGAGCCGGAGGCCGTCGCCCCCGAGCCGAAGGCCGTGGCTCCCGAGCCGGAGGCCGGGGCTCAGGCAGAGGCAGTGTCAGAGGCACCGGAGATCATCGCGCCCGCACCGATGCCCCCGGCAGGGGAGACCCCGGCCCCGGTCCCCGCCCCCGAGTTCGTGGCCGCCGATCCGGCCGCTCCCCAGGAGCCGGATCATCAGCTCCACCCCCAGCCCGCCCACCAGCCGGTGCCCGAGCAGTCGGCCACGCAGCAGACAGCCCCGGAGCCGGCAGCCCCGGAGCCGGCAGCCGCGGTGGTGGAGCCCGTGGCGGAGCCGCCCGCCGAGTCCGCACCGAGTGCCCAGCTCACCGAGCCCGCCCCGGAAGTCCACGCCACTCAGCCGGCACCGGACACGCACCCCGCCCCGGAAGTGCACGCCACTCAGCCGGCACCGGACATGCACCCCACCCCGGTCCCGCAGCATCAGGCGCCCCCGCAGGGGCCCGCCCACATCACGGACCTCGCGTCCCCGAGTCCGGACGCCCCTGTCCCCGTGGCGGTGCCGGCCGAGGACGCGTCCCGGCCGGACCCGACGCCGGCCGCGCCCACAGCGACGGCCCCCCACCCCACCGAGGCCGCCGCCTCCGTGGAGGCCCTGCCCCAGCAGGCGCCGGGCCGGTTGGTGCCGGCGGACGGCATGGTGCCGACCGCCCCGCACCTCGCTCCCAGCCCGCCGCACCCCCTCGTCCTCCCCACGGACGAGCCGGAGACCACTGAACCCACACCCGAGGCGGCCGCACCCGAGGCCCCCGCCGTCCCGGCGCCGGGCATCCCCGCCCCCCGCGAAGCGGCCCCCGCCGTCCCGGAAGCGGAGCCGGAGGCCGGTTCCGGACCGGAGCCCGACCCGAACGTCGCACAGAACCCGGAGGACCTGGAAACCAGGGCCGCCGACCAGGAAGAGAGCACGGCCGCGGTGGAAGAAGTACGTCAGTCCACCGGCCCTGCCGCGCCCGCGTACGACGACGCCGAGCGCGAGGCCGTCCTGAAGGTCATGCGCGAACGCCGGGACATCCGCAACGGCTTCCGCAGCGATCCCATCCCGCACGAGGTGCTGCTCCGTGTCCTGGAGGCCGCCCACACCGCGCCCTCCGTCGGCCACTCGCAGCCCTGGGACTTCGTCGTGATCCGCTCCGCCGACACCCGGCGCGCGATGCACGAGCTGGCGATGAGGCAGCGCGACGCGTACGCGAAGTCGTTGCCCAAGGGCCGGGCGAAGCAGTTCAAGGAACTGAAGATCGAGGCCATCCTCGACACCCCGGTGAACATCGTCGTCACCGCCGACCCGACCCGCGGCGGCCGCCACACCCTCGGTCGCCACACCCAGCCGCAGATGGCGCCGTACTCCTCCGCGCTCGCCGTCGAGAACCTGTGGCTCGCCGCCCGTGCCGAGGGCCTCGGCGTCGGCTGGGTCAGCTTCTTCGACGAGCGCGAGATGGTCCGCGCCCTCGGCCTGCCCGAGCATCTCGACGTCGTCGCCTACCTCTGCGTCGGATACGTCGACGAGTTCCCGGACGAGCCCGAGCTGATGCAGGCGGGCTGGGCCAAGCGCCGCCCCCTGTCCTGGGTCGTCCACGAGGAGACGTACGGCCGTCGCGCTCTGCCCGGCGAGGACCCGCACGACCTGCTCGCGGAGACCGTCGCGGGGATCCGCCCGCTGGACGCCAAGGCGCTCGGCGAGGCCTGGGAGCGGCAGAAGCGCATGACCAAGCCGGCCGGCGCGCTCGGCATGCTGGAGATCATCTCCGCCCAGCTGTCCGGCCTGTCCCGCCAGTGCCCGCCGCCGATCCCGGAGCCCGCTGCCGTCGCGATCTTCGCCGGTGACCACGGGGTGCACGCCCAGGGCGTCACCCCCTGGCCGCAGGAGGTCACCGCGCAGATGGTGGCCAACTTCCTCGGCGGCGGCGCGGTCTGCAACGCCTTCGCCAACCAGGTGGGCGCCGAAGTCTGCGTCGTGGACGTCGGCGTCGTGGCCGACCTCCCGGCGACCCCGGGCCTGCTGCCGCGCAAGGTGCGCGCGGGCACGTCCGACATGACGACCGGCCCCGCGATGTCCCGCGAGGAGGCCAAGCGGGCCATCGAGGTCGGCATCGAGACGGCCCGCGACCTGGTGGCGGCCGGCAACAAGGCCTTGCTCACGGGCGAGATGGGCATCGCCAACACCACGGCGTCCGCGGCACTCATCTCCGTCTTCACGGGCGCCGACCCGGCCGAGGTGACCGGCCGCGGCACCGGCATCAACGACGAGACCCTGGCCCGCAAGACCGAGGTCGTCCGCCGCGCCCTGGAGGTCCACCAGCCGGACCCTGCCGACCCCATCGGCGTCCTCGCGGCCGTCGGCGGCTTCGAGCACGCGGCGATGGTCGGCCTGCTGCTGGGCGGCGCGTCCCTGCGCACCCCCGTGATCCTGGACGGCGTGAGCGCCGGCGCGGCCGCGCTGGTCGCCCGAGCGATCGCCCCCGAGGTCCTCGCGGCCTGCATCGCGGGCCATCGCAGCGCCGAACCCGGCCACGTCGCGGCCCTCAACAAGCTGGGTCTGCGCCCCCTGGTCGACCTCGACCTGCGCCTGGGCGAGGGCACCGGCGCCCTGCTGGCCCTTCCGCTGGTGCAGAGCACGGCACGAGCGATGCACGAAGTGGCGACGTTCGACTCGGCGGGGGTGACCGAGAAGTAGCACTCCCCGGGGTCGGGGGCCCGCGTTCCCGCGTGCCCCCGACCCCGCCGTACGCTGAACGCACCTCTAAAATGCGCACGTCAGGGCCGCTCCAGAGCCGCAGCGCCCATCCCCGCCCGTTCGAGGAGCCGTCCCTCATGGCCGAACACCCCGCCTACCCCGTAGGCCTCCGCCTCACCGGCCGCCGTGTGGTCGTCATCGGCGGCGGCCAGGTCGCCCAACGACGCCTTCCGGCCCTGATCGCCGCTGGCGCGGACGTCCTCCTCGTGTCGCCGGAGGCGACCCCCTCCGTCGAGGCGATGGCGGACGCGGGCGAGATCACCTGGGAACGACGGGTCTACACCCTCGGCGACCTCGCCGATGCCTGGTACGCCCTGATCGCCACCGGCGACCCGGACGCCAACGCCGCCGCCTCCGCCGAGGCGGAGCGCCACCGCGTGTGGTGCGTGCGCTCCGACAACGCCGACGCGGCCACCGCCTGGACCCCCGCGACGGGCCACAGCGAGGGCGTCACCGTCGCCGTGCTCACCACGGACGCCAAGGGCCGCGACCCCCGCCACACCGCCGCCGTCCGCGACGCGGTGGTCGAGGGCCTGCGGGACGGCACCCTGGTCGCCCCGCACCACCGCACCCGCACACCCGGCGTCGCCCTGGTCGGCGGCGGCCCCGGCGACCCCGACCTGATCACGGTCCGCGGCCGCCGCCTCCTCGCCGAGGCGGACGTCGTGATCGCGGACCGCCTCGGCCCGCGCGACCTCCTCGCCGAACTCCCGCCGCACGTCGAGGTGATCGACGCGGCGAAGATCCCGTACGGGCGTTACATGGCCCAGGAGGCCATCAACAACGCGCTGATCGAGCACGCGAAGCAGGGCAAGTCGGTCGTCCGGCTCAAGGGCGGGGACCCGTACGTCTTCGGCCGGGGCATGGAGGAACTCCAGGCGCTCGCCGAGGCCGGGATCGCCTGCACCGTCGTCCCCGGCATCTCCAGCTCGATCTCGGTTCCGGGTGCGGCCGGCATCCCGGTCACCCACCGCGGCGTCGCCCATGAGTTCACCGTGGTCAGCGGCCATGTCGCCCCCGACGACGAGCGCTCCCTGGTCGACTGGCCGTCCCTCGCCAGGCTGACCGGCACGCTGGTGGTCCTGATGGGCGTCGACAAGATCGACAAGATCGCGGAGACGCTGATGGCGCACGGCAAGCCGGCCGCCACCCCGGTCGCCCTCGTCCAGGAGGGCACGACGGCGGCCCAGCGCCGCGTCGACGCCACCCTGGAGACGGTCGCCGAGACGGTCCGCACCCAGGAGGTCAGGCCTCCGGCGGTCATCGTCATCGGCGAGGTCGTGGGCGTCGGCCCGCGGACGTTGGCGTAACCCCCGGTAACAGACCCGTGCCAAGCCGTTGGCACCGTACTCAGGACAAGGCAGTATCACCCCTGTGGCCGATCTCATCACCGTTGAGGATCCCGACGACCCGCGCCTGCGCGACTACACCGGCCTGACCGACGTGGAGCTGCGCCGCAGGCGCGAGCCCGCCGAGGGCCTGTTCATCGCCGAGGGCGAGAAGGTCATCAGACGGGCCAAGGAAACCGGCTACGAGATGCGCTCGATGCTGCTGTCGTCCAAGTGGGTCGACGTCATGCGCGACGTCATCGACGAGCTCCCGGCCCCGGTCTACGCCGTCAGCCCGGAACTGGCGGAACGGGTCACCGGGTACCACGTCCACCGCGGCGCCCTCGCCTCCATGCAGCGCAAGCCGCTCCCGACCGCCTCGGAACTCCTGCGCACCGCCCGGCGCGTCGTCATCATGGAAGCGGTCAACGACCACACGAACGTCGGCGCGATCTTCCGCTCCGCGGCGGCCCTCGGCATGGACGCGGTCCTGCTCTCCCCGGACTGCGCCGACCCCCTCTACCGCCGCAGCGTGAAGGTCTCGATGGGCGCGGTCTTCTCCGTGCCGTACGCCCGCCTGGACACCTGGCCGAAGGGCCTGGACTCGGTCCGCGAAGCCGGCTTCACGCTGCTCGCCCTCACCCCTGACGAGAAGGCCAGCAGCCTGGACCAGGCGGCCCCCCACACCCTGGACAGAGTCGCCCTCATGCTCGGCGCGGAGAGCGACGGCCTTTCGACCCAGGCCCTGGTCGCCGCCGACGAATGGGTCCGCATCCCCATGTCCCACGGCGTCGACTCCCTGAACGTGGGTGCCGCGGCCGCCGTGGCCTTCTACGCGGTCGCCACGGGCCGCCCGTCGCCGTAGCCCCCCGGCGACTACCCGCCGAGGCCCCCACCGGGCTGGTGCCGTACGTCCGCCTGCTGCTGATGCCGTACGACGCCGTTCTCCCCGCCGAGTCCCCGGTCCGGGCCCTGGCACCCCTGGACGACCGCGATACCCAGCGCCACGAGCAGCGTCACGACGACGAAGACGAACAGCCGCTGCCGCAGCAGCCGCGGATTGGCTGGCCGCCGTCCGGTCCCCGTGTTCCGCGGGCCCGGCCGGCCGGCCCCGTTGCGCTGCACGGGCCTGCCGTTGCCGGAGCGGGTGTTCCGGACGGAGGAGGTGTTCCGCGAGGCCGGGGTCGGCCGGGATCCCGAGCGCGACGACGGGTTGCCGCCACCGCGGGAGGCACTGCCACCGCGGGAGGGCGTACCGCGCCGACGCGGCACGGACCCGCGCGAGGACGGCGCCCCGCCACGCGACGCCGGCGGACCGGGCTGCCGCAGCGTGCGCTCGGGATAACTGCTGTCGGCCAGCCGGCCCGTCGGCCGGTCGGCCTCACCCGCACGCGGCGCGGGCGGCCGCATCTCGGTCGGACCGTGGGCCTCACGGGCCGCGATCTCCTTCAGCCGCAGCGACAGATCGAGCGTGCTGGGCCGCTCCTGCGGATCCTTCGCCAGACAGGCCCGGATCAGCGGGGCCAGCGCGTCCGGTACGCCGTGCAGATGAGGCTCCTCGTGCACCACGCGGTACAGCATCACCTCGGAACTGCCGTGTCCGAAGGGGGAGTCGGCCGTCGAGGCGTACGCCAGGGTGGCCCCGAGCGAGAACACGTCGGTGGCCGGGGTGACCAGCGCCCCACGTACCTGCTCGGGCGCCAGGAACCCGGGGGAGCCGACCGCCGTGCCGACATGCGTGAGCGTCGAAGCCCCCGTCGCCCAGGCGATGCCGAAGTCGATGATCCGCGGGCCCTTGGGGGAGAGGAGGATGTTCGACGGCTTCAGGTCCCGGTGCACGACCCCGGCCTCGTGGACGGCGACGAGTCCCTCCGACAGCGCGGCCCCGATCGACGCCAGCTCGGCGGCGCCCAGGGGGCCGTCGTCGGCGACCCTGTCGTGCAGGGAGGGCCCGGGCACGTACTGGGTGGCGAACCACGGCCTGTCGGCGTCCAGGTCCGCCGCGACCAGCCGGGCGGTGCAGCCGCCCCGGATCCGCCGTGCCGCCGACACCTCACGCGCGAAGCGCGACCGGAACTCCTGGTCCTCGGCCAGATCGGGCCGGATCACCTTCAGCGCGACCCGCTGCCCCTTCTTGTCGGAGCCCAGGTAGACGACACCCATCCCGCCCGCGCCGAGCCGTCGGTGAAGCTTGAACGAGCCGACGACGCGCGGGTCCTCGCGCCTCAGGCGCATCATCGCCATGTTCATCCCCGCTGCCCGGTCCGTGTGACGTGGCACAGCTTACGTTTCCACGGCCGTTCGCGCGCAGAGGCCGCGCCCTCTCGATCCCATCGATTGTCAGTGCCGGGTGGGAGACTTGAAGAAGGGTCAGAGCGCTTGCGAGCAGGTGTGTTCCGCTCCCTCCGTGGTCTCAACCCCCCGTCGTGGCAGGTGGATTGAACTCGTGGCGGGTGACCGAGCGGAGGTCGTCGTGGACGCCGGCGACACGGCGCGAACGTACGAGGTGACGCCCGGCAGAGCCGGCCGCCAGGTGGGGGCGGCGGTACGCCGGGGGACGGTGGAAGTGAGCGAAGTCACCCGTGGTGTCCCCTCGCGCCATCAAGGCACAGCCCGGAAGAAACCGGCCCCGATCGGGTGACCCCTCCGGGAAGACCCCGAGACCTGGACCCCCGTCTCCACCCAGGGGAGTACTCCGCGGGTCATGGCTCATCCTCCGGGAGGCCCGCCAATCGGTACGAGGGCATGACGCCCGGTGCCCGCCGCGCACCTAGATTTGAGGTCAAGCGGCGGGTGCAGCACTCGTCCCCCGAGGTCAGACACCCGCCGCTGCCAACGACAACCGAGAACGGTCAGGAGAGGGACCATGGCCCACACGGCACCGCGGACACACGTCCGTACCGCACGACCCCGCCGTACGGGCCGCCGCCACCCCTTGGTGGCGACGGTCATGGCCCTCCCCCTGGCGGTCCTGCTCCTCGTCGTCTTCGACGGCTGGGAGACAGTGGCCACACAGGCGTCGTCCGTGGGTGTGGTGCTGGGGCGCTGAGCGGCGACCCCAGGCCCGGAAGAGCGGTCCGGGCGGGGACATCCATCCATGAAACCCCGTGGGGACGGGGGTGCGGCGGACGGCAGAAGATGCCGGCGCAGCTGGGGAGCTGCGCCGGCATTGCTCTGCCCTCTTTCCGCGCAGCTCAGGGCGCCCAGCCCGTCCGCCTCTGATGACGAAGCCTGTTCAGAGCCGGTTTTCCGGGGACGCAGCCCCGAGGTCCCCGACGCGAAGGGGAGGCGAGGGCGAGGCGCGTCACCCTGCGTCGGCGCCGGTCACCCGACCAGTACCCGCCGGCACCACCGCCGTACCCTGCGGAGCAGACCCGCACCGCCCCAGGGAGCCCCGTGCCCGACCACCCCCTGCTCACCACGCTCACCTCCCGCGCCCGAGCCCACGCGCACACCCGCACCCCCACCTGCCCCTGCGGCGCGGCCACCCTCGCGGACCGCCCCGACGCCACCGTCGTCCGCCACGCCGACACGGTCGCCAAGGCCCACGCCCCGGACACCGACCCCGCCGCACTCACCCCCCGCCTCACCACCGCGGCCCGCCTCCCCGGCATCCTCCTGCCTCCGTTCAGCCCCGCTCCCGCCGTCCTCGACGCCCGCCTCGTCACCTTCTGGCCGTACGGCGCCCCCGTGGCACCGGAGGACCCGGACGCCGCCCCCTGGGAGGCCGTCGGCAGCCTCCTCGCCCGCCTGCACCGCACCCCCGCGCCGACCCCCCTCCCTCCGATGCGCGGCCCCGCCAAGGCCGCCCGCGCCGTGGCCCGCCTGCGCGAGGCGGGGCACCACCCCGCCGCCGGCCCGGTCCTGCGCGCCTGGAGCCATCTCCCCGCCTGGGCCCGCGCCGAGGCCCCGATGCCCGACTCCACCACCCTCTGCCACGGCGACCTCCATCTCGGTCAGCTGGTCCGCCACCCCGCTCCCGACGGCCCGTGGCGCCTCATCGACGTGGACGACCTGGGTGTCGGCGTCCCCGCCTGGGACCTGGCGCGCCCCGCCGCCTGGTACGCGTGTGGGCTGCTGCCGCCCGAGGAGTGGGCTCGTTTCCTGACCGCCTACCGGAACACGGGCGGCCCCGCCGTCCCCGCCGACGGAGACCCCTGGCCCGCCCTCGACGTCCCGGCCCGCGCCCTCACCGTCCAGACGGCGGCCAGGTCCCTGACCAAGGCCCTCGCCGTGGGCAGGGACCTGGACGAGGCCGAGCAGGCCCTCGTCGACGCCTGTGCGCGCATGGGTTCCGCACCTGCCCCGTCGGCGCCGGACTCCGCGAAGTAGGGTGCAACCGACCACAGCGGGACAGAGTCTGTCCTGGTGATACGCGAAGCAGGACCGAACGGCGAGGAGTTGAGCCGAACCATGCAGTGTCCGAAGTGCCACGCCCCGATGCACACGTACAACCGCAACGGCGTCCAGATCGAGCAGTGCAGCAACTGCCGGGGGATCTTCCTCGACTACGGCGAGCTGGAGGCGCTGACCCGTGTGGAGTCCCAGTGGACCCAGCAGGCCCCGCCGCCCCCGCCCGCCCCGCAGGCGTACCCCGCCGCCCCGGCCGCCCCGGCCTGGGGCGCCCCGCACGGCGGCCACGGCGGTCACTACGGCAACAAGCGCCACAAGAGCTTCGGACACATGCTCTTCTCCAGCTGAGCCCGGTGCACGAAGGAGCCCCCGACCGCGCTGGGCGGCCGGGGGCTCCGGTGTGTGGACGATACTGGGATTGAACCAGTGACCTCTTCCGTGTCAGGGAAGCGCTCTCCCGCTGAGCTAATCGTCCTCGGGATGATCACGGCCCGAAGGCCGTGGATGCTGCGTGCGCGATACTGGGATTGAACCAGTGACCTCTTCCGTGTCAGGGAAGCGCTCTCCCGCTGAGCTAATCGCGCGGGGGATCCGAAGATCCAGTGGACGATACTGGGATTGAACCAGTGACCTCTTCCGTGTCAGGGAAGCGCTCTCCCGCTGAGCTAATCGTCCTTGGAGGTGGAGACGGGATTTGAACCCGTGTAGACGGCTTTGCAGGCCGTTGCCTCGCCTCTCGGCCACTCCACCAGGAGTGTAGGGGGCCGCGAAGACCCCTTCTTCCTTCGAGCGGACGACGAGGCTCGAACTCGCGACCTCAACCTTGGCAAGGTTGCGCTCTACCAACTGAGCTACGTCCGCCTGTCGTTTCGGCCCGCTCTCGCGGCCCGGCGACGAGTTGAACTCTAGCGGATTCCGGGGCCAGTACAAAAACGCGTTTGTGCAGCGTGCTGCGCTGCGTTTCACCGAGTACCTGCTCAGGCCCCCACCAGGACATCCCCGGGCCACCTCCGAGACGCCCGCCCTAGACTCGACACCGTGCTCGACCTCCCTCCCCTCGCCCGCTTCGGCGACCGCGTCGCCACCGGCCTCCTCGACGTCACGGAAGACCCGGCGGCCCTGGACTCCACCGGTTTCTGGGCCGTTTCCGCCGATTTCGAGGGCCGTCTGGTCTGCGCGCGCTTCGCCGACGTACGCGCGGAGCCGGTGCCCGCGCCGGTGCCGGGACAGTGGCGCGGGCCGGCGGCGGGTGACTGGACGTCGTCCCTCGATCGCGCCGCGTACACGGCCGGGGTGCGCCGGATCCGTGAGTACATCGCGGCCGGTGAGGTCTACCAGGCGAACCTGTGCCGCGTCCTGTCCGCGCCGCTGCCCTCCGGCGCCGACGCGGACGCGCTCACCTCCCTGCTCGCCCGCGGAAACCCGGCGCCGTACGCCGGAACGATTCGGCTGCCGGGGCGCGGGACAGAGATCGCCACCGCGTCTCCGGAGCTGTTCCTGCGGCGGGACGGGCGGACCGTGGAGTCCGGGCCGATCAAGGGGACCGGGCGGACGGAGGCGGACCTGCTGGAGAAGGACTACGCCGAGAACGTGATGATCGTGGACCTGGTCCGCAACGACATCGGGCGGGTCTGTGCCACCGGCAGCGTGACCGTGCCCGACCTGTGCGCCGTGGAGAAGCATCCGGGCCTGGTCCACCTCGTGTCCACGGTCCGCGGCGAGCTGCGCGAGGACGCCGGTTGGCCCGAGCTGCTCGATGCCGCCTTCCCGCCCGGCTCGGTCACCGGCGCCCCCAAGTCCAGCGCCCTGCGGATCATCGACGAGCTGGAGACGGCGCCGCGCGGTCCGTACTGCGGCGGCATCGGCTGGGTGGACGCCGACCGGGGCACCGGCGAGCTGGCCGTCGGCATACGCACCTTCTGGATCGACCGCGCGGCAGGTGTCCTGCGCTTCGGCACCGGAGCCGGCATCACCTGGGGTTCCGACCCCGAGGCCGAATGGCGGGAGACCGAGCTGAAGGCGTCCCGGCTGCTCGCGGTAGCGTCGGGATCGTACGAGGTGAGTGGAGAGGGACTGACGTGAAGATCTGGCTCGACGGTGGGTTGCAGGACAGCGAGTCCGCCCGTGTCTCCGTCTTCGACCACGGCCTGACCGTGGGCGACGGCATCTTCGAGACCGTGAAGGCGGTGGACGGCAGGACGTTCGCGCTCACCCGGCACCTCGACCGGCTGACCCGCTCCGCGCGCGGCCTCGGCCTGCCCGACCCCGACCACGACGAGGTCCGCCGCGCCTGCGCCGCCGTCCTGGAGGCGAACCCGATGCCGCTCGGCCGGCTGCGCATCACCTACACCGGCGGCCCCGGGCCCCTCGGCTCCGACCGGGGCGAGCACGGCCCCACCCTGGTCGTCGCCCTCGGCGAGACCGGCCGCCGCCCCGACTCCACGTCCGCGATCACGGTCCCCTGGACCCGCAACGAGCGTGGCGCGCTGACCGGCCTGAAGACGACGTCGTACGCCGAGAACGTCGTCGCCCTGGCCCGCGCCCATCAACACGGCGCCACGGAGGCGCTGTTCGGCAACACGGTCGGGCAGCTCTGCGAGGGCACCGGGTCGAACGTCTTCGTCGTCCTGGACGGCGAGATCCACACCCCGCCGCTCGCCTCCGGCTGCCTGGCGGGCATCACCAGGGAGTTGACCCTCGACTGGACCGGCGCCAGGGAGACGGACCTGCCGCTGGACGTGCTGGAGCGCGCCGACGAGGTCTTCCTCACCTCCACCCTGCGGGACGTCCAGGCCGTGCACCGCGTCGACGGTCGCGAACTGCCGGGCACCGCGGGACCCGTGACCGCCAAGGCGATGCGGGTCTTCGACGAGCGGGCGGGCGACGACCTCGATCCGTGACGGTCCGCCCCGATCGAGGGCACCGAACGGGCACGGCGGCCGCTGTTTCGCGCGGGACCGCGTTTATTCGGCTGACCTGAGGTGTGACAGCGGGTAGAACACCGGTGATGACCACGACCCTGCGGCCGACCGAGCCGCTCCAGCGCAGTGCCGACGGGGCGTTGTCCCGCCGCTTCCAGGTGTGCGTGAACAGCCGCCCCGTGGGCGCGGTCCACCTCTCCACCCACCCCGAATTCGGTCCGGCGGTCGCCCGCGTCGACGATCTGCGCGTCGAGGAGGCGGACCGCGGACGCGGCCGGGGGACGGTGGCCGCGCTCGCCGCCGAGGAGGTGGCGCGCGGTTGGGGCTGCCGGAGGATCGAGATCCGGGTCCCCGCCGACGCCGAGGCCGCCCTGCGACTGGCGCACGCGCTCGGGTACGTCCACCGCAACCGGGGGATGGAGAAGCCCCTGGGTGCCGTCCCGCCCGAACTGCCCGCCGGCAGCAGGGCCCGGCCCATGACCGAGGCCGAGTTCGGACCCTGGCTCCGACAGGGCGTCGTGGACTACGCGCAGGACTGGATCGACCGCGGTGTTCCCGAGGAGCAGGCGCGGGCCAAGTCCCGGCGGGACCACCGGCTGCCGCGGGGCCTGGCCACGGAGGACATGCTGTTCAGCGTTCTGGAGCACGAGGGCGACCGGGTGGGCACCCTGTGGATGTCCTTCGCCGGCGAGAAGGCGTTCGTGTTCGACGTCCAGACCGACGAGCCCTTCCGGGGCCGGGGCCACGGCCGCTCCCTGATGCTGCTGGCCGAGGCCCAGTCGGTCGCGGCCGGCAAGCCCGTCATCGGCCTCAACGTCTTCGTGGGCAACACGCCTGCCGAACGCCTCTACGACTCGCTCGGCTATGCGCCGGTGGGGTACTCCCTCTACAAGCACCTGCTCTGAGAGGGCGCCTGCTCGGCGACGCCTCAGCCTTGCTCGGCCAGCAGCCGGTCCGCGATCGCCTCGATGCGTTCGCGCAGCCCCTCCTGGCTCTTGCCCCCGTCCAGGCGCTCGCCGCCGATGACGTACGTCGGGGTGCCGGTGACGCCGATCGCCTTGCCCTCGGCCTGGTCGGCGTCGACGATCAGCATGTGCCGCCCGTCGATGAGTGCCGTGTCGAACTCCTCTGCGTCCAGGCCCAGTTCCCGCGCCACCTCGACCAGGAAGCTCTCTCCCCCACGGTCCAGCTCCTCCACCCGCGCCAGTACCGCCTCGACGTACGGCCAGCCCTGCCCCTGCTCCACCGCCTCCTCGGCGGCCTGGGCCGCGGCGAAGGCGTGCCGGTGCTTCTCCAGCGGGAAGTGCCGCAGTCGCGGCTCCAGCCGATCCCCGTAGCGCTCGCGCAGGGCACCCAGATCGGCCAGGGCGGTACGGCAGTCCGGACACTGGAGCTCGCACCAGACGTCGAGGACCACGGCGGGACGGGTGGGATCGGGCGCCGGGACGGCGGCGGGGGAGGAGTCGCTCATGCCCCCAGTCTCCCAGCCCCCGTCCCGGCCCCCCAATCCGGACGGACGGTCCGCACCGCCTGTGCGACGTCCACCGGCACCTGCGGAGGAGCTGACCCGGAGATGTCCCTGATGTCCGGCCGAAACATGGCCCGCGGGCCCCTCGCAGGTGCAGGATGGAAGGGACGAAGCGCCGCCCCGTCGCGGCGCCGAGCCGTACTGTGCCTGCCCGAGTGTGCCGTGTCTGGAGGACCGGATGATTGCCGAGACCGTGTGTTCCGCCGTCGCCGCGGCCGGCCTGGGCATCGCGGCCGTCACGGCATACCGCAGGCGCTTCCTCGCGGCCGCAAGGATCGGGGCCTACGCGCTGGTGCCCCTCGGTCTGGTGATGACGGGGGTCGTCCAGTGGGCCGCCGACACCGCCTTCAGCCTCACGGCCTGGGCCGGCTTCGCCGTGCTGGGCGCCGCCTGGGCGCTGTTCGCGACCACTCGCGCGGTGGAGCGGCGCCGGCGCGGCGGCACCCGCAAGGAACGAAGGGCGGCGGCGCGCTCCGCACAGGGCGACGCCGTGGCCCCGGCCGCGTCGGCACCCTCCCTGGGGCAGGGTGCCCGGCCCGCCTCCCGCCCCGCCGCCGCACCGCGGACGACCGCCTCGGACGACTTCAGCGACATCGAGGCCATCCTCAAGAAGCACGGCATATGAAGCGGTGCCGCACTGCTCGACCGCTACGGAGCGGATGGAGGCCGAGCGCGAGGAGGTCCGGCGCCGCACGTCACCCGAAGGCACTCGGCGCGACGGCCGGCGACGGTCCGGCACCGAGGGTCACCGCAGCTGAGAGGGCACCGCGCGGCCAGGCCGCCGCGCGAAGGAAACGACACAGTCGGGCCACACGCGCGCGCAAGTGATCAAGGCTGGCAAGCGACATCACGGAATGTGGTGCGGTACCGCTCAATCCGGGCGTGCTGTTCGCGTGTGGTGTGCCGCCTGCGTCATCATCGCCCGCGAGATGCTGGACACGACACAGGGTGACGCCGCGCCCCCTCAGGACGAGCCGCGCGGCTGCCTCTTCGCCCTTTCCCAGCCACCGCTGATGATCTTCCTAGCGGTGATCGGGTGTCTGCTGCTCATGGCCTCGCTGCACGACCTGCTGCTGCTCTGAGCCGTACCCGCGGTCCCCGGCGCCACCCGCCGGGGCCGCGTCGGCATCCAGGGAGCGGTCCTCAGCCCGCTGCCTCCTTGCGGCGCGCCCGGTAGGCGGCCACGTGCAGCCGGTTGCCGCAGGTTCGACTGTCGCAGTACCGGCGTGAGCGGTTGCGGGAGAGGTCGACGAAGGCGCGTCGGCAGTCCGGGGCCTCACAGCGCCGCAGCCGCTCCTGCTCCCCGGCCACCACGAAGAAGGCCAGCGCCATTCCGCAGTCCGCCGCGAGATGGTCGGCGATCGAGGCACCGGGGGCGAAGTAGTGCACGTGCCAGTCGTAGCCGTCGTGGTCGGTGAGCCTGGGGGTGGTGCCCGCGGCGGCGACCAGCTCGTTGATGAGCGCGGCGGCGCCTCGGGGGTCCGGCGCCGCGAAGATCCGCGCGAACCGCCCCCGGACCTTGCGCACCGCGGAGAGGTCGAACTCGGAAAGCACACCCACGTCACTGATCTCGTGCCTTCGCACGAAAACCTCGAGGGCGGCGACATCTGGCAGCCCGTCCGGAGTGGTGTCGTCCTCCGGTGCGGTGTTCACCAGATCCACCACGGCATCGAGCGCACACCGGGTGTCGTGGGTGATCAGCACGTTTCGCTCCCTGGCCTGGAGGGTCGGGCGGGCGCCCGCCGATGCTGGCCGATGGTAGCCGCACCAGGCCGTCCGGCCACGGTCGATGGACCCTTGAATCGCACCGCCGCTTCCGCCGCCGACACCGGAAGCGGCGACGGCGGGTGCGACACGCACGCCGGCGCCGCCCCACGGAGGACCGTGACGCGGCGCCGACACATGCCCTATGCGGTTGTTGTCCGGGCCCGAGCCGTCTCCCCGAGTGGACGGCGCCGGGCGGCTCGGTGGGAGCCCTCTCCCTAGCTTTCCGCCAGGATGTGCGAGAGCTCCTGATCGAGATCGAAGTGACGGTGCTCCGTGCCGGGGGGCACGGCCGCGTCCGTTCGCTTCAGGAAGGATTCCAGGGCCCGCGCCGGGGCCTCGAGCAGGGCCTCCCCTTCCGGGGAGCTAAGGGCGATGCAGACAACGCCCTGACCGTGGCTGCGCGACGGCCAGACTCGGACGTCGCCGGTGCCCGTGGGCCGGTGCAGGCCTTCTGCGAGGAGATCGCGGGCGAACACCCACTCGACGGTTTCCTCTGCTCCGGTGTGGAAGGTGGCGTGCACGGCGTAGGGGTCGGCCGTGTCGTACCGCAGGCCTGCGGGGACAGGCAGGGAGGACTCGCTCGACACAACGAGGCGCAGGTGCAGCTCGCAGCTGACCGTGGTGTTCATAAGCGCCAGGGCCTTTCGCTCAGTGTGCGCTCGGGGATTCGCACGTCGGCGAAATCGACATGCCACCTACGGTGCCGTTGTAAACCCCTCTGCGTGTTTTGCGTGGGTTTACGTAACTCTTCCGGCCGAGGGGTCGTTCGTGAAGTACCACCATTACGGTGTCCGGAATCTCTCGGGTAGGGTTTGGCCGTATGAATACGGGGAGTGACGAGCCGGGCGAGGTAGCCATGGCGACGAACGACACCGGGTCGGACGGGGCGGCGGAGAAGCAGGAGCGGGCCCTGGGCTCCCGTGCTCCGGAGTTCATCAGGGCCCGGCGGATCCTGCATCTGAGCTGGCAGGTCGGGATCTTCGTCGTCGGCCTCGCGGTCGTGGCCGTCGGCATCGTGATGCTGCCGCTGCCCGGACCCGGCTGGGTCGTGATATTCGGCGGCATGGCGATCTGGGCGACGGAGTTCGTCTGGGCCCAGCTGGTGCTGCGCTGGACCAAACGCAAGGTCACCCAGGCGGCGCAGCGCGCGCTCGACCCGAAGGTCAGGCGCCGAAACATCGTCCTGACCTCGATCGGACTCGTGATCATCGCGGCCATCGTGGGCTTCTACGTGTGGAAGTTCGGCGTCGTCATGCCCTGGAAGATCAAGGACCAGTGATCCGTCGCGGGGCCGAGCGGACGGCACGGCCATGGTCACAGGGACCCCCTGACTTGGGGTAATGTACTTCCTGCGCCCGGGCGATTAGCTCAGTGGGAGAGCGCTTCGTTCACACCGAAGAGGTCACTGGTTCGAACCCAGTATCGCCCACCCGGACCGACGGCCCATCTGCGACCACGCAGATGGGCCGTCGCCGTTTGCGCCGGTCGAGGGGGGGCCGAGGGCTGGTCGGCGCGGATCGGCTGTCTCGTTCGGGGGTGGTCGGGCCGGCCGGGTCGGGGCGGGCCGCCGTGGGGATGTGGTCGCGGCGGGGCGGGGGTCCGGTGCGCCCGGTGCGGATGGCCGGCTCGGGTCGATGCGGACCGGGCGCGTCGGCGAGTCGGGCCGGGTGGGTGCCGCGTCCGGTGAGGCGGTGCGGCGCGCCTCCGGTGGTGTGGCACGGCGCGGTCGCTTGGTGAGGCCGGCGCCCGCGTTCTCCACCGGTGCGGCCTCGTGCCGCTCGGCCGGTGCCCTGCCGCGGAGCCACGGACCGTGCGCACCGGCGGGAGCCGGTACACCTTGCCTTGCGTCGCCGGGGGGTCGCCCCAGGTGCCGAGACCTGTGTGCGGCGCATTTGCCGAGGAGCTGTCCAACCCCCGCAGGATGCCTTGACCGGCCGCGGAGGAGCCGCGCCGCCCGCCTGTGGCCCTTGGCGCCGAGGCCACCGGTGAGGGCGCCCGTGGGCCTTTTGCGGGCCTGTGGGAGCCGGACGCGGCCACTGCTCGGCTCCGCCGTGGGCGGGCGGAGCCGCGGCGGCCGCGAGGTGCTGATGTCTGCTCGTCGTGGCTGGCCTCCCGGTGGGCGGTCGCGGTGTCGGGTCCGCCCCGCGACGCGCGGCGCCGGGGGAGGGGAAGCTGTGCGTCACGGCACCATCCAGCTGCGCGACACCGACGGCCGCCCACCGGCGCGACACCACCGGCATGGCACGGACGTGGGACTCGGTGAGCCGGAAGGCAGGACAGCCCCGCTCCACGCGGTCGGCGCCGAGCGACGGGGGCGCCGTGATGCTCTGTGGCGTGGACGCGATGCCGTGTCGCCGCCTTGCGCTGGGTCGGTCGCAGGCGGTGCTCGGCCGGCCCGGCGCGGGCGTCGCTGGATGGGGTCGACGTGGTGTGCTGTCGCTGTCCGGGTGGCGTGCCCCGCTGAGCTGCGCCGATGGCCGGGTGCGGCCGGCCGACGGCGAGCTGGGCGCCGTGGCGACCGTGTCGTGTCGCGGTCTCGCGACTGCCCGGCCGCGGGAGCCGTACGGGGCGGCTGCGGCCTCGTCCGGCCCGGCGTGGCGTAACCGATCCGGACCCTCTCGGAGCACTGACGTGGTTGTCGGCGGTCCCGGCACCCCAGGGCGAGCTGCGCCATCACCCTGCTCGCTCGGTGGTCGGCAGTCGGCGGTGGGACGCGCGATCACGGAAACGCCTGCCTGGCGCCCGTCGCTCGGCGCTGAGCTGTGCGATCGCTGATCGTCACGTCCGGGGCCCGCTTGCCGTCGGCCAGCTGCACGCTGTCGGCTTCGTGCCGCGAGGGCGTCATCGCCCACGTCCGGTCGCGGGAGGTGCGCGACTTGCCGGCCGGCGGCGTTCGGCGGGGCCGTGAGACGTGTGCCGTAGGCTCCGCGTCCGCCCGTCGCCATCGGTGATGCGCCGACAGGTGGGGTGCCGCCTGCTGCCGGTCGGGTGCGGACGCGGTTGCGGCCCTGGCGGCGATCGGCGAGGGGGAGCGGCGAGGAGTGATCGGTGACGGGCGATCGGCGAGGGGGAGCGCTGGGCCCGGTTCGAACTGATGGAGCAAGCAGTCCCGGCGGTAGGGCCGTCGCGAGCGCGAGCATGCGACTCCCGGTGGTCGGCTCACCACGGGCACTGGTCGCCTCCGCCACCTGTCGCCGCCGGCCACAGACGTGGTTCCGTCCGTCGACGTGACGTCAGCGGGCCGTGGCCGACCGGCCGTCCGTCCCTGCGCACGTGGGACGCCGGGCGGCTGGTGCTGCCACAAACTGCTGTCCGTCAGCGCCCGGACCCGGCCGACCAGGAACGTCCGCCTCGCGTCGCGGACGCCGACCGAAGCCGCCGACCCGCTGCCGACCTCCCCCTCCCGCGATCTCCCCGGCCGATTCCCGCCGCGCCCTCCGGCCCCGCCTCCCGTCCGACCAGCCGAACCTCCGCCCCTCACCTGCGCCTTCACCCGTCTCGCGCTCTCAACACCCCGGCAATCCGCACCCCGGCCCCCGGCCCGCCCCGTAAGAAATTCCTGTCCGAATCATTGACGCTCCCCCAACCCCCTCGTACCTTGTGCCAGCAAGCGCTTTCTTGAAACGATTCATGCAAGCGGCAACGACGCTGCGGGAGGGGCCCGACTGTGCGAACCAGCAGGAATGTTGAGAGGCGAACGATCCTGAAGGCGGCCGGAGCGACGGCGGCCACGCTGGGGCTGGCGGCCACCACGGGCTGCGGTGGGGACGGAGGCGCCTCCTCCGACGGGACGGTGACGATCCGTTACTCCTGGTGGGGTGCCGAGGAACGGGCCAAGAGGATCAACCAGTCCGTCGCGCTCTTCGAGAAGAAGTATCCGAAGATCAAGGTGAAGACGGACTTCCAGGACTACCTCTCTTTCTGGGAGAAGTTCCAGACCCAGGCCGCGGGTGGAAATCCGCCGGACGTGTTCCAGAATGCCGTCGGATTTCTCCGGAAGTACGACAAGCGCGGCATCCTGCTGGACCTCAAGTCCCAGATCGACGCGGGAAATCTGAGCCTGGACAACTTCCGCGAGGGCGTCACCACCGTCGGTGAGGTCGACGGAAAGCAGCTCGGCATTCCCGTCGGCTCCAACACCATGTCGCTGGTCATCGACAAGAAGGTGTTCGCGAAGGCCGGCGTCGAGCCGAAGCAGGGCTGGACCTGGGACGAGTACTTCAAGGCCCTCAAGACCATCCACGACAGGACCAAGGTCGCGGGTGACTCGGGCTACCACAGCATCATGTACCTGTACGACCTGTACCTCCGTCAGAACGGGAAGGCCTTCTTCACCGAGGACGGGCTCGGTTTCGAGGAGACCGACCTGACGGAGTGGTGGACGGACGCGTACAACCGCGTGAAGGCCGGCATCGTCACCGATCCGAAGATCGTGGAGCAGGACAAGCCCAAGTCCTCCCTGGCCGCCGGTCACGCCGCCTCGGAATTCACCTGGGACAACTTCACGGTCCGTTACGCCGCGGAGGGTGACAGCGAGTACGGCCTCGCGCCGATCCCCACCACCGACGGCAAGAACACCGGCCAGTACCTCGCCTCCCTGATGCTGAGCGGCTCCGCGCGCACCAAGCACCCCAAGGAGGTCGCGCAGTTCATCGACTTCATGGTCCACGATCCCGAGGTCGGCAAGATCATGGGCTACGACCGGGGCATCCTCGCCAGCACCGAGCAGTACCAGGCGTACAAGCCGACCGAGGCCATCGGCCAGGAGATCGCGAAGTACGAGGAGGACACCGCCAAGGCGGGCGTCCTCGGCAAGATCACCCCGCACCCGGCCGGAGCCGACACCGTCGAATCCGCCTTCCTGCGCATCGGCGGGGACATGGCCACGGGCAAGACCAAGGTCGCCGACGCGGTCAAGCAGTTCTTCTCCGAGGCCGAGGCCGCCTTCCAAGCCTGATTTTGCCTGATTGGGAACCCCCGTGACGCTCGTCAAGGACTCACCTGCCGACACCCGGAAGGTACGGCCTCCCGCCCCCGCCGCCGTGAAGCGGCGGGGCCGCCGGGAGAACCTGGCCGGCTATCTCTTCATGTCCCCGTGGATAGCCGGCTTCGTGCTGCTGACCGCGGGCCCGATGGTCGCCTCGCTCTACTTCGCGTTCACCGACTACAACCTCTTCAACACCCCGAAGTGGATAGGTTTCGACAACTTCACGCGGATGCTCGACGATCCGCGCTGGCAGAAGTCGGTCGAGGTGACGGCGAAGTACGTCGTCATCGGCACCCCGCTGAAGCTGCTCCTCGCGCTCGGCGTGGCCCTGCTGCTCGCCCAGAGCCGGCGCGGCCAGGCCTTCTACCGGGCCGCCTTCTACGCCCCCTCGCTGATCGGCGCGAGCGTCTCCGTCGGCTTCGTCTGGCGGGCGCTCTTCTCCGACAAGGCCATCGTCGACCGGAGCCTGTCCGTCTTCGGCGTGAACGTCGGCGGCTGGGTCGGCAACCCCGATTGGGTTCTCTACAGCCTGGTCGCGCTGACCGTCTGGCAGTTCGGCGCCCCGATGGTCATCTTCCTGGCCGGCCTCAAGCAGGTGCCGCAGAGCCTCTACGAGGCCGCCGAGATGGACGGCGCCGGACCCTTCCGCAGGTTCTGGAACATCACCCTCCCCATGATCTCTCCGGTGCTGTTCTTCAACGTGCTCCTGGAGACCATCCACTCGTTCCAGATCTTCGGCTCCGCCTACGTCGTCTCCAACCAGTCCTGCGGACCGGCCGACGCCACGCTCGTCTACACCTGCTACCTGTACCAGAAGGGCTTCAAGGAGTCGCAGATGGGCTTCGCCTCCGCGATGGCATGGATGCTGCTCCTCGCCGTGGCCCTCGTCACCGCCGTCCTCTTCTGGTCGCAGAAGAAGTGGGTGCACTACGAGGAGGACGCCCGATGAGCGCCACCACGTCCACCACGCCGCCGACCCTGCACAAGGCGTCGGGCCTCGGCCGCAGGCGGGCCGGCTCGCTCGCCTGGCACATCGGTTCCGTGCTGGTCCTGGCGGTCGTCCTCTATCCCGTCATCTGGGTCGTCGGCGCGTCGTTCAAACCCAGCCGGGAGATCATCGGCAGCCTCGACCTGTTCCCGACGGACCCGATCCTGGGCAACTTCAAGGGTCTGGCCGAAGGCATCGCCGACATCTCGATCCTGACGTTCTTCCAGAACTCCCTGTACTACGCGCTCGGCTCGGTCGTCGGCATCCTGATCTCCTGCTCGCTGACGGCGTACGCGTTCGCCAAGATCAGGTTCGCCGGCCGCAACGCGATGTTCTCCCTGATGATCGGCACCCTGCTGCTGCCGTACCACGTGCTGCTCATCCCGCAGTACGTGATGTTCCAGAAGATGGAACTGATCAACACCTACGTCCCCCTGCTGATCGGCAAGTACCTGGCCACGGAGGCGTTCTTCGTCTTCCTCATGGTGCAGTTCATGCGGAACCTGCCGAGGGAACTGGACGAGGCCGCCCGGCTCGACGGGTGCGGGCACCTGCGGATCTACTGGTCGATCGTGCTGCCGCTGTGCCGGCCCGCGCTCATCACCAGCGCGATCTTCACCTTCATCAACGCCTGGAACGACTTCATGGGCCCGCTGATCTACCTCAACGAGCCCGGCAAGTACACCGTCTCCCTCGGCATGATGATGTTCCGCGACCAGGAGAGCGTCGCCAACTACGGCGGCATGATCGCGATGTCGCTGGTGGCACTGCTGCCGGTGCTGCTGTTCTTCCTCGCCTTCCAGCGCTATCTCATCGACGGCATGGCGACCTCCGGACTGAAGGGCTGAGGCGGTTCCCGATGGCCGAAGCGCGCGTGGAAGCACGCAAGGAGTCCGTTCTCCCGGAGCGGTTCGCGGTGTTCGCCGAGTGTCTGCTCACCGGTGTGTGGATCGCGGTGGCCTCGCTGGGCGTGGTCACCTATCCGGCTGCCTTCGCCGCCGGCGCCCGGCACCTGCGCCGCCGCACCGCTCACGAGGCGGGCGGGGGACGGGAGTTCGTCGCCGACTTCCGCTCGGCCGTGCGCGGTGGGTGGGCCGCCGGACTCGCCGGGTGGGCGGCCGCGGCCGCGGTCTGGGTGGACGTCCAGGCCGCGCGGGCCGGGCTGCCGGGCGGACCGTTCGTCGGGGCGGTCGGACTGGTCGCTCTGATCGCGTTCGCGGTCGCCGGCATGCGTGCGGCGGCCGTGTGGACGCCGGGCGACTCCTGGCGCGCCCTGCTCGCGCGGGCCGGCCGCCGTACGGTCCTTGATCCGGCCGGTTCCTTCCTGCTCGTCGCCGGGCTGGCCGTGGTCGCGCTGTCGGGCTGGTTCATCGCGCCGCTGGCGGTCCCGGTGCTGGGGGCCGTCGCCGCGGCGGCCGTCGCGGTCGAGGAACGCCACCGGCAGCGCTGACGGGCGGTCGCCTCCTGCCGTCGGCGCGCCCCCGGCACCCACCGATCCAGGCCCCGATCGAGGCAGGCGCCCCGCGCCGCGCCTCTCACTGTCATGCCCCTGACCTCATCACGCCCCCTGACCACGCACCCGCAGGAAAGGAAAGGCCATGTCCCCCATCCCCCGCAGGTCCCTTCTCAAGGCGGCGGCCGTCGCCGGAGCCGCCGCCCAGTTCAGCTGGGCGCTAGGGGCGAAGGACGCCGAGGCCGCCCCCGGAACGCCACCCGCAGGCGCGGACCCTGTCACCCTGGACTGGCTGGAGGACGGCGGTCTCGGCGCCGCCCCCGGCTCCACGCTCGGCGTGCCCTGGCCGATGGGCGCCCACCAGGAGGACCAGACCTTCGCGCTCACGGACGCCGACGGCAAGGCGGTCCCCGTGCAGTCCTGGCCGATCGCCTACTGGCCGGACGGGTCGCTCAAGTGGACCGCCCACGCCGTGAGTTCGGGCACCGGCAAACTCACCCTCACCGCCGGGGCACCGGCCGCCCCCGCCAAGAGGGTCACCGTCTCCAGGAGAGCCGGCACCATCGACGTGTCGACCGGTGTCATCACCGTGCGGATCGGCACGTCCGGCGCCACCCTCGTCAAATCGGTCACCCGCGGCTCCACCGAGATCGCCAAGAACGGCCGTCTGGTGCTGATCCGGCAGCCCGAGATCGAGGACGAGGACCAGGGCGCGGTCAGGACCGAGCGCTTCGACGGGACCATCGACGCCGTCACCGTCGAGCAGCAGGGCCCGGTCCGCGCCGTCGTCCGTATCGACGGCAAGCACCGCAAGGGAAAACGCAGCTGGCTGCCGTTCTCGATCCGGCTCTACTTCTACGCCGGCGCCGACTCCTTCCGCATGGTGCACACCATCACGTACGACGGGACGCAGCAGCCCGGCAAGGCCGCCGGCGACTTCGTCCGCGGCCTCGGCGTGCGCTTCACCGTCCCGATGCGCGACCAGTCCTACGATCGCCACATCCGCATCGGCGGCGAGGGCACCGGTCTGCTGCGCGAGGCCGTCAAGGGCATCACGGGCCTGCGCCGGGACCCGGGCGCGGCCGTCCAGGCGGCCCAGTACGCGGGGGAGAGGCTGCCCGACCCGGCCACCTGGGACCAGCGGGTCACCACCCGGCTCCAGTACATCCCCGAGTGGGGCGACTACACCCTCTCCCAGCTCTCCGCCGACGGCTTCACCGTGCGCAAGCGCACCAAGAAGGGACACGGCTGGATCGGCGCCGGCGGCGGCAGACGCGCCTCCGGATTCGGGTACGTCGGCGGCCCGAGCGGCGGATTCTCCTTCGGCCTGCGGGACTTCTGGGAGAAGTTCCCCGCCCAGCTCGACATCCGCGACGCCCAGACCGAGGAGGCCGAGGTCACCCTCTGGCTCTGGTCGCCCGAGGCGCAGCCCATGGACCTGCGCTTCTACCACGACGGCATGGAGCAGGACACCTTCGCCGAGCAGCTCGAGGGCCTCAACATCACCTACGAGGACTACGAGCCCGGCTTCGGAACCCCCTACGGCATCGCCCGTACCTCCGAACTCCTCTTCTGGGCCAACGAGTCGACGCCCACCCCCGCGCAGCTCGCCGAACAGGTCGAGGCCGTCCGGGTGCTGCCCCAGCTCGCCGCCCCGCCCAAGCAGCTCATCAAGGCACAGGTCTTCGGACCGGGCCTGTACTCCGAGCCGGACCGTTCCACCCCCGCCAAGGCCAGGATCGAGGACCACCTCGACTTCCTCTTCACCTACTACAAGGACCAGGTGGATCAGCGCCGCTGGTACGGCTTCTGGGACTACGGCGACATCATGCACACGTACGACACGGTCCGGCACCAGTGGCGATACGACATCGGCGGCTACGCCTGGGACAACTCCGAACTGTCGCCGGACCTCTGGCTCTGGTTCGCGTATCTGCGCAGCGGCCGGTCGGACATCTTCCGCTTCGCCGAGGCGATGACCCGGCACACCGGTGAGGTGGACGTCTACCACCTCGGGCAGTGGGCCGGCCTCGGCACCCGGCACGGCGTCCAGCACTACGCCGACAGCGCCAAGCAGCAGCGCATCGCCAACACGACGTACCGCCGCTACTACTACTTCCTCACGGCGGACGAGCGGGTCGGCGACCTCATGCACGCCAACGTCGACTCGGACGAGACGTTCCTGGTCCTGGACCCGATCCGCAAGATCCGCACCGAGCCGTACACCCCCGACCGGCACGCCCTGTCGATCGGCTTCGGCACGGACTGGAGCGGTCTGGTGTCGGCCTGGCTCACGGAGTGGGAGCGCAAGGGCCCCAAGTGGGAGAAGGCCAGGGCGCGGGTGCTGTCGACCATGGAGACCATCGCCGCCCAGCCCAACGGATTCGTGCAGGGCACCGCCCTCTACGACCTGGACACCGGGAAGTTCGCCGTCGCCGACAAGCCTGCCGTCGGCGTCTCGCACCTCTCGGCCGTCTTCGGCCTCAACGAGCTGTGCGCCGAGCTGATCCACCTCGTGGACATGCCGAAGTTCGACGAGGCGTACTTCGACTACTGCCGCTACTTCAACGCCACCAAGGCCGAGCAGGCGGCCAGGTACGGCTCCAACTTCGGCACCCTGCTGCTGTTCCAGGGACACTCCCGCCTCGACGCGTACGCGGCCGTGAAGACCGGGGACGAGAAGCTCGCCAAGCGGGCCTGGGACAAGTTCTACAACTCCGACGGCTACAAGGAGTCCGCGCCCTGGAGGACGGAGGCACTGAGCGGCCCCGCCACCCTGGTGCCGGGCAGCGAGGCCGCGTGGGTGTCCACCAACGACACCGCCCTCTACGGCCTCGCCGCCATCGAGAACCTGGCCCTCCTCGGCGACAAGATGCCGTCGTAGGGAGCTGGGGTCTTCCCGTCCCAGCCGGGTCGGGCCGGATCGGGCCGGGTCGGGCCGGGTCGGGGACAGGGAGCCGGGGCTGGGTGCCCCGGCTTTCTCCCGCGCCTTTCCGGGCGGTGGGGGAGGAGGGCGAGGCGGAACCTAGTCCATCCTCCCCAGGACCTCCCGCACTTGCCGGACGTCCCGGAGCCGCCGCTCGTACGTCGCCCCCACGCCGAGCAGCAGGACCCCGGCGAGTGCGGGAGGCGCCCACCGGGGGAGCGCGTCGGCCACCTGCACCAGGTAGGGGGCCAGTTCGTGCAGGGCGTCCAGGACCAGCACCGACCCGCCGAGGACCAGCGGCGCCCGCAGCCGGTGCCGGGCGCCCAGCAGGGTGACCAGCAGGGCGGCAGCGCCCAGCAGCAGCGGGCGCGACCGCTCCGGATCGCTCCAGGCCGCCGCCAGGCTCGGCAACAGGGTCACGGCGAGTCCGGAGCCGTACGCCGTCCAGGACCGGGTCAGCGGGTCGCGGTGCCGGCGCCAGGCGCCGACGAGCAGCGCCGGGACGGTCACGGGGAGCGTGTACGCCTCCGGAGTGGTGACCTCCCAGGCGGCGAGCCTGACCCAGGTGGCCAGCAGGAACAGGACGGCCGCCGCGTAGCGGGCCTGGCGGCGGTCGGAACGGGCCGCGGTACCCGCGGCGATCACGCCACAGGCCGCCAGCACCGTGGCCAGCATCGGCGCGTCGTTCACCGCGAGGCCCAGGGCGAGCACCGCGGCGCCGGTTCCGGCCGCCTCCACCGGCACCGTGGCCGGTGAGGCGCCGAGCCGGGCGGCGGCCAGGGCCGCGACCACGGGGACGCAGAGCACGAGCAGCGCCGTGCGGGACGGCTGCCAGTCCGCCGCCGCGCCCGTCGCGCAGGCCAGCGCGGCGGCGTAGCCGAGGGCGACCGGGGCCGCGACCGGGGCGAGGCGCGGCCGACGGGACGCCGTCGCCCACAGCACGGTCAGCGCCGTCAGGACGGTCAGTGTCGCCGACTGCGTGGCCAGGGACAGGAACGACAGGTGGAGGGAGGTGGCCAGGGCGAGCCACGGCGTGGGCAGGAAGGCCGTCGCCACCGCCACCGCACCCACCAGCGACAGAGCGGCCGGGTAGGGCAGTGCGAGCACCGCCGGAAGGGCTAGGCAGGCCGCCCAGGCCAGCACCAGGGCTCCGTTCCGTGCCCGCGGCCGCCAGGTCTCGTGCCGCACGACCGGGGCGACCAGCGCACCGGCGACGACCACCAGGACGAGGAGCGCCTGCCCCGCGTGGGGCGGCCAGGGGGTGTGTACGGTGACCGCGGCACGGGCGTCCGTCAGGTCGCCCGACCAGAGGCGCTCGGCCCAGCCGAGCGGGCCCACCAGCGTGACGACGACCAACGGCACGGCCGACGACAGTGCCAGCGCCTGCGCCGCGGCGGAGGCGCGGAGAAGACCCTGCCGGACCGGCTCGGGGAGCCGGTCCGCGCGCACCGCCGCCAACAGCGCGACGCCGAAGGCGAGGTGGGCGGGAACGGCCCAGCCGGCGGGCAGGGACACCCGGAGCAGGCCGCCGCCCGCCGCCACCAGCAGCAGCCCTCCGGCGATCGCCGTGCCCGTCGCGACGGCCGGCTCCGGCAGCCGGGCGGAGGCCACCAGCGCGATCACCGCCGCGAGGGCGAGGAGCGCCGCGGCCCGTGCTGCGGCGCTCGGACCGCCGGCCGTCCACGACAGCCAGCCGGCCGCCAGGACACCCCAGCCACCCAGGCCGTACGCACCGGCCGTGACCGTGACCCGGACGGCCCCGGCCGTCACCCCGAACGCCACGACCGCGTCGAGACCGGCCGTCACCAGCATCGCCGCCGCGACGGCGTACGGGTCCGAACCCGCCGCGATCGCCCAGAGGGTCAGGGGGAGTTGTGCCGCGATCACCCCGGCGGGCAGCGGCAGCCGCAGGGCGCCGAGACCGCGGCCGTACGCCGCCCAGAGTCCGGCGAGCACCGCCGCGGCGGCCGCCGCGTAGCCCGTACCGTCGGTGGCCGGGAGGGCCGCCTCGTGCAGGGCGTACGCGTCCAGCACCGTCAGCGCCAGGCCGAGACCGGCCACCGACTCCGCCGTCGAACGCAGCCCGCGCCGCAGCAGCGGCACCGGCGCCGCGAGCACCGCCAGCGTGACCGTGCCGAGCACCATGGCCCGCCCGGCGCTCCCGAGATGGCCCCAGCTGACCAGCGTGAACGCGATCGCCGCGATGGTGAGCAGGGTGCCACCGAGCAGCAGGAGCACGTTCTGGACCCGCGGGGCGCTCGCCTCGGGACGGGGCGCGGCCCGGGGCAGGGGCGGCGGTACCGGGCGCGTCGACCGGAGCGCGGCGACCAGCCAGGCGCGGCGCGCCAGCAACTGGGCGCGGCGGGCGTCCAGTCGCCACAGCTCTGCGTCGAGGAGCCGCAGCTCCTCGGCCGGGGGTGGAAGGTGCGTCATGGAAAGGAGTGTGGCTCGCGTCACGCTCTACGGCATGAGCGCGGCTACTCAGGGCGTACTCAGATCCCGGCCCGGTGCGGGCAGACTCGGCTCATGGACTGGAACCGATACCGCTTCCTCACCCGGTGGCCGCTGGCCGCGCCGCCCGCCGCCGTCTACGCGGCGCTGGAGCGGGCCGAGGACTATCCCCGCTGGTGGCCGCAGGTGCGCGAGGTGACCCGGCTCGACGACACCACCGGCGTCATCACCATCCGCTCGTTCCTGCCGTACGCCATGACCTTCGCCGCGCGCGAGGTGCGGCGCGACCCGGTGGCGGGGGTGTTGGAGATCGCGATCACCGGGGACATCGAGGGCTGGGCGCGCTGGGCGGTCACCGCGCACGGCTCCGGGAGCCTCGCCCGCTACGAGCAGGTCGTCGACGTGACCAAGCCGCTGCTCAGGAGGTTCGCCGTGCCCGGACGTCCACTGTTTCGCGCCAACCACCGGCTGATGATGCGGGCCGGCCGGCGCGGACTGCTCCGGTACCTCGAAGCGGTTTGAAGGAAACCGGACCGGACCTGTATTGTTCAGTCCGTTCCCGGGCGATTAGCTCAGTGGGAGAGCGCTTCGTTCACACCGAAGAGGTCACTGGTTCGAACCCAGTATCGCCCACCGGGAAAGGCCGGTCCGCAGCAGCGGACCGGCTTTTTGCATGCCGCTTCCCGCCCGCCCGCCGTCCTTGCCTCGTCACGCCGCCGCCGACAGGGCCGGGCGCAGCGGCCACGACGTGTCGACCGTCTCCGGGGTGCCGCTGCGCGCGAACCACGCCTGGAGCCCGCGGGCCTGCGCCGCGTGCCAGGACGTCTGGAGCGAGTGCAGCTCGGCGGGGGACAGTCGCTCCAGCCGGGCCGCGAACCGTCGGCCCAGCGCTCGTACGACCTCCAGCGCGGCCAGCGCGTCCGCGGCCGCGTCGTGCGCGTCGGCCAGCGTCACGCCGTAGTGCCCGCACAGGTCGGTGAGCGTACGGCGGCCCTTGCGGTAACGGTCCAGGTGCTTGTCCAGGACCCGTGGGTCCAGCACCCGCAGCGGCGCCGGCTCCAACCAGCGCCCCAGCGAGGACGCGCGATGCCGGCGCAGCTCGCGGTCGAGCAGTGTCAGGTCGAACGGCGCGTTCATCACCACCAACGGCCGTCCCGCTGTCGCCTGTTCGCCGAGCAGCTCGGCTATCTCGTACATCACCGGCGCGGGCCAGCGGCCGTTGCGCTGAAGGTGTTCCTCCGTCAGACCGTGCACGGCTGTCGCTCCTTCGGGCACCGGCACGCCCGGGTTGACCAGCCACCGGCTCACCCGGGGGCGGGCGCCCGGCGCGTCCTGCACGACGAGCGCCGCCGACACGATCCGGTCGGTCTCGACGTCGACGCCCGTCGTCTCCGTGTCGAAGGCCGCCAGCGGCCCCTCGTACCAGCACGTCATACCACCACAACCCCTCGTTCACCCGCGACAGCTGACGCTCCGTCCATTGCCTGTCTGGTGATACCCGGGCTGTTTGCGCCGTACGCCGCGCGGAGACAACAGGAGTACGGGTCGGGCCAGTTCAGGGGCTCGACGCCGAACTCCTCCGACCCCCGGTGCGGGGATCCTCTTTTGCTTGGAAGGCTGTCTGGTCATGGCGATCGCGCAGCCCGAGCGGGGCGGGCTGCTGCCCGAGCGCACGGGACCCCATCGCGGCTCACTCGCCACCACGGCGTGCATGGAGACACTCCAGGTGGGATATCTCCACGCGGTCGCGGCGGCCGCGGGCTGTTCACTGTCACAGCCGTTCCCCGACAACGGCATCGACTGGCACGTCAGTCACAGCGCCCCCGGCCACACCGTCGACGACGAGGTGACCGTCAAGGTGCAGCTGAAGGCCACGTACCAGCTCCCGCCCGGCCCACCGGGGCGTTCCTTCTCCTTCACGCTCGACAACGACCACCTGCGCAAGCTCGCCCGCACCCCGGTGTCGGTGCACAAGATCCTCGTCGTGATGATCGTCCCCCGCTCGCAGGACCAGTGGCTGCGGGCCGGCCACGACCGGCTCGACCTGCGGCACTGCTGCTACTGGGTCAACCTGGCCGGACACCCGGTCACCGGCCGGAGCCGCACGACCGTGCGGATCCCGACCTCACGGATCTTCGACGACCGGGCGCTGTGCGAGATCATGACGCGGGTCGGGACGGGAGGCAGACCATGACGCACCGCCCGCTGGAGGAGCGCCTGAGGCCGGTACGGCCGCACCCCGTCGACCCCTCCTGGAACCTGCCCCCCGAGACCGCCGAGGTCGACCCGGCCGTCCTCGGCGTCCTGCTGCGCCGGCACGGCTGGCAGCGGCGCGGCGGCGCAGCAGGACGCTACGGCCGCTGGACCCCGCCCGGACCTGGGGGCGGCGCGACCAGCCTGCTCGTACCGGAGAACCGCTCCTTCCCCGACAGCGACGACCTGCTGGGCGAGGCGCTCCAGGCGCTGGCGCGCGGCCAGACGCCCGCCGCCCGCGAGGTGCTGATCGCCCTGGCCGTGCCGAGCGACGAGATCCGCTGGTGGCGCGACAGCCCCGACGGTCCCGCCGAGACGGCCGGAGCCGCCTCCTGGGCGGTCGAGGAGCAGCTGCGCGGCGCCGCCCGGCAGATGCTCCTCGCCGGCGCGCTCGCCACCCGCGCGCGTGCCGGTTACCACGGCGCCCGGCACCGCCGGTCGGCCGGAGCCATGCTGGAGAGCGTCCTGGTCGGTGCCACCGTCGCCGGCCGACGGCTGACCGCCTTCGCCCCCGTCGGCACGGCCCGCCCCCTCGCCGTACGCCTCCACCAGGCGCTGTACGCCGTCCGCGAGGCCGTCGACTACCAGCGCGCCACCGGCGGCATGGACGCTTTCGACGGCGCCGTCGAGGCCGGGGCCAGCCGGGAGCTGACCGAGGCGCTCATCGCCCTCGTCCGCGGCACCGAGGGGGCCCGGGTCGCCGTGGAATGGGCGCCCGCCGCCGGGGTCCCCGAGGACTGCGCCGCCGGCGCCGAGCCCGTGGAGTTCTCCCCCGGAGACCTCCCCGCCCTGCGCGAGGCGGGCGCCCGCTATCTGCGCGAGGAACCCTCCGTCTCCGTTCGGATCACCGGCGCCGTCGTACGACTGCGCAGGTCGGGGCCGCGCGGCGAGGGCGGAGTACGACTGCGCGTGCTCGCCGGGGCGGACGTCCCGCACGTCCGGGTCACTCTCGGCGAGGAGGACTACCGCATCGCTGGCCAGGCCCATCTGGTCGGGCTGCCGGTGCGGGTACAGGGCCGGCTGGAGAGCAGGGGAGGCTTCCGCAGGCTGACCGGAGCCGGCGGCGTCGTCCCCGTGCAGGTGGACGACGCCGAACGCGACCGGCTGATGAAAAAGCTCCAGGAGACCGCCGAGATCACGGCCGTCTTCGAGGAGGCGTGCGGAGGGGACTGATTTCGCGGTCGGCGGTCCGAGGTCGGTACGATCGCCTCTTGCGCGGCATGGGAATCCGGACCGCGCTTCCGCCTTCAGTCAGGAGAGACCGGTGTCAGACGTCCGTGTGATCATCCAACGCGATTCCGAGCGGGAAGAGCGCACGGTGACGACGGGCACCACGGCCGCCGACCTCTTCGCCGGCGAGCGCTCGATCGTCGCCGCGCGCGTGGACGGCGAGCTGCGGGACCTCGCCCACGAGCTGAGCGACGGCGCGACCGTCGAAGGCGTCGAGATCTCCTCCGAGGACGGTCTCGCCATCCTGCGCCACTCCGCCGCGCACGTCATGGCGCAGGCCGTGCAGGAGTTGTTCCCCGAGGCCAAGCTGGGCATCGGCCCGCCCGTCAAGGACGGCTTCTACTACGACTTCGACGTCGAGAAGCCGTTCACGCCCGAGGATCTCAAGGCCGTCGAGAAGAAGATGCAGGAGATCCAGAAGCGCGGGCAGCGGTTCTCCCGCCGGGTCGTGACCGACGAGGCCGCCCGCGAGGAGCTGGCCGCCGAACCCTACAAGCTGGAGCTGATCGGCCTCAAGGGCTCCGCCTCGCACGACGACGGCGCGGACGTCGAGGTCGGCGCCGGCGAGCTGACCATCTACGACAACCTGGACGCCAAGACCGGCGAGCTGTGCTGGAAGGACCTCTGCCGCGGTCCCCACCTGCCCACCACCCGGTTCATCCCGGCGTTCAAGCTGATGCGCAACGCGGCCGCCTACTGGCGGGGCAGCGAGAAGAACCCGATGCTCCAGCGCATCTACGGCACCGCCTGGCCGTCCAAGGACGAGCTGAAGGCGTACCTCGACTTCCTCGCCGAGGCGGAGAAGCGCGACCATCGCAAGCTGGGCAGCGAGCTGGACCTGTTCTCCATCCCCGAGCAGATCGGTTCCGGCCTCGCGGTCTTCCACCCCAAGGGCGGCATCATCCGCCGCGTCATGGAGGACTACTCGCGCCGCCGCCACGAGGAGGAGGGCTACGAGTTCGTCTACACCCCGCACGCGACGAAGGGGAAGCTCTTCGAGACCTCGGGCCACCTGGACTGGTACGCCGACGGCATGTACCCGCCCATGCAGCTCGACGAGGGCGTGGACTACTACCTCAAGCCCATGAACTGCCCGATGCACAACCTGATCTTCGACGCGCGCGGCCGCTCCTACCGTGAACTGCCGCTGCGTCTCTTCGAGTTCGGGACCGTGTACCGGTACGAGAAGTCCGGCGTCGTGCACGGTCTGACCCGCGCCCGCGGCTTCACGCAGGACGACGCGCACATCTACTGCACCCGCGAGCAGATGTCGGAGGAACTCGACAAGACGCTCACCTTCGTCCTCGGCCTGCTGCGCGACTACGGCCTCACCGACTTCTACCTGGAGCTGTCCACCAAGGACCCGGAGAAGTTCGTCGGCTCCGACGAGGTGTGGGAGGAGGCGACCGAGACGCTGCGCCAGGTCGCCGAGAAGCAGGGTCTCCCGCTCGTGCCCGACCCGGGCGGCGCCGCCTTCTACGGCCCCAAGATCTCCGTCCAGACCAAGGACGCGATCGGCCGCACCTGGCAGATGTCGACCATCCAGCTCGACTTCAACCTGCCGGAGCGCTTCGACCTCGAATACACCGGGCCCGACGGCTCCAAGCAGCGCCCGGTCATGATCCACCGCGCGTTGTTCGGCTCCATCGAGCGGTTCTTCGCGGTGCTCCTGGAGCACTACGCGGGAGCCTTCCCGGCATGGCTGGCCCCGGTCCAGGCGATCGGCATCCCGATCGGTGACGGGCACGTGGAGTACCTGGAGAAGTTCGCCGCGGCCGCGAAGAAGCAGGGACTGCGGGTCGAGGTCGACTCCTCCTCCGACCGTATGCAGAAGAAGATCCGCAACGCCCAGAAGCAGAAGGTTCCCTTCATGGTCATCGCGGGCGACGAGGACATGTCGAACGGCTCGGTGTCCTTCCGCTACCGCGACGGTTCCCAGGAGAACGGCATCCCGCTCGACGACGCCATCGCCAAGATCGCGAAGGTCGTCGCGGAGCGCGCGCAGGTCTGATCCGCCCGAGGCGGCGGCGGGGCCCTCGGAGAGTCAGCTCTGCGAGGGCCCCGCCTCGTGCTCGCGCGATCGGCTCTCCGGGGGCCGCCCGGTCCCGTCCTCGCGCTCGTCCTCGCGGGAGAACAGCTGGATCAGCCAGGAGGAGAAGGAGCCGGTGACCGCGCCCAGCAGGGCCAGGCCGCACGCCATCAGGACGACCGCGATGAACCTGCCCAGGGGAGTGACCGGGGTGACATCGCCGTAGCCGACGGTGGACAGGGTGGAACAGGTCCACCAGACCGCGTCGCCGAAGGTGTGCATCTCGGTGCCCGGTGCTCCGCGTTCCCGGGCGTAGACGGCGAGTGCGCCCCCGAAGCCGAGCAGTACCGCCGACACCCCCGCGTACACGATGACGCGTGCGTGCAGCGACAGCCGCGGCTCCCCACGCCGGCGCAGCACGGTCTCGTAGAGCCGCACGATCCGCAACGGGCGCAGCAGCGGCAACAGCACCACCAGGGAGTCGAGCCAGTGCCGCCGGACGTAGCGCGGACCCTGTCCGCTGAGCCGCCAGCGCACGGCGTAGTCCACCGCGAACAGCGCCCACGCCGCGAACAGGACCGCCAGGCTGAGGTCCCCCCAGACGTCGGGCAGGCCGGGGGCGAGGACGTGGACGGCGTATCCGGCGAGGTAGGCCAGCGAGGCGAGGGCGAGGGGCACCTCGGTGCGCCGTTCCCAACGGATCACACGGCTGTCTGCGGTCATCGGCCCAGCTTGGCCCGCCTGGCTCCGCCGCTCACCCCGCCGACACGCCGCGAACGGGCGAAGCCATATGCTGCCTAGCATGACGAGTGAGCCGGAGCAGCAGATCGGAGTGGGGACGCAGGACGCGTTCCAGCGCCTGTGGACGCCCCACCGGATGGCCTACATCCAGGGCGAGAACAAGCCCACAGGTCCCGGAGCCGACGACGGCTGTCCGTTCTGCGCGATCCCGGCGAAGTCCGACGAGGACGGCCTGGTGGTCAGGCGCGGCGAGCATGTGTACGCGGTGCTGAACCTGTACCCGTACAACGGCGGCCACCTGATGACCGTCCCCTACCGGCACGTGGCCGACTACACCGACCTGACCGGGCCGGAGACCGCGGAGCTGGCCGAGCTGACCAAGCAGGCGATGACGGCCCTGCGCACCGCGTCCGGCGCCCAGGGCTTCAACATCGGCATGAACCAGGGCTCGGTCGCGGGCGCCGGCATCGCCGCGCACCTGCACCAGCACATCGTGCCCCGCTGGGGCGGCGACACGAACTTCATGCCGGTGGTCGGCCACACCCGCGTGCTGCCGCAGCTGCTGGCGGACACCCGGAAGATGCTGGCGGAAGCCTGGCCGGCGGCGTCATGACGGCCGGGGCGGGCAGGCGCGGTCCCGTCGGCGCTCGAGACGAGGCCCGTTCGCGTCCGGAGGGGCCGGAGCGGGACCGGGCGGCGGTCCAGCACACCGGCCGCCCACGAGTGCCCCACCCACCGCCGGAGGCCTACGCGTCGTAGGTGTCGGCCTTCCTCGGCGTCAGGTCCTGGATCGCGCCACTGAGGACCGACGAACGGGAGCTGAACTTCTCGGTGTCCACGTCGTGCTCCTTGAGCACCTTCAGCGCGGCCGAGTGCACCGCCCTCAGCACCGGCGTGGCCGCGCGCAGCGCGTCGTCGGCCATGAAGCGGTGCCGCCACGGCTGGTCGGCCCAGGCGTGCCGCAGGCCGAACGGCTCGGGCAGGCCTATGGAGCCACCCAGCCAGTTCAGCAGCGGCGGGTACCAGCTGATCATGGCGCGCGCGGCCACCCGCACCACCTCGTCGGCGGTGACCAGCGGCAGGCTGATCTTCCGGGTCTCCCAGAACCGGACGGTCTTGGCCACCTCCTTCGTGGGCGCCTCCGGCTTGGTGGTGAACAGGGAGTTCACGGGGCCCAGCGCATGGCCGGTGACCTCGATGCGCAGCGTCTCGTGCAGCACGGTCACGGTGATCAGCATGGTGATGATCAACTGGCCGTCCCACAGCGGCCACTGGACGCCGAGGTAGTGCCGGTCGCCGCCGCCGAACTGCTGGTTGTTGCAGATGTCCTCCACGGCCCTCGGCTTGACCTGGTACGCCTCCACGTCGGTGCCCTCGGGCCGGGCCACCGCCTTGGCGTTCTCACCGACCGGCGTGACGATCCAGTGCCGTACCGAAGGAGGCGGGAAACCGCCGGTCTTCAGGCTCTGCCGGTGCAACAGCTGGAGCTGGTCGTGGATGGCCCGCACGACCGTCCAGCTGCGGAACTCGTGGACGCCCTTGACGGGGTCGACCGGGGTCAGCTCCTCCGCGAGGTGCCAGGCGCCCCAGCGGGTGCCCATGCCGAGTATTCCCTTGGGCCCGGCGTAGAAGACGGAGTTGGACTGCTGCTCGGCGCTCAACCGGGCCAGGGACTGTCGCAGTTGCTCGGCCGCCGTCTGGTTGGGGCTGGTGGGGACCGCCTCGGGCACCTTGGCGCCGACGCTGCCGCCGGACAGCAGGCTGTCCCAGCGCTCGCGCAGATCCCTGGCGGTGCCCTCGCAGATCCGCTTGGCCAGGAACCAGCCGGCCACCGGCGCGACGACCGCACCGCGCGCGTACCACCCCGCCAGGCCGGAGAACGGCATGCGGAGCAGGAAGAGCGCGGCGAGCGCGCCGACGGCCACGAGCAGACCGGTGGCCAGCCCGGAGGCCCGCCGGTCACCTGCCTTCACCATGGTGGTCCGGAGCTGGAAGACCAGCAGCCACACCAGGAGTCCGGGCAGGAACAGCAGACCGCACAGCGCCATGATGCCGGTGAGCTTCTTGTCGCGCTCCCGGCGTATCCGGTTGGCGGCCAGGCAGTGCTCGACGACCACCTGCGGTTCACTGCCGAACGACTGGATCAGCGGCTTGCGCCCGACGCCCAGCATGCGGTCGATCACCGCCTGGGAGAACGCCTCGCCGAGGTTGGGCCGGAAGATCCTGGCCCAGCTGCGGCCGGTGGCGACCGCCGACTGGTGCCATTCGTTGTCGGCCTTCTTGATGTCCTCCACCGGGCTGTCCCGGTACGCGGCCGAGGCCAGCGCGAAGGTCGGTGTCTGCCCGCCGTCGCCCTGCTGCGGCACCTGTGGCCCGAAGAAGTCCGCGTAACCGCTGCCAACGGTCATTCCCGCCCCCGATCGCCGCCACTGTCGCTTCTGCGGCCTTCCCGACTTCCGTACTCCGCACACCTGTTGATCAGGTCATCAGCGTATATCCAGGCACGGACATTCGGTGGCGGACGGCCGAAGCCGCCCGCCGTGACGGAGGAACGCGTTCCACACCGGCCACTTGAGGGCGGCCGCGCCCCGACCCCTGTCCTACCCGCTCCTCAACCCCTATGCGGCGCGCTCCTGTTGACGGAGCCGCTCCGCGACCTGCGCCGGCATCGGCTCGTGCCGGGCGTACGCGCGGTGGAAGCGGGCCGTACCGTGCGAGAGGGAACGCAGGTCGACCGCATACCGGCCGACCTCGATCTCGGGCACCTCCGCGCGCACCAGCGTGCGACCGCCGCTCGTCTGCTCGGTGCCCAGCACCCGGCCGCGCCGCCCCGACAGGTCGCTCATCACGGCACCCACGTACTCGTCGCCGACCAGCACGGTCACCTCGGCCACCGGCTCCAGCAGATGGATCCTCGCGTCGGCCGCGGCCTCCCGCAGCGCGAGCGCCCCGGCCGTCTGGAACGCGGCGTCGGAGGAGTCCACGGAGTGCGCCTTGCCGTCGACCAGGGTCACCCGGACGTCGACGAGCGGATGGCCGGCGGCGACGCCCTTGGCGGCCTGCGCCCGTACGCCCTTCTCGACGGACGGGATGAACTGGCGCGGCACCGCGCCGCCCACGACCTTGTCCACGAACTCGATGCCCGAGCCGCCCGGCAGCGGCTCCACCTCGATCTCGCAGACGGCGAACTGCCCGTGACCCCCGGACTGCTTGACGTGCCGACCACGCCCGGACGCCTTCGCGGCGAACGTCTCCCGGAGGGATACCTTGTGCGCCACCACGTCCACCTGCACGCCGTAGCGATTGCGCAGTCGCTCCAGGGCGACGTCCGCGTGGGCCTCGCCCAGGCACCACAGCACCACCTGGTGGGTGGCCTGGTTCTGTTCCAGCCGCATCGTGGGGTCCTCGGCCACCAACCGCGACAGACCCTGCGAGAGCTTGTCCTCGTCGGCCTTGCTGTGCGCCTGGATGGCCAGCGGCAGCAGCGGGTCCGGCATCTGCCACGGCTCCATCAGCAGCGGGTCCTCCTTCGCGGACAGCGTGTCGCCGGTCTCCGCCCGGCTCAGCTTCGCCACGCACGCGAGGTCACCCGCGATGCAGTGCGTCAGGACCCGCTGCTGCTTGCCGAAGGGCGATGACAGGGCGCCGACGCGCTCGTCGACGTCGTGGTCCTCGTGGCCGCGGTCGGTGAGCCCGTGCCCCGAGACGTGGACGGTCTGGTCGGGGCGCAGGGTGCCGGAGAACACGCGGACGAGCGAGACGCGGCCGACGTACGGGTCGGAGGCCGTCTTCACCACCTCCGCGACCAGCGGGCCGTCCGGATCGCACGGGTCCAGGGCGCGCGGCCCGCCGTCGACGGTGGTGACGCGGGGCGCCTCACGCTCCAGAGGTGTCGGGAAGCCCCTGGTGACGAGTTCGAGCAGCTCCACGGTGCCGATGCCCTGCCGGGCGCCCTCGGCGGCCGGGGCCGCGGCCAGCACGGGGAAGAACGTGGCGCGCGCCACGGCCCGTTCCAGGTCCTGGATCAGCGTCTTCACGTCGATCTGTTCGCCGCCGAGGTAGCGGTCCATGAGGGTCTCGTCCTCGCTCTCGGCAATGATCCCCTCGATCAGCCGGTCGCGAGCCTCCTCGATCCCGGGCAGCTCGTCCTCGCCCGGCTCGGACTCCTTGCGCTCGCCGGAGGAGTAGTCGAACAGTCTGCGCGACAGCAACCCGGTCAGACCCGTCACGGGGGCGTGCCCGTCCGGCGCCTGCGGGCCGTGCAGCGGCAGGTACAGCGGCAGCACGGCGTCGGGGTCGTCGCCGCCGAAGGCTTCCGCGCAGATCCGGGTCATCTCCTCGAAGTCCGCGCGCGCGGCCTCCAGATGCGTGACGACGATCGCGCGGGGCATGCCGACGGCCGCGCACTCCTCCCACACCATGCGGGTCGAGCCGTCCACACCGTCCGAGGCCGAGACGACGAAGAGGGCCGCGTCCGCGGCGCGCAGACCGGCCCTCAGCTCCCCGACGAAGTCGGCGTACCCGGGGGTGTCGAGGAGATTGATCTTGATGCCGTCCCATTCGACCGGCACCAGGGAGAGCTGCACCGAGCGTTGCTGACGGTGCTCGATGTCGTCGTAGTCGGAGACCGTGCCGCCTTCCTCCACGCGGCCCGCCCGGTTCACCGCTCCCGCCGTCAGCGCGAGAGCCTCCACCAAGGTCGTCTTGCCCGATCCGGAGTGGCCGACCAGCACCACATTCCGTACGGACGCGGGGTGGTCGGCCGCCGTAGCCCTGCCGGCGGCTCCGGGGTGTGTGTTCGCCTTGTCGCCCATTTCTCCGCCTCCCGTGCACGGTGAGGTCATCGGGGCGCGGGCACGGCGGCTCCTTCCCCAGACTCCGTCCGGGGGCACCCCCAGCGGTGGCGGCTCCGGCGGCGCCCGCGGTCCTTCGAGCTTTCCACTCCCGTCCCGGTGCGTCCATACGAAGGACGCGACGCCGGCGTCGGCACGGCCGGGACCCGGACGCCCGTGCGACCGGCCGTGACCGACCCCTGTGCGGCCGTCGGTCGCCGACCAGGTCCCGCCATAGGGCTTCCAGCCCAGCGCGTTCCCGTCGGCGAAGTTGTCCCGGACCCGCATCTCGACGCGGCG
>NZ_JBVIQK010000007.1:224069-316702 GCF_055577115.1 Streptomyces sp. NPDC033216 | reverse complement strand
CGGCACCACCCTCACCGCCGGAATGGTCGGAGAGTCCTTCGCCTCGCCCGAGCCGGTCAAACACCCGGCCCAGGACGACGGATGGGACTTCTGACGTGAACCTCACCGACTACTGGTCCACGTTCGCGAAGGAGGGCGGCCGCGTCGGCAGCGGCGCCCTCGGCAGCGGGCAGGGCGGAGTGGCGCGATGTGTGCGCTGACGTACGCGCACTGCCTGCGCGCCCGCACCCCCCACCGCCGTAGACGAAAACCTGCCGACCTCCCGGCCACGACCTGAGAGACCGTGACCGCCGGGCCTACGAGAGGAACACCTCCCGTGCCTGCCAACCTCCCCCTTTCCCGGCTTCGCTCGAACGGGGGCGCGTCCAGTCGCCTGCTACGCCGCGGCCTCGCCACCGTCGCCGCGCTTCCCCTTCTCACCCTCGCCGCCTGCGGCTACGGCTCCGAGGCCAAGGACGAGCCGTCCGCGCAGAAGGTGGCCGCCGGGGCGCAGAAGATCGACGGTCTCGACTCCGTCAAGATCGGCTACTTCGGCAACCTGACCCACGGGACCGCCCTCGTCGGCGTGAACAAGGGCTACTTCCAGAAGGCTCTCGGCGCCACCAAGGCGTCATACCAGATCTTCAACGCCGGCCCGTCCGAGATCGAGGCGCTGAACTCCGGCTCGATCGACATCGGCTGGATCGGCCCCTCCCCGGCGATCAACGGGTACACCAAGTCCGCCGGCAAGAACCTGCGCATCGTGGGCGGTTCGGCGTCCGGCGGGGTGAAGCTGGTGGTCGACCCCGCCAAGATCAAGTCGCTCAAGGACGTCAAGGGCAAGAGGATCGCCACTCCGCAGCTCGGCAACACGCAGGACGTGGCGTTGCTGAACTGGATCTCCGAGCAGGGCTGGAAGGTCGACGCGGAGAGCGGCAAGGGTGACGTGTCGGTCATCCGCACCGACAACAAGGTGACCCCGGACGCCTACAGGTCCGGTTCCATCGACGGCGCCTGGGTGCCGGAGCCGACCGCGTCGAAGCTGGTCGCCGAGGGCGCCAAGGTGCTGCTGGACGAATCCGACCTGTGGCCCGACAAGAAGTTCGTGATCACGAACATCATCGTGTCCCAGAAGTTCCTCAAGGAGCACCCGAAGGCCGTCGAGGCGGTGCTCAAGGCCTCGGTCGACGTCAACAAGTACATCAACGCCAACCCGGACGAGGCGAAGGCGGCGGCGAACGCGCAGCTGAAGGTGGACTCCGGCAAGGAGCTGCCCGCGGAGGTGCTGGACCCGGCCTGGAAGTCCATCCGGTTCACCGACGACCCGCTCGCCGCCACGCTCAACAGCGAGGCCCGGCACGCGGTCAAGGCCGGTCTGCTGGAGGACCCGCTGCTGGACGGCATCTACGACCTCGCGCCCCTGAACAAGGTCCTTCAGGCCGCGGGTGAGCCCACGGTCGACGACGCCGGTCTCGGCGTCGAGTAACCCCGCAACCACGAGAGTTCCCAGGAGGTGACGACCATGGCCACCACGCTCGCCAAGGCCGCCGACGGCACCGAGTCGGTGGAGTACGCCGCCCGTATCGAGCATGTCTCGAAGTCCTTCGCCGGGCCCGCCGGGCAGCAGCTCGTCCTGGACGACATCACCCTCGATGTCGCGCCGGGCGAGTTCGTCACCCTCCTGGGCGCCTCGGGCTGCGGCAAGTCGACGCTGCTGAACCTGGTGGCGGGGCTCGACGCCCCGACCGCCGGTCACATCGGCACCGACGGGCGACCGGCTCTGATGTTCCAGGAGCACGCCCTGTTCCCGTGGCTGACCGCGGGCAAGAACATCGAACTCGCCCTGAAGCTCGGGGGAGTTCCCAAGAGCGACCGGCGCGACCGCGCCGAGGAGCTGCTGGCACTCGTCCGGCTGCAAGGATCGTACGGAAAGCGCGTACACGAGCTTTCCGGCGGCATGCGCCAGCGGGTGGCGCTGGCCCGCGCTCTGGCGCAGGACGCCCGGTTGCTGCTGATGGACGAGCCGTTCGCGGCGCTCGACGCGATCACACGGGACGTGCTGCACGACGAACTCACCAGGATCTGGGCGGAGACGGGCCTTTCGGTGCTGTTCGTCACGCACAACGTGCGCGAGGCGGTGCGGCTCGCGCAGCGCGTCGTCCTGCTGTCCTCCCGGCCCGGCCGGATCGCGCGCGAGTGGACGGTCGGCATTCCGCAGCCGCGCCGCATCGAGGACGCTCCCGTCGCCGAGCTGTCCCTGGAGATCACCGAAGTCCTGCGTGGGGAGATCCGTCGTCATGGCCAGCACTGAGACCACCGACCCGACGGCGAAGGCCCCGGTCCGCGACAGCGGCTTCGCGGGGGTGGAGGCGGGCCTCGACGCCCTGGAGACCTCGACGGCCGCCGGGACGTCCTTCCGGCAGACGTTCCTCGACAAGATCCTGCCGCCGATCGTCGCCATCGCGGTGGTCCTGGTGGTCTGGCAGGCGCTGATCACCTTCGGGATCGTCGACGACCCGGCGAAGCTGCCGTCCCCGTCCGACGTGGGCAACGAGTTCAAGGACGCGTGGCTGGAGGGCAAGCTCCTCGAGTACATCTGGACCAGCGTCTCGCGCGGCCTGCTGGGCTTCCTGCTCGCCCTCGCCATCGGCACGCCGCTGGGTCTGCTGGTGGCCCGGGTGAAGTTCGTGCGCGCGGCGATCGGCCCGATCCTGTCCGGCCTCCAGTCGCTGCCGTCGGTGGCGTGGGTGCCGCCCGCGGTGATCTGGCTGGGCCTGAACAACTCGATGATGTACGCGGTGATCCTGCTCGGCGCGGTCCCCTCCATCGCCAACGGCCTGGTCTCCGGCATCGACCAGGTGCCGCCGCTGTTCCTGCGGGCGGGCCGCACGATGGGCGCGACCGGGTTGAAGGGCGCCTGGCACATCGTGCTGCCGGCCTCGCTGCCCGGCTACCTGGGCGGACTGAAGCAGGGCTGGGCCTTCTCCTGGCGGTCGCTGATGGCGGCGGAGATCATCGCCTCCTCCCCCGACCTGGGCGTCGGCCTGGGCGCGCTGCTGGAGAACGGCCGCAACGCCAGTTCCATGGCGCTGGTGTTCGAGGCGATCATCCTCATCCTGTTCGTCGGTATCGCCATCGACCTGCTGATCTTCAGCCCGCTGGAGCGGCGGGTGCTCCGCGGGCGCGGACTGCTGGTGAAGGGCTGACCTCGTGCGCCATCAGCCGGTTCTCCTCGTCGTCGCCCACGGCAGCCGTGATCCGCGGCACGCGGCGACCGTCCACGCCCTCGTGCGGCGGGTCCGGTCGCTGCGGCCCGGCCTGCGGGTGGAGACCGGTTTCCTGGACTTCAACATTCCCTCCGTCCAGGGGGTGCTGGAGTCGCTGGCGGCGGAGGGCGTACGTGACGTGGTCGCGCTCCCCCTGCTGCTGACGCGGGCGTTCCACGCCAAGGCGGACATCCCGGCGGTCCTGCGGGACGCGCCACGCCGACTGCGGATCCGCCAGGCGGAGGTGCTCGGCCCTTCCCCACTGCTGCTCTCCGCCTTGGAACGGCGGCTGTACGAGGCCGGATTGACGCCCGCCGACAAGGCCTCGACCGGGGTCGTGCTGGCCTCGGCGGGTTCCACGGACCCGGAGGCGATCGCGGTGATCGCAGACATCGCGCGGGAGTGGTGGCACACCGGTTGGTACGCCGTGCGACCCGCCTTCGCCTCCGCATCCCTTCCTCGCACCGAGGACGCCGTGCGCGAACTGCGCGAACTGGGCTGTTCGACGGTGGCGGTCGCCCCGTACGTCCTGGCCCCCGGCTTCCTCCCCGACCGGATCGCCCGGGGCGCGGCACGGGCGGACGTCCTGGCGGAGGTGCTGGGCCCGTCCCCCGAGGTGGCTCACGTCCTGCTGGAGCGGTACGACGCGGCGCGCGCCCCGGTACTGGCGGCGGTCGGGGCCTGACGGCACACGCCCGGAACTGGCGGCGGCCGGGCCTGACGGGCCGCCCGACAAGGTCACGCGACGGACGGCCCGCCCACCCGCGTCCGCCTCGGCCCGAAGGAGTCGGGTTCGGCCGCCACCCGCTCATGGCCGGCTGCCGGAGGTCGAGCGGGCTCTGCCGCTTGACCTCCGGCAGCCGGCGGGAGGTGATCCACGCGAACGGGCAGGCGGGGTCGGACCAGAGGTCGACGCGGAGCGGTGAACGGGTGGCCGGGGGTCATGCCCGCGACACTGGTCCGCGATCGGGTCCCCGGCCGGCATGCCTGCCCACCGTGGAACTTCCTCAGTGGCCCGCGTGGATGCCCTGCCGGGGTTCCCGCCAGCTCGCGCGCACCGTGGAACTTCCTCAGTGGCCCGCGTGGATGCCCTGCCGGGGGTCCCGCCCGCTCGCCGCCAGGGCCCGTCCGAAGGTCGGGGTGTCGTCCGGCACGGGCACCGGATCGGCGAAGCCGTCGTACTGGCGGTAGAGGTCGCCGTGGCGTTCGACGACGTCGAGGACCAGGCGGGCGGCACCCGCGGAGACACGGAACTCCTGGCCGGTGGAGACGGCGACGTCCCAGCCGTGGACGGCCATCTCCTTGACGATCATCGGGGCCAGCTCGTCGGCGGGCAGGGCGCCGCCGCCCAGGTCGACCTCGCCCTCCCAGACCGCCGGGTCCGCCCAGGCCGCGACCGCCCGGTCGAGCTGGGCGGCGTAGGCGTCGGGCCAACCGGGGTCCGCGGTGAAGTCGCGGGCGACCAGTTCCTCGGGAAGCTGCCTGCGCAGGGCGCGGTGCTCCAGGCCGTGGGAGGTGTAGAGGACCCAGTGGTTGACCAGGGCACGCAGGTCCCAGTCGGGGCAGTGGGTGGGGTCGTTCAGGCGGTCCGCGGGGACACCGCGCGCGACACGCGCCGCCTCGGCGGCACATTCGGACATGTACCGGTGCGTCTCGTCGTACTTCATGTCCACCACGCTAGGGACGCGGGGACGGCGTTGCCTTGAACAAACGCGACACGGTTCAGGGACGGGTCATCTCGACCAGCTTGACCACGGTGTTCCAGTTGCGGGTGGTCGCGGTCAGCCCCTTGAGGAGCCGGGCCCGGGACAGCTGTTCGGCGAGCCGGGAACGGCCGAGGCCCTCGGGGGCGTACAGGTACAGGGCACGGTCGCCGAGACGGAACTCCTCGGGCAGGTACGCGGCCGGGTCGATCACCGCGAAGCGGTCGGCGTCGACGGGGGCGGAGAAGTAGGTGACGTGCAGCTGCCTGGCCTCCAGGTCGGCCGCCGGGAAGGGGCAGGCGTCGGCAACCGCCCTGAGATACGCGTGGTCGCGCACGATCACGTCGACGGTGAAGCCGAACTGCTTCTCCATCGCCCGCGTCAGCTCCCGCGCGAGGCCGTCCTCGTCGCCGTCGTCCGTGGAGAAGGCGGCCTGGCCGCTCTGGAGGTAGGTGCGGACGCCGTCGTGGCCGAGGCCCTCCATCAGGGTCCGCAGGGCCGCCATCGGGACCTTCCGGCTGCCGCCCACGTTGATGCCGCGCAGCAGAGCGGCGTATGTCGTCATCCGTACAGCCTAGGCGGCCTTCGTGCCCCGTGGGGGTGGGCACGACGGCCGCGGGACCCCGGTCCGCGGAACGGGGTTGTGCGAAACTCTCGCCGATCGGCGGTGGCCGGATCAACTTCTTCGCGCACCTGTGACTTATTCAACAAGGTTGTGGAACCCCGCCCGGGATCGGAGATCCGTACGGCGGAACGGACGGCGGGGCCCGACCCTGATCATCGTCCCCGAGACCCGGCGATAGATGTAAGGGGTCACTGTCCTCCCCAGCGGTGAGACGGCGGGGTCCGAGGGGAGGAGTCCGGCGTCCGACACCTCGTCGAACAGCAGGACGAGATGGCTTTACGCGGCCCATACCTTCGAGGGGAGAGGTGGCGGCAGGGGGCTGCCACCGCACCTCGAGGGGGAAAGCCCGTCATGGGGAACGGAGATTCACGGGTGCGGGGCATCGCCGCGCGGGCCGGCGGCTGGAGTGCCCGGCATCGCTGGGCGGCCGTCGGTATCTGGGTGCTGTTCGTCGTCCTGGCCATGGGGCTGGGATCGGCGGCCGGTCGGGTCGACGTCAAGGACAGCGACCAGCTGAAGGGCGAGACGCACACCGCCGCCAGGATCATCGAGGACGCGGGGATCGAGGAGCCCGCCGGCGAGACCGTCCTCGTCCAGGCCAAGGACGCGAAGCTGAAGGCCACGGACGCCGCGTTCCGCGAGGCCGTCGAGGCGATCATCACGGCCGTCGAGGACACCGGCAAGGTCACCGAGGTCACCTCGCCGTACGACACGCGGACGATCTCCAAGGACGGCCGCAGCGCGCTCGTGCAGTTCGACGTGCGCGGTGACTCCGACACCGCCGGCGAGCGGATCGAGCCGGTCCTGATGGCCGTCGAGGGCGTGCAGAAGGAGCACGAGGCACTGCGGATCGAGGAGATCGGCGGCGCCAGCATGATGAAGACGTTCGACGACGCGTTCGGCGACGACTTCCAGAAGGCCGAGTACTCCGCGGTGCCGGTGGCCCTCGGCATTCTGCTCATCGCGTTCGGCGCCCTGGTCGCCGCCCTGCTGCCGGTGCTGCTCGCGGTCACCGCGATCATGGCGACGATGGGCCTGATGGGCGTCGTCAGCCATGTCATGCCGATGAGCGACACCGCCAACTCCGTGATGCTGCTGGTCGGTCTGGCCGTCGGCGTCGACTACTGCCTGTTCTACCTGCGCCGTGAGCGCGAGGAGCGCGAGGCCGGGCGGGACGGGCAGACCGCGCTGCGGATCGCCGCCGCGACCAGCGGGCGCGCGATCGTCGTCTCCGGCGTCACCGTGTGCGTGGCGATGGCGGGCATGCTGTTCACCGGCCTCGCCGAGTTCGAGGCGATGGGTCTGGCCTCGCTGATGGTGGTGGCCGTGGCCATGGTCGGGTCCGTGACCGTGCTGCCCGCGCTTCTGTCGCTGCTGGGCGAGCGGGTCGAGAAGGGCCGCATCCCCTTCCTGCGGCGACGCGCCCGCAACCGCGGCGGCGGCGGCGAGAGCCGGTTCTGGTCGGCCGTCCTGAAGGGCGTCCTCGCCCGGCCCCTGCTCTCCGTGCTCGTCGCGGCCGGCGCGCTGCTGGCCATCGCGGCGCCCGCGGTCGGCATGAAGACGCAGAACCTCACCCTGGACCAGGAGTTCGGGGACTCGCTGCCCATCGTGCAGACCTACAACCGGCTCAACGAGGCCTTCCCGGGCGGCTCCGACCCGGCCGAGGTGGTCGTCCACGCGAAGGACATCAACGCACCCGAGGTGAAGTCCGCGCTCGCCGACTTCCGTGAGCGGGCGATCAGTTCGGGCGCCTCGCGCGGCCCCGTCGAGATCAAGCTGCACGACGCGCAGAACATCGCCTTCGTGTACGTCCCGCTGGTCGGCGGGTCCGACCTGGACAAGGCGGGCGCGAGCCTGGACAAGCTGCGTGACGACGTACGGCCCGCGACCCTGGGCAAGGTGGAGGGCCTGGAGGCGCCGATCACCGGCCAGGTGGCCGGTTCGAAGGACTTCAACGACCAGCTGGCCGGAGCCGTCGTCCCGGTCTTCGCGTTCGTCGTGGTCTTCGCCTTCGCGCTGATGCTGCTCTCGTTCCGCTCGCTGACGATCGCGATCACCTCGATCGTGCTCAACCTGCTGTCCGTGGGCGCCGCCTACGGCATCCTCGTGGGGGTCTTCCAGCACGGCTGGGGCGCGTCCCTGGTGGGCGCGGAGGGCGTCGGCGCCATCGTCACCTGGCTGCCGCTGTTCCTCTTCGTGATCCTGTTCGGGCTGTCGATGGACTACCACGTGTTCGTGGTCTCCCGGATCCGCGAGGCACGGCTGCGCGGCCGGACCACGCGGGACGCCATCACGCACGGTGTCGTCACCACGGCCGGGGTCGTGACCAGCGCCGCCGTCATCATGGTCGCCGTGTTCGCGATCTTCGGCACGCTGTCCATGCAGTCCATGAAGCAGATGGGCGTCGGCCTGGCCGCCGCGGTGCTGATCGACGCGACGGTCATCCGGGGCGTGCTGCTCCCGGCGGTGATGGCGCTGCTCGGCGAGCGCAACTGGTACCTGCCGAAGTGGCTGCACCGGCTGCCCGACCTGACGCACGACGAGTCGGCCGAGGCGATCGAGCCGGTGACGAGGGACGACGAGGGCGAGCCGGTGCGGGTGTGACCCCGCCGACCCGACCCGAGCACCTCTGAACCCCTGGATCCCCGGATCCCTGGATTCCCCAGGCCGAGGGCCCGTTGACCACCGGGGAGTCGACGGGCCCTCACCCCTGTCCGCTTGGCCACGGCGGCTGTGCGCAGAGCACTACCCGGCGGGCAGTTCGGCCTCGATCAGGTCGGCCGCCCGGCGGCTGCCGCCCTCCTCGGCCATGTCGGCCCGGATCCTTGTCAGGCTCCGGGCGACCTCGGGGTCGTCGACCAGGGCAAGGGCGGCGGCCCGCAGTGTCTCGGCGGTGGCCTCCTCGGCGGGAAGATGGCGGGCCACCCCGAGTGCCTGGAGCACGTCGGCATTGCCGAACTGGTCCGCGGCCTGCGGTACGGCGATCATCGGCGTCGCCGTCGCCATCCCCTCCTGGCTGCCGCCGGCTCCGGCGTGGGTGACGAACAGGTCGGCCTGCCGCAGCACCGCCCATTGCGGCACCCACGAGTGCACTTCGACGTTCGCCGGTACGTCGCCCAGCTCGGCGGGGTCCACGTGCTTGCCGATCTGGAGCACGAGGTGCCAGCCGGGCAGGTCGGCGAAGGCCTGCGCGCAGGCGCGGTAGAAGTCCGGCTGCTTGGTGAAGGCGGAGCCCAGGGAGACGAGCACGACCTTCTCGGCGTCGGCCGGCCGGGTCCACTCGCCCTCTTCGGTCCGGTCGCCCTGGCAGGCGCCGACGAAGGTGTACACGCTCTCGTCGACCCGGTCGGCGTTCGGCTGGAGCGCCTTGGGGATGAGCACCAGGGAGCGGGCGGGCCGGCCGCCGAACTCGTCGGGGTGGAGAGTGATGCCGTTCTCCTCCAGCCAGGCCTGGAAGCGGGCGTAGTAGGCCTGTCCGCGTGCGGTCCTCTTCGGCTCGGCCCACATCGGTTCGGCGACCTCCTGCTCGTAGCCCTCCCAGGCGACGAGGGCCGGCGAGAGGGAGATGGCGGGCACGCGCCAGCGGTGGGCGAGGACGCGGGCCGGGTAGGAGGCGATGTCGTGCAGGACCAGGTCGGGCTCGTCGCCGTCGTAGGCATCGATCAGCTGGGGCAGTGCCTGGATCGCGTCGTCGAGGAAGGGCTCGACGTTGTCGAGGAGGGTGGAACCCCAGGCGGACGGGTCGGCGTCGGGCGAGGGCAGGGTGGAGTGCCAGGGCTTCACCTGCGCGCCCGTCGCGGCGACCTTGTCGGCGAGGGCGGGCGGGATGGCGTAGGTGACCCGGTGCCCGCGTGCGACGAGTTCGCGGATCACCTCCAGACTGGGGTTCACATGGCCGTGGGCGGCGATGGAGAACATGGCGATGTGCGCGGGTGCGGTCATGTGACGCACGTTAGGCGAGACGATACGTCTCGTGCAACGTGATTTCTCCGGTTCCGTCAGCGCTGGTAGCGGGCCAGCACCAGGTTCCCGTCGTCCTCCAGCCGGTCGCGCAGCTCCGCGAGACCGATCGCGCCGCTGTAGTACTCCTGGAAGGCCGGGGTCGCGACCTTGTCCTTCCACTCCGGATAGCCGCGCACCGCCTGTGCGGGCGCGGGGCGCAGATGAGCGGCGAGGGCGGTGCCGGTGGCCCAGTCGTGTTCGGTGGTGTGCAGGGCCGGGTCGGCGAGGGCCGTCGTGCCGGTGGGCAGCATCCAGTCGCCCAGGGCCAGGCGCACCATGTGGGGCGGGCGCAGGAGGAAGTCGATGAAGGCGGCGGCCTCCTTCTTGTGGGGGCTGTCCTCGGCGACGGACAGGGTCTGCGGGCTGACGCCCTGGGTGAGGCCCTCGGCGCCGGCCGGGGCGGGCAGCACCTGCCAGTCGAAGTCCTTCGGGGCCTGCCGGGCGATCTGCTGGCGGTAGGAGAAGCCGAGCGGGACCATCGCGTACTTCCCGGCGAAGAAGCCGGGCAGGGTGTCCGAGCCGCCGCTGCCGAGCAGGGAGCCGGGCGCGCTGCGGTCCTCGCCGACCTGGTCGTGGACGGTGCGCGGTACCACCGAGTCGCCCTCCTCGAAGCGGACGGTGACCTTGCCGTCGGGTCCCCGGTGGAACAGTTGCCCGCCGGCCGACAGGGAAAGGTTGAGGGTGGCGGAGACGGGGTCCTTCAGCGGCCAGGCCACCCCGTACCTGCCGTCGCCGCTGAGCTGTTCGGTGATCCGGCGGAACTCCGCCCAGCTCCACGGCCGTTCGGGGGTGGGGATGCGCACGCCGGACTCCTTGAGCCAGGTGGCGTTGGCGACGAGGACGCGGGGTTCCTGGAGGAAGGGCACGCCGTAGACGCCGTCGCCGAAGGTCGTCGTCTCCCAGCTGCGCCGCGGGATGTCGGACGTCAGGCGGTCGGGGAGCAGCCCGGTGAGGTCGGCGAGGTAGCCGCCGTAGGCGAAGTCCGCGAGGTCGTCGGAGGCGTCGTGGATGATGTCCGGTGCCTCACCGCCCTCGAAGGAGGTGAGGAGCTGGTCGTGGACGCTGTCCCAACTGCCCTGGACGTACTCGACCTTGACGTCCGGATGGGCCGCGTTCCACTCCTTCACCAGTGCCTTGTTGGCCTCGACGGACTCCTCCTGCCAGGCCAGGGACTGGAAACGGAGCGTGATGGTTCCGGTCTCCGAGCCGCCGCCCCCGCAGGCAACGCAGCTCGCCAGGAGCAGGGCGAGGGCGAGGAGAAGAGAGCCTCGGGTGCGCATCAGCCCTTCACCGCCCCCGCGAGCATGCCGCTTGTGATCCGCCGCTGGATGAGCGCGAACACGAGCAGTGAGGGAAGGGTGGCGAGGACGGCGGCGGCCGCCAGCGGGCCCAGGTCGGCGACGCCCTCCGCGCCGATGAAGTGGGTGAGGACCACCGGCAGAGTCTGTTTCTCCGGGGTCTTCAGCAGCACGAGCGCGAAGAAGAACTCGTTCCACGCCGTGACGAACGCGAACAGGGCCGTCGCCACGATGCCTGGCGCGAGCAGCGGGGCGGTCACCGACACCAGGGTCCGCAGCCGCCCGGCCCCGTCGACGGCCGCCGCCTCCTCCAGCTCGGCGGGCACCGCCCGGACGTATCCGACGAGCATCCACAGGGCGAACGGCAGGGCCCACACCACGTACACCAGGACCAGGCCGGGAGTCGAGTCGATCAGCCGCAGGTTCTTCAGCACCAGGAACAGGGGGATGATCACCAGCACCAGCGGGAAGGCCTGGCTGACCACCACCCAGCCGGTCGCGGCCCGCGCGAGCAGGGTGCGGCGCCGGGCGACGACGTAGGCCAGCGGGGTCGCGATCAGTACGGCGGTCAGCGCGGCCCCGGCGGCGGCGAGCAGGGAGTTGCCGGCGGCGCGCAGCAGTGGCTGTTCGTCGAAGGCCTGCCGGAAGTTGGCGAGGGTGGGGTCCTCCGGAATCCAGGTGGGGTGCAGACTGCCCAGTTCTCGGGGGGACTTGAACGCCGTGGAGACCAGCCAGAGGAAGGGGAAGGCGAGGAAGAGGAGATAGCCGAGCAGGGCCAGGTACTGGCCGGCGCGGCCCGCTGTGCCGGTCCTCATGTCTCGTCCTCTCCCTGGAGGCGGCCGACGAGGAAGAGGGCCAGCAGCACCGCGATCACCGCGACCATCACGCACCCCATCGCCGCCGCGTAGCCGAACTGTCCGTAACGGAAGGCTTCTTCGTAGGCGAAGAGCATGGGCAGCCGGGTACGGCCGCCGGGGCCGCCGCTGGTCAGGACGTAGACCAGGGCGAAGGAGTTGAAGTTCCAGATGAAGTTGAGCGCGGTGATCGCGAGCGCGACCGGGCGCAGGGCGGGCCAGGTGACCGTGCGGAAGCGGCGCCAGGCGCCGGCGCCGTCGACCGCGGCGGCCTCGTGGAGTTCGCGCGGGGTGTTCTGGAGGCCGGCGAGCAGGGCGACCGTCGTCTGGGGCAGCCCGGCCCACACCCCGACGACGATCACGGCGGGCAGCGCGGTCGTCAGGCCGCTCAGCCAGTCCCTGCCGTCGCCGAGGCCCAGGTCGCGCAGGGTCTCGTTGAGGACACCGGCGTCGGGGTTGTAGACGAGGCGCCACATCACGCCGACGACGACCTCGGGCATCGCCCAGGGAATGATCGCCAGGGCGCGGGCCAGCCAGCGCAGCCGTAACTCCTGGTTCAGCAGGAGGGCGAGGCCGAGGGCGAGCAGGAACTGCGGGACGGTCACCCCGACCGCCCAGACCAGCCCGATACGGAACGACTCCCAGAACAGCGTGTCGTGCCACAGGTCGGCGAAGTTCAGTCCGCCGATCCACCGTGTGGCCGCGGTCCGGCCCGACTGGGCGTCGGTGAAGGCGAGCAGGATGCCGTACAGCAGCGGGCCGACGCTCAGCACCAGGATCGGCAGCAGCGCGGGCAGGACGAGGAACCACGCGCCGCGGTGGGTGGTCCGGCGCGGCGGGCGGCGGACCGCGCGGTTCCCCTCGGTCAGCGACGGCACGAAGCGATCCCCCCTTTCCCGGCGGCTCCGGCGGGCCCCGCCATGGTCGTGAAGCCGCGGTACGCCGTCAAGACACCGCGCACACGGCCCGACCTGTGCGAATGCGAGACTGGGCGTCGGATGGCCGGATTCCGACGCCGTCCCGGCAGCAGCAGACGGTCACGACAGGGAGGCGGACGATGGACGAGGCGCGGGCGAGGGACGTACTGACCGCGGCGGGGCTGCCCGCCGGGGAGGCGCGCATGCTCGCCTTCGGCGAGAACGCGGTGTTCGCCGCCGGTGACCTGGTCGTGAAGGTGGGCCGGGACGCCGAGCTGCTGGAACGAGCCCGGCGCGAGCTGGACGTCGCGGCCTGGCTGGCCGGGGCGGGCGTCCCCGCGGTGCGGGCGGCCGAGCCGAGCCCCCTGCTGGTCGAGGGACACCCGGTGACGGTGTGGCACCGGCTGCCGGACCCGGTGCGGCCCGCCGAGCCACGCGATCTGGCCGAACTCCTGCGTCTCGTGCACGCGCTGCCCTCACCGTCGTTCACGCTGCCGCCGCGCGATCTGCTGGCCGGGGTGGAGCGCTGGCTGCGGCTGGCCGGCACCGCGATCGACCCGGCGGACGCGGCGTACCTGCGGGAGCGCCGGGACGGTTTCGCGACGGCCGCCGCCGCCCTCACGCCCCATCTGCCGCCCGGCCCGATCCACGGCGACGCGCTCCCCCGCAACGTGCACATCGGCCCGGACGGGCCGGTCCTCGTCGACCTGGAGACCTTCTCCGACGACCTGCGCGAGCACGACCTGGTCGTCCTGGCGCTCTCCCGCGACCGCTACGGCCTGTCCGCCGAGGCCTACGACTCCTTCACCGGCGCCTACGGATGGGACGTGCGGGAGTGGGAGGGCTGTGCGGTGCTGCGGGGCGCCCGTGAGACGGCGAGCTGCGCCTGGGTGGCCCAGCACGCGCCGGCCGACCCCAAGGCGCTGGCCGAGTTCGGGCGGCGGGTGGCATCGCTGCGCGAGGGGGACGAGTCGGTGCGCTGGTACCCCTTCTGAGCCGGGCTCAGACGCCCCTGGCGGGCGTCGCTCCGCTGCCCCCGGGCCGGGGCTCAGGGGGTGTGGCTGTCCGCCGGTTCCCGCACCGGCCAGACGCCGTCGACGACCGCCTCGGCGTCGCCCTTGCGTCGCAGGAAGTCCTGGAAGTCCGCCGCCCAGGCCGCGTACCACTCGATCTGTCCGCGGTGCAGCTCCGCCGGGCCGAGGGCGGCGACCTTGGGGTGGCGCTCGGCTATCGCCCGGGCCAGGCGGGCGGCGGCGAGCGCGTCGGCGGAGGCGTCGTGCGCCGCGTCGAGAATGACGCCGTACTCGGCGCAGACCGCTTCGAGGTTGCGCTTGCCGCGGCGGTAGCGGTCGGCCCAGCGGTCGATGGTGTACGGGTCGACGACCGGGGCGGGGTCGAGGCCGCCCAGGCGGTCGCGCAGGGAGGGCAGGCCGTGTCTGCGCAGTTCGGCGGAGAGCAGGGTCAGATCGAAGGCGGCGTTGTAGGCGACGACCGGGACGCCGGTGCGCCAGTAGCTGGTGAGGACGCCGGCGATGGCGTCCGCGACCTCGTCGGCGGGGCGGCCCTCGGAGCCGGCCCGCTCATTGCTGATGCCGTGGACCGCCACCGCGTCCGCCGGTATCTCCACGCCCGGGTCGGCCAGCCATTCCCGGCTTCCGAGGACCTGCCCGTCTCTGACCTCGATCACGGCGCCCGTGACGATGCGCGCCTCGCGCGGGTCCGTCCCGGTCGTCTCCAGGTCGAAGCCGATGAGCAGCTCGCGGTGCCAGACCATGATGGCCCCCCTTCTTGGTGGTGCTTCCCCCCCAGTGGTTTCCACCTTCGCACGCGCCACTGACAATCAGAGGAGCGCGTTCCGCTTTCCGGCGGGACGGTTCCGGACAACTGCCGCACATCACCCGCGAACGGTCAGGACACCGGCCGGGAGTCCGCCCAGGCCAGCTCGAACTCTTCGCGATACGCGGCGAAAAGTCCGCCTTCGTCGACCTCGCCGGACTTGACCACCCGGTTGCCGTTGCGCAGCACCAGCACCGGTGCCTCCATGCCGCGCATGCGCCGCAGGTAGGACTGCACGACCGCGATGCCGTCGGTGCCGTCGCCGTCGACCAGGTAGGCGGTGAAGCGGGGCGTCTCGTCGTAGACGTGGATCTGGAAGGCGCCGGGATCGCGCAGCCGGGAGCGGACCCGGCGCATGTGCAGGATGTTCATCTCCACGGCGCGGCTCAGTTCGCCCCGCTTCATGCCGAGTTCGCGCTCGCGGCGCTTCACGGCGCTGGAGGCGGGGTTGAGGAACAGCAGCCGCACCCGCGCGCCCGCCTCGGCCAGCCGGACGAGCCGCCGGCCGGAGAAGTTCTGGACGAGCAGGTTGAGTCCGATGCCGATGGCGTCGAGGCGGCGGGCCCCGTCGAAGATGTTCTCGGCGGGGAACTGGCGCAGCAGCCGCACCCGGTCGGTGTGGACGGCGACCACGTCCGCGTACCGGTCGCCGATGAGGTCCTCGACGGCGTCCACGGGCAGTCGGCGCGCGGAGGGCACGTCGCCGCCGGTGCCGAGCATCTCCAGCAGGCGTGCGGAGGCGCGTTCGGCCTGGTTCAGGACTGCCTCGGACAGCGCCCGGTTGCGGGAGACGACGTTGCGGGTCACCTCCAGCTCGTCCAGCGCGAGTTCGACGTCCCGCCGGTCGTCCAGGTACGGCTCGAAGCACGGCCAGTGCTGCACCATCAGCTCGCGCAGCTGCGGCAGGGTGAGGAAGGAGATCACGTTGTCGTCCGCCGGGTCGAGCAAGTAGCCCTTGCGGCGGCTCACTTCGCGTACGGCGACGGCGCGCTGCACCCACTCCTGGCCGGCCGGGCCGGCCGCGGCGACCACCCACTCGTCGCCGTGGACGGGTTCGTAGACGGGTCGCAGCACGGCGGACACCACGGCGCGCAACCGCTGTTCGACGAGGTTCAGCCAGATGTAGGCACGGCCGGCCCGCCGGGCGCGGGTGCGCACCTCGTGCCAGGCCTCGGCGTCCCAGTCCAGCTCCGGCCCGATGGCGCCCTCCATCGGCCGGGCCAGGGACACCGTGCCGGGCGGGACGTCTGTGGAGCCCCCCTCATGACTGTCGTCACCAGGGGGCAGCTCCAGCCCTCCCGAGCCCACCCGCGCACCGCCTTCCGCTCCCCCGAGCATCCCCGTCCCAACGATCAAGGAAGGGTACTCCGGTAGCGGTCGGCGGTGCAGCCGGATGGCCAGGGTGGTTTCTCGACTTCAGGTACGGGGGCGGCCGTTCTCACCGACGAGCGCCGGCGGAGTGAGCGGGCTCATAGCGGTGACGTCCCTGGGGGCGATCGAGAATCCCTGCCAGTGCACCGGCATGGGCTGCTGGTCCTCGTCCCGCGCGACGTGGTGGAAGCCGACGTTCACCCAGGCCACGGGGTGGGTGAGCGCCTGTCCGTCCACCCACTTGTCGACGGCCGTGGGGTGCCGGGGAGCGCACAGGCGGACGTTGTTGTTCGCGTACTGCTCGCACTTGTTGTACTGGGTGAAGTAGACGTCGTGCCGGGTGAAGGCGCGCCCCGGGTACTTGCTGCTGACGCCGGGGACGATCTCGTACGAGCGCGGGTGGCCGTCCTTGTTCTTGCCCGTGGTGCTGACCACGCGCCACCAGCGCATGTTCTTGGCATCGCCCGCGAGTTCCTTGGTGACGGGGGTGCGGGTGGTCTTGTTGGTGGGGGCCTGGGCGCCCGCGGCGGGCGGGCTGACCACCGAGTCGTACTGCTCGACCTTGTTCTTGGAGGAGCCGTCCAGACCGAAGTCGAGCCGCCAGAACACGTTGTGGTTGTGGCTGGTGGCGTAGGCCTTGGCGCCCTTGCCTATCGGCCACCCGCGGCCGTCGCCCGCGTCGTAGTCGAAGGGCGAGAGGCTGCCGGTGGCGCCGACGTTCATGGAGACGGTGCCGTCGTCGGAGAAGCGCCACTCGGTGACGTACTCGTACCAGCTCACCTTGTTGACGGTGTAGACGAGCAGGTCCTTGCCCTGTGCCTGGTAGACCTTCCCGGAGTCGGTCTGCATCCGGTAGGCGTGGCCGCGGGCCCGCGTGGTGGTGCACAGGCCCTTCACATTGGGGTTCTCGGAGTTGTAGGCGTCGGGGACCTTCACCGTCTTGATGGTGCCGCCGGGGCACTCGGCGGGGGTCATGTTGACCAGACCGGAGCCGAAGTTGTAGTCGGTGATGTCGTTGTACTCGTTGGAGCCGTCGTCGTACGGCACGTGGATCTGGGCGAGTTTGGCGCTGTTGAGGACTCTGATCGGCCGGGCCTCGCCGCGCGGCTGGTAGGAGACCTTCTCCAGGACGAGCCCGGACTTGGACTCGAAGCGCCAGCACATGCTCCACGTCGTGCCGTTGGAGAGTTTCTGCTGGATGCGGTAGGCGGCGCTACAGTCCGCGGCTGCCGCGGGGGCAGCCTTCGGCTGGGCAGCTGCCGGGGCGGTGCCGGTCGCGGACGCTCCGGCGGCCAGCGCGGCCACCGACAGGCCGAGGGCCGCGCTCTTGCGGGCACGGCTGATCGCGGGCGGCCGGTGGCCGCCGTTCGGACGGTTCAGGCGCATGAGGACATGACTCCCTTGCGTCACCCTCCCGAGGGCACGGCGAACGCGGCCCCGTGCGGGAGGTGTGAGTCGGAAAAGTGGACGAGACGGGGCGTTCAGCGGGTGAGCGCGGCCACCTTGCGCGTGCTGAGGTCGATCACCAGGGACCGGGTGTCGATCCACGGACCGTTCTTCACCTTCAGCAGCAGCCGGGCGCAGCGCTGGATCCCGCACCGGTCGAAGGCGGCGGGCTGGGCGCCCGGCACCGCGCGGTACACCATGCTGGAGAGCTGCAACTGCTCCGGTGAGGTGAGTTCCTTGCCGGTGGCGTCCTTGTAGTCGGCGCGCAGGCCCGCGCCCAGCGGGTCGGCGATCAGCAACGCGGCCGCCTCGGTGTTCTCGGCGCGGCTGAGCGGCGGCTGGACGCCCTGTCCGCTGTCGGTGGCCTCGACCTTGCCGGTGTCCAGGTTGACGGTCCTGGTGACGAGCGCGTCGTCCTTGTAGTCGTAGAACGTCACCTCGGCGCGCCGGGGCGCCGAGGGGTCGTCCACCTCGTCCGCCTCGGGGGCGGCGAGGTCCACGCCGAGGGGCTGCGGGCCCCGGTCGCCGTCGACGTCCTGGGCGGCGTTGTACAGCCGCCGGTCGAGCGCGATGCGCTCCACACGGGTGATCTCGTCGTCGGTCAGCGGGTCGCGACCGGTGCCCCGCTCCCCCTCGGCGGGCGCCTGCTCGACGACCCCGGGCGCCACCGCCGCGGGGCTGTCCTGCCGCGTCGTGCCGTCCTGGCGCGCTGTGCCGCCCTGCCCGCCGGCCGCCGTCTTCGCGCCGGAGCCCCCTCCGGTTCCCTCCGCCCCCGCCGTCCCCGGCAGGGTGATCGCGATCATCGCGGCTGTCGCGGCCACCGCGACGGCCGCGCCTGCCACCACCTTGCCCAGGTGGCGGCGCACTGTCGTGCGCACATCTTCCCCCTACTCCCCCTGTACCCCGGGAGTACGTTGTAGGCCCCACTGGTTCGGCGTACGCCGAATGGGGCGTATGCACTGGTCGCCCGGTAAGAGGGACGTAAGTCACAGGTGGTTCCCTCACTTTCCGGGAGACTCGATGCGAAGGCGTCCCCGACGGAGCGATACACCTGAAAGAGTCGTAGTCATGCAGGTCTGGCCTGGAGAGGCATATCCCCTCGGCGCCACGTACGACGGCGCCGGTACGAACTTCGCGGTCTTCACGGAGGCCGCGGACCGAGTAGAGCTGTGTCTGCTGCACGACGACGGCTCGGAGACGGCGGTGGAACTACGCGAGAGCGACGCCTTCGTCCGGCACGCGTACGTGCCGGGCATCATGCCGGGGCAGCGTTACGGCTTCCGGATGCACGGTCCGTACGAGCCCGAGCGTGGCTCGCGCTGCAATTCGGCGAAGCTGCTGCTCGACCCGTACGCGAAGGCGATCAGCGGTTCGGTGAAGTGGGGCGAGGAGGTGTACGGATACCACTTCGGGGCCCCCGACAAGCGCAACGACCTCGACTCGGCGCCCCACACGATGACGTCGGTGGTGGTCAACCCGTACTTCGACTGGGGCGACGACCGGCGCCCACGCACCGAGTACCACCACACGGTGCTCTACGAGGCGCACGTCAAGGGCCTCACGATGCTCCATCCGGGGCTGCCGGAGGAGCTGCGCGGCACCTACGCCGCCCTGGCGCACCCGGCGATCATCGAACACCTCACCGAGCTGGGCGTCACGGCGCTGGAGCTGATGCCCGTCCACCAGTTCGTCAACGACCATCGTCTCGTCGACATGGGCCTCAACAACTACTGGGGCTACAACACGATCGGGTTCTTCGCCCCGCACAACGCGTACGCCTCCTGGGGCGACCGCGGACAGCAGGTGCTGGAGTTCAAGTCCGCGGTGCGCGCGCTGCACGAGGCGGGGATCGAGGTGATCCTCGACGTGGTCTACAACCACACCGCCGAGGGCAACCACCTGGGTCCGACGCTGTCCTTCCGGGGCATCGACAACGCGCAGTACTACCGGCTGGCGGACGACCCGCGGTACTACATGGACACCACCGGGACCGGGAACTCGCTGCTCATGCGGTCCCCGCACGTGCTCCAGCTGATCATGGACTCGTTGCGGTACTGGGTCATGGAGATGCATGTCGACGGGTTCCGCTTCGACCTCGCGGCGACCCTGGCCCGCCAGTTCCACGAGGTGGACCGGCTGTCGTCGTTCTTCGACCTGGTGCAGCAGGACCCGGTCGTCTCCCAGGTGAAGCTGATCGCCGAGCCGTGGGACGTGGGCGAGGGCGGCTACCAGGTGGGGAACTTCCCGCCCCTGTGGACCGAGTGGAACGGCAAGTACCGCGACACCGTGCGGGACCTGTGGCGGGGCGAGCCGCGCACGCTCGCGGAGTTCGCCTCCCGGCTGACCGGCTCCTCCGACCTGTACCAGGACGACGGGCGCCGGCCACTGGCCTCGATCAACTTCGTGACCTGCCACGACGGCTTCACCCTGCGCGACCTGGTGTCGTACAACGAGAAGCGCAACGAGGCCAACGGCGAGGACAACCGGGACGGCGAGAGCCACAACCGGTCCTGGAACTGCGGAGTGGAGGGCGACACCGACGACCCGGACGTGCTGGAGCTGCGCGCCCGGCAGATGCGGAACTTCATGGCGACCCTGATGCTGTCGCAGGGCGTGCCCATGATCAGCCACGGCGACGAGGTGGCGCGTACCCAGCGCGGCAACAACAACGCCTACTGCCAGGACAGCGAGCTGTCGTGGGTGGAGTGGCCCGACCCCGAGGGGGAGGGCGGCGCGATGCTCGACTTCACGCGGGCGGTCGTGCAGCTGCGCAAGGAACACCCCGTGTTCCGCCGCCGCCGCTTCTTCCACGGACGGGCCGTGGAGGGGACCCGCGACGACCTGTCGGACATCGCGTGGTTCACGCCGGAGGGCAAGGAGATGGCCCAGCGGGACTGGAACTCGGCGCAGGCCTCCACCCTGACGGTGTTCCTCAACGGCAACGCGATCTCCGAGCCCGGCTCGCGCGGGGAGCGGATCACCGACGACTCCTTCCTGCTGATGTTCAACGCTTCCCCGAAGGCGCTGGAGTTCGTGGTGCCGGTCGACCTCGGCCGGCAGTGGCAGGTGGTCGTCGACACGGCGAACCCGGAGGCGGTGCGGCGGGGGGCGGGCGCCAAGGTGGCCGCCGGGGACCGGCTGACCCTGGTGGACCGGAGCATGACCGTCCTTCAGCGGCCCGCGTAGGCGGCCGGCCGGTGGGCGGATGACACGAAAAGGGGCAGGGCGGGTACGTAGGTCTGCATGACCTCTGAGCGCCCTGCCCCTGTCGTGCCCACGGCCACCTACCGGCTCCAGCTCCAGCCCGACTTCCCCTTCGCGGCCGCTGCGGCGGCCGTGCCCTACCTGGCCACGCTCGGCGTGTCGCATCTGCACCTGTCGCCCGTGCTGGAGGCCGTCCCCGGCTCCCTGCACGGTTACGACGTGGTCGACCACGCGCGCGTGCGGGCGGAGCTGGGCGGCGAGGAGGGGCTGCGGACCCTGTCGCGCACCGCGCGCGAACACGGGCTGGGGCTGGTCGTGGACATCGTGCCGAACCACATGGCCATGGCCCCGCGGCACAACCGCGCCCTGTGGGAGGTGCTGCGGGAGGGACCGGCGTCGCCGTACGCGCGCTGGTTCGACATCGACTGGGAGGCCCAGGGCGGCCGGGTGCTGCTGCCCGTCCTCGGCGGGCCGCTGGGCGAGGTGATCCACGAGCTGCGCGTCGACGGGGACGTGCTGCGCTACTACGACCACGCCTTCCCGCTGCGCGAGGGCACCGCGGACCTGCCGCTGCCCCAGCTGCTGGACGCCCAGTGGTACCGGCCGGCGTGGTGGCGGCTGGCCCGCACGGAGCTGAACTACCGGCGGTTCTTCAGCATCTCGGAGCTGATCGGGGTGCGGGTGGAGGACCCGGAGGTGTTCGACGCCACGCACGGCAAGATCCTCCAGCTGCTGGACGAGGGCGTGCTGGACGGGCTGCGCGTCGACCACCCCGACGGGCTCGCCGACCCCGGCGCGTACCTGGCGCGGCTGCACGGGGCGAGCGGGGGCCGCTGGACGGTCGTGGAGAAGATCCTCGCCGACGGCGAACGGCTGCCGGACGCCTGGCCGGTCGCGGGCACCACCGGCTACGACGCCCTGCGCCACGTCGACGGCCTGTTCACGGACCCAGCGGGCGCCGGGGAGCTGCTGGAGCTGTACCGGCGGTTCGCGGCCCCGCAGACGGACCGGGGCGGCGACTGGGCGGCGACGGTGCGGCGGGCGGCGTACGCCGTGCTCCGGCACGAGCTGGCGACCGAGCTGGATCGGCTGACGCGAGCAGCCACGCGCGCCTGCGCCGCCTCCCAGGACCCGGCGCTGCGCGACCGGGCGCCCTGGGCGTTGCGCACCGCTTTGGAGGAGCTGCTGGTGCGGATGGAGGTCTACCGGCCGTACGACTCGGGCGACGCCGCCGCCGTCGTCACCGAGGAGGCCGCCGAGGAGGCCCGACTCGCCTTCGTCGTGCCCGAGGAGGCGGGCGCGGTGGACGTGGTGCGCGGCCTGGTGCTGGGGCGCGAGGACGGCCCGGCGGCGGTGGAGTTCCGCGCCCGGTTCGCGCAGACGGCGTCCGCGCTGCGGGCGAAGTCGGTGGAGGACACGGCGTTCTACCGGTACGTGCCGCTGCTCTCGGCGAACGAGGTGGGCGGCGATCCCGGCCGGCAGGGCGTCTCCCCCGACGGCTTCCACGCGTACTGCGCTCGCGTGCAGCGCGACTGGCCGCTCACCGGGACGGTCCTGTCCACGCACGACACCAAGCGCAGCGCCGACGTCCGGGCGGCGCTGGCCGTGCTCACCGAGTGCCCGCGGCGCTGGGCGGAGGTCCTGGAGCAGGGCACGCACGGCGAGGACGGCGTGCCGGACGGGCAGCTGGCGTGGGCGGCCTGGCAGACCGCGTTCGGGCTCGGTCCGGCCGACCCCGAGCGCGTACGGGAGGCGCTGCTCAAGCATGTGCGCGAGGCGGGCATGTACACGAGCTGGACGGAACAGGAGCCGCCGTACGAGGAGGCCGTCGCGGCGTTCGTCCTGGCGGGGCCGTGCGGGGTGCCGGGCGAGCGGGTGGCCGCACTGCGGGACGCGCTCGCGCCGCACATCCGGGCGAACGTGCTGGGCGCGGCGCTGGTGCAGCTGACGATGCCGGGGGTGCCGGACGTCTACCAGGGCACGGAGAGCGAGTACCTGGCCCTGGTGGACCCCGACAACCGGCGCCCTGTCCGCTTCCCTCCGGCGGACGCCGGTGCCAAGGACGCCGTGACCGCCGCGGCCCTGCGGCTGCGCCGCCGGCACCCTGACGCCTTCGGTCCGGCGGCGACGTACGAGCCGCTGCCCGCCGAGGGCCCGGCCGCCGGTCACTGCCTGGCCTTCGCCCGCTCCGGCCGGGTCCTGACGGCCGTCACCCGGCTGTCCCTGCGTCTGTCGCAGACCGGCGGCTGGGCGGACACCGGTCTGACGCTCCCTCCGGGGAGGTGGGTGGACGCCCTGGATCCCGGCCGGGAGTTCACCGGGCACGCGCGTGTGCAGGAACTGTTCGAGCGACTGCCGGTGGCCCTGCTGGAGAGGGTGGGGTGAGGCGCGGAGCGGGTCCCGGCGGGGCCCGGCCGCCCGAGCCGCCGCTGCCGCGCCCCGGCGCCGCGCGGGCGCCGCGCATCGGCCGCGACCCCGTCGGCGGCCTCGGCCCGTCGCCGACGCCGCGGGCCCTGGTGGCCCCTCGGTCGACGGTCCCCTCCTCCGGGTGCTTGCGGGCGCCCCCGAAAGCGCCCGTGGCGTGTTCTTGACAGGTCTCCGCGTCCGTGGGGTACTGCGGATGCGAGGGCCGGGCGGACGTGACGGGGGTGAGTCTCCTGCCGGAGCTGCGCTACCCGACCGTGACCGAACTGACGTCGTCCGCCGCGGCGTTGGCCGCGCTCCGGCCCGGGCTGTGCACGCTGCGGGAGGTGGGCCTCTCACGGGCGGGACGACCACTGCATGTGCTGTCCGTGGGGCATGCGCGGCGGGCCGTCCTGGTCGTCGCGGGGGCCCACGCGAACGAGCCCACCGGCGGTCCGACACTCCTGGCACTGGCCGAACGGGTGGTGTCCGAGAGGGGGTTGCGGGACGGCACGTCCTGGCACTTCCTGCTGTGCGCGGACCCCGACGGGGCGAGTCTGCACGTGACGCCCGCGCCGCGCAGCCTGCTCGAGTACCACCGGGGCTTCTTCCGGCCGGCGGGCCCGGAACAGCCCGAGTGGTCCCCGGCCGTGCTGCCGGCGGACCGCCTGCCGCCCGAGACGCGTGCGCTGACCGGCCTCATCGACGAGCTGCGGCCCTACCTCCAGGTGACGCTGCACGGCACGGATCTGGGGGGCAGCTGGGTGCAGCTGACGAAGGACATACCGGGCCTGGCCGAACCGTTCGCCAAGTCGGCGGCGCAACTCCACATCCCGGTGGAGACGGGGGCGTCCGACGCGGCGGGCTGGCCGGCGTCCGGACCAGGGGTGCATGTGATGCCGGCGCCCGGCGCGGGGACGGCGTATCCGAGCATGCCGGACGACGCACGGCACAGCACCTGGTACCACGCGCACCGCCACGGCGGCCTGACCGCCGTCGTGGAGGTACCGATGTGGGCGAGCGACCTGGTGGACGACCCCGCGCCGCACCCCCACCCGGTGGCGGCGATACGGCGGCTGGCGGGCCGGCTGCTGCGGGACGCCCGGGAAGTGGAGCGGGTGCTGGCGGAGGCCGCACCGCGGCTGGAGGGCGTCGACGGGCCGCTGCTGCGGGCGGCCCGCTGGGCGCTGGAGCTGGTGCCGGGCCTGGCCGCCGACTGGATCCACACGCCCCCGGCAGACACCACGATGGCGTACGTCGGGAGCGTGGACGCCTTCGGCCGCCGGCTGCCGTTGCGGGCGGCCGCGATGCTGTGGCGGGTGCTGCGGGAGCGCGACGACCGGGCGGCTCCCCGCCTGGAGCATCTCGTCGAGGTGTGGAGCGACGCGTTCGCCGAGCGGTTCCGGGCCCGCTGGGTACCGTTGAGGCACCAGGTCGAGCACCAGTCCCGCACGGTCGTCGCGGCGGCGCTGCACGCGCGCGAGGGGGCGCCGCGGCAGCCGTAGGACGCCGTCCGGTTCCGGGCACGCCCGGCTCGGGTGCCCGGAACCGGACGGCGGGTCTCAGATTCCGGGCCCCTCGGTCAGTTCGGTCAGGTCGGGCAGGTCGGTCAGGTCGGGCCGCTCGGGGAACTGCTGGTCGTCGAGGTCGAACACCGCGCCCGTCTTCGCGAGCATCACACACGTGTTGGAGAAGGTCTTGGTGTACTCGACCGGGCGGCCGTTCCACCAGCCGTTCGCACGGGCGGTCACGGGCGCGTACATCAGGGAACAGACGGCGTCCTTCGGCGCGATGGCAGCGATGTCACCGTTCGCCGCCTTGAGGTCGGCGCAGGCCGAGGCGGCGTGCGAGTGCCCGAGCGGCGGGTCGCACAGCAGGAAGGTGCCGCGGGTCTCGGTGGAGCGGGCGTCGCCCGTGGTGACAGTGATCTGGAGCCCGTCGCGGGGGACGGAGTGACGGGGCGCCGAGGCCTGGGCGGGGGCGGCGGCCAGGAGGAGGAGGGCGGCCGTGACGGACAGGGCGCCCACGAGGCGGTGGGTGGGGAAGTGTTTCATTCCCGGTGCATCGGCACGGCGGCCCCGGTTCCCCAGTCCGACTCACCCGATCGTGGGGGTACCGGTGCCGGCCGTGCGGCCGGTTCGAACGCGGCGAGGACGACTGTCGTCCGGTACCCCACCTGATGGGCGACGGGAATCCGGCGGGCTCCGAAGCCGTCGTGGTGGTCGGCGCACCCGGCGTCGACGAGCGCGTCCAGCTCCGGGAGCACCGCCGGCCGGGTCGTGTCCGGACCCGGCCGCGAGCTGGTGCGGCAGTTCGGCGACACGGCGGCCGGCGACGCGCGGGGCGGCCAGGTGGGCGGTGGTCACGGGGACGACGGCGACGAGTGCGGCCGCGCGGGCGGCGAGTTCGTCCGCGGAGAGGTGGCGCAGGAGTGGCGGCAGCACACGCCCCCCTCGTCGGGAGCGCCCCCGTCGACCGGGAGTGCCGGGAGGACGCACGGGGAGTCATGGCCCGAGGGTTACGTCAACGCCGCCCGGGCGGGCCAGACTTGCGGGCCGGGTCTCGGCCCGCCTCAGCTCACCGAGAGGCGGAACGCCATCCGCCCGAAGGCGACCTGGTCACCCTCGCGGACCACGGCTGCGCCGATGACACGTCGTCCGTTGACGGTCGTGCCGTTGGTCGAGCCGAGGTCGCGCAGGATCCACATGCCGCCCTGGCGGCTGAGTTCGGCGTGCACGCGCGAGACGCTGTCGTGGGTCAGCCTGAGGCCGCTAGCGGGGTCGCGGCCTATGCGCAGCGCCCGCGCGGTGCCGGGGTGCGGCAGCAGCAGCTTGGGCAGCCTCTCGGCCTGCCAGGCCCTGCGCAACCGTACGGTGAAGCCGGAGACGGCCTCGACGGTGCCGAAGACGGCGCGCGAGAGACGGCTCTCCTGGGGCAGGTCGGCGGTGAGGACCGCCAGTTCGTCGGAGCGACGGGCGGCGAGCGCCAGTTCCATGCGCCGGATGAACGTGTCGTGGGAGAGACGGCCCATGGCGACACCGTCACGAAGCACCTTCAGTGCCCTGTCGCGCTCCCCGTCGGACAGGCGCGCGGGGTACGTGTTGAACTCGAATGACGACGTCACGTTCGTGATTGTCGACCAGGGAACGGCGGGTGTCCAGAAAACGGGGACCGGCCAGGCGACGGCGGGTGTCCAGAAAACGGCGGAGGCCGACCGCGCGCGTGCCCGACGCGATCCGCCGCGACACCTGACGCGAAGGGGGCCGTTCACGCAGCGGATCGATCTCGTTTGGAGCACGATGGTCGGGTCGGGCTACATCACGGTGAGCAGACGAAGGGGAGCCGTCCGTGCAGTTCGAGGTGTGGGCACCGCAGGCCGAACGTGTGACGCTCCATTGCGAGGGCGTCACCCGGGCGTTGGAGCGCGACGCCGCGCGGCCGGGATGGTGGGCCGGCGAGGCGGAGGCTCGGGACGGCACCCGGTACGGCTTCTCGGTGGACGACGGTCCGGTGCGGCCGGACCCGCGTTCGCGCCGTCAGCCGGACGGGCCCGACGGTCTGAGCGCGGTCGTCGACCACGGCCGGTACACGTGGCGGACGCGGTGGCCGGGGCGTCCGCTGCCGGGCGCGGTCCTGTACGAGCTGCACGTGGGCACGTACACACCGGAGGGCACGCTGGACGCGGCGGCCGACCGGCTCGGCCATCTCGTCGAGCTGGGCGTGACCCACGTGGAGTTGATGCCGCTGTGCCCCTTCCCCGGCCGGCACGGCTGGGGCTACGAGGGGGTGTCGCTGTGGGCGGTGCACGAGCCCTACGGCGGGCCCGAGGCTCTGAAGCGGTTCGTCGACCGGGCACACGAGCTGGGCCTGGGAGTCGTCCTGGACGTCGTGCACAACCACCTGGGCCCGTCGGGCAATTACCTGCCGATGTTCGGCCCGTACTTCACCGACACGCACCACACCCCGTGGGGTTCGGCCGTCAACCTGGACGCGCCCGGCTCGGACGAGGTGCGGGCGTTCCTGCTGGGCAGCGCGCTGGCGTGGCTGCGCGACTACCGGGTCGACGGGCTGCGGCTGGACGCGGTGCACGCGCTGGCCGACACGCGCGCGTACCCGTTCCTGGAGGAGTTGTCGGAGTCGGTGGACGCGCTCGCCGAGGAGACGGGCCGGCCGCTGTTCCTCATCGCCGAGTCCGATCTGAACGACCCGCGGCTGATCACGCCCCGCCGGGAGGGCGGCCTGGGGCTGCACGCCCAGTGGAACGACGACTTCCACCACGCCGTGCACACCGCGCTGACCGGCGAGTCCCAGGGCTACTACGCCGACTTCGCGCGCGATCCGTTCGCCGCGCTGGCCAAGACCCTCACCGGCGGGTTCTTCCACGACGGCACCTTCTCCAGCTTCCGCGGCCGGTCCCACGGGCGGCCGCTGGACCGTACCCGGCTGCCCGCGCACCGGCTCCTCGCCTACTCCCAGACCCACGACCAGGTCGGCAACCGCGCCCAGGGCGACCGCCTGGCCGCCTCCCTCTCCCCCGGTCTGGTGGCCTGCGCGGCGGCACTGACGCTGACCTCCCCGTTCACGCCGATGCTGTTCATGGGCGAGGAGTGGGCGGCGGGCACGCCCTGGCAGTTCTTCACCGACCACACCGACCCGGACCTCGCGGAGGCCGTACGGCGGGGCAGGCGGCGGGAGTTCGCGGCGCACGGCTGGGCGGAGGAGGACGTGCCCGACCCGCAGGACCCGGCGACCCGGAACCGTTCCTGCCTGGACTGGTCGGAGCCGGAGCGCGAGCCGCACGCGCGCGTGCTGGCCTGGTACCGCCGGCTGATCGCCCTGCGGCACGCCCAGGCGGACCTCACCGACCCCGACCTGGCCGACCTGAAGGTCGCCCACGACCCGCAGGCGCGCTGGCTGGCCTTCCGCCGCGGGGACGTCCGGGTGGCCGTGAACCTCGGCAAGGCGCCGGCCGCGATCCCCCTGGGGACGCGCCCCGCGCGGGTGCTGGCCGCGTGGGAGCCGGTGGAGACACCGGGCCCGGACGGGCTGCTGCGCCTGCCCGGGGAGTCGTGCGTGGTGCTGGAACAGGACTGAGGTCACCGCACGGGGAGGCAGGTGGTCGGTCAGGCGTGTTGCGGAAGTGGCGTCGTCCGCCCGCAGGGCGGGCCGGGCGGCGTCCGGCGCGTGCGGTCACAAGGCGGAGGTCGGCCCGATACCGGATGTATCGGGCCGGCCCCGACAACGCGGCTGAAGGTGCCCCCCCCCCTGGGGGAGTGCGTGTCGGCGTCGCGGGTCAGACGGGCTTTCGCAGCACGCCCTAGTCGTCCGCCCCGTCCCCCCGCAGCTCCGTCACCCGTTCCAGCAGGATCGCCTCCCAGGCGCGTCGCAGCCGGGTGCGCAGCAGGGTCGGGGACTCGGTGCCGTGGCCGTTCAGGCGTTCGGCGAGGCGTACGACGGTGTCGCAGCGGGCCAGCCACAGGCCGCGCAGGCAGGCGCGGGCGCCGTACCCGGTGAGGGTGGCGGCGCGGACGGCGGCGCCCGAGCCGACGGCGAGGGCGAGCCCGGCGATGTCCTCGGCGGGGTCGCCGACGACCGCGCCGGTCCAGTCGAGGACGCCGCGCACCCGGCCGTCGGCGCTGACCACGAGGTTCTCGCCGCGCAGGGCGTGGTGGACGAGGACGGCGGTGGCGGGCTGCGCGGCGAGCTGGGCCGCGCCCGACGGGGTGAGCTGGTGCAGCCTCGCGGGATCGAACTCGTCGGCGGCGGCAAGGTGTTCGGCGGCGGCCACGGCCATGCGGCGCAGTGCCTCCAGGGAGCGCGGGGCGACGCGTGGCACGCCGATCGCCTCGGCCTGCCGGGCCGGCACCTCGCGCAGTCCGCCGAGCAGTCCGGCCAGGTCGGCCTCGCCGACGGCGGACACGTCGTGATCCTCGGCGGTGCCGCCGGGCACCTTGGTGTCGAGGGTGCAGGCGAGACCGGGCGACCACTCGCCGTGCGCGACGGCGGTCGGCACCGCGATCGGGACGTGCGGCCGGACGAGGTCGCGCAGCCGCAGCTCGCGTCGCATGCGCACGGTCGCCTCGCGGTCGGGGGCCAGCCGCAGGACGTGGCGGGTGCCGACCCACCAGGTGCCGTGGCCGCCCTCCTCCGTGACGGGCCGGACCTGGGGGCCGGGACCGCTGTCGCCGGCGTTCTCGAGAAGTGTTCGGACCAGCCGGCGGACGGTGTCCGCGGTGGGTGTGGATGACTGGGTCATGGTCGCGTCGTAGCCGTTCGGATGGGTGCCGGGACTCCTGGTGGGCTTCAGTCGACTATGACCATCTCGCGGGTGGTGTCGTTGAGACGCCGGCCGCCGTCCTCGGTGACGGTGACGATGTCCTCGATGCGCACCCCGAACCGTCCGGGCAGGTAGACGCCGGGTTCCACCGAGAAGCACATGCCGGGCACGAGGGGCTGTTCCTCGCCCTCGATCATGTAGGGCGGCTCGTGGGTGGTCACGCCGATGCCGTGGCCGGTGCGGTGGATGAAGTACTCGCCGTAGCCGGCGTCGGCGATGACGGCGCGGGCGGCCCGGTCGACCTCCTGGCAGGCGACTCCGGGCCGTACGGCGAGGAAGCCGGCCTCCTGGGCCTCCCGGACGAGGTCGTGCACCCGGCGTTCCTCGTCGGTGGGTTCGCCGACGTGGACGGTGCGGGAGGTGTCCGAGCCGTAGCCGTCCTTCAGACCGCCGAAGTCGAGGACGATCATGTCGCCGTGCTCGATGACGCGGTCACCGACCTCATGGTGCGGGTTGGCGCCGTTCGGGCCCGAGGCGACGATGGTGAAGTCGACCTGGGAGTGGCCGAAGCGGCGGAGCAGGTCGGCGAGGTCGGCGCCGACCTCGGACTCCCTGCGTCCGGCGAAGCGAACCTTGCGGATCTCCTCGTACGTCGCGTCGGCGGCCGCTCCGGCGGCCGACATCAGCTCCAGTTCGGCCGCGTCCTTGACGGCGCGCAGCATCGGCAGGGCCTCGGTGAGGGAGGCGTAGGAGCTGTCCGGGAGTGCCTTCTGCAACCCGAGCAGGTGCATCGCCCAGGCGTTGTCGCTGACGCCGAAGCGCCCGGAGGCGTTCAGCAGGGCGGCGGTGGCGGCGTAGGGGTCCGTGCCGTCGGTCCAGTCCCGCAGGGTGAGCGCGGGGGCACCGACCGCCTCGGCGGCGTCGGGTGCCTCCAGGGTCGGGACGACGAGGACGGGGTCGCGGTCGGGTGTGAGGACGAGCAGGGTGAGCCGTTCGGTGGCCGCGGGTGGCGCGTAGCCGGTGAGCCAGACCAGGTCGGGGCCGGGCGCCACGAGCAGCCCGGCCAGCCCCGCGTCGCCGGCCGCGTGCACGGCCCGCTCCATGCGGGCCCGGTAGTCGTCGGCGGTGAAGCGCGCGGGCGTACGGCCGGTCATCCGGGTCTCCCTGTCAGGACGTGTGACTACGGGCAGCATCCTGCCCGGTCAGCAGGGGCGGCGCGACCCGATTGGCAGGGTTTCCCCAGGGGATCGCCGCCCCGGCGCTCCTGACGGATATGGATTGACCGCCCATCAGCCCTCATGCTGAGATCCAGCACAAGCGTTGATCCATGTCGGGAGGCCGACCCCGTGCTCGTACTCGCCCACATCAGTGATCTGCATCTGGACGGGAGCGCCCGCGCCACCGAGCGCGCCGAGCGGGTGTGCGAGCGGCTCCGGAACCTGCCGGGGCGGGTGGACGCCCTGCTGGTCACCGGCGACATCGCGGACCACGGGACGGAGGCCGAGTACGAGGAGGCCGCACGCGTCCTGCGCCCCCAGGCCCCCGACACCCCCTGGCCGGTGCTGACCTGCCCCGGGAACCACGACCGCCGCGCCCCCTACCGCAAGGCCCTGCTCGGGCAGCCGGCCGCCGGCGGGCCGGTCAACAGCGTCCAGGTGTTCGACGGGGGCGCGGTCCTGATGTGCGACTCCAGCATCCCGGGCGAGGACGAGGGGGCCCTGACGGACGAGACGTACGCCTGGATCGAGGAGACCCTGGACGAGCTGGACGGGGACGTGCCGGCGCTTCTCGCCTTCCACCACCCTCCGGTGGCGGTCCACCACCCCCTGCCCGACTCGTACCGGCTGGGGGACCCCGGCCGGCTGGCCGCGCTGCTGGAGCGGCGGCCGGAGATCGCCGGGATCATCACGGGCCATGCCCACACCCCGGCCGCCACCACCTTCGCCGGGCGGCCGCTGGTGGTGGGCCCCGGCGTGACATGGACACTGCGTCTGCCCTGGGAGGGCGACCAGATCGCCGACCGGGAAGCGCCGGTCGGTCTCGCGTTCCACGTCCTGGACGACGAGCGCCGGCTCACGAGCCACTTCCGGGTGGTCGTCTGACACCGGCGGCGCCCGCGTACGCGGACCGGGCGCGGCCCTCCGGCACGGGAACCTGTCCCCTGACTCAGGTGGCACACGGACCGGACGGTCAGGTCACGATCCCCGGCACCAGGGTCAACTGCTGGTAGACACCGCTGTCGTGACGGACCGTCACTCTGATCTCCCGGCCCGGTCTCGCCTCGTCGACCGCCCGTGCGAGATCCGCCGCCGAGTCGATCCGGGTCCTGCCGAAGTGCAGCACGACGTCCCCGCGCACCAGACCGGCCGAGTATCCGGGGCCGGGCACATGGACGGCGACGATCTCGGCCCCCGCCTTCTTCGCGTCCACGACCTCCAGTCCCAGGGTGGCGTCCGCGGGCGCCGGTGACGGGGCGGCCGACGCGGAGGGGCCCCGGCCGTCCGCACGGGCCGCGGCACCCGGCGCGGTCCCGCCGGTCTGCCGTTGCAGCTCGCCCAGCCTGCTCGCGCCGACCACGGTGGCCCCCACGGTGCCGAGGCCTACTCCGGACAGCACCAGGACCGTACCGACGAACAGCCCGAACAGCAGGGTCGTCAGACGCCGGCCGCGACGGCGGGCGGCGTGCGGATGGCGAGGCCGGCCGCACGACGGGGTGCCGCCGCCCTCCTGGCCGGGCAGGGGCTTGGGACGCAACGCGGTCTGTTCCATGGATCGCCTCCGCCTGGTGCTCTACCCGTCGCACCGGAGCGCCACCGGCCACGAACGAGTGAGACTGACCAGCGGTCGACGCGGTACCGGCGTCGGCGGACGGGCCTCACGCGCGCACGGACGGGCTTCACGCGCGCGCGGACGGGCTTCACGCGCGCGCGGACAGCGCCGCGACCAGGGCCTGTGCGGCGCCCGTCGGGGTGCCGGCGTGCACGAGTTCCACCCGGTGGACGACCCGCGGTGCGGTGAGCGGCACGGTCACCGCACCCGGCACACCCGCCGTCGCAGAGCGGGGCAGAAGGGCCAGGCCGTGGCCGGCGGCGGCGAGCGCCGTCAGGACGCGGACGTCGGTGCCGTCGTAGCGCAGCGCCGGGCGGAAGCCGTGGCCGCCGCTCGCGGCGCGGAGCTGGGGCAGCGGCAGGCCCGTGTCGGGGGCGTCGATCCAGCGGGCGTCGGCGAGGTCACCGAGACGCAGGCCGGCGCGGCGGACCAGGGGGTGGTCGGCGGGCAGCAGGACACCGACCGGTTCCTCACCGACGCCGCACGTCGTCAGCGGCGCCACGTCGGGCAGCCGGAGCGGGTCGCTGGGAGCGGCCAGGCCGTCGACGAGGCCGAGGTCGGCGGTGCCCGCGGCGACCGCGGCGGGGACCTCGTCGCGGGCGAGCACGCGCAGCGTCACACCGGCGGGCGGGAGCGCGGCCACGGCCGCGGGGGTGAGCGCGGTCGGAGAAGCGGCCAGGGTCAGGCCGTGGTCGGGGGCGGTGGCCATCCGTACGACGTCGGCGCGGGCCGCCGCCAGGCGCAGCAGCAGGGGTCCGGCGTGTTCGAGGAGCCGCTCACCGGTCGCGGTGGGGGCGACGGGACGGCGGGTGAGCAGCGGTGCCCCCAGGTCCTGTTCGAGGGCCGCGATGTGCTGGGACACGGCCGACTGGGTGTAGCCGAGATCGCGGGCCGCCTCCGAGAAGGAGGCGAGACGGGCAACGGTGACGTAGGTGCGCAGGAGGTGCGGGTCCATGCCGACCAGGGTCGCATCAGTTCTGCTTATGGCAGGTGCGGGAATCATCGTTGGACGTGAAGTGGGCACGGCTCCGAGGATGAGGGCATGACCGACAGCACCGCTCAGATCACCGGCCCCGCTCGGCCGGCCGCCACCCCTCCGATCGACGGAACGGCTCGGGCGGCCGGTACCGCCCGGATCGCCAGGGTCGCCCTGGTGGGCGACCACTCCCCCGACGTCGTCTCGCACACCCGGATACCGCTCCTGCTCGGCGCCCTCGCCGCCCGTGAGCGGCTGGTCCTCGACGCGTACTGGATCCCCTCGCCCGACGCGGAGGCCGAGGGCGCGGTGCGCGGCTTCGACGCGGTGTGGGTGGTACCGGGCAGCCCGTACCGCAGCGAGGCCGGTGTCCTCGCCGCGATCCGCACGGCTCGCGAGGAGAACATCCCGTTCCTCGGCACCTGCGGCGGCTTTCAGCACGCCCTGCTGGAATTCGCCCGCGACGTCTGCGGCCTGACCCGCGCGTCGCACGCCGAGAACGACCCCGACGCCGAGGACCCGCTGCTCGAACCGCTGGCCTGCTCGCTGGAGGGCCACGAGGACACCGTCCTGCTGGAGCCGGGATCGCTGGCCCACGCGGTGGTCGGCAGCGAGTCCACGGTGGAACGCTACTCCTGTCGGTACGGCCTCTCCCGTCACTTCGACACGCTGGTCGCGCACGGCCTGCGGTTCTCCGGCCGGGACGCGGCGGGCCAGGTCCGGATGGCGGAACTGCCCGGCCACCCCTTCTTCCTGGCCTCCCTCTTCCAGCCGGAGTTGTACGGCGACGGCGCTCGCCCGCACCCCATGGTGCGAGGGCTGGCGCGAGCGGCGGTCGAACACGCCTCGCGACGGTCGGTGGCGCGGCCGGTGTGACGAACACACCGCGGGACGGTCGGTGGCCGTCCGGCCGAGGGTGACCAACCGTCGCGCGTCCGACGGCGGTTCGTGCGAGTGGCGACGAACCGCCGCGCCGGTGACGGCACTTCGGGCGAGCAGTGGTGCCCCGCCCTCCGGCGACGGCGCTTCCTGTGAACAGTGGCGAACCGGTCCGCGGCAAGGGGTGGTTCGTGTGCGCGGTCAGCCGACCGGCAGCGCGGGGACGGCGGGCGGACGGTCGGGCAGGAAGCCGTGGGACCGGCGGGACAGGTAGGCGGACTTGTAGCGGTCCACCGCCCGGTGCCAGTTCAGAATGCCGGCCAGCCAGTTCTGAAGGTCCGCCACGTATCCGCGCATGGCGTCACGGGCCTCCGCCGACAGGTCGAGGTCGTCGTAGAGGACCGGTAGTTCGTGGGCGACGACGTGCTCGAACTGCCGCATGCGCTGGGTCATCAGGTCGTGGACGACACCGAGTGCGGTCGGGTAGTCGCAGCCGAAGAAGTTCTGCACGACGAGGATCGCGTTGTGGATCTCACCCTCGTACTCGATCTCCTTCTGGTACGAGAACACGTCGTTGAGCAGGCAGGCGTAGTCGATGGCCGCGTTCTCCAGCGAACGGACCGGGCCGCTGGCGTACACCTTCGGCGGGACGGCGGGGCCCTGGCCCATGCGGCACAGACTCAGGGTGAGGTCGGAGCCGAAGGTGGCACGCCGCATCTCCAGGTAGTCGACGGGGTCGGGGATGCGGTTCTGGAGCTGGTTGGCCAGCTCCCACACCCAGCTCTCCGTCATGCTGTCGACCGCCGCGCGCAGGGTGCGCCGCTGGTCGGGGGTCATGGCGGCGGTCGTGCGCGCCCACAGGTCGATCAGGGACCGTTCCATGGCGTTCAGCGGGACGAGGGTCTCCTCGCCGTCGAGGGGCATGCAGGCCGAGAGGCGGGCGGTGGTGACCCTGGCGGCGGCCAGATCGCGGCGCTGGCCGTACACCAGCGGGTAGTAGTCGTCGCCGTAGGTGCCGAACGCCAGCCATGAGGCGCTGAGATCGAGGGCCTCTTGGGTGGCGTCGGGGTCCAGGCCCGCGGAGCACACCGCGAGGTCGCAGGAGGCGAGCTTGTCCTCGTCCCACACCCCTTCGGACAGCATGCCCATCCGGCCCGTCCACTCGACCAGGTTCTGGCGGGCCCGGTCCAGGTGCGGGCTCAGCTCCACCTGGAAGGGCATGTGGAACTCGGGCAGCCGGGACGGACCGACCTTCTGGAACGGCACGTACGTGTACGCGCGCCGGCGTTCCGCGGCGGCCGAGGCGAGGAGGGCGCCGACGTCGGCGGCGGACGTGCCGGGGTGGGTCAGCCTCTGCCAGGGCGAGAGGGAGGTGGCTCCCTTGTTCATGTAGCGGCTGGAGCGCATGTGCCACTCGTGACCGCCGGACTGCCAGTCCTGAAGTCCCTTGGTGTAGGCGGCCACGGCGGCGACCTCGTCCGGGCGCAGGCCGTTCTCCAGGGCCAGCGCGGGCACTTCGGTCACGGCGGTGTGCTCGAACTGGTGGAGACGGGAGGTGAGGATGTCGTTGACGATGTCGGCGGCCTCCTGGGTGGTGCAGCCGAAGAACGTCTCCAGGACGAGCACGCCGTTGCTCAGCTCCCCCTCGTCCTCGACCTCGCGCTGGTAGGAGAACAGGTCGTTGCGCAGGTGCACGCCGTCGGAGAAGGTCTCCATCAGCACCCTCAGCGGCCGTGATCCGGCCACGGCGGCGGGGACTTCGGCCGTCGCGTACTCCACGAGCCCCGCCGACCAGGGGGCGCCGCCCACCTTGCGGCGCATCTCGATGTATTCGACGGGGTTGGAGATCCGCCCCTCGTTGATGTTGGACAGCTCCCACATCGACTCGTTGAGGAGGTGCTCGGTGGCGACGGCGAAACGGCGCCGCCAGTCGACGGACATCGCCGGCACGGTACGCGCCCACAGGTCGGCGAGGCCCGCCTCGACCGGGTTCTCCGGCTCCGGCACCGGAGTCGACAGGTCCAGCGGCATGAACAGCGGCAGCCGATCGAGGTGGGCCTTGCCCGCCGCCCGGTCCGGGGTGCGTTTGAACATGTCGAGGAAGTGGTCGTCGAAGAAGAACACCCATACGTACCAGTCGGTGATCAGCGACAGAGCGGGGCCGTCGCAGTCGGGGTGGGTGTAGGCGCAGAGCAGGCCGTAGTCGTGGGCGTCGAGGTCGGCCTCCTCCCAGATCCCGGAGCCCTCCAGCATGCCCATCTCGCGCGCCCAGCGCGTCGAGTGGGCGCGGGCCTCGTCGACGTAAGGGTTGAGCCGCGCGGGATACGGCATGTAGAAGTGCGGGAGTTCGAACGGCTGCGTCATGGCCGGGCCCTACCCGGCACATTCGACCGTCATCCGCGGCGCGGCACATGGTCACACCATCGCGTGAACCAGGGCCGAATCCTTGCGCGTGGGGCGCCTATGCCTGCGGTCGGACACGACGGTCCGCGCCGTGCTCACTTCCTGGTCTGGATCAGCGCGTGCGTCCCACCGGTCCGCCAGCTCCGTCCCTCGGCGGCGGTCAGGGCGGCCTCGGTGTCGGCGGACAGCCCGGTGATCACGTCCGACTTCAGGGTGCGCAGGGCGACGACCGGGCCGGGGAAGTGTGCGGTCACGTCCGCGAAGGGGGTGGTCGGCGGCCAGAGCCTGTCGCCCACCAGACGTCGGTAGTTGAGGTCGCCTTTCACGATCGTCAGCGCCGCGGCCGCGAACTCGGCGCGCAGGTCGTCGGGCATCCGCTCGTACGGCAGCGGGGCCGCGGCGAAGGGGTGGGCGCGGACCGTGAGGGTGCCGTCCGCCATGGCCGCCCACAGCCGCCGCCCGTAGGCGGCGGCCGCCCCCTGAGCCGCCGTCAGGCGGCGCAGAGCGTCGACGACATCGGCCGTCGTGGCGTCCGAGACGTAGTAGGGGTAGGGCTTGAGGTGCAGGACGACCCGGCCGACGCGCCGGTGGGCGAGCAGGTGGGCGGCGAGGAGCAGATCGGGGATCAGCTCGCGGCCGGCGTTGTCGGCGACCAGGCACAGCGTGCCCTCGGCGGCATTCGCGGGCTCCAGCAGCTCCCACAGCGTCTCGCTGTCGTCGGCGACGAGACCGGGTACGGCGGCCCGGTCCCGCGCGCCCGCGTCGGACAGCCGGAAGCCGAGGTCGGCGCGGTTGCCCCACAGCGAGCCGTGCAACAGGGCCTGGGCCCGTTCCCGTGCCGGGAGGTCCCCGAGGCCGTCCAGCGCGGCGAGTTCCTCGTCGGTCTCGGGAGCGTCCAGCTCGGCCAGCTTGAACGGGCGGAACGGGTCGAGGCCCTGCCAGGGACCGGGCCGGAACCAGCCGACGGCTTCGAGGAGCAGGCGGTAGAAGTAGCTCTCCGACCACAGCCAGGGCACCTCGTACCAGGAGCTGCCCGCGAATTCGTCCAGCCCCCAGGCACGCCAGCGCTCGCGGTCGTGCGCGTCGGCGGGGAGCGGCTCGATCACGCCCTCGACGCAGGTCGTCAGCAGGGCCTCCAGGGACCGCCGGACGTCCGGTCCGTAGGGGAAGGCGTCCCGCACCTGCCGGATGATCGCCGGGTGCCTCTCGGCGAGGACGCCGCGCGGGAAGGAGCCGGGCTCGTCGCCGAGGATCACGGGCGGCACGGGAGTGTCGGGCATGCGCATCACGGTATCGCGGGGCGGGTGAGGGTGGAGGCAGGCGGACGGCGGGGGCGGGCGCGGGGCGCGGGAGGGGGTGAAGACATGCGGACGGCGAGGTGGCCCGCGGGCGGGTCCGGGGGTGGCCCGCGGGCGCGGGTCCGGGCGCGATCGGCCTTGGGCGGTGTCACGGACCGCGGAATCGGCTTCCCCGCGCGGGCCACCGGCCGCGAGGGCGGCGGAACACGGGCGGGGTCGTTCAGACCGCCGCCATGACCTCCCGTTCCAGACGGGCCGCGAGGCTCAGGTAGCGGGGACGGCGGGGGACCGGGACCAGGCCGCGGATGAGGACGAGCCACATCTCGGCCATGCGGCGCGGGAGCCGGGTGCCGGGTTCGCGGGAGCGGCCGACCACGCGGGTGCCGACGAAGAAACAGACCAGGGAGTGGGCCACGGCGTCCACGTCGACGTCCGGATGGATGTCGGACTCCCGCACCGCGCCGACGAGTCGGCGGGAGATCAGCTCCAGCCACTCGGTGAACGGGTGGGGCACGGGCGGCCGTACGGCGACGCCGCCGGTGGCCAGGCGCAGGCCCGCGCGGGCGATCGGGCCCTCGACCGACAGCCGCGCCATCCCGAAGGTGAGGCGCATCAGGGCTTCGAGGGACGGGTAGCCGCGGTCGTCGATCTCACCGGCGACCCGGCGCGAGGCCTGGGACTGCAACTCCAGGATGGCCTGGGCGAGATCCTCCTTGGCCGCGAAGTGGAAGTAGAGCGCGCCCTTGGTGACTTGGGCGTGCTCGACGATGTCGCTGAGGCTGGTCGACTCGTAGCCGTTGCGGTCGAACAGATCGGCTGCGGCCCTGATGATCGTCGCGCGGGTCTGTTCCGCGCGTAGTTGCCTCGCCATCGACTGGTCACCCCTGGGCGGTAAGGAACGGGTCATGCCGTTTGTTTCTCACCCCCAGTAAACAACAGTTCACGATCCGGCGGTACCGACCAGGCAGTCAAAGACCGTCGATTCCCCTTGCAGGCCGACCACTTGCACCTCGGTGCCGTGGCCGCCCTTCGCCTCGATCCAGATGGGTTCGTCCAGCTCAGCGTACCGGTGGAAGACGGCGTGGTAAGCCGTGGGCACCCGTTTCCCCGGCGTTCGCAGCAGGGCCGCCTGGCGGGCGGACTCCAGCAGGAGCATGCCGGGAACGTGGTCGAGCGGATGGTCGAAGAAAACGGGGTGTGCGGTATGTACTCGCAGCTGCCAGCGGTCCGGTCGGTCGGCGGGGGCGAGGACGACGTCCGTGGGCAGGGCGCGGTCGACGGCTTCGACGGGTACGCCCGGTGGGACGGGGAGGGCGGTCACGGTCTCGGGCGTACGCCCGCCGCGCAGCCGCTGGTAGACGGGTCCGCTCACACAGGTGAAGGCGACGTCCGCGGTGGCGACGAGGGTGCCCTCGCGCAGGACGCGCGCGGTGTAGCGGGCGGCCGCGGGGCGCCCGCCCCGGTAGCGGACGTCGGTGAAGACGAGTTCGACCTCGGGTTCGGCCGGCAGGGGGCCGAGCGCCAACGTCGCGGCCTCCGTCCTGACCCGCAGCTCGTTGAGGACGAACCGCCGATCCAACGGGACCTCGTACTCGGTGTGGGTGACCAGGGTGCCGCTCTGCCGGATCGTTTCGACGACGAGCAGCGGGTCGTACGCGGACCAGTCGGGCGACACGTGTAATCCGTGGGCGCGCGGCCACTGGGCGGACACGGTGAACCGGTCGGTGCCGGTGCGCCGCCAGCCGGTGAGGAAGGTCTCGGCGACGGCGGCGCGATGGACGAGTTGGCGCGGAACGGTTGCGGTCAGGGACGGCATGTCGGCAGGCTGCCGCGGTCGAGTCATCTCTCTCCCTACGGCCCCCCGAAGGCCACGGCGGACGGCGAACCGCCCGCTCGGTGAGCGTTAGAGTACGAGGCGACCGGTTTGTCTTCAATGAGATCAGTCGACGGCATCCTATGATCGGAACGAACCCGCATCCGACAGCGGGGACGGCCGACTCGGTGCCGTGAAAGGGCTCTTCAATGGCGAAGCAGGAGCGCGCGATCAGGACGCGCAGGGCGGTCGTGGAAGCGGCGGGCGCGGTGTTCGACGAGCACGGCTACACCTCCACCACCATCTCCATGGTCCTGGAGCGCGCCCAGGTCACCAAGGGTGCCCTGTACTTCCATTTCGCCTCGAAAGAGGCCCTCGCGCAGGCCGTCCTGAACGAGCAGGTGCCCTTCGGGTCGGTCCCGCCGCAGCCGTGCAAGCTCCAGGAGATCATCGACATGACCTTCGTGGTGGCGCGTCGGCTGCTGGACAACGCCCTGCTGCGGGGCAGCGTGCGGCTGGCGGTGGACCAGGAGACGCCGTCGGGGGTGGACCACGGCGAGCCGTTCCGGCAGTGGGCGAAGGCGCTGGCCGAGCTGCTGGAACTGGCGGGCGCGCAAGGCGAGTTGCTGCCCACGGTGAAGCCGGCGGAAACGGTCGAGCTGCTGGTGGGCGCCTTCACGGGCGTCCAGTTGATGTCCCGGGCGCTGACCGACCGCGCCGACCTCGGTGACCGGCTGTCGGTGATGTGGGCGCACATCCTGCCCAGCATCGCGGTGCCCGGTCTGCTCCCCGGTCTCGACGCCCGCGCCGACCGGGGCGCCCGGGTGCTGGCCTCGCTGGAGCAGCGCGTCGCTTCCTGACCCGGACGTGCGGCGGGCCGGTCGGTGTCCATCCACACCGGCCGGCCCGCCCGTTTGTGCGGTCGCGAGACCGCTCCTCCGTACGGCGCGAGGCCTAGAAGGTCAGCTTCCAGCTGTTGAGCCGGCCCGTGTCCTGGGCGGCGACGTCCTGCACCCGCAGCTTCCAGGTGCCGTTGGCGACCTCGCTGGAGGCGTTCACCGAGTAGGTGGCGACGACGTTGTCCGCGGAGTCCGAGGTGCTGGACGCCTTCAGGCGGTACGCCGTGCCGTCCGGGGCGACGAGGTCGATGACCAGGTCACCGCGGTAGGTGTGGGTGATGTCCACGCCGACCTGGAGGGCCGTGGGCGCGTTGCCGGTGCGGCCGGTGACGGCGATCGACGACTCGACGGCCGACCCGTTGTCCGGGATGCCGACCGCGGTGGTGTTGGTGAAGGTGGTGCCCCCGGTGGAGCCGCCGGAGCCGCTCACCGCCTGCACCGTCTTGGCCGCGTCCGCCAGACCCGCGCCGCAGCCGCCGGAGCAGGCGCCGGGCAGGGCACGGGCGTTGCTCTTGATGGCCGTCTCGATCTGTGCCGGGGTCAGCGAGGAGTTCGCCGACTTCATCAGCGCGACCAGGCCGGCGATGTGCGGGGTGGCCATGCTGGTGCCCTGGTAGTAGGCGTACGACTCCGTGGACGCCGTCTTGGTGCCGGAGTTCAGCGTGGACAGGATGCCGTTCGCGGTGCCGGTGCTGGTCTGGCCACCGGGCGCCGAGATGTCCACGAGGGAGCCGTAGTTGGAGTACGAGGCCTTGGCGCCGGTGCGGCTCGTCGCGGCGACCGAGATCACGTTGTTGCAGTTGCCCGGCGAGTGGTTCGCGACGTTGTCGTTCTCGTTCCCGGCCGCCACGGCGATGGTCGTGCCCCGGCTCACGGCCGCGTTGATCGCGCTCTGGGTGGCCGACGTGCAGGCTCCGTCGCCGCCCAGGCTCATGTTGATGACCTTGGCGACGTTGGTGTTGGCGGGCACGCCGGACACCGTACCGCCGGACGCCCAGGTGATGGCGTCGATGATGTCGGAGTCGTAACCGCCGCACTTGCCGAGGACGCGGAGGGGGGAGATCTTGGCGCCGTGGGCGATGCCCGCGATGCCCTTGCCGTTGTTGGTGACGGCGGCGATGGTGCCGGCGACGTGGGTGCCGTGCCAGGAGGAGTTGCTGGCCGGGATGCCCGAGCCGCACTCGTTGGCCGCGTAGTAGTCGCCCGGGTCGGCCGGGTTGCTGTCACGGCCGTCGCCGTCCACCGAGACGGCGGTGTCGGCGATGAAGTCGTAGCCGCCGACGATGTTCGCGGCGAGGTCGCTGTGGGCGACGTACCCGGTGTCGATGACGGCGACCGTCACGCCGGTGCCGGTCGCGGTGTTCCAGGCGCCGGGTACGTTCATGCCGGCGGTGGCCTCGAACAGGTCCCACTGCTTGGCGTACTCGGTGTCGTTGGGGTCGGCCTTCGCGGTGTTCAGACGGTCCGGTACGACATAGGCGACCTGCGGGTCGGCCCGGTACTCGGCGACGACGTCGGCGACGTCCGCTCCGGTGACGCCGGAGCCCAGGTCGACCAGGGCTGCGCCGGTGCCGAGGCGGCGCGTGAAGTCGACGTCCTCGCCGGCCTCCTTGCCCTTCGCGGCGGCGTCGGCTTCGGCAGCCTGGTTCGACTTGGCCTCCTCCGCACCGGACTTGTAGCCGACGATCAGGCGCTCGGCCGGGGTGCCGGGCGCGGCCTCGGTCTGAGCGGCCGGCACGGCGGCCTCGGTCTGAGCGGCCGGCACGGCGGCCTCGGCCGGCGCGCTGCCCGGGGTGGCGGCGGAGGAGGCGGTGGTGGCGGCGGTCAGGAGGGCCGCGGAGACCGCGGCGACGGATATCAGCTTCCGTCTGAGGGCGGGTGAGGTGCGCATGGGGCGTGCCTTTCGTGGCCGGCTCCGGGCAGGAGGAGCCGCGGTCGATTCGCTTCGTCGTCGAAGCGGCGGGGGGTGAACCGAGGAGCAACGCGATGGCCGGCCAGGCGGGCTGCCGCCACGAGGGGTTACCTGTGGGTCAGCTGTGCTGGAACGATAGGCAGGGCACCTGTGGTTCGGATACGGGGGAAACCCTCGATCAGGCTGGAATACGACCCTCGGCAGCGGCAAGTGGCGCGCGATTGCCCGGATTTGCCGGGGAGAGGTCCGGTGCGCGGCGCGTTGAACGCGCCGGGCCGCCACCGCGTACTGCACGTCGAACCGTTCCCGCGCCGGCCGGAGGAGACGTCCCCGATGCGCCGCACGACCGCACACCGCACCGCCGCCCTGGCGGCCACCGTCCTGACCCCGCTGCTGCCGGCGCTGCTGTGGGCGGCGGCACCGGCGCAGGCGCACGGCGCGCCGACGAACCCGGTCAGCCGTGTGTACGCCTGCTCCCCCGAGGGCGGTCCGCCGTCCGGGTCCGCCGCCTGTCGGGCGGCCGTGGCCGCCAACGGAGCGCCCTTCACGGCCTGGGACAACCTGCGGGTGGCGAACGTCGGCGGCCGCGACCGGAGCACGATTCCCGACGGGCGGTTGTGCAGCGGCGGCCTGCCGGCCTACCGGGGACTGGACCTCGCGCGCTCCGACTGGCCGTCGACCCGCCTCACGCCGGGCGGGACACTGCGCATGACGTATGTCTCGACGATCCCGCACAAGGGCACGTTCAGGTTCTACCTGACGAAGCCGGGATACGACCCGTCCCAGCCGCTGACCTGGGACGATCTCCCCGATCGGCCGTTCGCCCAGGTGACGGACCCGGCACTGCGGGACGGCGCCTACCGGCTCACGGCCGAGCTGCCCGCCGACCGCACGGGACGTCAGGTGCTGTACACGGTCTGGCAGAACAGCGGGACGCCCGACACCTACTACTCGTGCTCGGACGTGGTGTTCCCGGAGAAGGCCGCGGCGGCGTCCTCGCCGTCGGCGGCAACGGGCACCGCATCGACGAGGCCCCCGTCCGCCGACCCCTCGGTTTCGGCCAGTAGGGCGGCCGGTACGACGACGTCCGCCGCCCCCGCACGGGGAGCGGCGCCGGCCACCGGCACGCCGGCCGCCGCGACTCCCGCGAGCACCCCGGTGGCCTCCGCCTCCGGGGCCGGCTCCGGGCCGTCCGCGCCGCTGCTGGCGGGTGGCGCCGCGACGGTGCTGGTGCTCACCGGCGGCGCCACCCTGGTACTGCGCCTACGACGGCGCTGAACCGTTGCCTCAGCCCCTTTCCGGACCGGTCCCGGAGCAGCTTGCGGCTCGCTTCGCGGGCCGGGGTCCGAACCGGTCGCTGAACCTCCCCCCGACGATCAGTTGACGGTGACGACGGCGCCCGCGTCGGTCACCGGGGCGTACTTGGCGGTGAAGTAGCCGTTGGCGAAGCACAGCGACGAGCCGGACGCCTTGGTGAACTGCTGACCGGTGAAGGTGATGCTGTTGTCGGCGTTGCTCGCCACGCCGGTCAGGCTGGGCGCCCGGTAGACGCAGCTGATGCTGCCGAGGAGGGTGCGCAGCACGACCGTCGTCTGGATGGTGGAACCGGCCGCCGGGGTCACGGTGACGGCGCCGGCGGAGGACACGGCCGTGGAGTACGGCAGGTTGTTGACCGTGATGCTGGTGACGCCGAGCACGCCCGGGACGTTCGCGGAGCAGTTGCCGAAGGTGTGCGCGGTGAGCGACTCGGTGGCCGTGCCGGGAGCGGTGGGGTTGCCGGTGACGGTGGCGGTGAAGCCCGACGAGGCGCAGGAGACGCCACTGGTCCCGGTGGCGGAGGAGTAGAGGGTGGCGTTGGTGCCACCGGCGAGGGAGGCGGTGAGGACGTCACCGACCGCGACGTCGCCGTTGGCGGTGGTGAGGACGGCCGGGCCGGCCGCGGAGGCCGGGGTGGCCGCCGTCAGCGAGAGGGCGGCAACGGTACCGGCGAGGGCGAGGAGAGGGCGAGTGCGCATGCGGGTGCCTCGTTTTCTCGAGTGGGGGTGCCCCAGAGGTTTCTGGGAGGTGTTCCGAGAGGGGTGTGCTCAGGGGAGTCGCGGAACGCGAGTCGACGCCCGAACCGGTGCCGGCCCGGCACGCCTTCTCCGTACGTGACGGACCGGCAGGGAGGTGGCGGCGGGCACAGCCGCAGGGGGAAGCGGCCGTGGCGGCGCCGGGTGGGAATCGGACTCGGGGCGCGTGAGGTGCCCGTGCTGGATGCCCGGGCAGGTCGTACCCGTACCGACGGGGGTCCGGCCGTCGGTTTCGCGGACGGCCGGACCGGGGGTCCGGGAGCGCGGAGAGCGGCTCGCCGCGCTACGGATCCGGCGCCACGGATCCGGGCTGAGTCACCGAGAGTTGTAGACCTGATGGTTCGTCACAGTCAAGGCCTCTCACCGAAGTTGCCGGGTGCGCAGATATATGCGGAGAGAGCGCCGAACATGTCGGCCGACAGCCGCACGCTTCCCACACCCCATTTCCACATCTCCCTTGACCCTGGGGTGTAACCATCGGTAACTTCCTCGTTGGCTACTGACGCGTAATGAGAAAGCCCTTGCAGTTTCCGGGAGTTGTGAGGCGACGTGCGCGGTAGCCGCTGTCCGCGCCAGGACAACGCGCCACTGAAGCCCAACCCGCATGACTATGCCTATGGGAGCAGACATGGCCTCGTCCTCGGACGTCACATCGTCCGCCGAGAACACCGGGAACCCGGCAAGCGGTTCCGCAGACAGGCGCGGCCGGGTCCGGCTGCGCCGGGCCGCCGTGATGGCCGTGCCCGCCACCTTCGTCGCCGCAGGCCTCGCGGTGCTCACCGCCCAGGGGGCCCTCGGTGTGCAGTTCGCGATCTCCGGCATGCCGTTCGTGGTGACCGCCGACAAGCTCGAGGGAAACGGATTCGCACAGTTCGGCTCGCTGGACCACATGATCGAGAACAGCCCCAACGAGGGCGACACCGGCGGTCAGGTCCTGGTCGTCACGTCAGTGGTGAAGTCGGGCAAGCTGACCAGCCTGTGCCAGAGCGTCGACCTCGGCGGTGTCCAGCTCGTCCTCACCGCCGGCGACAAGGGCGACAGGGTGAGCGTGGAGAACCTGGCGATCGACTCGGACGACATCACCGGCGACGCCGCGTTCAACAACATCGAGATCGGCCGCGACGCCAGCACCTTCGACAAGGTCGACACCCGCGGCATGCCGGGCGTCTACGGCCAGCAGGCGGAGAAGGTCGTCATCAACAACCTGTACCAGCACAACTACGCCGCCACCGCCGCCGTGTTCAAGCTGCCCGACCTGCACATGCGGTTCGGGGGCGAGGGCTGCCCGCGGTGAACCGCTTCCGACGGTGGACCGCGCGCCGTCCCTTCCCGGGCGGGCTGCTGCTCGTCCTGGGCGGCGCGGAGATCCTGGTGACCATGAAGGCACCGCTTCCGGTGATCCTGCACATCGGTATGCAGGGCCTGGCGGGTTATCTCCTGCCGACCCTGATGGTGCTGATCGGGCTGCTGATCCTGTTCAACCCGACGCAGCGGCTGTTCTACTCGATCATCGGCGTGCTGCTGTCCCTCGGGACGTGGCCCACCTCGAACCTCGGGGGCTTCTTCGTCGGTCTGCTCCTCGGGGTCGTGGGCAGTTGCCTGACCTTCGGGTGGCTGCCGGACCAGGAGCCGCGCGGATTCCGCAGGCAGCGGCGCGAGGAGGCGCGGGCGGCTGATCAGCCGCCGTTGGCGCAGGCCGGTGAACCCGCCTGAGCGGGGCTCCGCCGGGCTCACCGCGGGGGCCGGGCACGATCCACCGTCGACGGGATCACTCCCGGTCCCTTTTCCACCGGCGTCCCGCCGGCGGGGAAGCGGCCGCCCCCGCCGCGAGCAGTACGGCGATCGCCTCGGGGTGCGGCCCTCGCTGCGCCCACTGAAGCGGCGTCCAGCCCGTGCCCCGGTCCTCGCGCAGGCCGGGGTCGGCGCCGTGGGCGAGCAGGACACGGGCGGTCTCGGTGTGCCCCCAGCAGGCGGCCGCGCACAGCGGGGTTCCCTCGGAGCCGGCTCCGGCGCTCTCCGCGTCGGGCGGGGCGCCGGCCTCCAGCAGCCGTCGGGCGATGCCGGCGTTGCCCTGGACGGAGGCGAGGTACAGCGCGGTGGTGCCGTCGCGGTCGGCCGCCGCCGGGTCCGCACCGGCCCGCAGCAGTGCGTCGACGCGGGCGCCCTCGTCGAGCAACGCCGCCGTGACGAGTTTCGTGGCCAGTTTCTTCTGCCGCCGCCTGTTCATGACCGACGAGGGTAGTCGGATGGCGGTAACGGTGCTCACAACTGCGCCAGCAACGGCAGAAGTTCGCTCGCCGCGGTCAGATCTCCGGTCAGCGGGCGGTCGTCGGTGCCGTCGGGCAGGGCGCCCGCCGCCAGGGTGAAGGCGGCCACCGCCGGAGGCCCGGGGTGCATTCTCAACGCCCGGACGGACGCGACCAGTTCGCAGCCGAGGACCGTGCGGTACGCCTGCGCCGCGCGCAGCGTCTGACGGGCGGCCTGGCCCGCGAAGCTGGCCGCCTCCTCCAGCCCGTGCGACAGGACGGCGTGCCCGACGGAGGCGGGAGCGGCGCACGAACGCAGCTCCGCCAGGGCCGAGTTGGCGGTGTACTCCAGAATCATCGTGCCCGAGCTGCTGGCCGGGCCGACGGCGAGGAAGGCGGACAGGCCGGTGAGACCGGGATCGCCGAGCGCGGCCAGGCGCGCCGCCGAGAGCTGGGCGGTCTGCAACAGCGTGAGGCTGACCGTCTCCAGGGCGTGACCCAGGGGTGCGGCGAAGAAGCCGCCGTGGTGGTAGGCCGCGGTGCCGTCGAGGGCCACGAGGGGATTCTCCGAAGGGCAGTTGATCTCCACCTCGACGACCTCGCGCAGTCGTTCCGCCGCGTCGAGGGCACAGCCGTGGACCTGGGGGAAGGCACGGAAGCCGTACGGGTCCTGGATGCGGCGCCCCGAGTTCTCCGGCCGGTCCGGCAGCCCGAGCAGGCGCCGCACCTCCCCTGCCGCACGGGCCCCGCCGGGGTAGGGCCGCAGCGCGTGCACGGGCGCGGCGTACGCCTCGGCCGACCCGCCGACCGCGGCCAGCGACAGAGCGGCCACGGCGTGTGTGGCCCGCAGCAACCGGTCCACCTCGTGCAGACCGAGCGAGGCCTGCCCCAGCGCGAGCGCGTTGCTGCTGAGCAACGCGAGCGCGTCCCCCGGGTGCAGGACCACGGGGGCGGGGAGGGCTCGGGACGCGGGACCGGTCCGCGCGGGCACACCGACCGCCGCCGTCCCGGCAGGCACGGTCTCGGGCACACCCACCGCCGCCGTCCCGGCAGGCACGGTCTCGGGCACACCGACCGCCGCCGTCCCGGCAGGCACGGTCTCGGGCACACCCACCGCCGCCGTCCCGGCAGGCACGGGCCCGCCGTCGCGTGCCGTACCGGCTCCCGCCGGCCGGATTCCCGGCGTGCCGCCGCGAGGCGCGGGGCCGCCCTCGGGCGCGCTCCCGCGCGGGTCGGAGAGGCTCTCTGGCCCTGGCCCTTGCGCCGTCCTCGAGGACCGCGCCCCGGACGCGCCGTCGACCGAGGTGATGTCGCCGTCGGGCGAGCCGCGGTCCACGGTGGGCGGGCTCTCGCCACCGCTGCCCGCGATTCCCTCGTGCCCGCCGCCGGTGCGGGCCTCGGGCACGCTGCCCGTCCGGTCCGGCCTGTCCGCCCCGGACGGGTTGTTCAACCCGCTGTCCAGCCAGGGCCTTTCGCCCAGGAGGGTCAGGCCCGTCTGGGCCAGGGCCGTCAGGTCGCCCGTGCCTACCGAACCGTATTCGTTGACGGCCGGGTGGACGCCCAGGCGGAGGGCCTCGACGAGGGCGTCGATGAAGGCGGGGTGGATGCCGGAGCCGCCGGCCAGGAGTTGGTTGGCGCGGATCGCGAGCATCGCGCGGATCTGCCGGGCGGGCAGCAGCGCCCCCGCCCCACCCGCGTGGCTGCGCAGTACGCGCAGGCCGTGCGCTGCCTCGTCGTCCGGGTCGACGGACACCGCGCGTTGGGCGCCGACACCGGTGCCACGACCGTACAGCCGGCCGGCGGCGGCCAGTTCGCGTCCGGCGCGGAAGGAACGTACGGCCCGCTCGCGTGCCTCGGGGGCCGTCACGGGCACGGCCGCACCGTCGGCGAGCGCGATCAGCTCGCCGACGGTGAGGGTGGTGCCGTTCAGGACGACCGGAAGTGCTGTCGTGTCCAACGCGGGCGGGTCAGCCCAGGCCGACGGACTTCAGCCAGGCCTTGGCGACGTCCAGCGGGTCCTTGCTCTCCAGCTGCACCTGGGAGTCCAGGTCCAGCAGCGTCTTGGTGTCGAGCTTGGCGGAGACCGCGTTGAGCGCGTCGACACCCTTCTGCGAGAGCCCGCTCTTGTAGACCAGCGGTGTCACGTTCGCGAAACCGAAGAGGTTCTCCGGGTCCTGGAGGACGACGAACTTCTCCTTGGTGATGGTCGGGTCCGTGGTGAAGACGTCCGCGGCCTGCACGGTGTTCTTCTTCAGCGCGGCCTGGGTCAGCGGACCGCCGGCGTCCAGGGCCTTGAAGGTCTTGAACTTCAGTCCGTACACCGATTCCAGTCCGACCATGCCCTGCTGCCGGGTCTGGAACTCGGGTGAACCCCCGAGGACCAGTTCGGGGGCGATGTCCTTGAGGTCGGCGAGCGTGGACCGCGCGGTGAGGTTGTACTTCTTCGCGGTGTCCGCGTTGACCGTGACGGAGTCCTTGTCCTCGGCGGGCGAGGACTCAAGCAGGGTCAGCTTCGGGTCGAGCTTGGCCTTGGCGGCGGCGTTGACGGCCTCGAGCGACTTCTGCTCGGCCTTGGCGTCGAGGTACGCCAGCAGCGAGCCGTTGTACTCGGGCAGGACGGTGATGGAACCGTTCTTGAGCAGGCCGTACGTGGTCTCCCGGCTGCCGATGTTGGGCTTGTAGGACACCTTGATGTCCTTGGCCTTGAGGGCCTCGCCGTAGATGTCGGCCAGCAGGATGCTCTCGGCGAAGTTGTTGGAGCCGACGACGACGGTGTCGCCGGCCGCCTTGTCCTCGGAGAGCGGGTCGGTGTCGTCGGAGGAACAACCCGCCAGCAGGGCCGTCATCGCGGCGAGCGCGACGGCCGCCGCGCCTGGGTGGTTCCTGAAGGACCTGCTGCTGTGGGCGTTGGAAGTCACGTCTGCCGTTCCGGGCTCGGAGGTTGGTGGAGAGAACGAACGCTCCACCTGATCCAATCCAGCGCGTTCTCCGTCAGTCAAGTGCCACCGGGTTACCGATTGGCTTCGATGCGCGGGCGGTTGTGTCGGTTTGTGAAGGAGAAAAGGCCACTACGACACCCGCGGGACAGCGGTTTGTAATGGATTCTTGACGTAGGGCCACGCGCTTGATCGATCGAAGAGGCGATAGTGTCGCCGGAGTTGGCGTCGGCCACAGCGGTGTGCGGGGGGCCGCTCCGAGGCCACGAGGCATTACTCGTGGCGTCGTCGCGCACCCGGCCATGTCGCCGAAAACGTGGATCACAATCGGACAGAAGCGTGCGTCGCGGTGCGCACGACCTCATGAAGGAGGCCTGGTGTCCACGACCGAGGTGGACGCGCCCTCCGCCCGTCTCTCGGCTTCTCACGAGCAGCACGAGCAGGGGGGACCCCGACGGTCGGCGGTCTCGTCCGTACGCCGGGGTCTGCGGGGTTTCGCCGACCGGTGGCCCTTCCAGCGCAAGCTCAACGTCCTCGTCGGCGTCCCGCTGACGGTGATCGCCCTGCTGCTGACGTGGATCATCGCCGAGCTGGTGCAGGAGTCCAACCACTCCGAGTCGGCGGCTCGCCTGGTCCGGGACAGCGCCCAGGTCGCCCGGCTGGTGGCCGACGTGCAGGCCGAGCACCAGCAGGCCGTCCTGCTCTCGGTGCGCTACGAGGCCTCGTTCGACGGGGGTACGCCCTCCACCTCCGCCTACCGGGTCGCCCAGCTCGCCGTCGACACTCAGGTCAAGAAGGTGCGCGACACCTTCGGCGACCGGCTGCCGGACACCGAGGCGCAGGCGCTGCGCGAGGTCGAGGGCCTGGCAGGCCTGCGGGACACCATCGAGCAGGGCTATCTGCCCGCCGACAACATCGACCCGGCCTACTCCGGCGCCGCCGACGGACTGATCGACGGTCTCGGCCTCGACCGCAACACCTCCCTCGCCACCACTTTCACCGGCAGCCTGCTCGACTCGCTGCTGCGTGCCGACGCCGCCCACGGCGCCTACGAGACCGGCGTGTTCTCCGCGCGCACCGGCGACAGCAACGCCCTCATCGAGTTCACCGGCGCGGTCGGCTCCCACGAGCTGTACACCTATCAGGCCGAACGATTCGCCCGGTTCGCCACCGAGGCGCAGACCGCCCTGCTCGGCGACATCGAGCACAACTCGGCCCAGGCCGTCATCGGCCGGCACTACGCCGAGCTCGCCGTCGACCCGAGCACGTTGCAGGCCGATTCCAGGACCGAGATCCGCGTCGCGTTCCGCGAGGCGCTGGACTCCTACCACCATTACAACGAGCAGGCCGAGACCCGGCTGAGGATCACGGGCTCGCTCATCGACCAGATCGCCGACCGCGCCGACGCCGCCGCTTCCAGCGCCGCGTGGCGCGCGGGTCTGCTGCTGAGCCTGGCGCTGCTGGGCTTCGCCGTGTGGATCGCGCTGGCGGCCCTGGTGCGCCGCTCCGTGATCCGCCCGGTGCTGGCCCTGACCGGGGCCGCGCAGGAGGTCGCCGACGTCGCCGGGCGCGAGCTGGCCCGAGTGGCCGACGACGACGCCGAGGAGAGCGGGCCGCCGCGGCTGCGCGAGCTGCCGGTCACCGCCGACGACGAGATCGGCGCGCTCGCCGAGGCCTTCAACAACGTCCAGACGACCGCGGCCGCGCTGCTGGAGCGCCAAGTACTCAGCCGGCGCAACGTCGCCGAGATGTTCGGCAACGTGGGACGCCGGGTCAGCAACCTGACGACCCGCCAACTGGCCTTGATCGACGCGGTGGAGCGTGGCGAGACCGATCCGGCGCTGCTCGAACGCCTCTACTCCATCGACCACATCGCGGTCCGCCTGCGCCGCAACGCCGACAGCCTGATGCTGCTGGCCGGAATCCGCGAAACGGTTCTCGACTCCGGTCCGGCCGCGCTCACCAACGTGGTCCGCGCCGCGCTCGGCCAGATCGAGGGCTTCCAGCGCGTGCAGCTGTACGCCGGCACCGAGGTCATGGTCGAGCCCGACATCATCGGCGACCTGACCCTGATGATCGCCGAACTCCTGGAGAACGCCGTGTTGTTCTCCCCCGAGGGCAGCCCCGTCGAGGTGCGGGTCCGGCCCGGGGACGACGGCGCGACGATCACCGTCGCCGACCACGGCCTGGGCATGAGTGCCGAGCGTCTCGCCGAGGAGAACGCCCGCCTGGTGCGCCGCGAACGCCTCGACCTCGTTCCCACGAAGGTGCTGGGCCTGTTCGTGGTCGGCGCGCTGGCCCGCCGCTGGGAGATCGACGTCACCCTCACCCGCACCCCGGGTGGCGGCGTGACGGCGGAGGTCGCCATCCCCTCCCCCCTGCTCCTGACACTGGGCGGCGCGACCCTCCAGGCAGCGGCACCGGCGACGGCGGCGCTCCCGTCCGGTACGACGGTGTCCACGGCACCCGGTACGACGAGTACGGCACCGGGTACGACAGCCGCGGTACCGCCGGGTGCGCCGGACTCCCCCACGGCGTCGGCCCCGGCCCCGTCGGGCGGCCCCTCCCGGGCGGCGTCCGTGCCGGCCTGGGCGGCGGTGGACCACCAGGACCCGGTCCCGCTCCCCCGCCGGGTGCCCCGGCGAGGGACCGCCGAGGCCGACGCGAGGTCCTCCCCCGCCGCCGGCACCCGTACCGAGGAATTGACGGTCCACGACCGTACGCCGGAGTCCGCGCCGCACGCCCGTACCGAAACCTCGGACACCGGGCCGGCCGGCGGCGCCGTACGCCCCGAGGCCCGCGCCGGGGACACCGTGCCCGGCGCCGAGGACCACACGGCCGGCGCGTACGACGGCACCCCCGACGGTGCGGGCGTGCCGCGCCCGGCGGCGGACCCCGCCCCCGACGGCGCCCGTCCGCTCCGCCGCCGGGTCCGCGGGGCGACGCTGCGGACCACCGCGGAGGCCGCCGCCCGGCAGGCCGCGCGACGGTCGGCGCCCCCGCCGGCCGACGCGGACGCCGTGCGCAGCGCGCTGGAGGAGTTCGAGGCGGCCGTGCAACGCGCCCACCGCGACACCGGCGAGCACCCTCGCCCCACCTACGACGGTTCCGCCCTCCCCGGTGACGCCGGGCGCGACGACCGTACGACCGACCACCGAACCGACGACCGGAACAACACGCACCACCAGAACCACCTTCCGGAAGGAGCCGAGCAGTGAGCACGTCGACAGGTGGCATTCCCGCGGGAGACGCCACGCCGACCGACCTGCGGGCCGCCGCAGCCGACTTCACCTGGCTGCTCAGCCGTTTCGCCACCGAGACGGCCGGGGTCGTGGACGCCATCGCGGTGTCCACCGACGGCCTGCTGATCGCCGTGTCGGAGCTGCGCGAGCACGCCGACTCCGAGCGGCTGGCCGCGATCGTCTCGGGCATCACCAGTCTGGCCGCCGGCGCCTCCGGCAACTACGGCCTGGGCGCCCTGAACAAGGTCATCATCGACCTCGAGGGCGGCCATGTGCTGGTCTCCGCGATCGGCAGCGGCGCCGTGCTCGGCGTGGTCACCGACAAGGAGGCCAAGCTGGGCAACATCGCCTACGAGATGACCGTGTTCGCCAACCGCGCCGGCACCGCGCTCAGCCCGCAGCTCGTGCTGGAGCTGAAGAACAGCGTCGGCGCCACCAGGTCGCGCTGAGCGCTCACCGGCGGTCCAGAGAGGAAAGCAACCACCGATGGCGGACGGCCGCACTCCGCGCGGCGCCGACGAGGACGGCGTCGCACCCGTCGGCCCGGCGTCCGCCGTCCGGCCCTTCCTGGTCACCGCCGGCCGGGTGGCGGGCGCGGGCGAGGCCGCGACCGGCCGGCCGATGCCCGTGGAGACCCAACTGGTGACCACCGCCACCGGACTCGCCGCGCTCGACCGGCTCTCCTTCGAACGGCACGACATCGTCGCCGCCTGTCGGCAGCCGCAGTCGATCGCGGAGATCGCGGCCCGGCTGCGACTGCACCTGAACGTGGTGCGGGTCCTCGCCGAGGACCTGCGCGCGGCCGGGCAGCTGTCGGTGCACGTGCCCGACTCCGGCGTCACCCATGACGCGTCCGTCCTGCGCAGGGTTATCGATGGCCTGCGGGCCATCCCCGACTCCCGAGGGGTACTCCGTGACTCCGACTGAACCGCTTGTCGGCCGATTCGCCGGTCAGGCGGCCGTACGACCGCCGCTGCCGGTGAAACTGGTGATCGCGGGCGGCTTCGGCGTGGGCAAGACCACCGCCGTCGGCGCGATCTCCGAGATCGAGCCGCTGACCACCGAGGCCGCCATCACCGAAGTGGCGGCGGGGGTGGACGACCTCAGCCACACCCCGCACAAGACCACCACCACGGTCGCGATGGACTTCGGCTGCATCACCATCGATCCGACCCTGAAGCTGTACCTGTTCGGCACGCCAGGACAGGAGCGGTTCGGGTTCATGTGGGACGACATCGTGGAGGGCGCGGTCGGCGGGCTCGTCATCGTGGACACCCGCCGCCTCGACGACTGTTACGCCGCCGTCGACTACTTCGAGCACAAGGGGATCCCGTTCGCCGTCGCCGTGAACGCCTTCGACGGTCACGTCGAGCACGGACTGGACGAGGTCCGCTGGGCCCTCGACGTGTCCGAGGGGGTCCCGGTCCTGGTCTTCGACGCCCGCGAGCGCGGCTCGGTGCGGGACGCGCTGCTGGTGGTCCTGGAGCAGGCGCTGGCACGGTCGCAGGGGTGACGGGCGCGGCGGTCCGGGCAGCGCGCCGACTCCCGTGACCGTCGAGCGCGTCGTGCCCCGCACGAGCACCGCGACGCGCGCACTCACCGCCCCGCCCGCCCCGCACGAACCGACGCCCTCCGGCTGCCGCCACGCCGGCTCGGCGCACGGCGAGGCCGGTGGCCGTGCCGGCCCAGCCGGCAACGCTGTTCGAGGTGGACGCGACCGCGGTACGGCCCACCCCGACGGCCTGACCGCTACGCGCTTCCGCGCACCCCCGGCGACACCGTCACCTTGCTGACCGCCCAGAACACCGCGAGGGTGGCCAGGGCCATGCCGGCGGTGAGGGTGGCGCCGCCGACGACCTTCTCGTAGTCGCGCTGGTAGAGGCCGTCGATGATGTATCGGCCGAGGCCGCCCAGGCTGACGTACGCGGCGATCGTGGCGGTGGAGACGATCTGGATGGCGGCCGAGCGCAGACCGCCGAGGATCAGTGGGAGGGCGACCGGCAGTTCCACCTGGAGGAGGATCCGCGTCTCCGCCATGCCCATGCCCCGTGCGGCATCCACCGGGGACGGGTCGACGGAGCGCATGGCCTCGTAGGTGGTGACCAGGATGGGCGGCACGGCGAGGACGACCAGGGGGATCATCACGGGCAGCATGCCGAAGCCGAGCAGCATCGTCATCAGCACCAGCAGACCGAAGGTGGGCAGGGCCCGGCCGGCCGTGGCGATGAGGGAGAGGGCGTTGCCGCCACGGCCGTAGTGGCCGGTGACCAGGCCGACCGGCAGCCCGATCACGGCGGCGAAGGCGAGCGCCTCCAGCGTGTACCCGAGATGTTCGCTCAGGCGGGTCGGGATGCCGTCGTAGCCCTGCCAGTGGGCGCTGTCGCTGAAGAAGGCGCTGACGAAGTCGAGTACGTTCACCGGGCTGCGTCCTTCAGGGCGGGCTCGGCCGGCACGGGCCGGGTGCCGGCGGGTCTGGGCGTCGTGCGGCGGCCGGCACCGCTCGGCATCCAGGGAGTGAGCAGGATGCGTACGGCAACCAGCGCGGCGTCGGCGAGCATCGCCAGGACGGCCATGGTGATGACGGCGTTCCAGGCGAGTTCGGGACGGTTGTAGATGTTGGCGTCGTGGAGGAGGTTGCCGAGGGCGCCCTGGTTGCCGATGAGGGTGCCGACGCTGACGAGGCTGATGCTGGAGACGGTGGCCACCCGCAGCCCGGCGATGATCGCCGGCACGGCGATCGGCAACTGCACCTGGAGATAGCGGCGTACCGGACCGAAGCCCATGGCGGTCGCGGCGGCGAGGGTCTCCTGCGGCACCGAGCGCACCGCGTCGACGATCGCGGGGACCAGCACGACCATGCTGTACACGGTCAGCGGGATCATCACGGTCAGCTCGGTCTGGCCGGTGTAGTCGATGAGCACGACGAAGAAGGCCAGCGACGGGATGGCGTACAGCACGGTGGTCACCCACAGCACCGGCGCGTACAACCAGCGCATCCGCACGCAGAGTTGGCCGAGCGGGAGGGCGAGGAGCAGGCCGGCCAGAACGGGCAGCAGCGCCTCGCGCAGGTGCAGTCCGATGAGTCCCCACCAGCTGTGCTGGAGGTCGCTGGGGATGTCGAAGAAGCCGCTCATCGCAGGGCCTTGGGCCGGCTGACGCTGTCCTCGTGGGCGCCGCGGATCGCCTCTCCGATGGCCTGCTGGGAGACGACTCCGGCCGCCCGGCCCTCGCCGTCCACGGCGACCGCCCAACCGGTGGGCGAGAGCACCGCGCAGTCGAGGGCGGCCCGCAGCGAGTCCTGTCCGGCCACGAACGGCCGCCCGTGGGACAGCAGTCGGCTGGCGTCGACACCACCCGCGGTGAGCCGGTCCGGCTCGCTCCAGCCGAGGGGCCTGCCGTCGAGGTCGGTGACGAGGAGGTAGGGCGCTCCGGCGCCCGCACGGGCGGCGATCTGCTCGGCGGTGGCGTCGACGGCGACGATCGGCGCGGTGAGCAGGTCGAGTCCGGAGGAGGAGAAGAAGGACAGGCGCCGGATGCCTCGGTCGGCGCCGAGGAAGTCCTCGACGAACGCGTCGGCGGGGCTCGACAGGAGTTCGGCGGGTGGCGCGAACTGGGCGAGGCGGCCACCGGTGCGCAGCACGGCGACCATCGTGCCGATCTTGACGGCCTCGTCGATGTCATGCGTGACGAAGACGATGGTCTTTCCCAACTCGTCCTGGATGCGCAGGAGTTCGTCCTGGAGTCCCTTGCGGACGACCGGGTCGACGGCTGAGAACGGCTCGTCCATCAGCAGGACGGGCGGGTCGGCGGCGAGGGCACGCGCGACCCCGACCCGCTGTTGCTGTCCCCCGGAGAGCTGGTGGGGGTAGCGCTTGGCGAGCGAGGCGTCGAGGCCGACGCGTTCCATCAACTCGCGGGCGCGGGCGCGTGACTTGTCCTTGCTCCACCCGAGCAGCCGCGGCACGGTGGCGATGTTGTCGACGATCGTGCGGTGCTGGAAGAGACCGGCGTTCTGGATGACGTAACCCATGGAACGGCGCAGGGTGTTGACCGGCTGCTGGCGGCTGTCGGCGCCGTCGATGAGGATGGTGCCCTCGGTCGGTTCGACCATCCGGTTGATCATGCGCAGAGTCGTCGTCTTGCCGCATCCCGAGGGGCCGACGAGGACGGTGATCGCGCGGTCCGGTATCTCGAGGGAGAGGCGGTCGACCGCCACCGTGCCGTCCGGGTACCGCTTGGTGACTGAATCTATCCGTATCAAAACGCCGAATACCCTTCGGGTCTGGCCGTGTCTGTCCGCTCTCGACCACGCACGTTCCGGGCCGTTGCGGGGAGAGTCTAGACCGCTTGTGCGGCGGGGTTTTGACGCGCGGGGCGGCCAGCCGCGGCCCTCACCGGATCAGCAGACCCCCACCGGCCGCCGCGCCTGCCGGGCGCATGCCTCGATCCGTGCCAGGCGGCTCTCGACGTGCGGGCGTGCCGCTCGATCGTCCGCTCCGGTGGGCAGATCTCCGTGGCGAGCCGGGGCCACGCGGCACGGTGCCCGCGCGCGAGCGGGGGAGCATCGACACCAGCCGCGCGCCCCGTGGGTGAGCGGCCCGTGCGCCGGGCAGACATTCCACAGCACCTCCGTCACCCCTCCGTCCGCGCGCCGTCGACGTGCGGACACCGCACCGTCACACCGGAGGGGAACGTCTCCGCCCGTCCCCTGGCCCGCCCAGGGTCCACCCGACGAGTTCCCGCCGGCCGTCGCCGCCGGCCCGCCCGCACCCGCCGCGGTGCCGTGCCCGCCTCGGGCGGCGGGGACACGCCGGGCGGGCCCGCCCCGATCCGTCGCCCCGCCGCGCGCGGACGTGACGCGGAAGGACGCCGTCTGCCGTGCCCCTGATGCCGCTCGACGGTCCCGCCTCCCCGCTGCCCCGCGCGGACGACCACCCCCCGCCGCCCGCCTCACCCGCCCGGCGCGCCCTCGGCTCCGCCACCGCCCGCCGCGCCCTGAGCCTGCTGCCGCTGCTGTTGCTCGGGATCTGGGCGGCGGTCGACTGGAACGCCGTCCACGACGGTGCCGCCCGCCTCACCACCGCCGACCCCTGGTGGCTGCTGGCCGGGCTCGTCTTCACCTGCCTGGGCTGGGTCGCCGCCGCGTGTGTCCGCCAGGGCGCGGTCCCCGACCGGCTGCCCAAGGGCCTGCTGCTCGCCTCCCAGATCGCCGCGGACGCCGCCAACCACCTGCTGCCCGCGAGCATCGGCGCCCACGCGGTCACCGTCCGCTTCCTGCTGCGCCAAGGCGTCGCGCTCTCCCGCGCGACCACCTCGATCGCGCTGTACTCCCTGGTCAGAGCCCTGGCGAAGACCCCGCTGCTGCTCGTGTTCCTCCTGGCCGCCCCGACGGCCGTACCGCCCGTCACCGTTCTCCCGGACGGGCGGACCCTGGTCCTCGCCGTCGGCGGCGTCCTCCTCGTGCCCGCCGCGGCGGCGGTCGTCCTGTCGCTGGTGAGGCCGCTGCGCCGCCCGGCGCTGGACTTCTGCCGGACGGCCCTCACCGACGCCCGGCATCTGCACACCCGCCCCGGCCGCTTCCTCCCCCTGTGGGGAGGGGCGATGGCGGCGCCCCTGCTCCAGGCGTGCGTGGTCGCCTCGGTGGGCACCGCGCTGGGCGTCCCGCTGTCCTGGCCCCAACTGGTCCTGGCGTTCCTTGCCGCCGGCACCGTCGCGGGCGCGGTCCCCGCCCCCGGCGGCATCGGCCCGATCGACGCGGCCCTGGTCCTCACCCTCGCCGGCTACGGCACCCCCCTCGCCCTCGCCACGACCACCGTGATCGGCTACCGCGTCCTGACGGTCTGGCTCCCCCTGCTGCCCGGGATGCTGGTGCTGTCGGCGCTGGTCCAGCGGAAGGTGCTGTGAGGCGTGCCGGGTCTCCGGCGGGTGTCAGCCCTCGGTCGGCGTCAGCCGCAGCGAGATGCTGTTGATGCAGTACCGCTGGTCGGTGGGGGTGGCATACCCCTCCCCCTCGAAGACGTGGCCGAGGTGCGAGCCGCAGCGCGCGCAGCGCACCTCGGTCCGCACCATGCCGTGCGAGCGGTCGTCGATCAGCTCCACCGCGTCGCTGTCCTTCGGGTCGAAGAAGGAAGGCCACCCGCAGTGGGACTCGAACTTGGTTTCGGAGGTGAACAGTTCGGCGCCGCAGGCCCGGCAGGAGTAGACGCCGGTCGTCCTGGTGTCGGTGTACTCACCGACGAACGCGGGTTCCGTCCCGGCCTGGCGCAGTACGGCGTACTCGGCCGGGGTCAGCTCCGCCCGCCACTGCTCGTCGGGCTTTTCGACGTCGTACGGCATGAAGGCAACCCCTCTACTTCTGTGCGAGACGGTCCAGGATGCGCGGGCCCAGGTCCGTCACGTCACCCGCGCCCATGGTGAGAACGAGATCACCGGGCCCGGCCATTCCCGCGATCAGCGACGGCACCTCGTCCTTGTCGTGCACCGGCGTCACCGCGGCGCCCGCGGCCCGCCCCGCGTCGATGATCAGCTCGCTGGTCACGCCCGGGATCGGGTCCTCGCGGGCCGGGTAGATGTCGAGGACCACGGAGCCGTCCGCGAGGGCCAGCGCCTGCCCCATCTCCTTGCCCAGCTCCTGGGTACGGGAGAACAGGTGCGGCTGGAAGACGACGAGGATGCGGGCGTCGCCGGCGGCGGCACGCATCGCCTCCAGGTCGGCCGTCATCTCCGTCGGGTGGTGCGCGTAGGAGTCGATGACCTGTACACCGGCCACCTCGCCCTTGAGCTGGAGGCGGCGCTTGACGCCGGTGTAGGCGGCCAGGGCGGGTGCCAGCTCGGCGGCGGGGATTCCGAGTGAGACGCCGGCCACGAGCGCGGCGACGGCGTTGTGCGCGTAGTGACGGCCGGGCACGGAGACCGCGAAGGTCAGCTGCTGCCCGTCCAGCAGGACGCTGACCTCACTCTTCAGTCCCTGGGCCACCACCGACAGCACGCGTACGTCGGCGTCCTCGGCCTCGCCGTAGGTCACCACCCGCACGCCCTCCACCCGCCGGGTCAACTCCCGCGCGCCCTCGTGGTCGGCGGAGATCACCAGCGTGCCGCCGGGCACGATCTTGGCGGCGAACGTCTCGAAGGACTCGTAGATCTCGTCCATCGACGCGTAGTTGGCGTGGTGGTCCAGCTCCACGTTGAGGACGATCGCGACCTCGGGGGCGTACTTGTGGAAGCTGCGGTCCGACTCGTCGGCCTCGGCGACGAAGATCTCGCCGTCGCCGTGCAGCGCGTTGGAGCCGGGCGCGTCCAGGTCGCCGCCGATGGCGTACGAGGGGTTCAGCCCCAGCTCGGACAGCGAGACCGCGAGCATGGAGGTCGTGGTGGTCTTGCCGTGCGTGCCGGCGACCGCGATCGGCCGCAGGCCGTCCATCAGCCGGGCGAGGGCGTCCGAGCGGTGCACCACCGGGATCCCCAGCTCGGCGGCGCGGGCCAGTTCCGGGTTGTCCGCGCGGATCGCCGACGACACGACGACACAGCTCGCGTCGTCGGCCAGGTGCTCCGCGGCGTGCCCGATGTGCACGGTCGCCCCGAGCGCCCGCAGCGCCTCGGCGGTCGCCGACTCCTTGGCGTCGCTGCCGGCCACCTCGGCCCCGCGCTGGGCCAGGATCTTGGCGATCCCGGACATCCCGGCCCCGCCGATGCCGATGAAGTGCGGTCGGTCCATGGCGGAAGGAAGGCCGGGTGCCATGCGTGTCTCTCCCAGATGCGGTACGACGGTGACGCCCCCACCCTATTGCGCACGGCGGCCCCGTCCGACCCAGGGGCGCGAGGAGCGCCACGGACGGCCGCCGGCACAAGGCCTGCGCTCCACTCCGCGAGTCAGACCGGCTCCGCCTCGCCCTGCCGCCCCCTCGTCCGCGAGCACGACCACGGCCCACCCAGGGGGCGGGCACGGGGAACGGCGCGACCGGCCACCTACGACCGCCGCCCGCCCGGCCACCCGCACCCCCACGGCAGACCACCGCACGCCCAGCCGCCGGCAGTCACACCTTGCTGTGCGAGAACAGCTTCAGCACCGGCACCCCCACCTTGTGCCGGGCCCGCGACGCCCAGTCGCGGTGGAAGAACTCCTCGACGTAGTGCGGATCGGTCAGGACGATCACCTCGTCGGCTCTGGTCTCCTCGACGAGCGCCTTCAGCGCGTCCAGCGGGTGGTCCTCCACCAGCCGTCCCACCGCCTCCTTGCCTGCGGCGCGCAACGCCTGCAAGGACACGTCCAGGGCCCGGACCCCGAACCCCTTGGCCTCGTCGCCCTCGGGCGTCCCGCCCTCCTTCGCCGCCTCGTCCAGCTCGCCGAGCGCGACGTCGTCGATGGCCCGCAGCAAGCGGTCCGCCTGATCGCCGCGCGGCTGGAGCAGTACGTGGAAGGCGACCGGCTCGTCACCGTGCAATGTGGTGACGAACTCCACGTCGGCGGACGTCAGGGCCTTCTCGATCATCAAAACGCTTGTGAACACCAGCGCCTCATTCTCCTTCGAGGACCCCCGTGGCCCTCAGTCCTCCGCGGGCCGGCAGGCCCTGCGGAAACCATCCTTCCCCGTGTTCGCACGGGGCCTGCGTGTCCTAGTCTGCCCACCCGAAGCTGACCGGAACGGAAGATTCCGACGAAGTCGGCTTCCGGGGGTGTTGCCACCCTCTTCCCCGGCCGCACCCGGTCACACCCCCTTCCACCTGGGACGTCAGACCCGGCCGTACCTGCTGTAGAGAAATCCGTCCTCCTCCAGAAGCGACACCAGCGCGAACCGTTGCGGAACCGCGACCGCCGGTCCCCCCGCGATCCGCTGCGCGCCGCCCGCGGTGAGCATCGGGGAGACGGTCAGGCACAGTTCGTCGAGCACCCCCGCGGCCACCAGCTGCCCGAGCAGGCGGGGACCGCCCTCGGTGAGCAGCCGGGTGTGCCCGAGGCCGGCGAGGGCCCGGACGGCCCGCGCGGGTTCGACGCCCACGCCGTCCCCGGCGGTCACCACCCGGGCACCCGCCCTCTCGGCCGCCGCGACCCGGTCGGGGGCCGCCGCCGCGCCGGTCAGGATCAGGGTGGGGACCAGCGGGGAGGTGAACAGGGGGAGCGAGAAGTCCAGGTCCAGGCCGGCGCTGACGATCGCGATCGCCGGAGCGGCGCCCTGTCCGGCCGCCCTCCGCCGCTCCGCGAACTCCGCTCGCGCGCGTGCCGGGCGGTACTGCTCCTGCCGTACCGTTTCGGCACCGACGAGCACCACATCGGCGAGCGCCCGCAGCGTGCCGAAGACGCGCATGTCGGTCGCGTTGGAGATGGGTTGGGAGCGCCCGTCGTGCTGGGCGGCCCCGTCGAGGGTGGAGACCATGTTGGCGCGCAGCCAGGGCACGGGCTCACCGGGGCCGGGTTCCGGATAGGCGTAGGCGTCGGCGATCTCGTCGAGGCTCCACTCACGCCCCTCGAAACCTCGCTCCCGCCCGTCGGGGCCCCGCTCACGGGTGCCGGGCGCCGCACCCCCCTCACCCGGAGTGTCGGCCACTGTCTGGTCGGTCACAGGGAACAGCCGTCGCATGCCTGGCAGTCTGGCACGGCGCTTACCATGGGGAACCGTGTCGTCCTCCCATCCCGCCCCCGGCCTCGATCCGTCCGCCGACGCGGCCCCCGTGTCCCTCTGCGCCCGTGAGCCGCGCGTCCCCGCGGACCGGCTGGTCGCGGAGATGGTCCCGCCGCCCCGCTTCGACTCGGTGCGCTTCAGCACCTACATCCCGGATCCGAACCAGCCCAGCCAGACGCAGGCGGTGGGAGTCCTGGAGGACTTCGCCGCGGGTCTCGGCGGGGCGCACGCCGTCGGTACCGCCAAACGGGGGTTCCTCGGCTTCGGCCGGGCGAAGGCGCCGAAGGTCCCGGCCGGCCCGCGCGGCGTCTACCTGGACGGCGGGTACGGCGTCGGCAAGACCCACCTGCTCGCGTCCCTGTGGCACGCCACTCCGGCCGAGCCCGCGCTCAAGGCGTTCGGCACCTTCGTCGAGCTGACGAACCTGGTCGGCGCCCTCGGCTTCCAGCAGACGGTGCGCACCCTCTCCGGCCACCGGCTGCTGTGCATCGACGAGTTCGAACTGGACGACCCCGGCGACACCGTCCTGGTCTCGACACTGCTGGGCAAGCTCGTCGAGGCGGGTGTCGCCCTCGCGGCCACCTCCAACACCCTGCCGGGCAAGCTCGGTGAGGGCCGGTTCGCGGCGGCCGACTTCCTGCGCGAGATCCAGGGCCTGTCCGCGCACTTCCGTGCCCTGCGCATCGACGGCGAGGACTACCGCCACCGCGGCCTGCCCGAGGCGCCGGCGCCGTACTCCGAGGAACAGGTGACGAAGGCGGCGTACGCCACCGCCGGGTCCTCGCTCGACGACTTTCCGCGCCTGCTCGACCACCTCGCCCGGGTCCACCCCAGCCGCTACGGCGCGCTGACCGAGGGCCTGAAGGCGGTCTGCCTCACCGACGTGCGGGCGGTCCCCGACCAGGCGACGGCGCTGCGTCTGGTCGTCCTCGCCGACCGGCTCTACGACCGCGAGGTCCCGGTGCTCGCCTCCGGAGTCCCGTTCGACCGACTGTTCAGCGAGGAGATGCTGAACGGCGGCTACCGCAAGAAGTACTTCCGGGCGATCTCCCGCCTCACCGCGCTGGCACGCGACGCCAAGGGGCTCGTCGAACCGGCCTGAGCACCCGCCTGTCCCGGACGACCGGTTCGCGCCACCCATCCCTCGCTTTTGAGGCGCAGTTCGTCTCGAAACACGGAGTTAACCCTGCAAACGACTTTGCAGGGTTAACGTGTTTCTTGACCAATGGTTGACCAACTGTTGGTACGGACTATAGACGTGTGATGCCGGGAGGGGGCGCATGTTCCGCGACACGACGGCCCGGACCGTGGTTTCCCTCCTCGCCGCCGCCCTGCTCGCGCTCCCGCTCTTCGCACTCACGCCTTCCTTCACATACGCGCACACAACCCGTCACGCCGAGGCCAAGGCTCAGACCGCAATCAAGCCGTCCGCCAAGCCCTCGCGCGTCGAGATCCGCACCTCCCGCACCTGCGGTCGGCCCGAGGACCCCTTCCACCCGCTGCGCCCACGCGACCGGCACCGCACCAACGTCACGGCCGACCCGGCTCCCCCGCAGCCCGAGCGCACCCGGTCGGACCCGGCTGCCGGTCACCGGCCCGCCGGCCCGGCCGGCATCCGTCGGCACTGGTCCAGACCCTCGACGGCCCACTCTCCGGCGGCACTTCAGGTCTTCCGCTGCTGAGAGCGGAGCAGAACAGCGCTTCCCCACCCTGTCCTGCACGTCCGACGCGCCCCCACTGCGCGCCAGGAGGAGTCACCACGTCATGCAGCCCCTCATCGACAACGCCCGTACGTTCGGACAGCGCCCTGAGGAGTTCGCCAAGCTCGCAGATGGCCAGTCCCCCGAGGTCCTGTTCATCACCTGCTCCGACTCGCGGGTCGTCCCCGCCCTGATCACGGGCGCCCGCCCGGGCCAGCTGTTCGAGCTGCGCACCGCGGGCAACATCGTTCCCCCCTACGTCTCCGACCCCCCCACCGGCGAGGCCGCCACCATCGAGTACGCGGTCGAGGTGCTCGGCGTCCAGGACGTCGTCGTCTGCGGTCACTCGCACTGCGGTGCCGTCGGCGCGCTCGTACGCGGCGACGACCTCGACTCCGTCCCCGCCGTGCGCGCCTGGCTCGCGCACGCCGCCGACGAACCAGCGGCCGCCGACCCCGGCGACCCGACCGTCGCGGCGGCCGTGCAGAACCACGTCCTCGCCCAACTGCTGCGACTGCGCTCCTACCCGTGCGTGGAGAAGCGGCTCGCGGACGGCCGGCTGCGGGTGCGCGGCTGGTACTACGAGGTCCACACCGGTGCCGTGCGCGAACACCGCGCCGACACCGATTCCTTCGAGGCCCTGTGAGGACCCCGATGACCAAGTTCCCGTACCTCAAGGAGGACTTCGCCGCCTCCCTCGTCGTGTTCCTGGTCGCGGTGCCGCTGTGCGTCGGCGTGGCCGTGGCCTCCGGCGTGCCGGCCGAGCTGGGGCTCGTGACCGGCATCGTCGGCGGCCTCGTCACCGGCATGATGCGGGGCAGCAGCCTCCAGGTGTCCGGGCCGGCGGCCGGGCTCACCGTGCTGGTCTTCGAAGCGGTCCAGGAGTTCGGGCTGCCCGCGCTCGGCGTGATCGTGCTCGGCACGGGAGTGCTCCAGATCGCCATGGGCGCCCTGAAACTGGGGCGCTACTTCCGTGCCATCTCGGTCTCCGTCGTCGAGGGCATGCTGGCCGGGATCGGCCTGGTGCTGATCGCCGGACAGCTGTACTCGTTGATCGGCACCAAGGCGCCCGACTCCGGCCTGGAGAAGATCGCCGGGCTGCCGGACGCTCTCGTGGGCGCCTTCGACAGCTCCGGCGCCCTCGCCTCGCTCGCCGTCGGCGTCGGCACCATCGCCGTCCTCGTGCTGTGGAAGCGGTTGCCGGCGAAGGCGCGCACCGTGCCCGGCCCGCTCGCCGCAGTCGGTCTCGCCACCCTCGCCGTACTGGTGCTGGACCTGCCCGTGGCCACCGTCGAGGTACAGGGTCTGCTCGGGTCGATCCAGCCGCCGTCCCTGGACGCCTTCGGCGACCTGGCGAACATCGGTCTGCTCGGCACGATCGTCGCGTTCGCGCTCATCGCGTCCGCCGAGTCGCTGTTCAGTGCGGCGGCGGTGGACCGGCTGCACGACGGGCCGCGCACCGAGTACGACCGGGAACTCCTCGCGCAGGGCACGGGCAACGCCGTCTGCGGTGTGCTCGGCGCGCTGCCGATGACCGCGGTGATCGTGCGCAGCGCGGCCAACGTGCAGGCGGGCGCCCGCACCAAGGCGTCACGGGTGCTGCACGGCGCCTGGCTGCTGCTGTTCGCGGCGCTCCTGCCCGACGTGCTCGCCTACATACCCATCCCGGCGCTCGCGGGCATCCTGGTGCACGCGGGGGCCAAGCTCATCCCGGTCCGCTCGCTCGTGTCGCTGTGGCGCGATCACCGGGGCGAGGCGCTGATACTGGTCGTCACGGCCGTGTCGATCGTCGCGGTCAGCATGTTCGAGGGTGTCCTGATCGGTCTCGCCCTGGCGATCGTCAAGACGGCGTGGGAGGCCTCGCACATCAGGATGGAGATCGTCGACAAGGGCGCCGGACCCGTCCAGGCGTACCTGTCGGGCAACGCGACCTTCCTGCGGCTGCCGAAGATCCTGGACAGCCTGGAGGGCCTGCCTCAGGACCGTCCGGTCGAGCTGGACCTCTCCGGTCTGCACCACCTCGACCACGCCTGCCGTACGGCGCTGGAGAACTGGGCCGAACGGCACAGCGACGCCGACACCGAACCGGTACGGCTCACGATGGCCGCATAGGGCGACGCAAGGACCTTCCGCACGCCTCCGCACATCCCTGCGGGAACACTTCCGGAGAACCCTCTTCCACCTGCCCGCCGCCGGTTCCGGGGCCCAGCACCTGGCCTCGGACCGGCGGCGGGCCTATCTTTACAGAACAGGCATTTCGGACCTCTGCGGAGGAGGTCGTCATGGTCGGGGAGCTGCTGGCGGCCGGCGCGGCGGTCGGCGCCGCGGGGGTCGCCTATCTGGCGGCGGGTGCGCGGGTGGTCAAACAGTACGAGCGCGGGGTCGTGTTCCGGCTCGGCCGGGTCGCCGGCGCGGTGCGCAAGCCGGGCTTCACCCTGGTGGTCCCCGTCGTCGACCGGCTGCACAAGGTCAATCTCCAGATCGTCACGATGCCCGTGCCCGCCCAGGAGGGCATCACCCGCGACAACGTGACCGTGCGGGTCGACGCGGTCGTCTACTTCCGTGTCGTGGACCCGGCGGCGGCGATCGTCAACGTGGAGGACTACCGCTTCGCCGTCTCACAGATGGCGCAGACCTCGCTGCGGTCCATCATCGGCAAGAGCGAACTGGACGACCTGCTGTCCGACCGGGAGAAGCTCAACCAGGGCCTGGAGCTGATGATCGACAGCCCGGCGGTGGGCTGGGGCGTGCAGATCGACCGGGTCGAGATCAAGGACGTGTCGCTGCCGGACACGATGAAGCGCTCGATGGCCCGTCAGGCGGAGGCCGACCGCGAGCGGCGGGCCCGGATCATCAACGCGGACGCGGAACTCCAGGCGTCGAAGAAGCTCGCCGAGGCGGCCCAGCAGATGGAGGACACCCCCTCGGCCCTCCAACTCCGGCTGCTCCAGACGGTGGTCGCGGTGGCCGCCGAGAAGAACTCCACGCTCGTGCTGCCCTTCCCGGTGGAACTGCTGCGCTTCCTGGAGCGCGCCCAGCAACAACCGCAGCCTCAGCAACAAGCGCAGCCACCACCACAACCACGGCTTCAGCCACCACAACCGCAGCTACAACCGCAGTCACCACCACGACAGCAGCCACAACCACAGCCCCCACCGCAGCCGCCTCCACCGGTGGACCGGTGACACGAGGGACACGCGTGGTTCCCGAGGCGGGCGCCGGGTGATAGACACGACGGGGTCACCGTCCCTGTCCGCCAGCAGGAAGGTCACCTCATGTCCACGACCCGTCGTCAGCTTCTCGCCCGCACCGGTGCCCTGGGAGCGGGCATCGCCTTCTCCGGGGCGCTGTCCGAGCTGTTCCCGGGCACCGCCGTCGCCGCCCAGAACCTCGGCCACGGCGGCTACGGCCCCCTCGTGCCCGACCCGCACGGCCTGCTCGACCTGCCGAAAGGTTTCCGCTACCGGGTGCTGTCCCGCGAGGGCGACCCGCTGCGCTCCGGAGAGGGCCCGGTGCCCTCCAACCACGACGGCATGGCGGCCCTGCCCGGCCGCCACGGCCGCGTCCACCTGGTCCGCAACCACGAGAACCGGCACAACGCCGCACTTCCCGTCCCCACCGTCGAGGGCCTGACGTACGACCCGGCCGGCAAGGGCGGCTGTACGGCCCTGACGCTGGACTCGGGCGACCGGGTGCTCACCGAGCGGGTCGCGATCGCCGGTACGGCCGTCAACTGCGCGGGGGGACCCACCCCATGGCACACCTGGCTGACCTGCGAGGAGACCGAGGACAAGGCCGGCACCAACGGCTACACCAAGGACCACGGCTTCATCTTCGAGGTCGACCCGTCCGACCCGCGCCGCACCGGGGCGGTCCCGCTGACCGCGATGGGCCGCTTCCAGCACGAGGCGATCGCCGTCGACCCGCACCTGGGGATCGTCTACGAGACGGAGGACGCCTTCCTCAAGCCCTTCGGCCTCTTCTACCGCTTCCTCCCGGAGAAGCCGCTGGGCGGCGTGGGCTCGCTGCGCGCGGGCGGCCGGCTCCAGGCGATGCGCGTGCCGGGCGTACCCGACCTCTCCTCGATCCAGGAGACGGGCGCGAGCTTCGACGGCGTCGAGTGGCTCGACGTACCGGACCCGCTGGCCGCCGGGACGCCGATCAGACTCCAGGACTTCGGGCCGAAGGGCATCACGCACGCCCAGAAACTGGAGGGCTGCTACTGGGGCGGGCGGTGCGTGTACTTCGTGTCGTCGTTCGCGCGCGGCTCGGACGGCTCGGCGGCCGACCACTTCGGCCAGATCTGGCGCTACGACCCGGCCCGGCGCCGGCTGACCCTGGTGATCGTCTTCGGCCCCGACACGGACGTACAGCTGCCGGGCGAGTCCCCCGACAACATCTGCCTCGCCCCCAGCGGCGGCCTGATGGTCTGCGAGGACGGCAACGGCGCCCAGCACGTCTACGGCGTGACGCGCCGCGGCGAGGTGTACGCGATGGCACGCAACCGGCAGAACATCGGTACCCCGCAGGAGCCCGAGTGGGGCGAGTTCGCCGGCGTGACCTTCTCCCCCGACGGCCGGACGATGTACGTCAACTGCTACACGCCGGGGACGACGTTCGCGGTGACGGGCCCCTGGCGCCGGTAGGCCGGTGACGGGGCCCGGTGAGCCGGGCGGGTGACTCGGCACGAGGCGCGCGCATATATACACATGAGCAACGGTTCGCTGCTCATAGCTTCATACGGTGATCCCTCCCGTACGCCGTCTCGCCGCCGTCTGCGTCCTCGGTGCCGTGCTCGCCGCCTGCGGCACCGCCGAGGCGCCCCGCGCCGCCCGCCCGGCCCGGACCGGAGTCTCGCCCGCCCCGACCGCGCCCGCCGTGTCCCGGCCGCCCACGCTCGCGCCGGGACCGGCCGGCCAGGCCCCCGTCTTCGCACACGCCCCCCGCACCCACGACAGGACCGTCGCCCTCACCTTCGACGCCGACATGACCGCGGGGCAGGGGGCGCGGGCGGCGGCCGGGGAGCGCTTCGACAATCCCGAGCTGATCGCGGCCCTGCGGGCGTTGGCGGTACCGGCGACCGTGTTCATGACCGGCCGGTGGGCCGAGGAGTACCCGGTCCAGGCCCGCGCCCTCGGCCGGGACCCGCTCTTCGAGGTCGCCAACCACTCCTACAGCCACTACGCCTTCACCGACGACTGCTACGGCCTGCCGACCGTGGCGCCCCAGGCGATGCGGGCGGACGTGGAGCGGGCGTACGCGGCCTTCCGCAAGGCCGGTGTGCCGGACGCGATGCCGTACTTCCGTTTCCCGGGCGGCTGTTACGACGGGCAGGCGCTGCGCGCGGTGAGGGGCACCGGTGTCACGGCGGTGCAGTGGGACGTGGTGAGCGGCGACGCCTTCGCCACCGACGCGGACGCGGTGGCCCGGCAGGTGCTGGAGGGCGTGAGACCGGGGTCGGTGGTGGTCATGCACTGCACCCGCAGCGCCGCCCCGGTCACCGAGCGGGCGGTGCGCGCGATCGTGCCGGAGCTGCGCCGCCGCGGGTACCGGTTCGTCAAGGTGTCCGAGCTGATCGGTGCCGCGGGCGGCCGCCGCTGAGGCCTTCGGCGCTCTCGTACGCTGGAGTCATGAGCGACGACAGCGACGACGCCTACTGTCTGATCGACGCGACCAGGCCGCCCCGGGCCGAGGGGCCGCCGTACGCGGAGTGCGTGCTGTGCCGGAAGCCGACGGAGTACCCGGAGTCGTACAAGGGGATCACCTTGTGCCCCGTGTGCGAGTGGCAGGAGGCTCAGCGGACGGCTTGCTCAGGGTGATCTCCGGGAGGCCGACGCGCAGGCCACGGCCCTCGCGGCGGCCGTGAGCAGGGCCGCCGCGAGCAGGCCGCGGTGAGCAGGGCCGCCGCGGCCAGGGGCGGCAGCGGCAGGGGCACGGCCGCGGGGTGTGAGCCCCGGACCGCTCCGCTGACCGCCGCCCGCGCCGGAGCGTGTCATCACCAGCGTCGGCAGGGGGCGCCAGGAGCGCTGGGGGGGGCGGCGAGGCCGGATGAGCGCGGCCCGGTGGCCGGGCGGTGAGCGCGCCGACGGCGGTGTCCCGGAGGACCCACGGGCCACGTAGGCCCTGGCGGCGTGCGGCGTCCCGCGTCCTCCAGGCGTAGCGCGCGTCCCATGACGGCCTTTCCCGTACGGCGACCTCTGACGCGGGGCCTCGGTCGGATCGGCCGGTCCAGTACCCTGCGCCGAGTGAGTGAGAGCCCGTTTCAGACCGAGCCGAATCCGCGTGATCAGGCGCCGCAGTTCGTCCTTCCCCTCGTCGTCCGGTTGGAGAGGGCGGACCCTCCCGGCCGTACCGACGCCCTCGAGACCGCCGCCCGTGCCGTGCTCGTGCTGCTGAGCGACGAGCGGGCCCGCGGGGACGGCGAGTGGGCGCAGGCCGTACGGGACTGGCAGGACGCCCGGATCCGCAAGGTCGTACGGCGGGCCCGCGGGGCCGAGTGGCGGCGGGCCGGGGAACTGCCCGGAATCACGGTGACCGGGAAGACGGCGGAGGTGAGGGTCTTCGTGCCCGTGCCGCTGGACGGGTGGCCGAAGGAGCTGGCCAAGCTCCAGGTGTCGGGGACCGATCTCGACGACCCGCAGGAGCCGCCGCCGGCCGATCCGGGGGTGCCGGTGTTGTGGATGAGCCCCGAGGTGGAGATGTCGGCGGGCAAGGCCATGGCGCAGGCCGGGCACGGTGCGCAGCTCGCCTGGTGGGAACTGTCCGACGACGAACGGTCGGCATGGCGCGAGGCGGGCTTCCCGCTGGCCGTGCGCACCGCGCGGCCCGAGCGCTGGCGTGAGCTGACCGCGAGCGGGCTGCCGCTGGTGCGGGACGCGGGATTCACCGAGATCGCGCCGGGAAGCTGCACGGTGGTCGCGGAGCATCCGGCGCTGCGCTCGCGGTGAGGACCCGCAGCGGTGTCGGCCCGGGACGGCGACCCCGGACGCCGGACCCGGGACACCGGACCCGGAGTGCGACACCGGACCCGGAGTGCGACACCGAGTCGGCGAGATCGTCAGGCCGGTCGGGCCGAGGAGTCCGTCGCCGGGGCGGTGACGGGCGCCGAGGGCTCGGAGGCGTGGGGGTAGGCGGCGTTCCGGTGCTGGAAGGAGAGGATCTTCGGATTCGTGACGACGCCGTCCCGGATCTCGATGGCCTTGCTGACCGTGACGTCGGCTTCCCATGCCTCGGGGCCGCTCATGACTGTGCGCAGGTAGGGCAGGAGCGCCTCGCTGATCTCCCACGTGGCCGAGTTCCACAGGTGGGACGGGCTGTGATCCACCGCGTAGTAGTGGCAGTCCGGGCCGACCGTGAGCATCGGGTCGCCGAAGGTCGTCGGCCTGGCCCATCCGAAGCCCATGCCTTCGTCGCAGGAGACGTCGATGAAGAAGGTTCCCGGCCGGAACAGGGCGAGTTCCTCTTCGGTGACGAACGTCAGCGGCGCGTCGGTGTCCTGGAGGACACAGTTGACGATGATGTCGAAACCGGCCAGGTACTCCGCCAACGGCACGGAACCGGCCGCGGTGAACGCCCGCAGGCGCGACGGGTCGCCTTCCTCCTCCTCGAAGTGGCCCATCACGACGGAGGGCATCGGCGAAGCCACCGCCGCCGCGGCGCGTTGGGTCAGCACCGTGACGTCCGAGACCCCCATGGCGCCCAGGCCCGTGACCGCTCCGCGCGCCGTGGCGCCGAAGCTGATGACGACCGCCCGCATGCGACGCCCGTAGCTGCCGGTCACACCGCCGAGTTGCAGGGCGTGCAGCACCGAGCAGTAGCCGGCCAGCTCGTTGTTCTTGTGGAACACATGGACGCTGAAGGCGCCCGTGGAGGTCCAGTGGTTCATGGCCTCCCAGGCGATCAGGGTCAGCCGTCGGTCGATGCCGATCTGGGTCATCTTCTCGTCCTGCACGCAGTGCGGCCATCCCCACAGGACCTGGCCCTCGCGCAGCTCCGCGACGTCTTCGTGCATGGGTTTGGGCAGCAGCAACACCTCGCACTCGGCGATGAGTTGCTCACGGGAGCGCAGTCCGGCCACGAGCGGACGCAGCGCGTCGTCGGCGACACCGAACCGTTCGCCGTACCCGTGTTCGAGGAAGATCCTCTCGCGTACGTCAGGGGCGATCCGCTCCAGGTGATCGGGGTGCAACGGCAGTCGGAACTCGTTCTCCTTGCGGGAGGAGGCGAAAACTCCAAGGCTCAGAAGGCTCATACGCTTCCTCATCGTTTCGTTCGTGTCGTACGACCCGCACGACGCGTACGGCCACGCGGGCCGTACCTCGCGTGCGTGTCATTCATGTCGCGCCGGTCGCGCCCGCCGGTCGCCGGATCAAGGGCGGTCGGTCTGATGCCCACGGATGCGTTCGACCAGCGGGAGGGGTGTCTCCCCGTCCAGGCCGTCGACCGACCCGCACGCCATGCGGGCGCACGTTCCGCGGCAGGCGAGCAGTTGTCTGTCGTCGCGGTGGGACACCACCACCGCCTCCGGGGCCGGCACCTTCCGGTAGTCGGTGCCACAGATCAGGCAGGCCAGCCCGGAGAGCGTCTCGGGGGTCGGTTCGCGGCGGCCACGTCGGTGGCCGGAGATGGAGTCCTGTGAATACATGCGCCCTACATCCTGTTGTCGGTCGGGCCGGGTGCGAAGCGCCGGAACGCGTCTCGGCCCCCGGACGGTGCGGAGATCCGGTACCGCGGGAGGCGCGACGTGATACGGAACGGAATACGGGACGAAATGCGGATTCGAGCACGGATTCCGGATGCCTCTCCGGATCCCGCGTTCCGTGATCCGTCTTCCGTAAACGCATACAGAACGGGAAATCCGTTTCCGTAGAGGGACACGGATACGGGACAGGTGAGCCGGCAAGACAGCGCGTCAGGACTGGCCAGGGGGCATGGTGCGGCTCGTCTCCGACCGGACGCGGGGTGCTCCGGTCTTGCCGTTGCCCGAGGGCGACGCCGACATGGAACGGCACGCGAGGTGCGCTCGGTGCCATAACCGTACTCCCCCGCGGACCGGCCGGCCGACCCGAGCGGCGCTGCCCGGACCGGGAGGCGGCGCTCTGCTCCGCCCGGCCGGGAACCTTCCCGGCGCCCCGGACGTTGGAACGAGTGGTTGTGGTTGAGGTTTGCGACGTGGAAGCGCCCGCGGAGTTCCGACAGCGGGCGCTTCGCCTTTTCCGGGTTCTCTTCGGCGGTTGGCGACCAGCAGCCCGGGGCCGCGCGAGTGCGCGCTCTCCGACCCGTTCGCCATCTCGAAGGAGACATCGCGTGACTCGAGGAAGCGTGAAACAGTCCGCTCCGGACACGTTTTCCGGCGTCATCGCCCCCGGTGAGGGCGGTGCAGGCCGCTTCGGCCCGGACCCCGCCGAGCCCCCGCCCGCCGGACGGGGCAGCGACTACGCCGCGCTGTCCCGCGAGGTGAAGCAGAGCGGGCTGCTGAAGCGCCGGCCGGGCTACTACTGCCTCAAGGTGGGGGCGAACCTGCTGCTGCTGGCCGTCGGCTGGACCGCGTTCGCCCTGATCGGACAGTCGTGGTGGCAGTTGGTCACCGCCGCCTTCCTGGCGGTGATGTTCACCCAGACCGGGTTCATCGGGCACGACGCCGGACACCACCAGATCGCCACATCCAAGCGCGTCAACAGTCTGCTCGGTCACGTGCACGCCGACTTGCTGATCGGCCTCAGCTACGGCTGGTGGATCGCCAAGCACAACCGGCACCACTCCCATCCCAACCACGTCGACCGTGACCCCGACATCGCCGACGGCGCGATCGCCTTCACCGAGGACCAGGCCCGCGTCCGCCGCGGCGCGTATGCCTGGCTGGCCCGCCACCAGGCCTGGCTGTTCTTCCCGATGCTGCTCCTGGAGGGACTCGCCCTGCACGTCGCCGGCGTACGGGCGCTGTTCGACCGCGCCGGCACGGCGACCTCGCGGCGGACCAGGCTGATCGGGGCGGGCCTGCTGACGGCGCACCTCGGCGGATATGTCGCCGCTCTCTTCCTAATCCTGTCACCCGTCCAGGCGGTGTGCTTCCTGCTGGTGCACCAGGGACTGTTCGGGCTCTACATGGGCTGCTCGTTCGCGCCCAACCACAAGGGCATGCCCGTCTTCGCCAAGGACGACAAGATCGACTTCCTGCGTCGGCAGGTACTGACCTCGCGCAACATCCGTGGCAGCCGGTTCACCGACCTCGCGCTCGGCGGACTGAACTACCAGATCGAACACCATCTGTTCCCCTCCATGCCGCGGCCCAGCCTGCGCCATGCCCAGGAACTCGTGCGCACGTTCTGCGCCCGGCACGGCGTCGCCTACCACGAGAGCGGCCTCTTCGACTCCTACGCCCAGGTGCTGCGGCACCTCCACGCGGTCGGCGGCCCCCTGCGCCCCGAGCTGGAGTACTGATCGGCCTGCCTCCTTCGCCGCCCGCCGTGTCCTTCCTCTGAACCGGGCGAGCCCGCCACGCGTACCTCCTGGCGCCGGGCGGGCAGCGCGGTGCTGCGCGGCCGAACCTCAAATGTTGCTCTGAAGGAGCTCCGTGGGAGGTTCGGGCCCGGCCGGCGGGGCCATATCCCCGTCACCACGCAGCGGGGGCGGCGATGAAGGAGGGGACCATGACGCGGCTCGGTACGGGAATCGGCTGGCGGCCGGAGATAGCGGACGCCGTGGAACGCATGCCGGGCATCGACTGGGTCGAGGTGGTGGCCGAGAACGTCTGCCCCGGCCACCTCCCCGAGTCCCTGCTGCGGTTGCGCGAGCGCGGGGTCACCGTCGTCCCGCACGGCGTCTCGCTCGGCCTCGGCGGCGCCGACCGGCCCGACGAGGAGCGGCTGACCGCGCTCGCCGCACGGGCCGAGGCGCTGGGCGCGCCGCTGATCACCGAGCACATCGCGTTCGTCCGGGCGGGCGGCCCGCTGACCGCCACGCCGCGGCTGGAAGCCGGACATCTGCTGCCGGTGCCGCGCACCCGGGACGCGCTGGACGTGCTGTGCGAGAACGTGCGCATCGCGCAGGAGTCGCTGCCCGTGCCGCTCGCCGTGGAGAACATCGCGGCGCTCCTCGCCTGGCCCGGCGAGGAGATGACGGAGGGGCAGTTCCTGTACGAGCTGGCCGACCGCACGGGAGTCCGGTTGCTCATCGACGTGGCCAATCTGCACACCAACCATGTCAACCGCGGCGAGGACCCCGCCAAGGCGCTCGCTGAACTGCCTCTGGAGGCCATCGCGTACGTCCATGTCGCGGGCGGCCTCGAGCGGGACGGCGTCTGGCACGACAGTCACGCGCATCCGGTGCCGCGCCCTGTTCTCGACATCCTGACCGACCTCACGTCTCGCGTGGCCCCGCCCGGCGTGCTGCTGGAGCGCGACGAGAACTTCCCCGAACCGGCCGAGCTGGAGCGAGAGCTGGCCACGATCCGGGAGGCGGTCGAGCTGGGCTCGCGACAGCGGGTGCCGACCGCCCGGGCCACCCCGGCCACGAGGGGCGGGAAGACGCAGCCCTCGGCGGCGGAGACCGGAGAGACGCAGCCATCCGAGAGCGACCCGGCGTGCGGCGGCGACGCCACGCGGCAGCGGCTCGGGCTCGCCCAGGCCGCGCTGCTGTCCGCGCTGGTCGCCGGGACGCCCGTCCCGGAGGGCTTCGACCGGGTGCGGCTCGGTGTGCAGGCCCGTGCGCTGGCCGCGAAGCGGGCGGCCGTGGTGGCGAAGCTGGCGCCGGAGTTGCCGCTGATCCTCGGTGCCGGCTACCGGGCCGCGTTCGTCGCCTACGCCCAGGGTCACCCGATGCGCGGCGGCTATCGCCAGGACGCCCTGGACTTCGCCGAGCGGCTGCTTCTCGGCGGGCAGTTGACGGAGGGGCGGGCCCGGCGCGAGCTGCGGCACTGGTGGCTGGACCGCTCGGGCCCGGCACCGAGACCGCTGTCCCGGCTGGGGCGCGTGGGACGGGCAGGGTGGGCGCTGATCGGGCGGTGACCCGGACGGCGAAGGCGCCGAGTCGCCCGCGCACTCCGGTGTGCCGAGGTTGACACCGGAATCGGCCGCCCCTCCCCGGCAAGCGATTCACGACGCTTTCCACCTCTTTGTCATGCGTCCGAGGCTCCTGTTCGCCCCCGGATGTCCGAGTTGCAACCCTTCCGCCCCGTACGGCAGTTGGCCTCCCAGGCGCAGTAACATGCCAACTCCGCACCCGAAGCACGAGCGTGCGGTGCCGTGAGCAGGAGGCACCATGCGACCCCGACCCCCGATCCAGGGCAGAGGCATCTTCAGTGGAACCGGGCTCATCATCGTCGGCCTGGCCGCGACACTCCTCGCGCTGATGGTCCCGGTCTGGTCGTACGAGGACCGGTCGGGCACAAACGTCGACGTACTGAACGCGGAGACCGTGGCGACGCAGTACGGGCCGCTGTCCGGACTCGACCGCGACTTCGTCACCAAGGTGCGGCTGGCCGGGCTGTGGGAACTTCCGGCCGGCCGGCTGGCGCAGGGCAGAGGCACGACCGAGGCCGTACGCACGGCGGGACGGCACCTCGTCGAGGGGCACACCTTCCTGGACGAGCGGGTGCGCACCGTCGCCGCACAGCTCGGGCTCGCGCTGCCGAACGAGCCCAACAGCCGGCAGAAGGACTGGCTGGAGCAGCTGGACGCGGCGCGAGGCGAGGACTTCGACCGCGAGTTCGCCAACATCCTGCGGCTGGCGCACGGCCGGGTGTTCTCCGTCGTCGCCCAGGTGCGGGCCGGCACCCAGAACGCGCTCGTGCGCGACCTCGCCGACGACGCCAACACCACCGTCCTGGACCACATCAAGGTCCTGGAGGCCACCGGGTACGTCGACTTCGCCGACCTGGCCCGGGATCTCGCGGCCGGCAGCCCTCCGCCGGTCACCCGCCCGCCCGCACCGCCCGGCCCGGTCGCCGACCCCGGCGCGGTCGTGCCGCTCGCCCCGTCGCCCTCCCCGACCTATCCGCTCCCGCCGGCCGCGACCGGCCCGCCGTCGGCCGACGGCTCCTGACCCGGCCGGACGAAGGCATGCGGAACGTCACATACCCACGACGCCCGGTCCGGACAGTGAACAAGGCGTGGCGCTTCGCGGTGCGGCCGGCGTAGAAACACGACATGCTCTGGGTCCTTCTCCTGCTGCCGGCCTGGGCCGTCGCCGGTGTCGCGTGCACCCGGCTGTGCCTGGCCGCCGTCCGTGCGGCATCCATCGGCTCGGACGTGGATCGGGGACACGACCTGACGCTCTACGAGGCGGCGTTCCTGTCCGGCGGCCCGAGCCGGGTCGCGGAGCTGACCCTGGTGTCGATGGCCCGGCAGCGGCGGCTGCTGCTCTCCCGCACCGGCTGGGCCACGATCGTGGACCCGCACGGTCGCGACGAGATGGAACGCTCCGTCATAGGAGCCGTCGGCCCCGAGGGCCAGTCCCGCATCGCCCCGGTGCGGGCCGCCGCGGCGGCCGCCGACTCGGTGCGCGGACTCGCCGACCGACTGGTCGACGCCGGCCTCGCGGTGCCCGACGGCGCCCGTACGACGGTGGCCGCGGGCGTCCGCCAGGTGCGCGGCGCCGCCCTGGCCGTCCTCGCGCTGGGGACGGCCGCACTGCTGATGCCGACCTCCTCGGACGTGCCCCGCGTCCTCGTCGCCGCCTGGTTCGGCCTGCCTCTCGCCCTCACCCTGAGCTGCCTCGCCCTCGCCCGGATCGAGACGCACCCGTACTCACGCTGGGCCTCCCCGGCGGGACAGCACCTGCTGGCCGCCCTGACCCGTCGCAGCAGCGCGGCCACGGGTGACGAGCGCGCCCACCTGACCTCCATCGCCGTCCGCGGCATCGGCGCGGCCCCCGGAACAGACCTACGAGCGGCGTTCGCCCACCGGGACCCCGGCCACGGGGCGTCCGGGGACGGCTGAGGCGGGCGGCGGCGCCGGGCGAACCCTGGCGGCCCCGGTGAGGCCCCTCGCCGCGCCAGGCCCAGGGCGAGCCTCGGTGAGCCTCTTCGGACACCGGGGCGGGGCGCTTCAGGTGTGCGCCGGTGAGGCTTCTCGACACCGGAGCGGGGCGCTTCCGTCGTGCGCCGGTGAGGCTCCTGGCTTCTTGGCGAGGGGTCCACTTCGGGCGGGTCCCGGCTGGGGCGCCGCCGCGGTGGGGAGGTACTCCGCCGACGAGGCTGAGTACCTCCGGCGCACGGCGCGCACCGGGCCGACGGACGGCTGACGCGCCCTCGGCCCCCGGAGGTTCCCTGCGGCTCCGGCTGCCGCACGGTGGACCCACGGTTGACCCAGTCGCCGCTCGACCGGCCCCGGCCGGCTCGGGGCAGCGAGCCGTAGGTGCGGCCTTGGAGCGGGCCGTACGCCGGGCGGCGCCCGCGTGCGGCCCGGCGTGCGCGGGCGCCCCCGGCCCACGAACCATCGGCCCACGACCGGCCGGCCCCCGCCGCGTCGAGCCGACGCACGGCTGGGCGCCGTGAGCCCGCGACGGGAGCGCGGCCGGCCGCGGACCGACCGCCGGCCGGGCACTGGTCGGCCGGCGCACGGCGCGGGCCGAACCGCACCCGTCCCCCGGCGCGTCCGGGTCCCCCCAGGGCGCACAAGGGGGCATTGCAGCCGACACCCTTCCTTGGTGCTTGCCTTCGGCAACGGGCGAACGAAGCATCCCCTCTGTCGCTGCCGCGCTTCGAAGGGACACGCGATGAGAGCTGCCGTCCTCTACCCGGCCACGGGAGCCCTGCTCCTGACCACCCTCTCCGCCGCCCCGGCGGGCGGGACCCCGAACGCCGTCCCCGGCGTCGTGCTCGCCGCCGAGCGGGCCGCGGCGAAGGGCGTCGACTTCGGCGCCTGCTCCGACGTGCCGGACCTGCCGGGCAGCGTGGAGTGCGGCACCGTCGGCGTGCCGCTCGACTACGCGCGGCCGAACGGCAAACAGATCGAGTTGGCCGTCAGCCGGGTCCGGGCCACCCACCGCGACCCGCACAACAGCAAGCGCCGGGTGCCGCGGCAGGGCTCGCTGGTCTTCAACCCGGGCGGGCCCGGCGCCTCCGGCCTGTACTTCCCGATGATCGGCATGGTCCCCGAGTGGAAACGCATCGGCGCCGCCTACGACCTGGTGGGTTACGACCCGCGCGGGGTCGGCCGCTCGGCCCCGCTGTCCTGCGAGGACCCCAGGACCTTCTTCAAGGGGCCCGCCCCGGCGCCGACGCACCCCTCAAAGACGTACAAGCGGGAGCGCGTGACGCGCGCGAAGGCGTACGCGCGCGGCTGCGCGCAGCGGGCGGGCGGCGCACTGCGGCACTACAACTCGCTGAACAACGCCCGTGACCTGGACGTCCTGCGGGCCGCGCTCGGCGAGGACCGGCTGACGTTCATGGGGGCGTCGTACGGCACCTACTTCGGGGCGCTGTACGCGGCGATGTTCCCCTCACACGTACGGCGGATGGTGTTCGACGCGGCGGTGAACCCGGACCCGGCGCAGATCTGGTACCGCAACAACCTCGACCAGTCGGCCGCGTTCGAGAGCCGCTGGGAGGACTTCCGGGAGTGGGTCGCCAAACACGACCGGATGTACCGGCTGGGCAGCACCTCGCGGGCGGTACTGCGCAGTTACGAGCGGGCGCGGGCGAAGCTGGCCGCCGAGCCGGCCGGCGGGAAGGTGGGGCCCGCGCAGTTGCAGGACACCCTCCTCCAGGCCGGGTACTACGACGACTACTGGCCGTCCCGCGCCGAGGCGCTGTCGGCGTATCTGAAGGGTGATCCGAAGCTGCTGATCGCGCTGGCCGCGCCGGTCCGGGAGGCGGCGGTCGAGGCGGAGAACGCGAACGCCCTCTACACGGCCGTGGAGTGCAACGACGGGCCGTGGCCGACGGACTTCAGGGTGTGGGACCGGGACAACACGCGGCTCGCGCGGGTGGCGCCGTTCGAGACCTGGGACAACGTGTGGGCGAACCTGCCGTGTGCCTACTGGCAGGCGCCCCGGCAACAGCCCCTGGACGTGCGGACCGGGCCCGGCGAGCTGCCTCCGACGCTGATCCTGGCGGCCGAACGGGACGCCGCCGCGCCCTACGACGGCGCCCTGGAGATGCACCGGCGGCTGACGGGCTCGGTGCTGGTGACGGAGCGGGACGCCGGTACCCACGGCATCGCGGGCGGGCCGAACCCATGCGTCAACGGCCATCTGGAGGCCTACCTGCTGGAGGGGCGGCTGCCGGCGCGGCGCGCGGCGTGCGCCCCGCACGCGGAACCCCGGCCGGCCGGCCGTGCCGAGAAGACGGCGGCCGCCCGGCCGGCACGCTGATCAGGCGAGGCCCGCGACCAGCTCGGCGATCTCCCTGCGACGGCCCGTGTAGAACGGGACCTCTTCGCGGACGTGCATACGGGCCTCGGAGGCGCGCAGGTGGCGCATGAGGTCGACGATGCGGTACAGCTCGTCGGCCTCGAAGGCCAGGATCCACTCGTAGTCCCCGAGGGAGAACGAGGCGACCGTGTTGGCTCGGACGTCCGGGTAGCCGCGGGCCATCTTGCCGTGGTCGGCGAGCATGCGGCGGCGGTCCTCGTCGGGCAACAGGTACCAGTCGTAGCTGCGGACGAACGGGTAGACGCTGATGTAGTCGCGCGGCGTCTCGTCGGCGAGGAACGCCGGGATGTGGGAGCGGTTGAACTCGGCGGGGCGGTGCAGCGCCATGTTCGACCAGACCGGCTCCAGGGCACGGCCCAGCCTGGTGCGGCGGAAGAGGTTGTACGCCTCCTGGAGCTGGTCGCTGGTCTCGGCGTGCCACCAGATCATGAGGTCGGCGTCGGCGCGCAGACCGGACACGTCGTAGGTGCCGCGGATCGTCACGTCCTTGGCGGCGAGCTGGTCGAACAGCTCCTGGACCTCGTCGGCGTAACCGGCGCGGTCCTCGGGGAGGGTGTCCTTCAGCTTGAAGACGGACCACAGCGTGTAGCGGATGACCTCGTTGAGGTCCTTGGCCAGCTTGCCCTTGTTCGGGATCCTGCCGGGCTCGGTGGTGGGGGCGTCGTCACTCATGGTTCTCATTCTCCCGCTCCGCCGTGCAGACTTTGCACGGGGTTGGCCGTCAGCTCGCGCGCGGTGCTGTCGTCGCCGCCGATCCGGTCGACCGCCGCGTACGCGCTCGCGATGCAGGCGGGAATGCCGACGCCGTCGTAGGGCGCGCCGCACACCGCGAGGCCGGGGAGCTTCGCGACGTGCTCGCGGATGCGGGCCACACGCGCGTGGTGGCCGACCGGGTACTGGGGCAGTCCGTCCGTCCACCGGGTGACGCGGGTTTCGAGGGGTGCGGCGTCCAGGCCGGTGGCGGCCTTCAGGTCGTGCCGGGAGACGTCGACGAGTTCGGCGTCGGAGCGCTCCAGGATCTCCGTCTCGCCGTGCCGCCCGACGGAGGTGCGCAGCACGGTCACGTCCGGGTCCTCGTCGGCGACCCATCCCCACTTCCGGGAGGCGAACGTGGACGCCTTGATGGTGCGGCCGTCGACGGGCGGGACGAGGAAACCGCTGCCTTCCGGCAGGACGGCCTCGGAGCGGCGGTAGGCGAGCGTGATCAGGGCCATCGAGGCGTACTCGACGGTGCGCAGCTCGGCGGCGGCCTCGGGGGACTCGGCGGCGAGCAGCGCGGCGGCGGCGGGCGCGGGGACGGCGACGACCACCCCGTCGGCGTGCAGGACCCGGTCACCGGCGGTGACGCGCCAGCCGCCGGCCGCCTCGCGGCGCAGTGCGCTCACCGGCGTGCGCGTGAGGATCTCGCCGCCGCGCGCCTCGACGGACGCGGCCACCGCGAGCGGCAGCGACCCGACACCGCCCTCGATGCCCATGAACACCGGCCCGGTCCGCTGCCCGGCGACGGCGTTCGCCTGGATGTCGCGGACGGCCTCCGTCAGCGAGCGGTGGGTGCGTGCGGCCTGGAACAGCTGCGGGACGGCCGAGCGCATCGAGATGCGGTAGGCGTCGCCGGCGTAGACCCCGCCGAGCAGCGGCTCGACCAGGCGGTCGACGACCTCGCGGCCCAGGCGGGCCGCCACGAACTCGCCGACGGCCACGTCCTCGGCGACCTCCGTGCGGGGCAGGTCGGCGTCGCGGGCGATGCGGGCGAGCCCTGCGTCGGAGAGGAGGCCGGCCAGCGCGGAGGCGGTGCCGGGGACGCCCATGACATGGCCCTTGGGCATGGGGCGCAGGGCGCCGCGGGTCCAGATCGAGGCGGTGGCGGTGGCCGGCGGCTGGAGGCGGCCGGCGAGGCCCACCTCGCGCGCGAGGGCGACCGCCTCGGGACGGCGGGCGAGCATCGACTCGGCGCCCAGGTCGACCCGGACGCCCGCGATCTCACCGGGCAACAGCTTGCCGCCGACCCGGTCGGACGCCTCCAGCACGGTCACTCGCGCGCCGCGCTCCAGCAGCCGGTGGGCGGCCGCCAGTCCCGCGACTCCGGCTCCCACCACGACGACGTGCCCCGTGCTCGTACCCGTTGCGCTCATGCCCCAACTCTCTCAAATTCCACTGGCACCCCGATGGCGCCCCCTTCCTCCGCGCCCGCCCCAGGGAGTGTCCCTCCCGCGTCCCGACCGTGACCTGTTCGGAACCGTTCGGGGCCAACGTCCCGCCCCGCCCCGGCGTCGAAGGACCGTCAGCCGTCGCCGAACCCTCGGGGGTACGCCCACATGCGCACACGCCGTTCCGTACGACCTGTCCACGCTCTGGCGGGCGTCCTGCTCGCCGCCACCGTCGCCCTCACCGGATGCGGCGCTAACGACACGGGAGAGAGCAGCAGCTCCGACAAGGCGGCGGGCCCCGAGGCCGGGGTCGCGCAGCCGGCCGAGGACGTCAGGGCCGGCGCGGGCGCGAGCGGCGCCAAGGCGACCACGGCGCCGAAGCCGTCCGTGAACCGTGTCATTCGCACCGCGACCCTGACCGTGCGGGTCAAGGACGTGCCCAAGGCCCTCGACCAGGCCCGCACCACCACCGAGAACGCGGGCGGTTACGTCAGCGACGAGTCGACCGTCCGCGACGAGGACAGCGCCGAACAGACCCGCGTCGTCCTGCGCGTGCCGGTGGACGAGTACGACGACGTCCTGGACGGCCTCCAGGGCGCCGGCAAACTGCTGGAGCGTACGGCGAAGGCCCAGGACGTCACCGACCAGGTGGTCGACGTGGAGAGCCGCATCACCTCGCAGCGCGCCAGCGTGACCCGCGTGCGCGAACTGATGGGCCGGGCGACGAAGCTGAGCGACGTGGTCACCCTGGAGGGCGAACTCAGCCGCCGGGAGGCCGACCTGGAGGCCCTGCTCGCCCAGCAGGCTTCCCTGAAGGACCGCACCAGCATGGCCACGATCACGCTGACCCTGTCCGAGAAGCCCGTGCCGGTCGGGGCGCAGGACGACGACCCCGGCTTCGTGGACGCGCTGGCAGGCGGCTGGGACGCGTTCGTGACCATGCTGCGCTGGATCGCGATCGCCTTCGGCGCGGTGCTGCCGTTCGCCGCGGTGCTCGCGGTGCTCCTGCTCGTGTGGCTGCGGCTGCGGCGGCGCCGACCCGCCCGGGCGGGCGAGTCCGTGCGGGAAGGAACCGAGCGGGACTGAGGGTGGCGGGGCCGACTCGGGGCGGGGCCGGGCTGGGCCGAGCGGTGTCGGACCGGACCGGACCAAACCGGCCGGGCTGGGCTGGGCTGGGTCGGGGTGGGCCGAGGTGGGCCGAGGTGTGTCGGGCCGGACCAGCCAGGCCGAGCCGAACGGAGCCGGGCGGGTCGGACTGGGCCGGGCTGGGCCGAGCTGTGTTGGGCCGTGGGCCGGACCGGGTCGAACGGGCCGGGCGGGTCGGACAAGGCCGGACTGGGCCGGACTGGGCCGGACTGGGCCGGACTGGGCCGGACTGGGCCGGACTGGGCCGGACTGGGCCGGACTGGGCCGGGGTGGGCCGAGCGGGACCGAGTCAGGCCGTGCTCGGCCTGCCCCGACCGGGACGAACCGGGTCGCACCAGCTCGAACTGTGTCGAACCGGCCCCGACCGAGCCGGGCGGGACCGAAGTCCCGGCGCGCCGTAGCGTGTTCGCATGAGCATGAGTGAGAGCGCGCGCCGCGGCACGGCCGGGCGGGAGCGGTTGGTCGTGATCGGCGCGGACGCCGCGGGCATGTCCGCGGCGTCGCAGGCCCGCCGGCTGAAGGGGCCCGGGGAACTGGACATCGTGTCCTTCGAACGCGGCCACTTCACGTCCTACTCGGCCTGCGGCATCCCGTACTGGGTGGGCGGTGACGTCACCGAGCGGGACGAACTGATCGCCCGCACTCCGGAGGAGCACCGCGCGCGCGGGATCGACCTGCGCCTCCGTACCGAGGTGACGGAGATCGACCTGGCCCGGCAGAGGGTGCACGCGCGGGACGTCGATTCCGGCGCGGAGTCCTGGACGTCGTACGACAAACTCGTCATCGCCACCGGAGCCCGGCCGATCCGGCCGGACATGCCGGGGGCCGACGCTGAGGGCGTGCACGGGGTGCAGACGCTCGACGACGGGCAGGAACTGCTCGAGACGCTCGCGCGCACCCGTGCGCGTGGGCGGCACGCCGTGGTGGTCGGGGCGGGTTACATCGGCGTGGAGATGGCCGAGGCGCTCATCAAGCGCGGCTACCTGGTGACCGTCGTCAACCGGGGCAGCGAGCCGATGTCGACGCTCGACCCGGACATGGGCTGTCTGGTGCACCGGGCCATGGAGGGCCTCGGCATCACCATGGTGAACGACGCCGAGGTCACCGAAGTCCTCACCCATGACGACGGCCGGGTACGGGCGGTGGTCACACCGGACGCCGAGTATCCGGCGGACGTGGTGGTCCTCGGCATCGGTGTCCGCCCCGAGACCACCCTCGCCGAGGCGGCCGGCCTGCCCCTCGGCGTCCACGGCGGTCTGCTCACCGACCTGGCGATGCGGGTGCGCGGCCACGAGAACATCTGGGCGGGCGGCGACTGCGTCGAGGTCCTCGACCTTGTCTCCGGCCAGGAGCGCTACGTCCCCCTCGGGACCCATGCGAACAAGCACGGGCAGATCATCGGTGCCAACGCCGGCGGCGGGTACGCCACCTTCCCCGGCGTCGTCGGCACCGCCGTCAGCAAGGTCTGCGACCTGGAGATCGCCCGCACGGGCCTGCGCGAGAAGGACGCGCGCAGGGCGGGCCTCCGGTTCGAGTCGGTCACCATCGAGTCGACCAGCCGGGCCGGCTACTACCCCGGCGCCTCCCCCATGACGGTCAAGATGCTCGCCGAACGCCGCACGGGCCGCCTCCTCGGCGTGCAGATCGTCGGAGGAGAGGGCGCGGGCAAACGCGTCGACATCGCGGCGGTGGCCCTGACGGCCGGCATGACCGTCGACCAGATGACCACCCTGGACCTGGGATACGCCCCGCCGTTCAGCCCGGTGTGGGACCCCGTACTGGTGGCGGCGAGAAAGGCGGCGTCAAAGGTGCGCAACACGTAGGAGACGGCGAGACGTCGCCCCCGCCACCAGCCACCGCCGACCCGCACTCCGCACCCCGCCTACGCGGTCCCGGACAATCGCGGCAACGCGGAAACAGCCGCAGCGGGCTGCTGCTCGGCCGGCTTCGCGTGCGCGGCAGGCGCCGGCCGCGACCGCAGTCGGTGGCTGACGGCCTCGTCGAGCGTCACCGCCCGCTGTGTCTGCGCCGCCAGCCGCCCCACCTCCTGGCCGAGCCGCGCCACGTCCTCCCAGGGGAGTCGGATCACGAGCGCGATCTCCGCCTCGCCGTCGGGTGTGGCGTGCATCGGAGGATTGACCCGGTCGTTCATCGCCTGTTCCTCACGTCGTTCCCGCGACCCGCCTTCCCAGTGCCGCGGGCGGTTGCCGGTTCATACGCGCCCGTGGCGCACGGCGTTCACCGATTCGCCGAACGGATCGGGGGCAGTACTCCCTTGTGGTCATCCCCGTCCATGACGTGAACCCCGTGCGCCGCACCCCCGTGGTGACCTACGCCCTGATCGCGGTGAACGTCTTCGTGTTCGTGTTCATGCCGGGCCTGTCCGGCTCGGTGGCGGGTGACAGCACACTGGCGCAGACCTGCCATCTGCACGCGTTCCTGGAACACTACGCGGCCGTCCCCCGCGAGCTGATCCACCACCAGTTTCCGCAGCTCGTCCCCACCGGGGACGTCCGCGGCGGCGGCTGTCTGCTGGGCCCGCCCGACTACGACAAGTCCCCGGCACTGAGCGTCCTCACCGCGATGTTCCTGCACGGCGGCTGGCTGCACCTGCTGGGCAACATGCTGTTCCTGCTGATCTTCGGCAACAACATCGAGGACCGCATGGGCCACGTCCGCTTCGCGGTCTTCTACGTCGCCTGCGGCTATGCGGCGTCGTACGGCTTCGCGCTCGTCAACGCGGACTCGACCGACCCGCTGATCGGCGCGTCGGGGGCGATCGCGGGGGTGCTGGGTGCCTACCTGGTGCTGTACCCGAAGGCCCGAGTGTGGGTGCTGGTGCCGTTCCTGGTCTTCCTGCCGCTGCGGTTGCCGGCCTGGCTGGTGCTGGGGTTCTGGTTCGGGCTCCAGGCGGTGTACTCCTCCGGCGAGGGCATCTCCGGCGCGGGCACGGTGGCGTACGCGGCGCATGTCGTCGGCTTTGTCGCGGGCATGCTGCTCGCCTGGCCGTTGAAACGGGGCACGCCACCGCCGCCGGAGCCGCGCGGCCTGCTGTTCGGCAGGAGAGCCCGGCCCGGCTGGTGACGGCGAGGCACCCGCGATCCGGGAGGGACGACCTGGTGGACGCCGCGTCACGTCGGGTCGAACAGATTCCGCACCGGAAGACGTACAGAAGTTCGGCTCGTCATCGTCACGTGTGGTCCGGCGCGTGATGTCGCCACCTTGGGGCGGATACCGCGTTGGGACTGCCGTGACGCCGCCGAAGTGACGGTTCTGCGTACAGGGCTGCCGACCCCTGGGCCGCGGTGTCACCGCTCGCCGTAGCCGAGAAGTACGGAGGGTCATGAACGTGTGGAAGTGTGTCGGCAGCCCTGCGGTGCCGCCCGTGCACGACGGCGGGCCGGCCGACGCCCTGATCGGCCGGGAACGGGAATCCGCCGTCCTGCGGGAGTTGCTGACGAATCACCACCTGGTGACGGTGACCGGCCGCCCCGGCGTGGGCAAGAGTCGGCTGGCCGCGGAGGCTGCGGCGAGGACGGGAGGACCGTGGCGCCGGGTCGTCCACGTGCTGTGGCAGGGCACCGGTCCCGGCGAGCCGGGGGCGCTGGCCGCGGCCGTGTGTCAGGCCCTGACCGGCAGACGACCGCATCGCCGGGAAGCCGACGTCGCCGCCCTGGTGCGGCGGCTTCCGGCCACCGGTCTCCTGCTCTTCCTGGACGACGTCGACCCGGTCCACCGGGAATGCATGGGCCTGGTGCAGCGCCTGCTGGTGGCCGTGCCGGGACTACGGGTACTGGTGACGTCGCGACGGGTGCTCGGGCTGGGTGAGGAGCAGGTCCTGCTCGTGCCTCCGCTGGCCGTCACCACCCCCCTGGGCGCCGCAACGGAGCGGGCGCCCGCCGTCGAACTGTTCCTGCGCCGCGCCCGGACCGTACTGGACGGCCCGCCCACGGCCACCCCGGCCACTGGTCGGCGGACGGCGACGGCGACGGCGACGGCGACGTTGAAAGGGCTACCGGGGGAAGGCGCGTCGTCCGAGGAGGGCGTGCCGGCTGAGGAGACACCACTACCGCCGGCGGACACGGCCGATCCGCGCACGGACCCCGCCGGTCCTCGAAGTCGCACCGCCGGTCCGCGAGCCCACATCGCCGATCTGCGCGCCGTGGAAGCGGTGTGCCGCGCCCTGGAGGGCGTTCCCCACGCCATCGAGCTGGCCGCCGAGCAGGTGGCCGACCAGCCGGTGGAGGAGTTGGCCGATCTGCTGGAGAGCCACCAGTGCTGGCTGGCCGGCGATCGTCCCATGCTGCGACGCCACCGTTCGCTGCGCGACACCGTCGGAGCGAGCTATGTGCTGTGTGAGCGCGAGGCCAGGATCGTGTGGGGCAGGGCCAGCGCCTTCGCCGGGGCGTTCGACGAGTCGACGGCGGTGTTCCTGTGTGCCGGAGGCGGTCTGAAGCCGCACCGGATCCCCGCACTGCTGGCCCAGTTGGCCGCTTTCCACGTGCTGGAACCGGTGCGCGACCCGGGCGGTCCGCACCAGCCCCGCTACCGGATGACCCGCGCCGCCCGGGACTTCGGGGCGGAACGGCTGCGGGAGGCCGGGGAGTGCGACGTGGCCCTGGAGCGTCGGGCCGCGCACTGCCGGCAGATCGCCGCCGTCGCCGAGAACCTGTGGGCCTCGGGCTGCCAGGACCAGGCCGTGCGGCTCGTCCAGGAGGAGCGGGCCGAGCTGACGTCCCTGCTGCGCCAGGCGCTGTGCCGTCCCGACCAGGCCGAGACCGCGCTGGAGACGGTCGTGAGTCTGTGGTTCTGGTGGGCCGTGTTCGACCACGGTGAGGAAGGGCGCGGCTATCTGCTGCGGCTGCTTCCGCTGTGCCCCACGGACAGCGACCTGGCGATGCGCGGCCGCTGGCTGGCCGCCTGGCTCGGGGCCGGGTGCGATCCGCAGGGCGCACGTGCGCTGCTGGGGCGGGCCTGGTCGGCCGCCGTGCTGGCGGGCGACGACGCCACCGTCGGCCGCGTCGCCCACGTCCAGGGACTGATCGCCCTGCACGAAGGGGATCACCGGGCCGCGGCCGGACACTTCGAAGAGGCCGCCCGCACCATCCCGGACCACGCCTGCGGCGGTCCCTCACCGGCCGTCAGTCTGGCCTTCGGCGCGCTGGCGCAGGCCGCCTTCGCACCGGCGGCCGCGCGGCGCACCGCGCGGCGCGCACTGACCCGGCAGGGCGTCCGGGACGACGGCTGGGCCACCCTGGTCGCCCGCTACGCCAAAGCGTTCGTCGACCATCACCACGGCCGCGGCGCCGACGCCCGCAACCGCGCCCGCCGTGCCCTCGCCACGCTGGACGGCCCCCTGCGCGCGTCGCACGCGACCAGGGCACTGCGTGCCCTGGTCGCCGACATCGAGTCCGGGACGAAGGGCCACCCGCACCTGCCGCAGCCGCTCCTGCGCACCGGTCTCCTCCAGCCGGAGCCCGCGGGAACCGGCCGGGCGGTGACCCGCTAGCGGGCAGCACGGTGGGCGGGCGTCCCCGGGCCCCGCCCACCGCGTCGTCCGCTCGCCTCCGCCGGTGGGTGACGGTTCACACCGACGCGCCCTGCGGCCCGTGCGGGTTCAGCGGCCCGTGCGGGTTCAGCGGCCCGTGTGGGTGTGGACGTACTCCACGAGGCGGGTCAGCGCGTCCGGGTCGGTGGACGGCATGACGCCGTGACCGAGGTTGAAGACGTGACCCTCCAGGCCCCGTGCGGCGTCGAGGACCTCGCGGGTCTTGGTCTCGACGGCCTCGGTGGAGGCGAACAGCACGGTCGGGTCGAGGTTGCCCTGGAGCGCCTTGCCGGCGCCGACCCGGCGGGCGGCCTCGTCGAGCGGGACGCGCCAGTCGACGCCGACGACGTCCGCGCCGGCCTCGCCCATCAGCTGGAGCAGCTCACCGGTGCCGACGCCGAAGTGGATGCGCGGGACCCCGTACCCGGCGACGGCCTCGAAGACCTTCACCGAGGCGGGCATCACCGAGCGACGGTAGTCGGCCGGGGCGAGGGCGCCCACCCAGGAGTCGAACAGCTGCACCGCCGAGGCGCCGGCCTCGATCTGCACCTTCAGGAAGGCGGCCGTGATGTCCGCGAGGCGGTCCAGCAGGTCGGCCCACAGCGCGGGGTCGCCGTACATCATCGCCTTGGCGTTCTCGTACGTGCGCGACGGGCCGCCCTCGACGAGGTAGCTCGCGAGGGTGAAAGGCGCTCCCGCGAAGCCGATGAGGGGGGTCGGGCCCAGCTCGCGGGTCAGCAGGCCGATCGCCTCGGTGACGTAGGAGACGTCCTCGGGGGTGAGGTCGCGCAGCCGGGCGAGGTCGGCGCGGGTGCGGATCGGCTCCGCGACGACCGGGCCGACGCCGGGCTTGATGTCGAGGTCCAGGCCGATCGCCTTGAGCGGGACGACGATGTCGCTGAAGTAGATCGCCGCGTCCACGCCGTGCCGGCGCACCGGCTGGAGGGTGATCTCGGTGACCAGCTCGGGCCGCATGCAGGACTCGAGCATCGGGATGCCCTCGCGCACCTTGCGGTACTCCGGCAGCGAGCGCCCCGCCTGGCGCATGAACCACACCGGCGTGTGCGGCACCGGTTCACGTCGGCACGCCTTCAGGAAGGGGCTGTCGTACGTCGCTGTCGGCTGCCGGCCCGCGGGGCTCTCGTTCGCGCTCACGACGGCAAGTCTCCCATGTCACGGAAACCGCGCGGAAACCGGCGGGCCTCACCCTCACCGCCCGCGGCGCACCCGACGACGCCTGCCGACCGTGCGCGTGTTCGCCCAGCGCGCAGCCGTCCGAGGTCCGCGCACGGGTGTCTTGCCCTGCGCGAGGCTCCCGTTCCCCTTAATCTTCCCCGCATGGCTGCGGCTCAGGGACGACTGTCGGACGGCACGGGCGGGATGGACGACGCGAACAAGGAGGACCGGGATGGCACGGCGGTTCCGCTGCCCTTCCGGGCCGCCGTCGACGCGCTGAGGGCTGCCCGGCTGCGGCCCCAGATCGAGATCGAGCCGACACCGGCCCCGAGGCGCCTCGCGCCGCACGCGTACGCCCTGGAGGCGACCGTGGTGGACGGCGACCAGGACCTGGCCGACGGCCGCCTGGTGCTGCTGCACGACCCGGCCGGGCACGACGCCTGGCGCGGCACCTTCCGGCTGGTCACGCTCGTGCGGGCGGAGCTGGAGCAGGAGATGGCCGTCGACCCGCTGCTGCCGGACGTGTGCTGGTCCTGGCTGACCGGGGCGCTCCAGGCGCGCGGGCTCACGTACGGCGAGCCGAGCGGCACGGTCACGCGCGCGAGTTCGCACCACTTCGGCGGACTGTCGGAACGTCCGGCGTCCTCGCAGATCGAGATCCGGGCCTCCTGGACGCCCCGGGAGGGCGTCGGCGGGGTGCCGGACACGGCGGCGCACATGGCGTCCTGGTGCGATCTGCTGACGCAGGTCGCCGGACTGCCGCCGGCCGGTCCGGGGGACGCGTCCGTGGTGACGCTGCCGCAACGGCGAGGGCCCCAGTCGCACTGACCACGCACACCGGGGGATCCCGACGCCCGCGTGTCCGGAGGCCGCTCCCCCGGCTCTCCGACCGCTCCGGCCGCTCGGCCGATCGCCCTTCTCCGCCTTCTCTGAGCTCCCTGCTTTCCTGAGCCTTTCCAGGTTCCCGGCTCTCGGCGATCCCACCGGCCGCCCGCCGTTCCCGCCGGCCGGCCCCGCTCCCACGCCGTGTTCGGCTCCGATAACCGCGCACTCCCTCGAACGGCCGTCTCGATTGACCATCTCTTTGTCGATACGGCCACTTTCGATCTCATACGGCACCCGCTCAAACCGACTCGATCTTCGGATGATCGATCACGCGTCCGAATTGCTCAGATTGTTACTCACTAGATCGTGATCATTTTCTAAAGGCCAAAGGGTTCGATGCCGAAGACGACAGTGACCTTGAAAGCACGGTTCGTCCCGGCTTCATCCCCACGAGCCGGCCCCGTCGTCCCCCACCCAGGAGGCCTGGTGTCCGTTCTCCTCGAGCAGCCCGCAAGCCTGGTCGCCTACCGCCCGAACAAGCCCACCGCCATGGTGGTCGTGGCCGACCCGCGCGTCCGCTCCACCGTCACCCGCCACCTGTGGGCGCTCGGTGTGCGCGACGTCATCGAGGCCTCGTCCGTCGCGGAGGCTCGTCCCCGCATCGGCAACCCCCGCGACATCTGCGTCGCCGACGTCCACCTTCCCGACGGCTCCGGCCTCACCCTTCTGTCGGAGACCCGCGCGGCGGGCTGGCCCAACGGGCTCGCCCTCTCCGCGGCCGACGACATCGGCGCCGTGCGCAACGCCCTCGCGGGCGGCGTCAAGGGCTACGTCGTCACCGGCACCCGCACCAACGTCGGGCTCCCCACCCGCCCCGGTGCCGCCCCCATCGGCGCGGCCGCCGCCCGCCTCCACCGCCGCCCCCCGGGTGCCCCGAGCCACCCGGGCGGCTATCGCGAGCTGTCCGGCCGTGAGGTGGAGGTGCTGCGTCTGGTCGCCGAAGGCCAGTCGAACAAGGCGATCGGCGTCTCGATGGGTCTGTCCGCGCTCACCGTCAAGAGCCACCTCGCCCGCATCGCCCGCAAGCTCGGCACGGGAGACCGGGCCGGGATGGTCGCGGTGGCGCTGCGCACCGGCATCATCCACTGAGGGGCGAGGGCCCGCCCCACCGTCCAGCCCGATCGACCCCGCTCCCCCCGCTCCCCCCGCCCTCTGCCTCATCCGGCCCTCTGCCCCACTCCGACCGCCTCAGCTCCACCTCGATCCGCCCCGCCCTTCACCGATCTGACTGGTTTGCGACCCTGGGGGGGGGGGGGGGGGGGGAGGGGGGGGGGGGGGGGGGGGGGGAAAAAAAAAAAAAACAAAAAAAAAAAAAAAAAAAAAAAAAAAAGGAGGGGGGGGGGGGGAGATAAGG
>NZ_JBVIQK010000007.1:0-224059 GCF_055577115.1 Streptomyces sp. NPDC033216 | reverse complement strand
TTGTAGGAGGTTGGTGTGTGGGGTGACTTGGGGTCCTCCGGGGAGGCCCCCCCCCCCCCCCCCCCCCCGCCCACACACGGATACCCTTGACAGGTGACCGACGCCCAAGAAACCGCAGCAGCCAGCTCACTGCGAACCACCGGGGGCGCCCCTCCGGAAGACGACGGACCGACTGCTACCGGGGCGCCGACACCACTGCTGGAACCGCGCGAGGGCATTCCCCCCGTGATCGCCGACGACGACGCCCTCGCCGAGATGATCGCCGCCTTCGCCGCCGGCTCCGGCCCCGTGGCCGTGGACGCCGAACGCGCCTCCGGCTACCGCTACGGCCAGCGCGCCTATCTGGTGCAGCTGCGCCGTGAGGGCGCCGGTACCGCGCTGATCGACCCCGTCGCGTGCCCCGACCTCTCCGCGCTCGGCGAGGCGCTGTCCAGCGTGGAGTGGGTGCTGCACGCGGCCACCCAGGACCTGCCCTGTCTGCGGGAAATAGGCATGGTGCCCACCCGCCTCTTCGACACCGAGCTGGCCGGGCGACTCGCCGGGTTCCCCCGCGTCGGCCTCGGCGCGATGGTCGAGGGCGTCCTCGGCTTCGTCCTGGAGAAGGGGCACTCCGCCGTCGACTGGTCCACCCGTCCGCTGCCCGAGCCGTGGCTGCGCTATGCCGCCCTGGACGTCGAACTCCTCGTCGACCTGCGCGACGCGCTGGAGAAGGAGCTGGACCGACAGGGCAAGCTGGACTGGGCCTGGCAGGAGTTCGACGCGATCGCCTCCGCTCCGCCGCCCGAGCCCCGCAAGGACCCCTGGCGCCGTACGTCCGGCATGCACAAGGTGCGTCGGCGCCGTCAGCTCGGTGTGGTGCGGGAGCTGTGGCAGACGCGGGACCGGATCGCCCAGCGGCGGGACGTCTCCCCCGGCAAGGTGCTGTCGGACGCGGCCATCGTGGAAGCCGCGCTCGCCCTGCCGGTCAACGTGCACGCGCTGGCCGCGCTGAACGGCTTCGGGCACCGGATGAGCCGGCGCCAGCTCGAGCAGTGGCAGGCGGCCGTCGACCGGGCCAAGTCGCTGAGCGAGTCGCAACTGCCGCAGCCGGGGCAGTCGGTCGTCGGGCCTCCGCCGCCGCGGGCCTGGGCGGACAAGGATCCCGAGGCCGCCGCCCGCCTCTCTGCGGCGAGGTCGGCCATCTCGGCGGTGGCCGAGGAACTGAACATGCCGCAGGAGAACCTGATCTCTCCCGACACCGTCCGGCGGGTCTGCTGGGAGCCGCCCCAGCCGGTCGACACGGCGTCGATCGCGTCGGCGCTCACGGCCCTCGGCGCACGCCCCTGGCAGGTGGAGCAGGTGACGCCGGTGCTGGTGGCGGCGCTGTCGGCGAAGGGGACGGGCCCGCAGGCAGGCGGTACGCGGGAGAGCGGTGCGCAGGGGGCGGGCGCACCCGAGAGCGGCGCGCTGGGGACCGCCGCGGGGGAGACGGATTCCCGGAGGCCGGCCTAGCCGCCGTGGACATCGCTGTCATACGGCGGTCGCCGGCCCCGGCGGTCACTCGCGCCGTTTCCGCGCTCGGGGCATCACCGGGTCAGCGCTCGCGTGAACCGTTGCAGGTGTTCCACAGGGTCAGGAGGACGATCGATGCCGGCAGGAAGACGAGGACCGCTCCTGCCGAGATCGTCCTCCCAGGGGCCGCGCAGGGGCCCCTGAAGCGCAACAGCGACGTCGAGTTCACGCCAAGATCTTGTGGACGGGTGGAGGAAAGGGCCCGCGGAAGGCGGGGCTCGACGCTCCGCCGCGCGTGTGACATTCACCGCTCCACCCGGTAGGGCTGTGCAGCTACGTTACCCACAAGTAGCATGGGTTCTGAGCGCGCGCTCAGCGCTTGCGCAACGCAGCAGTGCCACCCCGCACCTGGAGGAGAGCCATCGTGCCTCGTACCGTCAGGGACGTCGTCTTCGTAGACGGCGTCCGTACCCCGTTCGGCAAGGCGGGCCCGAAGGGCATCTACCACGAGACCCGTGCCGACGACCTCGTCGTGAAGGCGATCCGGGAGCTGCTGCGCCGCAACCCCGGTCTCGACCCGAAGAAGGTCGACGAGGTCGCCATCGCCGCGACGACGCAGATCGGCGACCAGGGCCTGACCATCGGCCGCACCGCCGGCATCCTGGCCGGCCTGCCGACCTCCGTGCCCGGTTACTCCATCGACCGCATGTGCGCGGGCGCCCTGACGGCCGTCACCACGGTCGCCGGCTCCGTCGCCTTCGGCGCCTACGACATCGCCATCGCCGGCGGTGTCGAGCACATGGGCCGCCACCCGATGGGCGAGGGCGTCGACCCGAACCCCCGGTTCGTGAGCGAGAAGCTGGTCGACGAGTCCGCCCTCTTCATGGGCATGACCGCGGAGAACCTGCACGACCGGTACCCGCAGATCACCAAGCTGCGCGCCGACGAGTACGCGGTGCGCTCGCAGGAGAAGGCCGCCAAGGCCTACGCCAACGGCAAGATCCAGGCCGACCTGGTGCCGGTTTCCGTGCGCCGTACGAGCCCCGAGGCCGGCGAGACGGGCTGGGGCCTGGTCACCGCCGACGAGCCGATGCGTCCGGGAACGACCCTGGAGAACCTCTCCGGGCTGAAGACCCCGTTCCGTGTGCACGGCCGGGTCACCGCCGGCAACGCGGCCGGTCTGAACGACGGCGCGACCGCTTCCCTCATCGCTTCCGAGGACTTCGCGCGCGAGAACGGCCTGCCGGTCAAGATGCGTCTGGTCTCCTACGCCTTCGCGGGCGTCGAGCCGGAGGTGATGGGCTACGGCCCGATCCCGGCCACGGAGAAGGCCCTCGCGCAGGCGGGTCTGTCGATCTCCGACATCGGTCTCTTCGAGATCAACGAGGCCTTCGCCGTCCAGGTCCTGGCGTTCCTGGACCACTACGGCATCGCGGACGACGACGAGCGCGTCAACCAGTACGGCGGCGCCATCGCCTTCGGCCACCCGCTGGCCTCCTCCGGCGTCCGTCTGATGACGCAGCTGGCCCGCCAGTTCGAGGAGCAGCCGCACGTCCGCTACGGCCTGACCACCATGTGCGTCGGCTTCGGCATGGGCGCGACGGTCATCTGGGAGAACCCGCACTTCGAGGGGGACAAGTGAGCACCACCGCTGAGCTGCTGAAGGGTGCGGCCGAGCTGTTCCCGGACGAGGTCGTCACGTCGGCGCACGTACGCCACTTCGACCTGCCGCAGGGTGCCGGGCGCTTCGCCCTGATCACCCTCGACAACGGCCTGGACCACACCAAGCCGACCACCTTCGGCCCGCAGTCGCTGGCGAACCTGAACACCGCCATCGACCAGGTCGAGAAGGAGGCCGCGGCCGGCGAGATCGTCGGTGTCGGCGTCACCGGCAAGCCGTTCATCTTCGCGGTCGGCGCCGACCTCAAGGGCGTCGAGCTGCTGAAGGAGCACGAGCACGCGCTCGCCATCGGCAAGGGCGGCCACGAGGTCTTCAAGCGCCTCTCCGGCCTGGCGGTGCCGACCTTCGCGTACTACAACGGCGCGGCCATGGGCGGCGGCGTCGAGGTCGGTCTGCACTGCACCTACCGCACGGTGTCCGCGGCCCTGCCCGCCTTCTCGCTGCCCGAGGTCTTCCTCGGTCTGGTCCCCGGCTGGGGCGGCTGCACCCTGCTGCCGAACCTGATCGGTGCCGAGAAGGCCGTCTCGGTGATCATCGAGAACTCGCTCAACCAGAACAAGCAGCTCAAGGGCGCCCAGGTCTACGAACTGGGGATCGCCGACGCCCTGTTCGAGGGCGCGGACTTCCTGGAGCAGTCGCTGATCTGGACGGCGGCCGTCCTCAAGGGCGAGATCGTCGTCGACCGTCCCGTGATCGACCGCGGCGAGGCCTGGGACCGGGCCGTCGCCAAGGGCCGCTTCATCGCGGACAGCAAGGTGCACGGCGCCGCCCCGGCCGCCTACCGCGCCCTCGACATCATCGCCGCCGCCAAGAACGGCGACCTCCAGCAGGGCTACGACGCCGAGGACCAGGCCCTCGCCGACCTGATCATGGGTGGCGAACTGCGTGCCGGTATCTACGCGTTCAACCTGGTGCAGAAGCGCGGCAAGCGCCCCGCCGGCGCCCCCGACAAGAACCTGGCCCGCCCGGTCACCAAGGTCGGCGTCGTGGGCGCGGGCCTGATGGCCTCGCAGCTCGCCCTGCTGTTCCTGCGCCGACTGGAGGTGCCGGTCGTGCTGACCGACATCGACCAGGAGCGCGTCGACAAGGGCGTGGGCTACGTCCACGCCGAGATCGACAAGCTGCTCGGCAAGGGCCGCATCAACCAGGACAAGGCCAACCGCCTCAGGGCACTGGTGACCGGTGTGCTGGACAAGGCCGAGGGCTTCGCGGACGCGGACTTCATCATCGAAGCCGTCTTCGAGGAGATCGGCGTCAAGCAGCAGGTGTTCGCGGAGGTCGAGGCGGTCGCCCCGGCGCACGCGATCCTCGCCACCAACACCTCGTCCCTCTCGGTCACCGAGATGGCGTCGAAGCTGAAGAATCCCGAGCGGGTCGTGGGCTTCCACTTCTTCAACCCGGTCGCGATCCTGCCGCTCCTGGAGATCGTGCGCGGCGAGGCCACCGACGACGCGTCGCTGGCCACCGCCTTCGCCGTCGCCAAGAAGCTGAAGAAGACGGCGGTTCTGGTGAAGGACGCCCCGGCGTTCGTCGTGAACCGCATCCTGACCCGTTTCATGGGTGAGGTGCAGAACGTCATCGACGAGGGCACCCCCGTCGAGGTCGCGGAGAAGGCGGTGGAACCGCTCGGCCTGCCGATGTCCCCGCTGGTCCTCCTCGAGCTGGTCGGCCCGGCGATCGGCCTGCACGTCTCGGAGACGCTCAACCGGGCGTTCCCGGACCGTTTCACGGTCTCCCCGAACCTCAAGGCGGTCGTCGAGGCGGGCAAGCGCGGCTTCTACGTCTACGACAGCGGCAAGCCCGAGCTGGACCCGGAGGTCGCCGCGCTGCTGAAGCAGGGCGACACCGTCCTGACCGAGGAGCAGGTGCGGGCGCGCGTCCTGGACGCGGTGGCGCAGGAGATCGGGCTCATGCTCGACGAGGGCGTCGTCGCCGAGGCCCAGGACATCGACCTCTGCCTGATCACCGGTGCCGGCTGGCCCTTCCACCTGGGCGGCATCACGCCGTACCTGGACCGTGAGGGTGTGTCGGAGCGGGTGAACGGCAAGACGTTCCTCGCTCCGGGCGTGGCGTCGATCCCGGCGTAACGCACAGGCGTGCAGGAGGGCCTCCGCCGGTCGGCGGGGGCCCTCCTCGTGTCCGCGCCCGCGGCACCGGGGACATGCGGCGGCGGGCTGCCACGCAGGCGGGCCGAGCCCGGTCAGACCTCCTGCCACGCCGTCAGCGCCAGCCCCGGTTCGCTCTTGCGGCGGGTGAGGAGGAGCCGGCCGGTCGACGGGGACAGGGTCACCGCGACCACCCGGTCCTCGTGGTCCCGGGCGAGGGCCACCTCGGCGTCGGCGGGCAGCTGGGGTCCGGACTCGGTCCACCAGGCGCCGGCGCCCTCCTCCTCGGTCGGGTACGCCGCGAAGGCCACCCTGCCGCTGGACGAGCGCTGGGCCAGCAACGTGCAGTCGTGGCCGTCGAGTTCGCAGCGTACGGCGGCCACCGGACCGGGGCCCGCCGCGGCGAGCAGGGCGACGGGCTTGCCGCCGGGGCGCCAGGCGCACAGGTCGCCCGAGTCGTCGGTGTAGTACAGCGTGGTGTGGTCCGGCGAGGTGGACAGGGCCCGCAGGGTGCCGGGGCGGACCGACGTCTCCAGCGACTCCGCGAGGACGGGCGGGGTGCCCGGCTGCTCCTGCCGCCAGTGCTGAAGGCCGCCGGGGACGGCCGCGTACGCCTCGACCCGCCCGGACTCCCCCGCGAGCGCGACCGGCGCTCCCTGGACGTCCGGCCCCTTCAGGTCGCGCCACGGGTCCCAGCCGCCCTTCTCCTTCTGGGCGACCATGCCGAGCCCGGTGCCGGCGCGGGCCACGAAGACGTGTGCCCGCCCCTGGGCGTCCACGGCCACGGCGGGGACACCGGTGCGGTCGCCCTTCGTGTTCGGGTGGCCGGCCGTGACCCAGTCGAGGGCGGCGAGCAGGGGCCGGAAGTGGGTGGAGTGCACCAGCCCCGCCTGGCCCGCCGCGGTGGGCCGCCAGGAGACCAGATGGGCGTATGCGTCGTCGCCCCGGCCGACCGCGAGGACCGCGTGCACCTTCTGGTCGCCGCCGACCTTGCGGGGTGGGGCCCAGGAGCCGCCGGGCGTGTGCTCCGCGCGGCACAGGACCGCGTCGTCCGACGTCAGGTAGACACAGAGCCGCCCGTCGCGGCCACGTACGAGCCATTCGCCGTTCACCCGGTCACTGTATGACGGCCCTCTGCGCACGTCCGCGCGTGGGGCACGTCCGAGCGGTCGTCCGGGGCCGTCGTCCGCGGCGGCCGCCCGTGGCACCCTGGGCGCCATGGACGACGACAACGGCCCGCTCCTCGTGATCGTCGACGCCGCGAACGTCGTGGGGTCGGTGCCCGACGGGTGGTGGCGCGACCGGCGGGGTGCCGCGGAGCGGCTGCGGGACCGGCTGGCCGCCGACGGACTGCCGGGGCACTCCGGACCGGTGGAGGTCGTCCTCGTCGTCGAGGGCGCCGCACGCGGTGTGGGGCCGGTCTCCGGTGTCCGGGTGGAGTCCGCGCCCGGCAGCGGTGACGACCACATCGTCGACCTGGTGGCCCGGTCGGCTGACCGCCCCCGCCTGGTCGTCACGGCCGACCGCGAACTGCGCCGACGGGTCGCCGCGCTGGGCGCCGACGTGACGGGGCCCCGCTCGGTCCGGGCGTGAGCGGTGACGGCGCCCAGGGCGGGCCTCGGGGGCGGACAGACCGCGGCTCGACGGCGGCGACGGCGCGCGGCGGCACGGCACAACGGCGCACGGCCCCGCGTCACCGCCGGGGCGGGAGACGCGGGGCCGTGCGGGGTCGTCAGCGGCCTTCGCCGGGGTCCGGCTTGATCACCCGGCCGACGGGCTCCTCGCGGCGGCCCAGGAGGCTGTGGGAGCGGCCGTACAGGAAGTAGACGACGAAACCGATCACCATCCAGATCGCGAAACGCAGCCAGGTCTCGGCGGGCAGGTTGAGCATCAGCCACAGCGAGGCCAGCACCGAGAGGATCGGCAGGGCCGGCACCCACGGGGTGCGGAAGGCGCGGTGCAGGTCGGGACGGGTCCGGCGGAGGATGATCACGCCGATGGCGACGACGACGAAGGCGAAGAGCGTGCCGATGTTGACCAGTTCGGCGAGTTCGCTCAGGGGTGTGAAACCGGCCAGGACGGCGATGAGCACGCCGAGCAGGATGGTCGGCCGGTGCGGGGTCTTGAACCGCGGGTGGACCTGGGAGAAGAACCGCGGCAGCAGCCCGTCGCGGCTCATCGCGAAGAAGACGCGGGTCTGGCCGAGCAGCAGGATCATGCAGACCGTGGTGAGGCCGACGGCGGCGCCGAAGCTGATGAAGCCGGCGTACCAGGGGTGTCCGGTGGCCTTGAAGGCGTCGGCGAGGGGCGCGGTGACCGACAGCTCGGTGTAGTGCTGCATGCCGGTCACGACGATCGACACCGCCACGTACAGGGCGGTGCAGATGATCAGGGAGCCGATGATGCCGCGGGGCATGTCGCGCTGGGGGTTCCTGGTCTCCTCGGCGGCCGTGGCGACGACGTCGAAGCCGATGAACGCGAAGAAGACGACGGACGCGGCGGTGAAGATGCCCATCACGCCGAAGTTGGACGGCGCCCACCCGAACATGAGCTGGATGAGCGGGGACTGGAGGCCGTCACCCGCCGGCACCTCCTGCGCCTTCGGGATGAACGGGTCGTAGTTGTCGCCCTTGATCAGGAAGGCGCCGGCGATGATCACGACGAGGACGACGGTCACCTTGATGGCGACGACGACCGAGGTGACCCGCGCGGAGAGCTTGGTGCCCAGGACGAGGATGCCGGTGAGGACCAGGACGAGCGCGGCGGCGAGGATGTCGAAGCCGAAGCCGTCGGCCCCGTCCCGGCCGCTGAGGGCTGCCGGCAGATGCCAGCCGGCGTTGTCCAGCAGCGAGGCGATGTAACCGGACCAGCCGACCGCGACCACCGCCGTGCCCAGTGCGAACTCCAGGACCAGGTCCCAGCCGATGGTCCAGGCGGGCAGTTCCCCGAGGGAGGCGTACGAGAAGGTGTACGCGGAGCCGGCCACCGGGACGGTGGAGGCGAACTCGGCGTAGCAGAGCGCGGCGAGCGCGCAGACGACGCCGGCCGCCACGAACGCCAGGGCGACGGCGGGACCGGCGTTGTTCTTGGCGACCGTGCCGGTCAGGACGAAGATGCCGGTGCCGATGATGACGCCGACGCCGAAGACGGTCAGATCGAGCGCGGACAAGGATTTCTTGAGCGCGTGCTCCGGTTCCTCGGTGTCGAGGATGGACTGCTCGATCTTCTTCGTCCGGAAGAGGCTGCTGCTCACGGGTTTACCTCCCACGCTGTGTCGTCCCCGACATGATCGAGAGGGGGCGTAGTGCCTATGCCCCGGCGCGGGCTCATTCACGCAAATGGGCCGGTTCCACCACTCTCCCAGCGGTGAAACCGGCCCGGTCGGGCGTTTCGGCACAGAGCCCGTCACTCGCGCGCGGGTCTCGTCAGTGGCGCGCGAGTGCCCTCAGTCGCGCGCGGCCTCGACCTCGGCGGCCGCCCTGTCGTACCGGCCGTCGAGCCTGGAGACCAGGCCGGTGACCTGGCGGGCGATGTCGGGGGCGGTCAGCCCGATCTCGGCCATGACCTCGGCGCGGGAGGCGTGGTCGAGGAAGCGGGGCGGGATGCCGAAGTCGCGCAGGGGTACGTCGACGCCGGCGTCCCGCAGGGCCTGGGCGATCGTGGAGCCCACCCCGCCGACGCGGGAGTTGTCCTCCACGGTGACGACGACACGGTGGCGCTCCGCGAGCGGGGCCATGGCCTCGTCGACGGGCTTGACCCAGCGCGGGTCGACGACGGTGGTGGAGATGCCCTGCCGGTCGAGGAGGGCGGCGATCTCCAGGCACATCGGGGCGAGGGCGCCCACGGAGACGAGCAGCACGTCGGGCCGGTCGGTGCCCGGCTCCCGCAGTACGTCCATGCCACCGACGCGTCCCACGGCCGGTACGGCGGGTCCGACGGCTCCCTTGGAGAAGCGCACCACGGTCGGCGCGTCGTCGACCTGGACGGCTTCCCGCAGCTGGGCGCGCACCTGGTCCGCGTCGCGCGGGGCGGCCAGCCTGAGGCCCGGCACGACCTGGAGGATCGACATGTCCCACATGCCGTTGTGGGAGGCGCCGTCGGTGCCGGTGACTCCGGCCCGGTCCAGCACGAAGGTGACCCCGCACCTGTGCAGGGCGACGTCCATGAGGACCTGGTCGAAGGCGCGGTTGAGGAAGGTGGCGTAGACCGCGAAGACGGGGTGCACGCCCGCGTGGGCGAGACCCGCCGCGGAGACGGCGCCGTGCTGCTCGGCGATGCCGACGTCGTAGACGCGTTCGGGGAAGGCCTTGGCGAACTTGTCCAGGCCGACCGGCTGGAGCATGGCCGCGGTGATCGCGACGATGTCCTCGCGCTCGGTGCCGAGCTTGACCATCTCCTCGCCGAACACGGAGGTCCAGTCGGCGCCGCTGCTGGCGATCGGCAGACCCGTGTCGGGGTGGATCTTGCCCACGGCGTGGAAGCGGTCGGCCTCGTCCTGGAGGGCGGGCTGGTAGCCGCGGCCCTTCTCGGTGAGGCAGTGCACGATGACGGGCCCGCCGAAGCGCTTGGCGCGGGCCAGCGCCGACTCCAGGGCCTCGATGTCGTGGCCGTCGATCGGGCCGACGTACTTCAGGCCGAGATCCTCGAACATGCCCTGCGGGGCGATGAAGTCCTTCAGGCCCTTCTTGGCGCCGTGCAGCGTGTCGAAGAGGGGCTTTCCGACGACCGGGGTGCGATCGAGGATCTCCTTGGTCCGGGCGAGGAAACGCTCGTAACCGTCGGTCGTGCGCAGGGTCGCCAGGTGGTTGGCGAGGCCACCGATGGTGGGGGCGTAGGAACGCTCGTTGTCGTTGACGACGATGACGAGCGGGCGGTCCTTGGCCTCGGCGATGTTGTTCAGCGCCTCCCAGGCCATGCCGCCGGTCAGGGCACCGTCACCGATGACGGCCACGACGCGGCTGTCCCGCTTCAGGATCTCGTTGGCCTTGGCGATGCCGTCGGCCCAGCCGAGCACGGTGGAGGCGTGGCTGTTCTCGATGACGTCGTGGTCGGACTCGGCCTGCGAGGGGTAGCCGGACAGACCGTCCTTCATCTTCAGCCGGGAGAAGTCCTGCCGGCCGGTGAGCAGCTTGTGCACGTAGGACTGGTGGCCGGTGTCCCAGAGGACCTTGTCCTTCGGGGACTCGAAGACCCGGTGCAGGGCGATGGTCAGCTCGACCACCCCGAGGTTGGGCCCGAGGTGGCCGCCGGTCTTGGACACGGCGTCGACGAGGAAGGTCCGGATCTCCCCTGCCAGCTGGTCCAGCTCCTCCAGGCTGAGCCGGTCCAGATCGCGCGGTCCCCTGATGCGGGTCAGCAGCGGCACCCGTGCCTCCTTGCGAGTAGAGCTGATCGAGCTGTTGCCGGGCTCGTCGAGTCTAATGTTCCCCCCCGGCGGTCGGCGCCCGCCCCGTGAATCGTGCGTCACGGACCGGCCGTACCGGGATGCGGGCTTCCTCTGACACGGCTGTGCCCGGCACCGGGAGCGGTGCCGGGCACGAGGCGGTCCGCCGGCGGACCGCCGGAGCGCGGCGGATCACGCGACCGGCCACGAAGGACCGGCACGCGCACATCCCACCGCGCCCCGTACGGCGCTCCAGCTCATGGACTAGCCGCGACCGGCGGCCATCTGGCTCCTGCGGGACACGGAGTCGATGACGACCGCGCCGAGCAGGACACCACCGGTGATCATGTACTGGATCGAGGTGTTCATGTTCAGCAGGTCGAGGCCGGTCCGGATGGACTGGATGACCAGCATGCCCAGGAGGGCGGACCAGACGGTGCCGCGGCCGCCGAAGAGGCTGGTGCCGCCGATGACGGCCGCCGCGATGGCGAGCATCAGGGTGTCACCGGCGCCGGCGCTCAGCGACGCGCCCGCGGTCTGACCCGCGAAGAACATGCCGCCGACCGCGGCGAAGCCGCCGGAGATGGCGAACACGGTGATCCGGACCATCGGCACGTTGATACCGGCACGGCGGGCGGCCTCGATGCCACCGCCGACCGCGAACACCTTGCGGCCGTACGTGGTGCGACGGAGCACGAAGTCCACGATCACCAACGCCGCAAGGAAGATCACCAACGCGTTGGAGACACCGGACGCGTTGTTCAGCACGGCGGCGGACACGAACGCCGCGACCGCGAGCAGGCCCACGCGCAGCAGGATCTCGCCGGTCGCGCGGAACGGCACGCCCGCCGCCCGGCGGCGACGCTGCTCACCGAAGTTGCCGATCAGGGACAGCAGGACGGCGAGACCGGCCAGGATGTACGCACCGATGATGGCCTGGTCCATGAAGAAGGAGTTCTGGCCGAACAGGTGGATCGGCCCGGAGTCCGACGGCAGGTTGATCGTGCCGCTGGAACCGAGCAGCCACAGCATCAGACCGTTCCAGGCGAGCAGGCCGGCCAGGGTCACCACGAAGGCCGGTACGCCGATCTTCGCGAAGAACCATCCGTGCAGGGCGCCGATGGCGATACCGGTGAGGATCGTCAGGAGCAGGGAGAACCACGGGTTCATGGAGTGGTCCACCACGAACACGGCGAACAGCGCGGACGCCAGACCGCTGACGGACCCGACCGACAGGTCGATCTCGCCGAGCAGCAGCACGAACACCAGGCCGATGGCGAGCATGCCGGTGGCCGAGAGGAAGAAGCTGATGTTCGAGAGGTTCTCGGCGCTCAGGAACCGGTCGTTCTTGAACTGGAAGATCGTCCAGATGACGATCAGCCCGATGACCACCGGCAGCGAGCCCAGCTCGCCGCCCTTGACCTTGCGCTTGAACTCGGTGACGTAGCCCTTGAGGCCCTCTTCGCGGACCAGCAGGCGCGGGTCGACGACGGTGACCGGTGCGGCCGTGGGGTCGTCGGCGGGGGCGACGGTGTTCTGCTCCTCCACCACGCCCTCGGCCTTCTCGGTCTTGGTGGTGTCGCTCTTCACGGTCTTGGACGTGTCGCTCACTTTGCCGCCTCCGCGGTGCGACGCCCCGCACGACGGGTCACGGCGTTGTCCGTGGCACCCGTGATGGCGGCGATGATCTCTTCGTGGCTGGTGTCCTTCACGGGGAAGGAGCCGTTGTTCTTGCCCAGGCGCAGGACGGCGACGGTGTCGGCGACCGCCTTGACGTCGGCCATGTTGTGGCTGATGAGGATGACACCGAGGTCCCGCTCGCGCAGCCGCTCGACCAGGTCGAGGACCTGCGCGGTCTGCTCGACACCGAGGGCGGCGGTGGGCTCGTCGAGGATGACGACCTTCGGGTCGCCGATCAGCGCGCGGGCGATGGCGACGACCTGGCGCTGACCGCCGGAGAGGCTCGCGATCGGGATGCGCACGCTCGGGATGCGGATGGAGAGGGTGGACAGCAGCTCGCGGGCGTTCTTCTCCATCGTCACCTCGTCGATGGCTCCGCGGCGCAGCAGTTCGCGGCCGAGGTAGAGATTGCCGACCACGTCGAGGTTGTCGCAGAGGGCGAGGTCCTGGTAGACCGTCGCGACGCCGAGGCCCTGCGCGTCATGGGGCCTGGTGATGCTGACCGGCTTGCCCTCCCATTCGATGACGCCCTCGTCGATGGGGTGGACACCCGCGATCGTCTTGACCAGGGTGGACTTTCCTGCGCCGTTGTCGCCCACCAGGGCGACCACTTCTCCGGCGTGGACCTCCAGCTCGACGTCGGTGAGTGCCTGCACCGCACCGAATCGCTTGGAGACTCCGCGCAACGCCAGCACGGGCGTAGCGGACACGTGAACCATCTCCTTCGCCGCCTGACCGGCGGGGATGCCGCGCCGTGAGACAGGCGCGGAAGGGTGTGCGCAACGCCGACGGGTACGGGGCGTTGACGCACAAGGTTTACAAGATGAACATGCGCGAGTCCGCCGCACTTGGCAACGGTTCCGTCCGACGCCCGCCCCGGCAGCGGGGTGTGAAGGTGGGGTGGGCGTCGGAGGGGTCTCACGAGGCCGCTGTGCGGCCGGTGGTCCGGGCCCCAGGGGGCCCGGACCGGATGCGCGCGGAGCGCGCGGTACCGCTACTGGAGGCCGGCGGCCTTGCAGGCGGCGGCGAACTCGGCGGTGCAGATCTCCTGGACCGTGTACAGCTTGTCCGCGATCACCGTGTCCTTGATGTTGGCCTTGGTGACCGACACCGGGGTCAGCAGCTGGGAGGGCACCTTGTCGCCGGAGCCGCTGGTCAGGGTCTGGGTGGCGAGGGACTTGATGTCCTTGCCCTCGAGCAGGTTGACCGCGAGCTGGGCGGCGGCGTCCGCCTCCGGCTTGAAGGCCTTGTAGACGGTGGAGGACTGGGTGCCGGCGACGATGCGCTGGATGCCCGCCAGTTCCGCGTCCTGGCCGGTAAGCGGGATGCCGCTGATCTTCGCGCCCTTGAGGGTGTTGGCGATGCCACCGGCCATGCCGTCGTTGGCGGCGTAGACGCCCACGATCTTCTTCGCGCCCAGCTGCGTGATCGCGGCGGACATCTTCTGCGCGGCGACGGTGTCCTTCCACAGGCCGGACTGCTCGTAGGCGATCTTGACCTTGCCGTCGAGGGCCTTGTGGGCGCCCTCCTTGAACTGGCCGGCGTTCGGGTCGGCGTCGTCACCGTTGATCATGACGACGTTCGCCGTCGGGGTGGCCTTGGAGCCGAGCGCGGCGAGCAGGGCCTGGCCCTGGAGCTCACCGACCTTGACGTTGTCGAAGGAGACGTAGGCCGAGACGGGACCCTGCGCGAGGCGGTCGTACGCGACGACCTTGACGCCCTTGTCCACGGCGGACTTGATGGAGGACTTGATGGCGGCCGAGTCCTGCGCGGAGACGACGATCACCTTGACGCCCTTGGTGACCATGCTGCTCATCTGCTGGGCCTGCTTGGCCGGGTCGGCGGCGGCGTTCGCGTACTGCACGTCGCAGTCGGAGCACAGCTCCTTGACCTTGGCCTCGAAGAGCGGCTTGTCGAACTTCTCGTAGCGCGCCGTGACGCTGTCGGGGAGCAGCAGGCCGATGGACTTGTTGTCGGAGCTGCTGCTGTCGGAGTCGTCGTCGCCCGCCTTGCCGCACGCGGCAATCGACAGGGCCATGGAAACGGCGGTGGCGCCGATCACGACTCTACGCATCGTTGCGTTCATTGGGGTGTGCCTCCCTGACAGGGCCGCAACGCTGCGGCCGAGGTGGCTGGAAGTCAACTCGGCCACACGTGCGACGTCAAGAAGTAAATACTTAACGAGATGGCAACGGCGTCATTCGTTCTCTAAGTGAAGGCAGGTGCGGCGGCCGACAGAGTGCCGTCCAAAAGGGTCGAATCGCCCATCTCGCTGAGTGCGAGAGCGAGCGCTCCGAGCACCTCCGCGCGACCGCCAAGTGCCCCCGGGAAAACGGTGAGTTGCCGTGCCGCACTGGGGATCGCGTAGCGGCCGACGGACTCCCTGATCGGGCCGAGCACCAGCTCACCGGCCTCGGCGAGATCACCGCCCAGGACGACCCGGCTCGGGTTCAACAGGTTGCAGAGATTGGCGACTCCACTGCCGATGTGTCGGCCGACGTCGGCGATCACCCGACGGCAGCCCGGGTCTCCGTCCCTCGCCAGTCGCACGACTCCCTCCATCGTCAGGTCCGTGCCGTGGCTGGACTGGAGGAGCGGCAGCACATAGCGGGCGGCCGTGAAGGTCTCCAGGCAGCCCCGGTTTCCGCAGCGGCAGACGGGGCCGGACTCATCGAGTGTAATATGCCCGATTTCTCCCGCAGTCCCGCCGGGGCCCCGGTAGATCTTCCCGTCGATCACCAGGCCGGCGCCGACGCCGCTCGCGACCTTGATGTAAGCAAGATCACGAACGCCTCGGCCGCTGCCCCAGACCATCTCGCCGAGGGCGCCGAGGTTGGCGTCGTTGTCCACGTGCACGGTCACGCCGAGCCGCCCCCGCAGCTCCTCGGCGGGCTTGGTGCCGATCCAGCCGGGCAGGATCGCGGACGAGCCGAGCGTGCCGGACTCCACGTCGATCGGACCGGGGACGCCGAGACCCACTCCGGCGATCTTCGAACGGTCCACGCCGGTGGCCTCGATCAGGCGGCTGACCAGCTGTTCCGCCCGGTCGAAGCCCTGCGTCGAGGAGGCGTCCACATCCAGCGGCTCGGACTCCTCGGCCAGCACCTGATGGGCGAGATTGCCTACGGCGACCCGCAGGTGCGTATGACCGAAATCCACCCCGATGACGATGCCGGCGTCCCCGCTCAGGCTGACGCTGCGGGCCCTGCGGCCGCCCGCCGAAGTGGGCGTGACCTCGACGGTCCCGCCGTCCTTCAGCTCACGCACGATGTTGGATACGGTCGCCGCGGACAAGCCGGTCGACCGGGCGATCTCCGCCTGCGTGAGGGACCCGGCCAGACGCACGGCGCGTACGACTCGCTCCAGGTTGGCTCGGTGCAGCGACGACTGCGACCCCGGAGTCTCCACGACGACCTCCTGCGCGCGGGACCGCTTCAATGAGGCCCCGTCTATGTCCAACTAGTGAACTCTAAGCTGAGCTGTTCGGGTCGCCTCCCGTCAAGAGGTTGAACACTAATCGCGTTCGTGCACACACCGAACGGTGCCGTTCCCCAAGGAGGGAACGGCACGCGTCCGAGTGGCTGCGGAGTGCTACCGCGGCGTCCAAGTGATCAAGTGGAGGGGGCTACTTCAGCGCCCCCGCGGTCAGCCCCTGCACGACCTGCCGCTGGAAGACGATGTACGCGGCGAGCACCGGCAGCATCGCCATCACCAGGCCCGCGAAGAGACCCGACCAGTCACCCTTGTAGCCCTGGCTGACGGCCAGCTGGACCAGTCCCTGGGTGAGGACGCGCTTGTCGGGGTCGGTGTTGAGGACCGTGGGGAGCATGTACTGGTTCCACTGGCCCAGGAAGTTGAAGATCCCCACACTGATCAGGCCGGGCTTGGCCATCGGCAGCATGATCTGGAAGAACGTACGGCTGTGGGAGGCGCCGTCGACGCACGCCGCCTCCGCCACCGACGAGGGCAGTGTGCGGAAGAACGCCGTCAGGAAGAACACCGTGAACGGCAGCGAGTAGGCGATGTAGACCAGGACCAGGCCGTGGATGGTGTTCAGCAAACCCATGTTGTTCACCACGTAGAACAGCGGGACCAGCGCGAGCATGATCGGAAAACTCATGCCGCCGACGAACAGGTAGTAGACGAAACGGTTCCCGGGGAAGTCGAACCGGGCCAGGACGTACGCCGCCATCGAGCCGAGCACCAGGGTTCCGATGAGCGAACCCCCCACCACCAGAACGGTGTTGAGGAAGTAGTCGCTCATGTTGGCCTCGGTCCAGGCCCGCGACCAGTTGTCCAGGTGCAGCGTGTCGGGCAGCGACCAGGGCGATCCGAAGATGGAGCTGTCGTCCTTGAAGGAGGTCATCACCGCCCACAGCAGCGGCAGCACGACCATCACCGCCCACAGGACGAGGATGCCGTGCGAGAAGGCGTTGAGGACCTGCCCCTCCTTCTTCGGCGGGGGCGGAGCGCCGGCCCCCGGCGCGTCCGCCTTCGTGACCCGAACGGGCGCCGGAGGTTCTGCGGTCTTCTCGATGCTCATGATCAGTACTCCAGCCGCTCGCGCCGGCCCAGCCGCATCACCAGCGCGGCGAAGGCCAGCGTCACGACGAGCAGGGCGACTCCGACAGTGGTGGCGTAGGCGGCCTGACCGTCACGGAACGCCTTCTGGTACACGTAGAGGACCATGACGGTGGTCGAGTAGTCGGGGCCGCCCGGCCCGGTCGTCATGATCTGGACGACCGCGAACGACTCCGCGCCGAGCGCGAGGATGCCCATGTAGACCCAGCCGGACTGCACGGTGTCCCACAGCAGCGGCAGGGTGATGCGGAAGAACGTGGTCGCCCGGCCGGCGCCGTCGAGCAGTGCCGCCTCGTACAGGTCCGCCGGGATCGACGCCATGCCCGCGGAGAACAGCACCACGAAGAAGCCGACCGTGGACCAGACGAGCACCGCCATCACGCACCACAGCGCCAGACCGGGGTCGCCCAGCCACAGCGGTTGCACGCCGTCCAGGCCGATGCCCCGCAGCAACGAGTTGATGGCGCCGCTGTCGGGGTTGTAGGCGAAGGCGAACAACAGGGCCACGATGGCGATCGACAGCACCTGCGGAAAGAAATACACGATCTTGTAGAAGGACGAGCCGCGGACGCCGGAAATGACCGGGCCGCCCCTCCTCTTCCGTCCACCCACATTGATCATGAAGGCGAAGAACAGCGCCAGACCGATCGTCACCAGCGGCAGCACGACCGCGAACATCAAGCTGTGCTGCAAGGACTTCCAGAAGATCTCGTCGTCCAGCATCCTCCGGTAATTGTCCACGCCGACCATCTCGAACTCGGGGCTCAGACCGGTCCAGTCCGTGAACGAGTAGTAGATGGACTGGATGAACGGCCACACCACGAAGAGCGCGTACAGTCCCAGGGGCAGCGCCAGGAACCCCACGATGAACCGGTACTTGCCGTGCTGCATCGCCACTCCGGTGTCGTGATAATGCCGGTCACTGGTGCTTGTAGTGCTTGATCGAGGAGTCCTTGGCCGCCTCGTCGGCGTAAGCCTGGATCTTCTTGATCGCCTCCGCCGGGGTGAGCCGGCCGGCCATCATCTCGCCGAGGCCCGAGACCCCGATCTTCTCCTTCTGCAACTGCACGTACCAGTCCTGGATTCGCGGATTCACCACGTTCTGGCCCGCCTTGTCCAGGGCGGCGACACCCGACTTGAGGCCGGGGGTGAGCGAGATGCCGTCGGTGCCGCCGTTGTACGCGGTCAGCGACTTGACCTTGGTGGTGAAGTTCTTCGAGGACGCCTCGCTGAGCATGATGCGCAACTGCTCCATGCCGCCGGCCGGGTTCTTCGCCTTGGCCGGGACGACGAACGGCTCACCGCCGGACGCCCAGATGGTGCCGAACGGCAGCTTGTCCGAGCTGTCGAGACCGGTGGGCGCGGAGACGGCGAGGTCGAAGTCGGCGGGGATGACGTTCGCCGACTCGTTCTCCACCCAGGAGCCGTTGGGGATGAACAGCGCCTTGCCCTTGGCCCACGCGGTCTGCGACTGGATGTGGTCCAGACCGGGGGTGCCGCGGAGGATGTAACCCTTCTTGTACAGCTCGTAGTAGGCGTCGAAGCACGCCTTGACCGCCGGGTGCTTCCAGGCGTTCGGCTCCAGGTTGTCGATGGCGTCGAGGACTTCGCGGCCGCCGACCTTGCCGATCATCGGGTACAGCGAGAACGGCACGTAGTACGGGTACTTGCCCGCGTACGTCCAGCCCGCCATGCCCTTCTTCTTGGCCTTCTCGCAGACCGCGAGCATCTCGTCCCAGGTCTCGGGGTACGTGGCGTCCAGCGAGTCGAGGGCCTTCTGCGAGTACCAGACGCCGTACACCGTGTAGGCGTAGTACATGATCCACACCGGGTCGCCGTCGAACTGGCCCATCTCCACGATGCCGGGGCGCAGCGTGTCGCGGACCTTCTTCGCCGGGTCGTCGTAGGACGGGGCGTCCAGCAGCGAGGTCAGGTCGGCCAACTGGTTCTTGCCGACCAGGACGCCCATGTCCATCTGCTCGGCGCCGGAGTTGTCGATGAGGTCGGGCGGGGTGCCCTGGTTGAAGCGGGGCTGGAGGGTGGACTGGATCTTCTGGGTGGCCGAGAACTTCACCTTGGCCTTCGGGAACTTCTGTTCGTAGATCTTCACGGCGTCCTCGGCGTACTCCTTGCCGAAACCGCCGTCGAACAGGACGAATTCCATCTGGGCCGTGTCATTCACGCCGAGCGGGTTCTTCTCGGTCTTCCTGCCGGCCTCGGGCTTGTCCCCGTCGCCGTCACCCCCGCTGCTGGCACAGGCGGAGAGGAAACCCACCGTGGGGACGGCGATCAGTCCGAGTGCGGCCGATCTCTTGATCACATCACGGCGGCCGACATCTTTCGCAACGCGGTTCTCGGCCGAATCGGACGCAGAAGTGGATCCCATGCTCAAGTCCTCGCCTTCTCCAGGACTCAGGCGGTGAACCGGATCCTTCCCGGCACCGCGGTCAGGTCAAGCAGGGTCGTGCGGACGGGTGAATCGCCGACAGGTATAGTCCACTTCCCGCCACCGGACAAGATCGAATGCAAGGTTGGCCATGGGTCTTTTCCGAGTTGAGACCTGGCGGAAATACCCACGCGCCGTGACCGGTAGGCCGGAAAATCGCCGGACTCGAGCCCGCGGAGGACTCGGGGCGGGCCCACGACGGACGCCTCACGGGACCCGCGGAGGTCACTTCGCAGGACTCGGGTGGCGCGGTCAACATCCTTGACATCCCTCGCCACTTGGCCACCTACTGATTTCTGCGCGCCGATGAGGACAACGTTGTCCGGCGCAGGGAGGGTGCTCGCGGATGCAGCTTTTCGAGGTTCGGTCGAGGTGGATCGGATGGAGACGGGCGGTCGTGTGCACGGCCGCTCTCGTCATGGCGGCGGGCACTCCGGGGGCGGCTGTCGGCCTGCCGGACCGGGGGCCGGACCGAGGACCGGCGGCCGACCGGGAGTTCACCTCCTCGTTCGAGAACGACGATCGCGCTCCCGACTGGCGGAGCACCGTCGAGTCGGTGCCGGGCGGCGGCAAACGGGCGTCGGGGGTCGACGGCGGCTACGGCGGCGGACTCCCCGGTGATGTGACCGACCGCATCACGGACGTCCGGGCGAGTGCGGAGAACACGGCCGGCGGCGAGGTGAAGGAGAACCTCGTCGACGGCGAGGCGGGCACCAAGTGGCTGGCCTTCGAGCCCAGCGGCTGGGTGGAGTTCGACCTGCCGGAGCCGGCGGCGGTCACCGCCTACGCGCTGACCTCCGCCAACGACGCCGCCGGGCGCGACCCCGCGGACTGGACTCTGAAGGGCTCGGCGGACGGCACCGACTGGACGACCGTCGACAGCCGCTCCGGGGAGACCTTCGACAAGCGGTTGCAGACGAAGACGTACCCGCTCGGCGCCCCGGCCTCCTACCGGCACTTCCGGCTGGAGGTCACGAAGAACCACGGTGCCGGGATCCTCCAGCTCGCCGATGTGCGGTTCGGCACCGGTGGCGACGGTGATCCCGTTCCGCCGGACATGCTGACCGTCGTCGACCGCGGGCCGAGCGGTTCCCCCACCGCCAGGGCGCGGGCCGGCTTCACGGGGCTGCGCGCGCTGCGCTACGCCGGGCGGCACACCGCCGAGGGCCCCGGCTACTCGTACAACAAGGTCTTCGACGTGAACGTGCGGGTCTCCTCGCGCACCCGGCTCGCGTACCGGATCTTCCCGGCGATGGCCGAGGGGGACCTGGACTACGCGGCGACGAACGTCTCGGTGGATCTGGCGTTCACGGACGGGACGTACCTGAGCGGGCTCGGGGCGACCGACCAGTACGGCTTCGCGCTGTCACCGCGCGGGCAGGGCGCGGCCAAGTCGCTGTACGTCAACCAGTGGAACGACGTGGTCGCGGGGGTCGGCTCGGTGGCCGCCGGGAAGACGGTCGACCGGATCCTCGTCGCGTACGACTCCCCCGGTGGGCCCGCGCGGTTCCGGGGCTGGGTGGACGACATCGCGCTGCGCACGGCCGCGCCCGAGGTCCCGAAGGCGCACCCGTCGGACTACGCGGTGACCACCCGCGGCACCAACTCCAGCGGGAGCTTCTCGCGTGGCAACACCTTCCCGGCGACCGCGGTGCCGCACGGATTCAACTTCTGGACCCCGGTGACCAACGCCTCCACCCTGGGCTGGCTGTACGACTACTCCCGTGCGAACAACGCCGACAACCTGCCCACGATCCAGGCGTTCAGCGCGAGCCACGAGCCGAGTCCGTGGATGGGTGACCGTCAGACGTTCCAGGTGATGCCGTCGGCGGCGGCCGGCGTTCCGGACACCGGTCGGACGGCGCGGGCCCTGCCGTTCCGGCACGCGAACGAGACGGCCCGGCCGTACTACTACGGCGTGCGGTTCGAGAACGGGCTCAGGGCGGAGATGGCGCCGACCGATCACGCGGCGGCGTTGCGTTTCACCTATCCGGGTGAGGACGCGAGCGTCGTCTTCGACAACGTCACCGACCAGGCCGGCCTGACGCTCGACGCCGAGAACGGCGTGGTGACCGGCTACTCAGACGTGAAGTCGGGGCTGTCCACGGGCGCCACCCGGCTGTTCGTGTACGGCGAGTTCGACGCGCCGGTGACGGACGGATCCTCGAGCGGGGTCAAGGGGTACCTGCGGTTCGACGCGGGCCACGACCGCTCGGTCACCCTGCGTCTGGCGACCTCCCTGATCGGCGTCGACCAGGCCCGGGACAACCTGCGTCAGGAGATTCCGGAGGGGACCGCCTTCGAGACGGTCCAGCGGCGCGCCCAGCGGCAGTGGGACCGGCTCCTCGGCACGGTGGAGGTCGAGGGCGCCACCTCGGACCAGCTGACGACGCTGTACTCCAACCTGTACCGGCTGTACCTGTACCCCAACTCGGGTTTCGAGAAGGTCGGTTCGACGCACAAGTACGCCTCGCCCTTCTCGCCGATGCCGGGGCCGGACACCCCGACGCACACCGGCGCGAAGATCGTGGACGGCAAGGTGTACGTCAACAACGGTTTCTGGGACACCTATCGGACGACCTGGCCGGCGTACTCGCTCCTGACGCCGAAGCGGGCGGGCGAGTTGGCGGACGGGTTCGTGCAGCAGTACAAGGACGGCGGCTGGACCTCGCGCTGGTCGTCCCCGGGGTACGCCGACCTGATGACCGGCACCTCCTCGGACGTCGCGTTCGCGGACGCGTACGTCAAGGGCGTCGGCCTGGACGCGAAGTCGGCGTACGACGCGGCGGTGAAGAACGCGACGGTCGTGCCCCCGTCCTCAGGCGTGGGGCGCAAGGGCATGGCGACCTCGCCCTTCCTCGGCTACACCGGCACGGAGACCCACGAGGGCCTGTCCTGGGCGCTGGAGGGCTACCTCAACGACTACGGGATCGCCCGGATGGGACAGGAGCTGTTCCGGAGGACGGGCGAGAAACGCTACAAGGAGGAGTCGGAGTACTTCCTCAATCGCGCGCAGGGCTATGTGCACCTGTTTGATGCGGCAGCCGGCTTCTTCCAGGGCCGGGACGCCAAGGGCGACTGGCGGGTGGAGTCGTCGACCTACGACCCCCGCGTGTGGGGATACGACTACACCGAGACGAACGGCTGGGGTTACGCCTTCACCGCCCCGCAGGACAGCCGCGGCCTGGCCAACCTCTACGGTGGCCGCGACGGCCTGGGGCAGAAGCTCGACACCTATTTCGCGACCCCGGAGACCGCCTCCCCCGAGTTCGTGGGCTCCTACGGCGGCGTCATCCACGAGATGACGGAGGCACGGGATGTGCGGATGGGCATGTACGGGCACTCCAACCAGGTGGCCCACCACGCCATCTACATGTACGACGCGGCCGGGCAGCCCTGGAAGGCGCAGGCCAGGGTGCGCGAGGCACTGGCCCGGCTGTACACCGGGAGCGCGATCGGGCAGGGCTACCACGGCGACGAGGACAACGGCGAGCAGTCGGCCTGGTACCTCTTCTCCGCGCTCGGCTTCTACCCGCTGGTGATGGGCAGCGGCGAGTACGCGGTCGGCTCCCCGCTGTTCAAGAAGGCCACCGTCCACCTGGAGAACGGCGAGGACCTGGTGATCCGGGCTCCGAGGAACAGCGCCCGGAACGTCTACGTACAGGGCCTCAGGGTCAACGGCCGTCCCTGGACGTCGACTTCCCTCCCCCACTCGCTGCTCGCGAAGGGCGCGGTCCTCGACTTCGACATGGGCCCCCGACCCTCGGCGTGGGGCAGCGGGAAGGGCGCCGCACCGGTGTCCATCACCAAGGACGACAAGGTGCCGGTCCCGCGCGCGGACGTACTCGCGGGCGGTGGCGCCCTGTTCGACGACACGTCGGCGACGGGGACCGAGGTGTCGGGTGCGGTGGAACTGCCGGTCGGCACCGCCGAGAGGGCCGTCCAGTACACGCTCACCTCCTCCGGGCAGGCCGACGCACCGACGGCCTGGACACTTCAGGGCTCGACCGACGGCGTGACCTGGACCGACCTGGACCGCCGCTCCGGCGAGTCGTTCCGCTGGGACCGGCAGACCCGGGCGTTCTCGATCGCACGCCCGGGCTCGTACCGGCACTACCGGCTGACCTTCGACGGCCGGGCCGCGGTCACGGAAGTCGAGCTGTTGTCGTGATCGGAAAACGACGGCACGTACCAGGTGTACGCCGTCGTCGCTGACTCCGTACGCTCCTCCCCGTCGAGGGCGTCTCCTTCGCCCGCGCACGCGCCCGCCCCCTTCGGCGCTCGGCTCGCGCGACACCGTCCGCCCGCCGGGCGGCGCGTGCACGGCGTTCAACCGGTAGGGGAAGCAGACCGGCGAACGGTTGCCCCGAGGAGACGCACGCGTCGCCGTGCCCTGGCCACGCGGGCGAGGCGGGCAGGGGCGTCGGCAACTGGTGTCGCCGGACGGGCGGTCACGGACCGAGGGGCAGGTCCGTGACCGCCCGGTGGGAGCGGAACGCAGCGAGAGGCGCAGGGTCCCGCGGCCGACGCGGTGGCGGTGGCGGTGGCGGTGGCGGTGGCGGTGGCGGTGGCCAGGAAAATACCTCGACCTGTTCGGCATCCCCGACGAGCGACCGACCATCAAGCACGGGTCGGCAGGGTCACCCGCTTGCCTCTCCTATCGAAAATCGATAGGTTTCCATCGTCGCTCGATGGAAGGAGAGAACATGGGCAAGCTGACCGTGCTCGCGCTGCGGGGTGTGCTCGTGGCACTGCTCGCCGGTTCGGGGTTCTTGCAGGCGGTGATGGTGCCCCTGCTGGGCAGGGATCTGGACGAGGTCGACACGGACCTCGCGTACCCGCCCGCAGCGTTCCTGGTGATCGTCGTGCTGGGCATCGTGACGGCACAGGTCGTCCTGGTCTGCGTGTGGCGCCTGGTGACGATGGTGCGCCGCGGAACCGTCTTCTCCCACGCCGCCTTCCGGTACGTCCACATCGTGATCGGCGCCTTCGTGGCGGCCGCCGCCCTGATGTTCACCCTCGGGGTCCTGCTGGCACCGGGCGAGGCCGTCGCCCCCGGAGTCGTCCTGCTGATCGGCGGCGTCGTCATGGCGATCCTGGGGGTGGCGCTCGTCGTGCTCGTGCTGCGCATGCTGCTCGCCCAGGCCGTGGCACGCGACATCGAGGCGGCGCAGATGCAGGCCGAGCTGGCGGAGGTGATCTGATGCCGATCGCCGTCGACATCGACGTGATGCTGGCCAGGCGGAAGATGTCCGTGGGCGAACTCGCGGAGCGCGTCGGGATCACACCCGCCAACCTGGCCGTCCTCAAGAACGGCCGCGCCAAGGCGGTGCGTTTCTCGACACTGGCCGCCCTCTGCGAGGTACTGGAGTGCCAGCCCGGGGATCTGCTGCGCTGGGAGGCCGAGGTGGGGAGCGGGGCCGCATCAGCGACCGAGGCCGCTGTCGGCGCGGACGGCTGACGTCACGCGCCGCGTTCCCGCCCCCCCCAATCCCGGCAACACCGGGCCGGAGCGGGGTGAACCGTCACGGCCCGGTGCGTTCCGGTGCGCCCCCATGCGTTCCGGGGACTCCCCGGAACCCCGAGGGCTTCGAGGCTCCGGGGAGTCCCGCTTCCGGCACGAGCCGGGTGCAACGGCTCAACCGACCCGGCAGGGAAGGGTCGTCGCGCTGTCACCGCCGGGTCCTGAGACGACATATCCGAAGGTCGCGCTCTGGCCCGGACTCAAGGAGCCGTTCCAGTGGGCGTTGTGCACCATCACCGCCTGGCCGTTGTACGTGGCGTTGCCGTTCCAGAGGCTGTCCACCTTCTGACCTGAGGCCAGCGTCCAGTCGACCATCCAGCCGAGCATCGGGATGTCGCCGGAGTTGGTGACGGTGACCTCGGACTGGTAGCCGCCGCTCCAGCTTCCCGTCGTCCTGCGGGTCGCCGTGCAGGTGCCGGGGACGGGCTCGGTCGGGTTGCCGGGCTCGTGAATGCCGGTCACCTCGCCGTTGCCGCCGTCGAAGACGACGTCGGAGCAGGAGTAGAAGGTCTCGGCACTGTCCGAGCGCTGCCACACCATGTAGATGATGTGCCGCCCCGTCTTGCCGCCGGGCAGCTTGCCGCTCCAGGCGTAGTTCGCCTCGACCGTGCCCGGACTGCCGTTGAGCGGCGGGTGGTCGACACTGAGGAAGGGCCGGTCCTCGATGTCGTCCCAGGTCAGAGCCCGGGCGGGGTCGAAGCCGTCCTTGGTGACGTAGACGTGGAACCAGCCCGGGTGGGCGGCCCAGGCGTTGTAGGAGAAGTCGACGGTCGAGCCCGAGGTGAGGTGGGTGAGCGGCCAGTCGTCGCGGAGTGCGTCGAAACCGGTGAAGTTGGTGTTCCCGCCGCTGCACAACTGCCCGTCGGGCACGAAGCCGCGGGTGCGGCCGGCGCCGTCGGAGCGGAGCACGGAGAACCAGTTGTAGAACGGTGTGGTCCCGCTGACCCGCTGTGCGTTCTTGCAGGCGGGGTTGATCGGCTTGATCTCGCCGGTGTCGGTCAGCCCGTCCTGCCAGCACAGGAAGGTCCGGCTGCCCGGCTTCATGGGAGTGCCGTGCGCTTCGGCCTGGCCGCCCGCCGAGACGATGAGTCCGACGGCGGGGAGGGTGGCGAGGAGGGAGAGGAGGACGAGGAGGAGGGCCTTGGTGCGTAACCTCGCCCTCGCGTTTGTCCTGACCATGACATTCATGACGTCTCGCATGAGTAGTCCGTCCTTCCGTGTACGGACCGTGCGGGCATGGAACGGTGCGAATGCGGGTGCCGACAAGGGTGCGCCGGGGAGGGGGAGGCGGGAGCGGTCCCGGGCGGGTTCCGGTCCACCAAATGGGAGCGCTCCCACCTCACCTGTGCCGGAAGGTAGCGCTAGAGGGCCGACTTGTAAACGGAATCGGCACCGATGCTCGGAATCGGGGACGCGGCGAGGGGCGCGGGCCTCATCCACGGGCCCCGTCGATCCCGCGTTCCCCGCGAGGCGCGAGCCACCTGAGCCCCTGCCGGGGCACCGGTGCGGCATCGGCCGCTGAACGCGTTACGACGGCCGCTCGCCGACGGGCGCGCCGTACCAGCGCCACTGCGTGCGGCGGGGGTGATCCGGGATCTCCGCGCGGCCGGTGGCCCACAGGAGGGTGGGCCAGCGGGGTGTGTCCTTCGGGGCGTCCGGGAAGAGCCTGGTCAGCACCCGGTCGCACAGGTCGGCGTCGGGTGTCCAGCCGAGGCCGAGCCCTTCGGCGACGTCGTGCACGTGCACCAGCGTCTCGACGACGCCCATCGCCGCGAATCCCTCGGGATCGGCCAGGCCGAAGACGTGGTGCGCCCGTACCGTCGGCGGCGTGGTGCGCACGACGGCCGTGAGCAGCGCGCCACACGCCTCCAGGACCTGCGCCAGGCCCGCCGGGCCGGCGGCACGGTCGGCGAAGACGACGTTCGCCGGCCCGCCCGGTGTCCTCCGGTTCCACGCGAACGGCACGTGGGTGTCCGACGGCGGCATCTGCGGACCCAGTTGGGCGGCGTAGGCGAACAGGTCGTCGGCCAGGTGTTCGACGGTCTCCCAGCAGTCCCATTCCAAGGACCCTGCCCTGGCGCCCCAGTTCGCTCCCTGCGCCCCGCGCAGGGTGGTCACGGCCAGACGGACGGCGTACTCGACGTCGTCCGCGGTGACGGGATCGCTCGTGACGGAACCGCTTGCTGCATGTGTTTCGGGCATGGCCGGACCGTATCAACGGCTCTCCCGCCCCGATCAGGGGCCGCCCGTCAGGTGCGTGCGCGGCTGACGGGCTCGGCATGTGCGGCGGCATGGCCGGGGCGTCGCCCGGGCGGGACGGGACCTGGGCGTTCGTCCGGGAGTTCGCCGGCCGTCGGCACCGGGCGACCCCGACGGCCTGAGCAGCGCCATGCGCTCACCGCGGCGACGCGCCCTCTCCCCGCGTGCGCGTCCTGGCTCCCGCTCCCCTCGGCCGGCGGCGAACCGGAGCGGCCCGGCTCGCCCCGTACGTCGATGTGCCGCCGTGCGCCGCGGTGATCGCGTCGGCGACGGCGCGCACGACGGAGGGCCGCACCCCCGTCACCGGGGGTGCGGCCCTCGACCGCCTTGCCGGACCGCTGCCCGTTACTTGCGGATCAGGCTGCGCAGGACGTACTGCATGATGCCGCCGTTGCGGTAGTAGTCGGCCTCACCGGGGGTGTCGATGCGGACGACCGCGTCGAACTCGACGCCCGTGTCGGTGGTGACCCTGACCGTGCGCGGGGTGGTGCCGTTGTTCAGTTCCTCGACGCCGGTGAAGGAGAAGGTCTCCTCGCCGGTCAGGCCGAGGGAGGCGGCGGACTGGCCCTCCGGGAACTGGAGCGGCAGCACGCCCATGCCGATGAGGTTCGAGCGGTGGATCCGCTCGTACGACTCGGCGATGACGGCCTTGACCCCGAGCAGCGCGGTGCCCTTGGCCGCCCAGTCACGGGACGAGCCGGAGCCGTACTCCTTGCCGGCCAGGACGACCAGCGGGATGCCCTGCTCGATGTAGTTGCGGGAGGCGTCGTAGATGAAGGACACCGGCCCGTCGGCCTGGGTGAAGTCGCGGGTGTAGCCGCCCTCGGTGCCCGGCGCGATCTGGTTGCGCAGGCGGATGTTGGCGAACGTGCCGCGGATCATGACCTCGTGGTTGCCTCGGCGCGAGCCGTAGGAGTTGAAGTCACGACGCTCCACACCGTGCTCGGTGAGGTACTTGCCGGCCGGGGTGTCGGCCTTGATCGCGCCGGCCGGGGAGATGTGGTCGGTGGTGACCGAGTCGCCCAGCTTGGCCAGGACGCGGGCGCCCGTGATGTCGGAGACCGGGGTGGTCTCCATCGTCATGCCCTCGAAGTACGGGGGCTTGCGCACGTACGTCGACTGCGGGTCCCACTCGAAGGTGTTGCCGGTCGGGATCGGCAGGGCCTGCCACTGGGCGTCGCCCGCGAAGACGTCCTGGTAGGACTTGTTGAACATGTCCTCGCCGATGGCGTTGGCCACGACGTCGTTGACCTCGGCCTCGGTGGGCCAGATGTCCTTCAGGTGGACCGGGTTGCCGTCCTGGTCGGTGCCCAGGGCGTCGCGCGTGATGTCCACCTTCATGGAGCCCGCGAGGGCGTACGCGACGACCAGCGGCGGGGAGGCCAGGTAGTTCATCTTGACGTCGGGGTTGATACGGCCCTCGAAGTTCCGGTTGCCGGAGAGGACCGAGGTGACCGCGAGGTCGTGGTCGTTGACGGCCTTGGAGACCTCCTCCGGCAGCGGGCCGGAGTTGCCGATGCAGGTGGTGCAGCCGTAGCCGACGAGGTTGAAGCCGACCTTGTCGAGGTACGGGGTCAGGCCGGCCTTGTCGAAGTAGTCCGTGACGACCTTCGAACCCGGCGCGAGGGTGGTCTTGACCCACGGCTTGCGGGTCAGACCCTTCTCCACGGCCTTCTTCGCGACGAGCGCGGCGGCGACCATGACGTACGGGTTGGAGGTGTTGGTGCAGGAGGTGATGGCGGCGACCGTCACCGCACCGTGGTCGATCTCGTACGTCGAGCCGTCGGGGGCGGTCACGGTGACCGGGCTGGACGGGGCGGAGGCACCGGTGACGGCGGCGTGCTCGGGGGCGCCGGCGCCGTTGTCGTCGTTGCCGTAGGCCGGGGCGTCACTGGCCGGGAAGGACTCGGAACTGGCCTCGTCGACCGGGGAGGCCACGCCGTGCGGCTTCTCCTGTGCGGGCACGCCCGGCTCGCGGTCGTCGCCGCCGGTCACGCCGGCCTCGACGTAGTTGAGGACGTCCTGGGCGAACTGCTGGGCCGCGTTCGCGAGGACGATGCGGTCCTGCGGGCGCTTCGGGCCGGCGATCGAGGGGACGACGGTGGACAGGTCCAGCTCGAGCTTCTCGGAGAAGTCCGGCTCGGCCTTCGGGTCCAGCCAGAGGCCCTGCTCCTTGGCGTACGCCTCCACGAGCGCGACCTGCTGCTCGGAGCGGCCGGTGAGCTTGAGGTACTTCAGGGTCTCGTCGTCGATCGGGAAGATCGCGGCGGTGGAGCCGAACTCCGGCGACATGTTGCCGATGGTGGCGCGGTTCGCGAGGGAGGTGGCGGAGACGCCCTCGCCGTAGAACTCGACGAACTTGCCGACGACGCCGTGCTTGCGCAGCATCTCGGTGATCGTGAGGACGAGGTCGGTGGCGGTGGTGCCGGCGGGCAGCTCGCCGGTGAGCTTGAAGCCGACCACGCGCGGGATGAGCATGGAGACCGGCTGGCCGAGCATGGCGGCCTCGGCCTCGATGCCGCCGACGCCCCAGCCGAGGACGCCGAGGCCGTTGACCATGGTGGTGTGCGAGTCGGTGCCGACCAGGGTGTCGGGGTAGGCCTGGCCGTTCCGGACCATGACCGTGCGCGCCAGGTGCTCGATGTTCACCTGGTGGACGATGCCGGTGCCCGGCGGGACGACCTTGAACTCGTCGAACGCGGTCTGGCCCCAGCGCAGGAACTGGTAGCGCTCCTTGTTGCGGCCGTACTCCAGCTCGACGTTCTGCGCGAAGGCGTCGTTGGTGCCGAACTTGTCGGCGATGACGGAGTGGTCGATGACCAGCTCGGCCGGGGCCAGCGGGTTGATCTTCGCCGGGTCGCCGCCCAGCTCCTTGACGGCCTCACGCATGGTGGCGAGGTCGACGACACAGGGCACGCCGGTGAAGTCCTGCATGATCACGCGGGCCGGCGTGAACTGGATCTCCTGGGAGGGCTGGGCCTGCGAGTCCCAGTTGCCGAGGGCACGGATGTGGTCGGCGGTGATGTTCGCGCCGTCCTCCGTGCGGAGCAGGTTCTCCAGCAGCACCTTCAGGCTGTAGGGAAGGCGCGCGGAGCCCTCGACCTTGTCCAGCCGGAAGATCTCGTACGACTCGTCGCCCACCAGCAGCGTGCTGCGGGCGTCGAAGCTGTTCGCCGACACGACAGTCTCCTTCATTGATGTGCGCGTATCACCGCATCCTGCCGTCACGCGGGCTTGGCCGATCCGCTGAGGTCAGGCTAAGTTAGGGCACCCTTACCGGGGTGGCGGCTGCGGTGCGCCTCGGCAGATATCTCGATGTCGAGATAACTCTAGTACATGAGGGCTGGTTGGTCATGCCCGGGCCCGCCGCCACCTCCCCCGGCGCGGCCGACTCGCCCGCTCCGGGCCGGCTCGGTTCGAGCGAGTCGGCCCGTGCGGCCACGAGCCCGGCCCCCCGGCTTCCGCACTTCGCCGCCCGCCCACGGAAGCCCGTGCGGCACCGATGCCGCCGCGGCGCCGAGTCCTCAGCCCCGAAGGCCGCGGCCCGTCCCGGACGCGCTTCGGAGGCCGTGCCCCCTCCCGGGCGCCGCCCACCCGGACGGATCCGCACGGTCGCGACCGCACGACGAACCCGGCGGCCGGTCGACCGGTCGCCCCCCCCCCCCGCAGACGGGGCGCCTGCACCGAGACGCTCCCGTCGGTACCGCAACCGTCTCGCCGCCCCGGACACCATCGACCCGCTCGCCACAGCCGGCCCGGCAACCCTGCCGACCGTGCCGGCGACCACGCCCGCACTCCGGCGCGAGGCGGCCGTCCGCGCGAGGGCGAGAGCGTGCCGCGACGACGGGGTGGGGTTCACCGAACCATCGTCACCGGTCCCCCGGTGTCGTCACCTGACCATTCGTCAGTCCATCAGCCATGACCGCCATACCGCCCCACGAGTCCGCCGCACCCCGGCCATGGCCCGGCCGAGCGGGGGTAGACGGAGGTGGAGCGTCTCCCACACACGGAGCCCGACGTCCCGACCCAGAAGGAGAGTCGCGATGCCCCTCACTTTCCGCAAGAGTTTCCGCATCTTTCCGGGCGTGCGCCTGAACATCAACCGGCGTTCGTGGTCCATCACCACCGGCGGCGGCTCGCACGGCCCGCGCCACACCCACAGCAGCACCGGGCGTCGTACGACATCGATGGATCTGCCCGGACCCTTCGGCTGGCGCCGTACGCGTACCACCAAGCGCCGTTGACGGGGTGTCACCCGGACAGACCCCCCGAGAGGCGCGATCTCATATCTGAGATAACCTCAACCTCATGGCAGACGACTACCTCGTACGCATCGGCAGGCTCATCCGTGACGCCCGGCAGCACCGCGGCTGGACACAGGCACAGCTGGCCGAGGCGCTCGGAACGAGCCAGAGCGCCGTCAACCGCATCGAGCGCGGGAACCAAAACATCAGCCTTGAGATGATCGCTCGAATCGGTGAAGCCCTGGACAGTGAGATCGTCTCACTGGGCTACGCGGGGCCGATGCATCTGCGCGTCGTGGGCGGCCGACGGCTGTCCGGCGCCATCGACGTGAAGACCAGCAAGAACGCCTGCGTGGCCCTGCTGTGCGCCTCGCTGCTCAACCGGGGGCGCACGGTGCTGCGTCGGGTCGCCCGCATCGAGGAGGTCTACCGCCTCCTGGAGGTGCTGAACTCGATCGGCGTACGGACGCGCTGGATCAACGAGGGCGTCGACCTGGAGATCGTGCCGCCGGCCGAGCTGGACATGGCGGCCATCGACGCCGAGGCCGCCGTACGCACCCGCTCGATCATCATGTTCTTCGGTCCGCTGCTGCACCGCATGGACCATTTCAAGCTGCCGTACGCCGGCGGCTGCGACCTCGGGACGCGGACCATCGAGCCGCACATGATCGCGCTGCGCCGGTTCGGGCTGGACATCGCCGCGACGGAGGGCCAGTACCACGCCGTCGTCGACCGTGCCGTCCGCCCGGACCGGCCGATCGTGCTGACCGAGCGCGGGGACACCGTCACCGAGAACGCGCTGCTGGCCGCCGCCCGGCACGACGGGGTGACCGTCATCCGTAACGCCTCGTCCAACTACATGGTCCAGGATCTGTGTTTCTTCCTGGAGGCGCTCGGCGTCAAGGTCGAGGGCATCGGCACCACCACGCTCACCGTGCACGGCGTGCCGGACATCGACGTCGACGTGGACTACTCCCCCTCCGAGGACCCGGTCGAGGCGATGAGCCTGCTGGCCGCCGCCGTCGTCACGGAGTCGGAGCTGACGGTGCGCCGGGTGCCGGTCGAGTTCCTGGAGATCGAGCTGGCCGTGCTCGAGGAGATGGGGCTCGACCACGACCGTACGCCGGAGTACGTCGCCGACAACGGCCGTACGCGTCTGGTGGACCTCACCGTCCGGCCCTCCAAGCTGGAGGCGCCGATCGACAAGATCCACCCGATGCCGTTCCCCGGCCTGAACATCGACAACGTGCCGTTCTTCGCGGCCATCGCGGCCGTCGCCCAGGGCAAGACCCTCATCCACGACTGGGTCTACGACAACCGCGCGATCTACCTGACGGACCTGAACCGGCTCGGCGGGCGGCTCCAGCTCCTGGATCCGCACCGGGTCCTGGTGGAGGGCCCGACCCGCTGGCGGGCCGCCGAGATGATGTGCCCGCCGGCCCTGCGGCCCGCGGTGGTCGTGCTGCTGGCGATGATGGCGGCGGAGGGCACGTCCGTGCTGCGCAACGTCTACGTCATCAACCGGGGTTACGAGGACCTCGCCGAGCGGCTCAACTCGGTCGGGGCACAGATCGAGATCTTCCGGGACATTTGATTTCCGATGCCGCCGCACCCCGTCCGACCCGCCAACTTGGCGGGTCGGACGGGGTGCGGCGGCATCCGTGGGACGCGAAGCGGCCGCGGGACCCATGGGAACCTCCGGGGCACCACCGACGGTGCCCGTGGACACGGTCCAGGACTCAGCCCGGTGAACGGGGCTGTCCAGGACGGCTCCGGAGCCGTGATCACACCAGACACCGCGAGATCGCTCGACTCCTCACCCCGGGTTTCCCCGTCCAGGGCAGTTCCCGGCGGTCTCACCGAGCCGTGGGCGACACCTCCTCACAGGCCCCGGTGGCCCGCGTCAGTCGAACAGGGCGACGAGTCCGTTGACCCAGATCGCGAAGAGCACGAGCGCAGCCACCAGGCAGCCGACGCCCGCCAGCACACCGCCGACCGTCCACGGCTCGAAGGGCGCCTCGTACTCCCCTTCCCGGTCGTCCCGGTAGGAGGCGGGGTCGTCCCAGTCGACGGGGTGCCCCAGCTCCTCGGCGCAGGCGGTCCGCACCGCGACCAGCTGCCCCGCCGCGAAGGCGGTGGCGGCCTTCGCTTCGGGGCCGCGCCAGGCGAGGGCCTTCATCCGCCATCCGGGAGACCCGTACCGCGCCTCGAAGGCGGCGGTCTCGTCGGCGTTCCGGTCCTCTTCGAGGTACATCCAGCGTCCGGCCTCGGCGGCGTCGCCGTAGAGCCGGTACACCTCGGCCAGACGACGACGGAGCGTCAGGTCGTGCGGGAAGGACGAAATGAGTCCGCGCAGGCGCTGGCGCGCGAGGGGAACCCGGCCGACGGCCAGGTCCGCATCGACTCGGGCAAGGGTCTCTTCCAGGGGCATGAACGCATGATCGGATACCGCACCGGCATGCGTCGACCTGATTCTGTCGCTCAGCACTCGCTCGCTGTCCACGGCATCGGCTGAACCCCACTGGGACGGGACACCCCCGCGGGTCCTGGACGACCCTTGACGAGGCGAGCGACGGTGGAACCATCCATGCCCGTCTGACGTGCAGTTACATGGACCCGTGAGGGGGACAGGCGGGAGGACGGGGGAAGGATGTCGACCGGGAATGACGTCGAGCAGTTCACGGCGCTGCTGCGCCGACTGAAGGACCGCACGGACCGGAGCTACGGTTCCCGGGCCCGGCGCCTCCACATGAACACCTCCACGCTGCACCGCTACTGCGCGGGCGAGGCGGTCCCGCAGGACTACGCCGCCGTGGAGCGCCTGGCCGTCTTCTGCGGCGCGACCCCGGAGGAACGCCTCGAACTGCACCGCCGGTGGCTGGTCGCGGTGACGGCACGACAGCGGTCCCGGACGGGTGAGGGTGGGACGCGACCGACACGGGCCGGGGTGGCAGCCGAGACGACGGAGGCCGAGGAAGCAGGCGAGCCGACACGGGCCTAGGAGGACGGCGGGGATCCACACAACACCTGCCGCCACACCTGCGCCCATGGAACGGTCCCACCCCTGTTGAGCTGCGGAAACAGAGCCGCCTGGGACGCTCTGGGATGCCGCGCCGGGATGCGGTGAGGACTCGCGGGTGGCTGGGCGGCGTCCCGGCCGAAGCGCTGCGCGTGTCCGTCGATGGGCAGGACACGGCCGGCCCGGCTGACCGCCTCCGGACCGCCGCCCCGGCCGCCGCCCGCCACGCCTCGTCACTCTCCGGGTGGGACGGGGCGCGGATGACCCGCGAAGTGCCGGGCGACCGGTGCTTCCGGGACATGTGACCGACGACGCCGGCCGCCGCCCCTCGGTCGGACCGAGGGGCGGCGGCCGGATCCCGCGTGAGTGCGGCCGTTACGGGGTCTGCTTGATGCCGTCGACGACCGCTCGTTCGATGACGGCGCTGGTGAAGGTGATGGTGCCGGGCTTGATCCGGGCCTCCTCGCCGGTGCGCTTCTCGACCTGGACCGTGCGCTGGCCCAGGAAGACGTAGGTCTTCCTGTCGAAGATCCACTCCTCTCGCTGCCCGCTGGTCTCGTCCAGCCGGGCCACCGCCACGCCGTGCCGGCCCACCGCGTCCACGGCGTCCTGGACGACGACGACACCGGGGATCTTCGCGGCGGTGCGGAACAGGGCGGAGTACAGCCGCGCGGGAGGGTAGCTCTCGCCGAGGAGATCACCGATGGTGGTGAAGGCTTCCTGGTCGGGCGAGTTCCCCTGGCCCGCGGTCTCCTTGTAGATCTTGGCGAGGAGGGCGTCGGGATCGGTGGTCAGCCGGGTGAGGTAGTCGTACGACGGGCCGTTGAGGTTCGCCTTCGGGGTGTTGCCCTGTTCGTCCGGGAGGCTCAGCGTCTCGCCCTCGGGGCTGTCGTTGACGGCCGGGTCGATCAGCCAGCCCTCGGTGCCGTCCGGGGACTTCCACATCTGACGGCGGTGCAGCTCGTGGCTCGCCAGGGTCGTTCCGTCGTCGTCGTTCTTCAGGAAGGTGTCGGCGGTCCTGGACTCGATGTAGATGAACTGGCCGGGTTCGACGTCCGGGTGGGGGACCTCGGCCGCCGCCAGCGAGATCCTGTCGAGGAGTTGCGGCACGCCCTGGCTGCTCGCGGCACCGATCGAGGTGGTCAGGGCCGGCCCGGACGCGACACCGCGGTCCGCGGCGCCGCCGGACGTCACCACGGCGGCGACGACCGCCGCGGCCACGACGGCCGCCGTCACGGGCAGGGCGATCGCCAGGCGCGGCAGCCGCAGCCTCAGCCGCCCCGCCGGGGCCTGGACCGGGGCCGGTGCCGGGGCCGCGGTGCGCTGTTCGTCGTGGATCTGGGCCATCAGACGCTCCTTGTGGAACTGGTGTCGGCCCGACGGCAGGTCACGCGCCGTCCGGGAGAAGAGCGTGTCGCCCTCTTCCCCCTGGGCCGGACTCTGCCGGGACGTGTTCGCGTTCATCGGTTTCCTCCCTGCGCGGGCCGGACCACGGGTGTGTGGTCATCTCTTGTCTGTCGGCCGGGGCGGCCGCCTTCCCGTTTTCCGCCGGGCAACTTCGGCGCGGTACCGGCCGGCGGGTCCGGCGGGGCGTCCTCGGTGAGTGCGCGCAGCTTCCTGCGTGCCCTGGAGAGGCGTGAGGCGACGGTGCCGACCGGAATCCCGAGGGCCTCCGCGGCGGCCTCGTACTCCAGGCCCTCCCCCAGGCACAGCGCGACGACCTCACGTTCCGTCCGGCGCAGGCCGGCCAGGGCCGTCAGGGCCCGTGCGAGGCGTCGCCGGTCGTCGAGCCGGTCGACCACCTCCTCGGCGTGGTCGGGCACTGCCGACTCGGCCGCCGCGGCCGCCATCGCCGCCGCCCGGTACCGGCGGTTGCTGCGGTACTGGTTGCGGGCGGTGTTGGTGGCGATCCCCAGCAGCCACGGCCGTAGCGAGCCGCCCTCGGGATCGACCCTCTCGCGCAGTCGCCACGCCTCCATGAACGTCGCGGCCATGACGTCCTCGGCCGTCGACCAGTCGGCGGTCAGCCGGAAGGCATGGTTGTAGACCGCCTTCGCCCAGCTGTCGAACAGCTCCGCGAAGGCGGTCGGATCCCCGGCCCGTATCCGGGCACGCATATGAATGCTCACCTCCATGAGCTGTCCGGCAGCGCCCACCGCCTTCCCGTGACCCGCGTCACAACGGCGTCGGTCCCCGGCGGCGTTCACGGACGCCGGCGGCGGGCGCGCCGGCTACCTTCCTCCGGCGGCCGCTCCCTTCACGGGGACGGCGAGGAGGACGAGCCCCAGCCCCAGGACGGCCAGCCCGCACCAGGAGACGTTCGGCAGGCGCTCGCCGAGGACGGTGACGCCCAGGACGGCGGCGACGGCGGGCTCGGCCAGCGTCAGTGAGGTGGCCGCGGAGGCGGACGTACGGCGCAGTCCGTACCCGAAGAGGCGGTAGGCGAGGTAGACGGTGATCAGGGCGAGATAGCCGGCCACCGCCGCACCCCTGACGCTGCCCAGCCAGGTCACGTCGACGAACAGGGCGAGCGGCAGGACGAGCAGCCCGGCGGCGCCGAACAGCGCCCCGACCACCGCGCCGGAAGGGTGCCCCTGGCTGATGAGCCGGCCGCCGATGCACGCGTGGACGGCGTACGACAGTCCGGCGCAGGAGGCGAGCGGCACGCCGATGAGGTCGACCGGTGTGGTGGCTCCGGTGAGCCGGGGGCCCAGCACCAGGAGCGCGCAGCCGAGGACCGCGGTCACGGTGGCGCCGGTCCAGCGTGCGGTCGGCCGGTCCTGTCCGGTGAGCCGGGACAGGAGTCCGGCGAACACCGGCGCGCTGCCGAGCGCGATCACGGTGGCCACCGCCACCCCGGTGCGGGCCACGGCCGGGTAGAAGGTGACCGGGTAGCCGGCCGTGGCGAGGGCGCCGAGGACGAGCAGCCACCGCTCGGCGCGGGTGCCGGCGGCCGGCAGTGAGCGGGCGCCGCGGGAGGTGAGGAGGAGCAGGATGCCGCCGAGGGCGAGACCGGCGCAGCCGATGGCCGCGGCGGGCGCTCCGGCCGGGGCGAGGGAGGAGGCGGTCCCGGTCGTGCCCCACAGCACGGCCGCGGTGAGTACGGGGGCGGCACCGCCGAGGAGAGGGCGGCGGAGGCGGGTGTGGAGCGGGGCCGGAGCGGACGGGTGCGCGGGGATCAGGGGCGAGGTGCGGTTCGGCACAGTCGTGGTCTTCCGTCGTCGAATGCGTCTGGGACTCGATCCGGAACGGGCGCACGAGACGGCCACCGGCCGGCGCGGGGAGCGCCAGGTCGGGGCGGGGAGTCACATCAGTGGGTGTCCGGCGCCCGTCAGACGGCGAGCGGCGGCAGCACGACGTGCCAGTACGTATTCACCCGGCGATCGTAACGTGCGCGATCAGGCCCCGGCAGCCCGCGACCCTGCTGTGCGACGGCACGATCGTCTTCGACGACTCGGGCGAGCTGCTGCCCGCCGGACGTGTCGTGGCCCCGCACCGCGTCCCGCCGAACGGCTCGCCGTCGCCTGATCAGTTCCCCAGGACGGCGAACCCGTCCAGCTCGACGAGGGCCTCCTCGTCCCACAGCCGTACGATCCCGAGGACCGCCATGGCCGGGTAGTCCCGCCCGGCCGACTCCCGCCAGATCCGACCGAGTTCGGGGGCGCAGGCCCGGTAGGCGGCGACGTCCGTGACGTACACCGTGACGCGCGCGAGGTCCGCGGGGGTGCCGCCGGCCGCCGACAGGGCGGTCAGCAAATTGGTCACGGCGCGGGCGAACTGGTCCGGCAGCGAGGCCCCGACCACCTTCCCGTCGGTGTCCAGCGCGGTCTGCCCGGCCAGGAACACCACACGGGAGCCCGTCGCGACGACCGCGTGCGAGAAGCCGGCCGGCGGGGACAGCTCGGGCGGGTTGACGCGTTCGACGGTCATCGGACGCCCTCCGCTCCCGGCTGCGACGGCATGCTCTCACCCTTACCCGCGTCCGCCACCGCCGCACCGTCCTCCCCCGCGTCCGCCCCCGCGCGAAAGGCATTCGCCCCCGCACCCGCATCGTGATGCGCATACGCGCTGTGATCCGCAGCCGCGTTCACCTCCGCGCGCTCGGCCTCCGCGTACAACTCCTTGGCGATGATGGCGCGTTGCACCTCGCTCGCCCCCTCGTAGATCCGTGGCGCCCGCACCTCGCGGTACAGGTGTTCCAGCAGATGGCCCCGGCGCAGGGCGCGGGCTCCGTGGAGTTGGACGGCGGCGTCGACGACGTACTGCGCGGTCTCGGTCGCGAGGAGTTTCGCCATGGCGGCGCGGCGCGGCACGTCCGGGGCGCCGGTGTCGTACGCCGTGGCGGCGGCACGGACCATCAGGCGGGCCGCCTCCGTGCGCAGGGACATCTCGGCGACCTGGTGGGCGACCGTCTGGAGGTCCCTCAGCTTGCCGCCGAAGGCGTCTCGTCGGGCGGTGTGGGTGAGGGTGGCGTCGAGGGCGGCCTGGGCCATGCCGACGGCGAAGGCGCCGACGCTGGGCCGGAAGAGGTTGAGGGTGGACATGGCCACGCGGAAGCCGCGGTCCGGTTCGCCGAGCAGGTCCGCCGTGGTGACCGGGACGGCGTCGAGGGTGAGGCTGCCGACGGGGTGCGGGGAGAGCATGTCCAGGGCGGTGCCGGTGAGGCCGGGGCGGTCGGCGGGGAGCAGGAACGCGGTGACGCCACGGGCGCCCGCTCCGGGCGTCGTGCGGGCGAAGACGGTGTAGAAGTCCGCCTCGGGGGCGTTGGAGATCCAGCATTTCCCGCCGGTCAGGCGCCAGCCGTCGGGGCCGTCGGGTTCCGCCGCGAGGGAGAGCGCGGCCGCGTCCGAACCCGCCCCCGGCTCGCTGAGCGCGAACGCGGCCACGGCGCTGCCGTCGGTGACGCGGGGCAGCCACCGCTCGCGCTGACCGCGGGTGCCGTGCGCGTGGACGGGGTGCGCGCCGAGGCCCTGGAGGGCGAGGGCGGTCTCCGCCTCGGTGCAGGCGTGGGCGAGGGATTCACGCATGAGGCAGAGGTCGAGGGCGCCGGAGGTGAACAGACGGGCCAGCAGGCCCAGTCGGCCCAGTTCGACGAGGAGGGGCCGGTTGATCCGGCCGGGTTCGCCCTGCTCGGCGAGCGGGCGCAGCCGGTCGGTGGCCAGGGCGCGCAGTTCGGCACACCAGGCGCTCTGTTCCGGTTCGAGCGAGAACGCGGGCATCGCCGCCCCTCTCCGCCGATGGCCTTGCCTCTGCCTCCTCCACCGTATCGCGAACCGTTGACTGCCGTCACCAACACGATACGCTCGGTGGGCGAGCCCACCATCACGCCCGCCACGGCGCCCACCAGGCGCCCACCAAGGCAAGGGGGCGAACCGCCATGCACGCCTCGGGCCACGTCGACACCTTCGCGCGCGACCACCTCCCGCCACCCGGCCAGTGGCCCCGGCTGGACTTCGGCCTGCCGGAGCTGCGCTATCCGGAACGGCTGAACGCCGCCGCCGAACTGCTCGACGGGGGCGCCCCCGAGCGGCCGGTGTTCCGCACCCCCACGGGCCCGCCGTGGACGTACGGGGAGCTGGGCGCCCGTGTCGACCGGCTGGCGCACCTGCTCACCGGCGAGCTGGGCGTCGTGCCGGGCAACCGGGTGCTGCTGCGCGGGCCGACCACGCCGTGGCTGGCGGCCTGCTGGCTGGCGGTGCTGAAGGCGGGCGCGATCGCGGTCACCGTGCTGGCCCAGCAGCGCTCGCACGAGCTGCGCACGATGTGCGAGATCGCCCGGGTGGAGCACGCCCTGTGCGACATCCGGTCCGTGGACGACCTTGCCGAGGCGGGGATACCGGGGTTGCGGATCGCGGTGTACGGCGGTGACGCCCCCGACGACCTGCTGAACCGGCCGACGACCGCCACGCCGTTCCCGGCCGTGGACACCGCCGCCGACGACGTGGCGCTCATCGCGTTCACCTCGGGCACCACCGGCCGGCCCAAGGGCTGCCTGCACTTCCACCGGGACGTGCTGGCGATCGCCGACACCTTCTCCCGGCACGTGCTCGCACCGCGCGCCGACGACGTGTTCGGAGGCAGTCCCCCGCTCGGGTTCACCTTCGGGCTCGGCGGGTTGCTGGTGTTCCCGATGCGGGTCGGAGCGAGTGCCGTGCTGCTCGAACAGGCGGGTCCGCGGCAGTTGTTGCCGGCGATCGCCGAGCATCGGATGTCGGTGCTGTTCACCGCGCCCACCGCCTACCGGGCGATGCTCGGCGACCTCGACGGCCACGACGTGTCGTCCCTGCGCCGCTGCGTCTCCGCCGGCGAGAACCTGCCCGCGGCCACCTGGCGGGCCTGGCACGAGCAAACCGGGCTGCGCCTGATCAACGGGATCGGGGCCACCGAGCTGCTGCACATCTTCATCTCGGCGGCCGACGAGCGGATCCGGCCGGGTACCACGGGCGTCCCCGTTCCGGGCTGGCACGCGCGCGTGCAGGACGAGACCGGCGCGCCGGTCCCCGACGGCCGGCCCGGACTGCTCGCCGTGCGCGGCCCGGTGGGCTGCCGCTACCTCGCCGACGCGCGGCAGCGGGAGTACGTGCGCGACGGGTGGAACGTCACCGGCGACACCTACGTCCGTGAGGACGACGGCCACTTCCGGTACGTGGCCCGCGCCGACGACATGATCGTCTCCGCCGGGTACAACATCGCGGGCCCCGAGGTGGAGGACGCGCTGCTGCGCCATCCCGACGTCGTCGAGACGGCGGTCGTCGGACGGTCCGACGAGGCGCGCGGGCAGGTGGTGGTGGCGTACGCCGTCCTGCGGGCCGGGGCGCGCCCGGACGCGGAGGCGCTGCGGGCTTTCGTCAAGGCGGAGTTGGCGCCGTACAAGTGTCCGCGGGAGATCGTCTTCCTGGACGCGCTGCCGCGCACCGCGACCGGCAAACTCCAGCGCTTCCGCCTGCGCACCAGGGGTGACACCGATGGTGACCAGCAGTGATGCCGACGACCTAAGATGATCAACGTGTCCGACCAGCCCGCACCCCGGTCCCTCATCGTCACGCTCTACGGCGCGTACGGCCGCTTCGCGCCGGGCCCGGTGCCCGTCGCCGAGCTGATCCGGCTGCTGGCCGCGGTAGGTGTCGACGCTCCCTCGGTGCGCTCCTCGGTGTCCCGGCTGAAACGACGCGGTCTGCTGCTGCCGGCCCGCACCGCCCAAGGCGCCGCCGGGTACGAACTGTCCGCGGAAGCACAGCAGTTGCTGGAGGACGGCGACCGTCGCGTCTACGCCACCGCGCCCCCCGAGGACGAGGGCTGGGTGCTGGCGGTGTTCTCGGTGCCGGAGTCGGAGCGGCAGAAGCGGCACGTGCTGCGTTCCCGGCTGGCGGGTCTCGGCTTCGGCACGGCCGCCCCCGGTGTGTGGATCGCCCCGGCCCGGCTGCACGAGGAGACCCGGCACACCCTGGAGCGGTTGGGCCTGGACGCCTACGTCGACTTCTTCCGCGGCGAGCACCTTGGCTTCGCACCGACCGTGGAAGCCGTCGCCCGCTGGTGGGACCTGGCGGCCATCGCCAAGGAGCACGAGGCGTTCCTCGACCGCCACGCGCACGTGCTGCACGCCTGGGAGCGGCGCACGGACACCCCGCCGGAGGCGGCGTACCGCGACTACCTCCTCGCTCTGGACGCCTGGCGCCACCTGCCCTACGCCGACCCCGGTCTGCCCGCCGGGCTGCTCCCCGGGGACTGGCCGGGGGCACGCTCGGCAGCCGTGTTCCAGGGGCTGCACGGACGGCTGCGGGACGCGGGCGCCGAGTTCGCGGGCCTGCTCCCCGGCGCCTGAGCGGACCGTCGTCAATTCCCCAGTGTGAGGCGCTGTTTGGGGGCGTCCGTACGACCGGTGCGCGGCGGCCGGCTGCCCGCCCGGTACGGCGCCGGCCAGACGGCGCCCGGCCCGTCGTAGCCCTGTTCGGCGGCCGCGTGCAGCGTCCATTGCGGGTCGTACAGGTGCGGGCGGGCCAGGGCGCACAGGTCCGCCCGTCCGGCCAGGAGCAGCGAGTTGACGTCGTCCCAGGAGGAGATCGCGCCGACCGCGATCACCGGCACGCGCGCCTCGTGCCGGATCCGGTCCGCGAACGGCGTCTGGTACGACCGCCCGTACGCCGGGGTCTCGTCGGCGACGACCTGCCCGGTGGAGACGTCGATCGCGTCGACGCCGTGCGCGGCGAAGGCGCGGGCGATCTCCACGGCGTCCTCGGCCGTGGTCCCGCCGTCGGCCCAGTCGGTCGCGGAGATCCGTACGGTCATGGGCCGCTCCTGCGGCCACACGGCCCGTACGGCGTCGAAGACCTCCAGGGGGAACCGCAGTCGCCGCTCCAGCGAGCCGCCATAGGCGTCGGTGCGGCGGTTGGTCAGCGGGGAGAGGAAGCCGGACAGCAGGTAGCCGTGCGCGCAGTGCAGTTCGAGCAGGTCGAACCCGGCCCGCGCGGCCCGCCAGGCCGCCGACGCGAACTGCTCGCGCAAGTCGGTGAGTTGCGCCCGGCCCAGCTCGCGCGGAATCTGACTGCCGGGCCGGTACGGCAGTGGAGAGGCGGCCACGAGGGGCCAGTTGCCGTCCGGCAGGGGCTCGTCCATGCCCTCCCACATGAGCCGGGTGGAGCCCTTGCGCCCGGAGTGGCCGAGCTGCACGCCGATCGCGGTGCCCGGCGCCCGCTCGTGCACGAAGTCGGTGATCCGCCGCCAGGCCGCGGCCTGTCCGCCGGTGTAGAGGCCGGCGCAACCGGGCGTGATGCGTCCCTCGGGCGACACGCACACCATCTCCGTCATCACCAGCGCGGCCCCGCCGAGTGCGCGGGCACCGAGATGGACGAGGTGGAGGTCGCCGGGGACGCCGTCGGCCGCCGAGTACATGTCCATGGGCGACACCACGACCCGGTTGCGCAGGGTCAGACCGCGCAGCCGGAACGGCGTGAACATCGGGGGTGTGCCGGGCGGGCAGCCGAACTCCCGCTCCACGTCCTCGGTGAAGCGCGCGTCGCGCAGCCGCAGGTTGTCGTGGGTGACGCGGCGGCTGCGGGTGAGCAGGTTGAACGCGAACCGGCGCGGCGGCTGGTCGACGTACAGGCCGAGGTTCTCGAACCACTCCAGGCTGGCGAGGGCGGCACGCTGGGTGGAGGCGACGACCGGCTTGCGTTCCTCCTCGTAGGCGGTCAACGCCGTCCGCAGGTCGGCATGTTCCTCCAGGCATGCCGTCAGGGCCAGGGCGTCCTCGACGGCGAGCTTGGTGCCGGAGCCGATGGAGAAGTGGGCGGTGTGGGCGGCGTCGCCCAGCAGCACCACATTTCCGTGCGACCAGCGCTCGTTGACCACCGTGCGGAACGCCGTCCACGCCGAGTTGTTGGACCTGAGCCGCTGTCCACCGAGCGCGTCCGCGAAGATCTTGGCGCAGCGTTCGATCGACTCCTGCGGGGCGACCTCGTCGAATCCGGCCGCGTGCCAGACCTCCTCGCGCATCTCGACGATGACGGTGGAGGCACCGCATCGGTTCCGTGGCCCGGACGGCCCCGCCGAGGGGTGGTGGTCGGCAGCCGGGCGGGCGTACGGATAGCCGTGCAGTTGCATCACGCCGTGCTCGGTCTCGGCGATCTCGAAGCGGAAGGCGTCGAAGGCGAAGTCGGCGGCCAGCCAGATGTAGCGGCAGCGGTGGGCGGTCACGCGGGGGCGGAATACGTGGGCGTAGGTCTCGCGGGTGGCACTGTGCACGCCGTCGGCGGCGACGACCAGGTCGTAGGTCTGCGCGAGGCTCTCGGCGGGCGGCGCCTCGGCGTGCGGGCGCAGGTCCACGCCGAGGGCGTGGCAGCGGGTGTGCAGGATCTCCAGGAGGCGCTCTCTGCCCAAGGCGGCGAAGCCGTGGCCTCGGGCGGTGTGGCGGGTGCCTCTGTGGACGATGTCTATGTCGTCCCAGCGGGTGAGGTTCCGCCGGAGGGCCTCGTGGACGACGTGGTCGGCGTGTTCTATGCCGCCGAGGGTTTCGTCGGAGAGGACCACTCCGAAGCCGAAGGTGCGGTCGGGCGTGGTGCGTTCCCAGAGCGTGACCTCGCGGTCGGGGACGCGGCGTTTCAGGAGGGCCGCGGTGTAGAGCCCGCCGGGGCCTCCACCGATGACGGCGATGCGTGGGGGGTGGTGGGGGCCGTCGTGGGGCGGGCGCGCCGTGGTGGCTGGTAGCGCCCCTTCGGGTGAGGACACTTACCGCCCCTTCCACTTGGGGGGGCGTTTTTCCTGGAAGGACCGGTGGAACTCCGCGTAGTCCTCGCCGTTCATCAGGAGGGCCTGGGTCGCGGCGTCCAGTTCGACCGCTGCCGAGAGCGGCATGTCGAGTTCGGCCGTGAGAAGGGCCTTCGTCTGGGCGTGGGCGAGGGCCGGGCCGTCGGCGAGGCGGCGGGCCAGGCGGTGGGCGGCCTCGTCGGCGTCGGTCTCCTCCGCCAGTTCGCTGATCAGGCCGATCCGCTCCGCCTCGGGGGCACGGACCGGTTCGCCGAGCATCAGCAGACGGGTGGCGTGGCCGAGGCCGACGACGCGGGGCAGGAGGTAGGCGGCGCCCATGTCTCCGCCCGAGAGGCCGACGCGGGTGAAGAGGAACGCGAAGCGGGCACTGGGGTCGGCGACGCGGAAGTCCGCGGCCAGGGCCAGCACCGCGCCCGCCCCGGCGGCCACCCCGTGCACGGCCGCGATCACCGGGAACGGGCACTCCCGTACGGCCCGGACGACCTGGCCGGTCATCCGGTTGAAGTCGAGGAGCTGGGCGGTGTCCAGGGCGAGGGTGGCGCCGATGATCTCCTCGACGTCTCCGCCGGAGCAGAAGCCGCGTCCCTCGCCGGCCAGCACCAGGGCGCGCGCGGAGCGTTCCCTGGACAGTTCGGCGAGCAGATCGCGCAGGTCGGCGTAGGCGCCGAAGGTGAGCGCGTTGAGTTTCTCGGGGCGGGCGAGGGTGACGGTGACGACGCCGTCGGTGTGGGTGACGCGCAGATGGTGCCAGTCGGAGGTGCGGGCGGCGGAGCCGGTGAAGGGACTCATGAGGGCGGCCTCCTCGGCGAGCGGTCACCTTCGAAGTTATCACTGGAATGTGACCGTCGTCAGGAGTGCGCAATAAGGCGAACGGGTAAGCGAACGGTGTCCACGCGTGACCGGTCCGCGTCACATGCGTCACCGGTCGTCGATAACGCGGTAACAGCGGGACCAGGGGTGTGCGCGGGACCGTTGTGCCGGGTAGGCCGACCGGTGCCGGGCCGTCCCGTACGGCGGCCGGTCTGGGCCTCTGGCGGAGGCCGCCGTACCATTCCTCAAATCGAAAGCAGGACCGCCTGATGTCGTCCACGGGAACCTGCGCCATGAACGGACTCGCCTTGCACGAACGCCCCTCCGCAGCCGCCTCCTGGCGTATCGCGCTGCCGCACTCCGCCGCGGCCGTGCCGGTGGCCCGTGCCCTGGTCCGCACGGCGCTGGCGGAGCTCGAACACGGGGCGGACAGCGATACGGCGGAGCTGCTGACCGCCGAGCTGGTGGCGAACGCCGTGGAGCACACCGCCGGGGACGATCCGATAGAGCTGGTGGTGCAGCTGCTGCCGACCGGCTGCCAGGTCGAGGTGCACGACCCCGACCCGGTGCCGCCCGGCGACCTGACCCGCCCGGTCGTCGGCCAGGAGCCCGACCCGTGGCAGGAGCACGGGCGCGGGCTGCTGCTGATCCGCGCGCTCAGCTCGTCCTGCGGTCACCGGCCGACGGAGACCGGCAAGGCGGTGTGGTTCCGGCTGGCCGCGGTTCCGCCGCAGGGGGGCCCTCGTCCGGGGTGAACCGGGCCCTATCGGGCCAGCGTCGCCACCAGCACGGCCTTGATGGTGTGCAGCCGGTTCTCGGCCTCGTCGAAGACGATGGAGTGCGCCGACTCGAAGACCTCGTCGGTCACCTCCAGCGAGTCCAGACCGTGCCGGTCGTGGATCTCGCGGCCGACCTTGGTGCCGAGGTCGTGGAAGGCGGGCAGGCAGTGCAGGAACCTGACGTCGGGGTTGCCGGTGGCGCGCAGGACGTCCATGGTCACGGCGTACGGGGCGAGGGCCTCGATCCGCTCGTCCCAGACCTCCTTGGGCTCCCCCATGGAGACCCACACGTCGGTGGCGACGAAGTCGGCGCCGCGCACGCCCTCGGCCGGTGACTCCGTGAGGGTGACACGCGCACCGCTGGTGACGGCCAGCTCGTGCGCGCGGTCGACGATCTTCTGGGCGGGCCAGTAGGCCTTGGGTGCGACGATGCGCACGTCCATGCCGAGCAGCGCACCGGTGACCAGGTAGGAGTTGCCCATGTTGAAGCGGGCGTCGCCGAGGTAGGCGAAAGTGATCCCGTGCAGTGGCTTGGCGGTGTGCTCGGTCATGGTGAGCACGTCGGCGAGCATCTGGGTGGGGTGCCAGTCGTCGGTGAGGCCGTTGTAGACGGGCACGCCGGCGTGTGCGGCCAGTTCCTCGACCTTGGCCTGACTGTCGCCGCGATACTGGATGCCGTCGTACATCCGGCCGAGCACGCGCGCGGTGTCCTTCACGGACTCCTTGTGGCCGATCTGCGAGCCGCCCGGATCGAGGTACGTGGTCGAGGCGCCCTGGTCGGCGGCGGCGACCTCGAACGCGCAGCGGGTGCGCGTGGAGGTCTTCTCGAAGATCAGCGCGATGTTCCTGCCGCTGAGGTACCGCGTCTCGGTCCCGGCCTTCTTGGCCGCCTTCAGCTCGGCGGCCAGCTCGATCAGCCCGCGGAACTCCTCCTGGGTGAGATCCAGCTCCTTGAGGAGGTGGCGGCCGGCGAGGGCGGTCGGGACTGTCGCCATGGGGCGCTCCAGAGGTGCGGTGAACAGGTTCGGTGGCAGGTCGTTCGGTGACATGTTCGAGAAGGAGAATGCCTGGAAGTCTATACGACTGTAAGCATTTATATACAGTCGGGGGCTCACGGGCGGCCCGCCCGCTCCCTCACCGAGGACTACACCGGGCCCCGCTCCACCGGACAGCTCATGCAGCGCGGTCCGCCCCTCCCCCGGCCCAGCTCGCTGCCCGGGATCTCTATGACCTCGATGCCCTGCTTGCGCAGATGGGTGTTGGTGGTGGCGTTGCGTTCGTAGGCGACGACGACGCCCGGCTCGACGGCCAGGACGTTGCAGCCGTCGTCCCACTGCTCTCGTTCGGCGGCGTGCACGTCCTGGGTGGCGGTCAGGACGCGGATCTCGCTGAGGCCGAGGGCGGCGGCGATCGCGCGGTGCATGTGCTCCGGCGGGTGGTCGGTGACCTTCAGCTCCTTCTCGCCGACGCCCGGCTCGATGGTGTACGAGCGGAGCATGCCGAGGCCCGCGTACTGGGTGAAGGTGTCGCCGTCGACCATCGTCATCACGGTGTCGAGGTGCATGAAGGCGCGCCGCTTCGGCATGTCGAGGGCGACGATCGTGGTGGCCGAGCCCGCCGCGAACAGCTTGTGGGCGAGCATCTCGACGGCCTGGGGGGTGGTGCGCTCGCTCATGCCGATGAGGACGGCGCCGTTGCCGATGACGAGAACGTCCCCGCCCTCGATGGTGGAGGGGTAGTCGGCCTGCCCCTCGGACCAGAGGTGGAACTCCTCGGGTCGGAAGAGCGGGTGGTAGCGGTAGATCGCCTCGAAGTGCACGGTCTCGCGCTGCCGGGCCGGCCAGCGCATCGCGTTGATGGAGACGCCGTCGTAGATCCAGGCGGAGGTGTCACGGGTGAACAGGTGGTTGGGGAGGGGACCGAGGAGGAAGTCGTCGAGCTCCATGGCGTGGAAGCGCACGGAGGTCGGCTCCGGGTGCGCGTCGAGGAACTCCCTCTTGGTCATGCCGCCGACCAGGACCTCGGCCAGGTCGGGCGCGGCCAGGTTCTCGAAGGCCGCGCGGAGGTGGTCGGTGGCGAGCACCCCGTACTCCTTCTCGTCGAAGACCCGGTCCAGGACGAGTGCTCGGGCCGCCGGGATCTCCAGGGCCTCGGTGAGCAGATCGCCGAAGAGGTGGACGGCGACGCCGCGGTCACGCAGGACGTCCGCGAAGCCGTCGTGCTCGACACGCGCCCGGCGCACCCAGAGCACGTCGTCGAAGAGAAGTGCGTCCTTGTTGCTGGGGGTGAGCCTTTTGAGCTCGAGATCCGGCCGGTGCAGGATGACGCGGCGCAGCCGCCCGGCCTCGGAGTCGACATGGAAACCCATGCCTCCATCCTGACCACCGGGGCCCGCCTTCACCCGCCACTGGCCCGATTCCGTCTCACCTTGTTTTCGTCCCCTTGACGACAAGTCGGCTCCTCGATTATCGTCCCAGTGACGACAATAGTTCGAACGAGGGGGACCCGTGGCCGACATCACCCGGCGCCTGGGCTGGCGCCACCTGCGGGGCGCCCCGACGGCGCACATCCGCCACCACCGCTCCGGCACCCTGGTGCACGACGGTCCCGGACTCAGCTTCTGGTTCCGCCCGCTGACCGCCGCCCTCTCCGAAGTCCCGGTGGACGACCGCGAGTTGGCCATGACCTTCCACGCCCGTACGGCGGACTTCCAGGACGTGGCCGTACAGGCGACCGTGACCTACCGGGTCAGCGATCCGGCGCTCGCCGCCGCCCGCCTCGACTTCTCGATCGACCCGGACACCGGGGTCTGGCGCGGCGCTCCGCTGGAGCAGCTCGGCACCCTGCTGACCGAGACGGCCCAGCAGCACGCGCTGGACGTCCTCGCCCGTACGCCACTGTCGGCGGCGCTGGTCGACGGGGTGACGGCGGTGCGTGAGCGGGTCGCCGCCGGGCTTTCGGCGGAGCCCCGGCTGCCCGCCACCGGCATCGAGATCGTCGCCGTGCGCGTGGTGGCACTCCGGCCGGAGCCCGAGGTGGAACGGGCCCTGCGCACCCCGGCGCGCGAGCAGATCCAGCAGGAGGCGGACCGGGCGACGTACGAGCGCCGGGCGGTGGCCGTCGAGCGGGAACGGACGATCGCCGAGAACGAGCTCGCCAGCCAGATCGAACTCGCCCGCCGCGAGGAGCAGTTGGTCGACCAGCGCGGTACGAACGCCCGCCGCGAGGCTGAGAAGAACGCGGCGGCCGACAAGGTGCGCGCCGAGGCGGAGGCGGCACGCCTGGTACGGCTGGCGGAGGCGGAGGCGGCCCGTGCCGTCACCCTCGGCGACGCGGAGGCGACCCGGACGGTACGGCTGGCCCGCGCGGAGGCGGAGGCGGCCCGCGAGGTGGGCGAGGCGCGGGCGCGGGCCCAGGCGGCGTGGCTCCGGGTGCACGCGGACGCCGACATCGCGACCCTGCACGCCCTGACCGGCACCCGGCTCGCGGAGAACCTGCCGCACATAGACAGCCTGACCATCTCGCCGGACGTACTGACGGGACTGCTGGCCAAGCTGGGAGTCCAGGAGTGAGTCTGGCCCCGCGTGCGGTGCTGGTCCACCGCACCACGGAGTACGAGGAGTTGGTCGCCCGGCACGGCACGCACGGCCAGGCCGCCTTCTTCCTCTCCTCGCGGGGCCGGGACATCGAGGAGGTCGCCGAGCGTCACCGTCGCACCCGCCGGGCGCTGGCCGAGGTGACGGCGGCGATTCCCCTGGCCTGGCGCCAGAGTCGTGTCGAGCGGCGGGACCTGGACCGTTTCCTGTTCGCGCCGGAGGACGTGGTGGTCGTGGTCGGCCAGGACGGGCTGGTGGCCAACGTCGCCAAGTACCTGGCGGGTCAGCCGGTCGTGGGCATCGACACGGACCCCGGCCGCAATCCGGGTGTCCTGGTCCGCCACCGGCCCGCGGACACGGGGGCGCTGCTGACCGCCACCGACGGCGTCGAGGAACTGACCATGGTCGAGGCGGTCGCCGACGACACCCAGCGGCTGGTGGCCCTGAACGAGATCTATCTCGGCGCGGCCGGCCACCAGACCGCCCGCTACCGCCTGGGCCTCGACGGCGACGGGGGTGTCGCCGAGGCCCAGGCCTCCTCAGGGGTACTGGTCGGCACCGGCACGGGAGCCACCGGCTGGATCCGCTCGGTCCGGCAGCAGCGGGGCGCCGACGGCCCGCACCTGCCGGGCCCCTGCGAAGAGCGGCTCCTGTGGTTCGTCCGGGAGGCCTGGCCGTCCCCGGCCACCGGCACCTCCCTGGTCGCGGGCGAACTCGTGGCCGGCGCCCGGCTGACCCTCACCGTCGAGTCCGAAAGGCTCATCGCCTTCGGTGACGGCATCGAGAGCGACGCGGTGGAACTCACCTGGGGACAGCGGGTCACGGTGGGCGTGTGCGAGGAGCGACTGCGGCTGGTGGGATGACCCCACCAGCCGCAGGGCCCCTCGCGCGGATCACGCCAGGACAGCGGCCGGACCCGAAGGTTTCCGGCCGCCTCCCCGGTCACAGCCTCGGGTCCACCGGCTCCGACTCCAGCGCGAGCACGCCGAACACCGCCTCGTGCACGCGCCACAGGGGCTCGCCCTCCGCCAGCCGGTCCAGGGCCTCCAGGCCGAGGGCGTACTCGCGGATCGCCAGGGAGCGCTTGTGGTTCAGGAAGCGCTGCCGCAGCCGGGCGAGGTTGTCGGGTCGCGTGTACTCCGGGCCGTAGATGATCCGCAGGTACTCGCGTCCCCGGCATTTGATGCCCGGCTGGACCAGCCGGCCCCGCTCTCCCCCGCTCCCGGCTTCGCTCGAGCCGGGAAACCCGCATCGCACCACCGCTCCCAGAGGCTTGACGACCATGCCCTCGCCGCCACGACCCGTCATCTCCAGCCACCAGTCGACGCCGGCCCGCACCGACTCGGGGTCGCCCGTGTCGACGTACAGGCGCCGGGTCGTCTGGAGGAGGCCGGTGCTGTCGTGCTCCACCAGCCGGTCCAGCAGGGTCAGTTGCTCGTCGTGGGGCAGGGCCGCGAGGCTGCGGCCCTGGACCGCGAGGATCTGGAACGGTGCCAGGCGGACACCCTCCAGGCCGTCCGTGGTCCAGCAGTAACGCCGGTACGCCTCGGTGAACGCGGCCGCGTCGGCGGCACGTTCACGCTGCCGGGACAGCAGGTCGCCGACGTCGACCCCGCGTGCGGCCGCGCCCTCCAGCGCCGCCAGGGTGTCCGGGAAGACCGCGCCGGACGCGGCGCCGACGGCCGCGTACTGCGAGCGCAGCAGTCCGGCCGCCTTCAACGACCACGGCATCAGCTCCGCGTCCAACAGCAGCCAGTCGGTGTCGAGTCCTTCCCAGAGACCGGCCTCGCCGACCGCCGTACGGAGCCGGTCGAGGATCCGCTCGGTGACGGACCCGTCGTCGAAGAAGGGGCGGCCGGTGCGGGTGTAGAGGGAGCCCGTCGGACCCTCCACGCCGAACCGCTTCCGGGCCGTCTCCGCGTCCCGGCAGACCAGGGCCACCGCCCGCGAGCCCATGTGCTTCTCCTCGCACACGACCCGCGCGACACCGTCCTCGGCGTACTGCGCGAACGCCTCCGCCGGGTGCTCCAGATACCCCTCCACGCGGCTGGTCGCCGTCGGCGCCATGGTCGGCGGCAGGTACGGCAGCAGGCGCGGGTCGACGGCGAATCGACTCATGACCTCCAGGGCCGCCGCGGCGTTCTCCTCCCGCACGGACACCCGTCCCGCGTGCCGGGTCTCGATCACGCGTCGGCCCTGCACGTCCTTCAGGTCCAGCGGGCGCCCGTCGAGCCCGCCCGGCGCCTCGGCCCGCAGCGGCCTCGCCGGCTCGTACCAGACCCGCTCGGCCGGTACGTCGACCAGCTCCCGCTCCGGCCAACGCAGCGCGGTCAGCTTGCCGCCGAACACGGCGCCGGTGTCCAGGCAGATGGTGTTGTTGAGCCAGCTCGCCTCCGGGACCGGAGTGTGGCCGTAGACGACCGCGGCCCGCCCGCGGTAGTCCTCCGCCCACGGGTAGCGCACCGGCAGGCCGAACTCGTCGGTCTCGCCCGTGGTGTCGCCGTACAGGGCGTGCGAGCGGACCCGGCCCGAGGTACGGCCGTGGTACTTCTCCGGCAGCCCCGCGTGGCACACCACCAGCCTGCCGCCGTCGAGGACGTAGTGGCTGACGAGGCCGTCGAGGAACTCCCGTACCTCGGTGCGGAACTCCTCACTCTCGCGGTCCATCTGCTCGATGGTCTCGGCGAGTCCGTGGGTGGGCTGGACCTTGCGGCCGCGCAGATGGCGGCCGTACTTGTTCTCGTGGTTGCCGGGCACGCACAGCGCGTCGCCCGATTTGACCATCGCCATCACGCGGCGCAGCACACCGGGGCTGTCCGGGCCGCGGTCGACGAGGTCGCCGACGAAGACGGCCTGGCGGCCCTCCGGGTGGACGCCGTCGACGTAGCCCAACTTCTCCAGCAGCGACTCCAGTTCGGCGGCGCATCCGTGGATGTCACCGACGATGTCGAAGGGGCCGGTGAGGTGGGTCAGGTCGTTGAAGCGCTTCTCGGTGACGACCGTGGCGTTCTCGATGTCCGCCACCCCCCGCAGGACGTGCACCTTGCGGAAGCCCTCCCGCTCCAGGTGCCGCAGCGAGCGGCGCAGCTCGCGGGTGTGCCGCTGGATGACCCGGCGCGGCATGTCGGCACGGTCGGACCGGGCCGCGTTGCGCTCGGCGCACACCTCCTCCGGCACGTCCAGCACGATCGCGATGGGCAGCACGTCGTACTGCCGGGCCAGGTCGATGAGTTGCCGTCGGGCGTCCTGCTGCACGCTGGTCGCGTCGACGACCGTGCGCCGGCCCGCCGCGAGGCGCTTGCCCGCGATGTAGTGCAGGACGTCGAAGGCGTCCCGCGAGGCGCTCTGGTCGTTCTCGTCGTCGGCGACCAGGCCGCGGCAGAAGTCGGAGGAGATGACCTCGGTGGGCTTGAAGTGACGCCGGGCGAACGTGGACTTGCCCGACCCCGACGCGCCTATCAGCACGACGAGGGAGAGGTCGGTGACGGGCAGGACACGGCCCTGCTCGGGGGTTTCCCGAGTGTCGCTCATGCTGCCTTCGCCTCCTTCTCGTCCGTGGTCCTCAGCGCGAAGACGGCCATCTGCGTCGGGGGGCCGACCTCGGGGTCGTCCGGTCCGACGGGCACGAACTCCACGTCGTAGCCGTGCCGCGCGGCCACTCCGCCGGCCCAGGTGCGGAACTCCTCGCGGGTCCACTCGAAGCGGTGGTCGCCGTGTCGGACGTGGCCGGCCGGGAGCGTCTCCCAGCGGACGTTGTACTCGACGTTCGGGGTGGTCACCAGGACCGTCCTGGGTCGGGCCGAGCCGAACACCGCGTACTCCAGGGCGGGCAGCCGCGGCAGGTCGAGGTGCTCGACGACCTCGCTGAGCACGGCCGCGTCATAGCCCTTGAGCCGGCTGTCGGTGTAGGCGAGCGAGCCCTGGAACAGCTGGACGCGGGAGGCCTGCCGTTCGCCCATCCGGTCCAGCTTCAGCCGCCGGGAGGCGATGGTCAGCGCGCGCATCGACACGTCGACGCCCACGATCTCCGTGAACCCGGGGTCCTTCAGCAGTGCCTGCACCAACTGGCCCTGGCCACAGCCCAGGTCGAGCACGCGGGCGGCACCGGACGCGCCCAGCGCGGCCACGATGGCGTCGCGGCGCTGCACGGCGAGCGGGGTCGGCCTCTCCTCCGTCTCCGCCTCGACCGCGTTGTCGATCTCCTCGACCGCACTGTCGTCGGTCTCGGCAAGTCGCACCAGCTCCAGCCGTTCCATCGCCTGCCGGGTCAGTGACCAGCGGCGCGACAGATAGCGGCTGGTGATCAGCTTCTGTTCGGGGTGGCCGGGCAGCCAGCCCTCGCCGGCCCGCAGCAGCTTGTCGACCTCGTCGGGAGAGACCCAGTAGTGCTTGGCGTCGTCGAGGACGGGCAGCAGGACGTACAGGTGCCGCAGGGCCTCGGCGAGCGTCAGCGCCTCGGACTCCAGCACGAGCCGCACGTACCGCGAGTCCCCCCAGTCCGGGAACTCCGTGTCCAGCGCGACCGGTTCGGCGCCCACCGACCAGCCGAGCGGCTCGAACAGGCGCCGGACCAGGGCGGGTCCGCCGCGCGCGGGCAGCGCCGGCACCTCGACGCGCAACGGTCGCGGCTGCGCCGGCAGTTCGGGCTTCGCCGTGCACACCCCGCGCATGGCGCTGGAGAAGACGCCGCTGAGCGCGACGGCGAGCAGCGAGGAGGCCGCGTACGGGCGGTCGTTGACGTACTGCGCGAGCGCCGCGTCGGGTGCGCCGCCGCGGCCCTTGCCCTTGCCCCGGCGGACCAGCGCCACCGCATCCACCTCCAGCAGCAGTGCCGCCGTGCAGCGTTCGGCGTCCGCCTCGGGGTAGAGGACGTGCGCCTTGCCGTAGGAGGTGGAGAACGCCTGCGCCCTGTCGGGATGCTTGTGCAGCAGGAAGCCCAGGTCGGTGGCAGGGCGTTCGGGGGTGCCGGTGGTGGTGATCGTCAGGAACACGGTGGTTGCCTCGGAAGGGGTTCGGAAGAAGCGAAAGCGCTGGTGGTGCGCCCGCGCGTTTTTCCAACGTACAGAGAACGGGGCGTGCGCACCGGGGATTTTCCCGCGCTACTCCGCCGCCCGCTTCCACGGCCGGACGCCCAGCCTTCCGGTGGTGCCGAGGTCCAGTCCGGGTGTCACGACGACCGGGTCGGCACCCGCCTCGGCCCGGACCCGGACGTACGGGACGTTCACCGCCGTGCCGCCTTCGGTGGTGTTGCGCCACACCAGAGCGGCGATCGCCTTCTCGCCCGGCTTCAGGGTGACGGGTCCGGGCGCCTCGTCGGGCCCGGCGCCGGTGGTGATCTCGCCGCTGCCCCTCAGGATCTCGACGCCGTCGACCGGCTCACGGTTGTCGTCCAGCAGTTCCAGCAGCGGGTAGCCGTTGACGGAGTAGTCGCGCGATCCGCAGTTCTCCAGGTGCAGACCCACCACACGCAGGCCCATCGCCGCGTCGCCCTGGTCGGCGGTGACCCGGACCCCGGAGGACGGACAGTGGCCCGCCTCGGCCGGTGCCTCGTCCGCCGGCACCTTGGTGACGTCGGCGACCTCGGCCCGCGTCACCGAGGACGATCCCGGCGCCCATCCCAGGCCGACGGTGCCGCGGACGGTCTTCCCCGGCCCGACCGCGCGCACGGTCTCGCGCTTGTTGCCCATCACCTCACCCGCGCCGTTGGTGAAGTTGACGAGGATCGTGTACGTCATCGCCTCCGTGCCCCGGTTGGTCACCTCGTACGCGGCGGAGATGCGCGAGTCGGCGGGCAGCCGGTCGGCGGTGACCGAGAGGCTGCGGTCGGGAGACGGTGCGGGCGACGGGATGGTCACCGAGGTGATCCGGACCCCGTCGACCCCCTCATCGGTCGCCTGGGTACCGGGTGACGGCGTAGCCGCGCCGATGCCGCTGGTCCGGTTGTCGGCGCGCTCCGCGCCACACGCCGAGAGCAGCAGGACGGCGGCGAGGGCCGGAAGGAGGAGGGGGGCGGGTCTGCGCATCCGGTCACCACATCAGGGTGCCGCCCCGCCGGCTGTGGTGGAGGCCATAATTCCGGTCACAGGGCTGTCACAGGCGCCCTCCGGTAGCCCGCCCGCGCGTTCCGGCACCGGACATCGTTGTCCGGTGCCGGAACGCGCGGGGTTCGCGGCGTCGTCACGGCAACTGCGACTGGACCTCGGCGGAGATCAGCTCCAGGTGGTCCAGGTCGTGCAGGTCGAGGACCTGGAGGTAGAAGCGTGTGGAGCCGATCTCGGCGTAGCGGCCGATCTTCTCGACGACCTCGGCCGGGGTGCCCGCCAGACCGTTCTTCTTCAGCTCGTCGACCTCGCGGCCGATCGCGGCGGCACGGCGGGCGACCTCCTGGTCGTCCTTGCCCACACACACCACGAGGGCGTTGGAGTAGGTGATCGCGTCGGCCGCGCGCCCCGCCTCCTCGGCGGCGGCCCGGACCCGGCCGAACTGCCGCTCCGTCTCCTCGATCGAGCCGAACGGCATGTTGAACTCGTCGGCGTACCGGGCGGCCAGCCGGGGTGTACGGCTCGCGCCGTGACCGCCGATCAGTACGGGGATCTTCGCCTGGGCGGGTTTGGGCAGTGCGGGCGAGTCCTCGAGCCGGTAGTGCTCGCCCTCGAAGTCGAAGGTCTGGCCGGCGTCCGTCGCCCACAGACCCGTGACGATCTCCAGCTGCTCCTCCAGGCGGCCGAACTTCTCCTTGGGGAAGGGGATGCCGTACGCCCGGTGCTCCTCCTCGAACCAGGCGGCGCCCAGGCCGAGTTCCACGCGGCCGCCGGACATCTGGTCCACCTGGGCGACCTGGATGGCGAGGACGCCGGGCAGCCGGAACGTGGCGGCGGTCATGAGCGTGCCGAGGCGGATGCGCCTGGTCTCGCGGGCGAGGCCGGCGAGGGTGATCCAGGCGTCGGTGGGGCCGGGCCGGCCGTCCACGTCACCCATCTTCAGATAGTGGTCGGAGCGGAAGAAGGCGTCGAAGCCGAGGTCCTCGGTGGCCTTCGCCACCGTGAGGAGGGTGTCGTACGTGGCGCCCTGCTGGGGCTCGGTGAAGATGCGGAGATCCATGTCTCCATCCTGCACGAGGGCCTGACGAGGGCCTCCTGGACCCCACCGCTCCCCCCTCGGACCGCCCGTCTCCGCCCGGAGTGGGCATGCGGCTGCGTACGCCGGGGCCCAGCCGAGTCGGTGACCGGCCCTCGGGGCGATCGTTCGGCCGACCGGTGCCGGACCGCCCGGCGCCGGCGGCCGGCAGTCGGCGCCGGGACGTGGAGGATCCGACGGCCGCGCCGAACCCGGATCCGTCCGCGCCGGAAACACTCCGGCCGGGTGGAGGGCCGGGACCGCCCAGGAGGGGGCGGCGAGCCGAACTGGGACCCGTGGTGCCGCGACTGTCGCGGTGATCGCCCTTACGGGGTCTCATCCCTCCCGCAACACCCCTTCCCGCGCCGCCAGCTTGCGCAGCATCTCCAGGACCCGGTCCCTGGACTCGTCCGCCGCGTCGATGGCCTCCATGCACTGCCAGTACGTCCCCTCGTCCGCCGCCGAACTGGCGACGCCGACGAGGGCGATGCCGACCTCGCCGAGGAGATCGCCCAGACGAAGGAGGGCCTCGCGGGCGTCGTCCAGTTCGGTGAGCCGGGCGGCGAGCAGGTCACCGGGATCGAGGTCCGGGGTCTCCAGCACTCCGCAGCCCCGTCCCGCCAGCTCGGTCAATCCCAGGGCCTCGCCTCGCAGTTCGGGCGGACCCGAGACCGCCAGGCGACTGCCGATCGCCTGGGCCAGGGCCTGCGCCTGCCATACCTCCGTCAGGGTCCGTCTCCCGCCACCACTGCTCGCGAGAGCCCTGCTGCTCGTCAGGATGAGCCGCACCGCGTCCATGGGCGCCCCCGTCTGTCCCGACGTGCTCCGCGCACGTCGACCTCACTGCACCACTACCCAGAGTGAAGGCGTGTGGGGCGAAAAGCCAGAGGAAGACCGAAATCTGTGGACAACAAATTGATTTCGGACAGCCGATTAACTACTAAGAGTAATATCGGAGCATGGGGCTCCGCTAAGCGGTCCGGCGCGGCCGCCCCTCGGGGAGTCGACCGGACCTCCCGTCCGCTCCCCGGACGGGAGGACCCAGGGGCGTCGGCGGAGCTGATCGCCACCGCCCTCGCGCTCCTGCCCGAGGCCGCCCGCCGAGTTCGCCGCGGCCGAGCGCGGACGCCGGCCCGTCTTGAGCGGACCACCGCACCGACGGCGTGGTCACGGACGGGAAGCACCGTGCCACGCCGGACGGCGTCGCCCCGCGGCGGCACCCTCCGCCTCGGTGCCCGGCGCTGTCCCACCCCCGTCCTACGCTGCCGCCATGAGCATCCCTCCCCACTACGGCGCGCACCGCACGACACCGCTGACCGAGGGTGGGTCGGTTTCCGTCACGGGCGCCGTCACCGCGCATCCGGCGTCGTTTCCGTACGGCGACGGGAAGGGCGCGCACCTGTACGACGGGCGCGCGCCAGGGACGGCCTCGGCGTCCCTGGGGAAGAGACCGATCAGGGGTGGCCTCGACGCCCGGTGGGACGAGACCCAGGGGTACGCCGTACCCCGGATGCGCGGCCCGGTGCTGATCGGGGAACTCGCGGCGGTTGCCGACGGGATGGGGGAAGAGGGATGACGGAGGCGAACCCGGAGAAGGCGGCGGACCCTTCGCCGCGCGCTCCGGAGTGCACTGCGGAGCAGCGGCGCCTCATCGATTTCGGCGAGGCGCTGTACCGCCGCATCACGCCGGACGCGGATCTGGGGCACGTGCTGCTGCCGGAGGACGACGCGGTGGCTGTCGTACACCGCGTGCGGGGCGGTGGGACGATCCTCGTGGCGGCCGACCGGTCGGTTCTCTTCTTCGGTTCGGCGCTCGACCTCGGTGCCGCCCTGATCGACTTCCGGGCCGGCCGGCGCACCCCTGTGGAGCGGTTCCGGTAGTGCGTCGGCCGGCGGCGCGGGCCCCGGACAGACGGTGACACGCGGGACGCCCACCACTGGGAAGGCCGCTTCCCACCAGACGGCTACGGTGCCGGAAACCGCCGCTCGTTGCGGTCGATCTTCGCGTCCAGTGCCGCCAGCGGATCGATGCCGAGCACCTCGCACAGTTGCAACAGATACGCGAACACGTCGGCGACCTCGTCGGTCACCCGGTGCGCGCGCTCCGGGTCGTCCATCACGCGCGCCGACTCCTCCGGGGTGGACCACTGGAAGATCTCCAGCAGTTCGGAGGCCTCCACACTGAGCGCGGAGACGAGGTTCTTGGGGGTGTGGTACGGCTGCCAGTTCCGGGCGGCCGCGAACTCGGCCAGCCGGCGCTGAAGCTTCGCCACGTCGAGATGTTCTGTCACGGCTCCAGGTGTACCACCGTGACGCCCGCGGTCTCCGCGGCCCAGGAAGCGTCGCTCACCGTCCCGACGCAGCGGATGTGGCCACGCTCGCCCATCCGGACGGCGAGTCGCAGCAGTTGGCGGCGCTGGCACACGTCCAGGTCCCGGTCGAAGCCGTCGGCGAGCACGGTGAGGGCACGCATCGCGTCCGGCACCTCGACAGGCGGGTCGACGTCCAGGACGCCGGTGCCGGTCAGCAGGACCAGGGTGAGGGCGAGGTGGCGCAGTTCGCCGTCGCCGAGGCGCGCCAGTTCGGTACGCGGTCCCGCGCCCCGGTCGAGCAGGGCGCGGACGGTTCCGTCGCCGAGGGGCTCGGCGAGCACATCGGTCACCGGTCCCGCGCAGCCGGCGCGGACGGCCGCCACGAGCTGCGCGTGCCGCCGTACGCACTCCTCACGCGTGCGCCACAGGACGTCGGCGAGGTTGTCGCAGCCGCCCAGCAGGCGTCCGGAACCCATGCGGACGGGGGTGCGCATACGGTCGGGCCGGGGGTCGCAGGCGAAGACGGAGCGCAGCGCGACCAGCATCTGTTCGGCGGCGGCGAGCACCTGGCGCTGTCCGTCGGTCTTGCCGGCCACGCGCAACGGCAGCAGGGCGGTGGCGAGGCGGTCGTCGGGCAGCGGGGCGCGCGTGACCGGCGAGGAACCGGCGGTGTGCCAGGCGGCCTGCACCGTACGCCGGCTCGGATCCCGCAGCGCGGTCTCCAGCAGCACGAGCCCGTCGGCGCTCAGCCGCTCCCCCACGATGCGCAGGTCCGGCTCGGCCTGGACGGCGACGTCGAGCCGGACCGGGCCCTCGGGTCCGTCGGCCGTGCATCCGATACGGAACCCGCGTCGGTGCTGGGCGTCGGGCCGGGCCCGGTCCGGCACACAGGCGACCGGGTCCGGGAACACCTCCCCGACCGCGCTCCCGCCCGCGAGCCGGGCCAGCGCCTCGTACGCCCGCAGCACGCTCGTCTTCCCGCTCCCACTGGGCCCGGCGAAGAGAGTGACCGCGCCCAGCGGATGGGCGGCCCGCCGATGCCGTGCGAAGGCGGAGAGCCGCAGCTCGGTGAGGCCGGGGCGGCGGGGACGCGAGGGGAGGGAGGGGGCCTGGTGATCCGGGAAATCCTGGACGCCCCGGGGCGTTCGCGGCTCACCCGGTTGCCGCGCGGACCCTGAAGGGGGTGACCCGGCGGCGGACGCGGGCCCGGCGGGAGACGGGAACCCCTCCACGGACGCGGGCCCGGCGGGGAAGGGGAATCCCTCGACGGACGCGGGCCCGACGGGAGGCGAGGACACGGAAGATGTCAGCGGCACGGCCATGTGCGGACCGTAGAACTCTGCCGGTCCGGCGAACCGTTCCGCCCTCGTGAGCTTCCTACGAACGAGCGACGGCGCGCGCGGGGCGGACCCGGTGAGTGTCCGTCACCGCCCGGCGCGCCCTCCCGCGCCCCACGCCCGTCTCACACTCCCCGCGCCGCGCGCCTCACCCACTTCGCGCTCCGCGCCCCTCACACTCCCGCGCCCTCGATGAGCCCGCTCACCTCGGTGCCCGGCGGGGTCAGCAGAAACACGTTGCGGTCGACCCGGTGCATCCCGCTGGCGAGGCCGAAGACCACGCCGGTGGAGAAGTCCAGGACGCGCTTGGCGACGTCGGTCTCCGCGCTGCTCAGATCGAGCAGCACCGGAATGCCCGCCATCAGGGTCTCGGCGACCTCGCGCGCGTCCGCGAAGACATTGACCCTCAGGACGACGAAGCGCCGCCGGGTCTCCGTCTCCGCGTCCGGCAGCGCTCGATGTCCCACCGCCGACGGCCACGCGTCCCGGCCGCGCAACGGAACGACCTGAGCGAGCCCTTCCCACTGTTCATCGGTGACGTCGTAACGGTTCACCGGCACCCCCGAACTGACTCGCTTCAACTGCCTGCACCAGCCATTCTTACGCCAAATCACCCGTTCGGCCCAACAGCGACACGGTCCGCGACAGAGTCGGGAGCCACCGTGTCTCACCTCACGAGCCTCACACCGAAGTCTTCACCTCCGCGAACACCCCGCTCGCCGTCCCCGATTACCGTTCCGCGCCCCGCAGTTGGCAAGAACCGCACGGATGACACCCGTGCGGCGGACTCCGCCGACGATGTCCGCCCTCCCGAACCGTCCGGCCGCCCGCGCCATCGCGCCGCGTCCCTGACGCCGCCCGCTTCCGGCCACCGGTGGCGACCGAGCAGGGCGGCGACCGAGGACGGCCGGACACGGAGAACGGCCGCCCCCGAGCCCCCTCCCGGGAACCGGACCTTCCGGGCAACCCGACGCGACTCAGAATTGGAACGATTCCATTTCTTGAACCGTTCGTGTTTGTGGCTTAGGTTGGCGTCATGACCGCACCCGGGATTCCGTCCACGGCGGAGGAGCTGCGCGGTGCCGGCCTGCGGGTGACGGCGGCCCGCGTCGCGCTGCTGGACACCGTGCGCGAGGGCGGCCACCTCGAGGTCGAGACGATCGCCACGGGCGTGCGCGACCGAGTGGGTCACATATCGCTGCAAGCCGTCTACGAAGCGCTCCACGCGCTCACCGCGGCCGGTCTGCTGCGCCGCATCGAGCTTCCGGGCAGCCCCGCCCGGTTCGAGGGCCGCGTCGGGGACAACCACCACCACCTCGTGTGCCGCTCCTGCGGCACCGTGGCCGACGTCGACTGCGCGGTCGGCCACGCCCCTTGTCTGACCGCCTCCGACAACCGTGGCTTCTCCGTCGACGAGGCCGAGGTCGTCTACTGGGGCCTGTGCCCCGAGTGCTCCGGCACCCCCCACTGACCACCTGATCCACGCAGTAGCCCAGCCCCGTGATCCACGCAGTTCGGAAGGATTCCCCCATGACCGAGAACCATGACGCGATCGTCACGGACCCGACGCCGGAGGAGACGGGCGGCTGCCCGGTCGCGCACGGGCGGGCCCTCCACCCGACCCAGGGCGGCGGCAACCGTCAGTGGTGGCCGGAGCGCCTGAACGTCAAGATCCTCGCCAAGAACCCGGCCGTGGCCAACCCGCTCGGTGAGGAGTTCGACTACGCGGAGGCGTTCAAGAGCCTCGACCTCGCGGCCGTGAAGCAGGGCATCGCCGAGGTGCTGACGACCTCGCAGGACTGGTGGCCGGCCGACTTCGGCAACTACGGCCCGTTGATGGTCCGGATGGCCTGGCACAGCGCCGGCACCTACCGCATCAGCGACGGCCGCGGCGGCGCCGGCGCCGGTCAGCAGCGCTTCGCCCCGCTCAACAGCTGGCCGGACAACGCCAACCTCGACAAGGCCCGCCGTCTGCTGTGGCCGGTCAAGAAGAAGTACGGCCAGAGCCTGTCCTGGGCCGACCTGCTGGTCCTCACCGGCAACGTGGCCCTGGAGCAGATGGGCTTCGAGACCTTCGGCTTCGGCGGCGGCCGCGAGGACGTCTGGGAGCCCGAGGAGGACGTGTACTGGGGCCCCGAGACCACCTGGCTCGACGACCAGCGCTACACCGGCGACCGCGAGCTGGAGAACCCGCTCGGCGCCGTCCAGATGGGCCTCATCTACGTCAACCCCGAGGGCCCGAACGGCAACCCGGACCCGCTGGCCGCGGCCCGCGACATCCGTGAGACGTTCCGCCGGATGGCGATGAACGACGAGGAGACGGTCGCCCTGATCGCGGGCGGTCACACCTTCGGCAAGACGCACGGCGCCGGCCCCGCCGACCACGTCGGCGACGACCCCGAGGCCGCCTCGCTGGAGGAGCAGGGCCTCGGCTGGAAGAGCACCTACGGCACCGGCAAGGGCGGGGACACCATCACCTCCGGCCTGGAGGTCACCTGGACCGCCACGCCGACCCGGTGGAGCGACGGCTTCTTCAGGAACCTGTTCGAGTTCGAGTACGAGCTGACCGAGTCCCCGGCCGGCGCCAAGCAGTGGGTGGCGAAGAACGCCGAGGCGATCATCCCCGACGCGCACGACCCGTCGAAGAAGCACCTCCCGACGATGCTCACCACCGACCTGGCGCTGCGTTTCGACCCGGTCTACGAGCAGATCTCCCGCCGGTTCCACGAGAACCCGGACCAGTTCGCGGACGCCTTCGCCCGCGCCTGGTACAAGCTGACCCACCGTGACATGGGTCCCAAGTCGCTGTACCTCGGCCCGGAGGTTCCGCAGGAGACGCTGCTGTGGCAGGACCCCCTGCCGGAGCGGACGTACGAGTTGATCGACGCCGGTGACATCGCCGCCCTCAAGGAGCAGGTCCTCGGCTCGGGCCTGACGGTGTCGCAGCTGGTGTCCACCGCTTGGGCGTCGGCCTCGACGTTCCGCGGCAGCGACAAGCGCGGCGGCGCCAACGGCGCGCGCATCCGCCTGGAGCCGCAGCGCGGCTGGGCGGTCAACGACCCCGACCAGCTCGCGCTCGTGCTGCGCACCCTGGAGGGCATCCAGCAGTCCTTCAACTCCGGCCGCGCCGACGGCAAGCAGGTCTCGCTGGCCGACCTGATCGTGCTGGCCGGTGCCGCCGCGGTCGAGCGGGCCGCCAAGGAGGGCGGCTTCGAGGTCGAGGTGCCGTTCACGCCGGGCCGGGTGGACGCGACCGAGGAGCACACCGACGCGGAGTCCTTCGCCGCGCTGGAGCCGAACGCCGACGGGTTCCGCAACTACGTCGGCAAGGGCAACCGCCTGCCGGCCGAGTACCTGCTCCTCGACAAGGCCAACCTGCTGACGCTGAGCGCACCCGAGATGACCGTCCTCGTCGGCGGCCTGCGCGTCCTGGGCGCCAACCACCAGCAGTCGCAGCTCGGCGTCCTCACCACCACGCCCGGCTCCCTGACCAACGACTTCTTCGTCAACCTGCTCGACCTGGGCACGACGTGGACGTCTACCTCGGAGGACCAGAACACCTTCGAGGGCCGTGACGCCGCCACGGGCGAGATCAAGTGGGCCGGCACCCGCGCCGACCTCGTCTTCGGCTCGAACTCCGAGCTGCGCGCGCTGGCGGAGGTCTACGCGAGCGACGACGCGAAGGAGAAGTTCGTCAAGGACTTCGTCGACGCCTGGGTCAAGGTCTCCAACCTGGACCGCTTCGACCTGGTCTGATCCCCGCGCCCAACGGCCGGGCCGGCTCCTTCTGGACCGGCCCGGCCGTCCGCGTACGGGCCCGCGGCTCCGCGGGCCGCTCCGGGGCACATGCCCGGTCCCGGTACCGCAGCAGCTCTGGGCGACCGGGAAACCGGGTGCCCGACGATTCCCCGGCAGTCATCGAGCCGAGCTTCCCCCTACATCTGCGCCAGAGCCGCGCCGGGCCCCCGGCGCGACATCCCGGTTTCCCGCCGCCGCGGACCGCGCGGGCATCCGCCCGGGCGCTCTGTCCTCACGACGACGGCGCTCGGTCCCGGCGCTACCCCGCCGGCGCAGCCTGCGGGGGGCGTCGCCGTGCTCGCCGTCGCACTGGTACACGAACACCGTGGCCCCCTTCGGGTCGGTCAGACGCCGGCGATCCGAGCCGGCTCGGATCGCCGGAGTGCGTAGGCTCCCGCGAGCACCGGACAGCTGTCGGCGGTCCACAAGTGGGTGCGGTCGCGCCCGCCCGTCCCGGTGAGTGCCTCGAAGTTCCCCGCGCATCCGGAGCGCTCGCACACGGCACGCAAACGGACACTGATGTCGTCGGCCACGTGATGGTGCGGTGCCCGGCGCCATCGGCCCGGGCTGGGCGTGCACGGCCGTGCACGCCGCCTCTCAGGAGATCCCCTGGACCGGGGCAGGCCGGCGACTTCGCGCAGCCACTGCGGCGGGCCGACCAGCAGGTCCTGCTCGGCGCGGACGGCACGGTGACCCCGCCGGTGCGGATCATGAACGAGATGTCGGCGTACCGGGTCATCAGGGGCGGACCACTCGGCGACGACTCGAGGACCGCTCCGGCCGCCCGCTCCGTCGGGCGGGCGGGCCGTCGGGCGGGCGGAGCGAGGCGCTCTGCCCCGGTGAGCGCGTCAGCGGGGCAGACGCCTGCGGCGGCGGCCCAGCCGCACACCGAGGAGGACGAAGTCGGCGATCAGGACCAGCACACCGATGACCAGCAGGTAGAAGAGACCCTTCGCCACCACTCCGATGACGCCGAGCACGATGGCCACGATGACCAGCAGGAGGAAGAGAGCCATCCGTGTCACCTCGAGGTGGGGGAAGTCGGCGGGGCCGTCAGCGGCGCGCGAGGCGACGTTCGCCGCCCGCACCCGTTCGGTAGGCGAGATCGTAGTGCGCGAAGACCGTCTTCTCGTCCTCCGCGAGCAGTTCGCCGTCCGTGCCGATCGAGGGCGCTTCCTTGACGTGCTTCTTGTCGTGAGCGACCTTCAGGTAACCGGGGCCGACCGTCGCCCCGTCGAGGGGGACGAACACCAGCCGGTGGCGGGTCGGCAGGCCGACCGTGACCGTCGCGAACGCGGGCAGGTCCGTGGCCGTGTCGACGTAGAGCGCCTCCAGGACGCCGATCTTGTGCCGCTCGTGGTCGACCACATCGTGGCCGCGCCACTCCCTGATGTCTTCCGCCTCGAACACGGGGTCCCTCCGTCACAGGTCAGCTGAAGGACCACTGTCTCGTCCTTCCCTTGCTCTCTCCTTACCTGCCTGCGGGACGGCACACCAGGCGGAGCCGAGCGATCACGGCCCGCTGACCGGGGCGGCAGAAACAGCTCATCGGCACACCGTGAGGAATCGCCACTCCGCGCGAGACCCCGCATCTCCCCGCCGCCCGTGGTGCGTGGTGGCGGCCGGCCGCCCGGGACAGCGACTTCGGCGCCCGCCCGAGCGGCGGGCGAGGGGGCCGCGTCGTCGGCGGCCGGGCGTACCGGATGCTGACCGGCCCGCCCGGCTGCCGACCGGGATCCGTCGCTGCTCGACGGCCGCCCCCGGCAGCGAGACCCGGCTCATGCCGCTGCTCGCGCGCTCTGACGCGATCGGTTACGACGCGATCGGTTACGACGCGTCCGTATACGACGGATCCGTAGCAGTCACCGGATGCTTGCCGGACCGGTGCCACCAGTGGCGGCGCCGGGGATGCACGGCACGGCCCAACCGGAGGCCGATCAGCAGGTAACCGAGGAGAGCACCTGTGGTGTTGAGCAGCACGTCATCGATGTCGAAGGTGCGCCCGGTGACAAGGGCGCCCTGGACGAGTTCCACGAGGAGCATCACGACAGCGGTGACCACCGCTACCCGGACCAGCCCGCGCGCTCGGGGCACCAGCACCGGCAGCAGCACGCCGAACGGCACACCCAGCAGGATGTTGCCGCCGAGCTGCTTGACGGTGTCAAGGGACGCGGGCTGGGCGAGATAGGCACGGATGGAGTCACCAGGGCGCAGATTGCTGTGCGTCAACGGCACGGACGCCGCCGACGGTTCCAGCGTCAGCCGGGCCAGCACCACCGCGAATCCCACCATCGCCGCGAAGGCCAGCAGCATGGCCAGCACCCGCCCGAACAGAGGCAGGGGAGGTTTTCCGGGACTCCGTTCCCCGGATTCCGTCGCGCTCTCGTCACGCAGAACTGTCCGCGCCATTACAAGCTCCTAGCCAAAGTGGGTTGCTTGGACGTTCCGATACCCGCGTCGTGAAGCGGCAGGCACTGTGCGCCGTCCGTTCCGGTCCGAAGTTGTCGTCGCGCCCGGAGTTGGACGAGTGTGCGCCGCGTCGTCACGCTCCTCAGCGAAGCGGGCGGGCCGGGCCGCCGACATCCACGAGTGCCGGCGCGGGTCAGGTACTGGTGCTGGTGCTGGTGCTGGTGCGACAGGCGGCGCGATGCGACCGGCAGCGCTTGTCAGCGGCACTGGCTACGTTGTTCTGGCGTACCGGTCGTCGCTTGGCCGTAGCGATGCCGGTGGGCGAGGAAACCGGTGCCTGGCCGATCAGGGCGAGGGCTGGGCAGCTCACGCCCCGCCGGTCATCGACGGCGGAGTTTGGCCAGTTCGGCGTTGAACTGGGCCCCCGTGAGAAGGGCCAGGTTGGACAGCCACAGCCACACCAGGAAGACGATGATCCCGGCGAGCGATCCGTACAGCCGGTTGTAGGTGCCGAGGTGCGAGACGTAGAGGGCGAAACTCGCCGAGGCGACGAGCCACAGGACCACGGCCAGAGCGTCTCCCAGAAGCCGCTGCCGCACCCCACGGGTCCCGGGCGGGCCCGAGCGGAACAACACCAGCACCAAGGTGGCGACCAGGCACAGCAGAAGCGGCCATTTCAGCGCGTTCCATGCGAGGCCCGCAACCCCGCCCATGCCCACGAGCCGGCCGACGGTGTGGGCCGCTTCCCCGGTCAGGATGAGCAGCAGGGCACTGGAAACCAGCAGTATCAGCAGCACCAGGGCGGTCATCACCAACCGTGGTGCCGTCCTCCACGCCGGGCGCAGATCCTCTATGCCGTGCATGACGTGCAGGGCTCGGCGGAACACCCCCAGATAGCTGGAGGCGGACCACAGGGCGCCGATCGTGCCGAGGACGGCCAGCGTCCAGGCGGCTGTGTGCTGCTCCGCCATGCCCTCCAGCGTGCTCCGCATGACGGGGCGGGACTCGGTCGGCACGACAGCGATCACGTTACTGATCAGCGTGTCGATGGTCGAGGCGCCGACGATTCCCAGCAGTGAGACCGTGACGAGGAGCGTCGGGAAGAGCGCGAGCACCGCGTAATAGGTGAGTGCGGCGGCGAAGTCGGTCACGTTGTCGTTCCACACCGAGGCGGGCGTTCGCCGCAGAGCGCTGCCGATGTGGCGCCAGCCCGGCAGGTCGCGCGCATACGTCGGGGGCGGCAGGGATGGTGCGGTTCCCTGGCGTGTCTGCGACGAGTGAGGTGCCGGGCCCTCTGCCGTGCAGCGGGGCAGCTTCGAGCGGTCGGCACCGTCCGGCTCGACCGCGGGTGTTGGCGAGTTGCTCATCAGGCGGGCGCCTTCCCCTGTGCCGTGTGCCGTCGTCCGGCTCTTGAATGGGGCCTGCATTCCCGAGGAGCAAGGGCGCGGGGTGAGAATGCGGATTCCTCGGAGTCGTCCCACAACGGAAACCGCTGCCGAAAACGCGTGCAGCTGGGGCCCGCACCCCGAAGGATGCGGGCCCCAGCTGCGAAGCGCGCGTCAGCGTCAGGCCGGAACGATGTTCTCGGCCGTCGGGCCCTTCTGGCCCTGCGCGATGTCGAAGGTGACCTTCTGGCCCTCGAGCAGCTCACGGAAGCCCTGCGCGGCGATGTTCGAGTAGTGGGCGAACACGTCAGCGCCGCCACCGTCCTGCTCGATGAAGCCGAAGCCCTTTTCCGCGTTGAACCACTTCACGGTACCAGCAGCCATGTCATATCTCCTTTGGGGCAGTACATCGGAATCCGCACCGCGCGGACACCGTGTCGCTGTGATGATTACCCCGCCCGACAAATGACCGGCATACAAAAGTGCTCCCACCTGCCGAAACCGAGTGGGGGCACTTGAAGTTTTGGGAACCACAACTGCAACTGACATCGACAGTAGCACGCTGGAACGGCCTGCGTGTGTTGCACAATTGCACTCCGTTCATTGCGGCAATAACTCTCGTCGCATGGTCCGTAATACTCTCACCTGGCGGGCACAGATATTGGTTCACCTTGGGCACAACCTTCCATGAAAAGGGTGCAGCCAGCCGCTCCAGGACGCTCACACGACAACGCACGCGGCGTCCGCGAGACGGCCCTTCCGGGGACGTCCAGCAGCTGTCAGGGGCGCCCGGGGCGCGGGAGGCGCGCCAGGTCGCACGGCGGTGATGGGGCCCTCGGGCTCCGACAAGACCATCCCGCTGCACTGTCTCGCGGGGTGGACCGGCCTACCGGGGACTCCGCCTGGTGGGGGCAGGAGGCAGGTGGCCCGTTTGCCCGCGCGGCGGCCGGCGAAGCTGCGGCGCAGCCGGGTCGGCCTGATGCCGTCTACGACGGTCACGCGGCACGTCGAACTCTTCAGGGGCTGTCGGCCTCCTCCAGGAGGGCCTCGTCGTGCGTGGCCTCGTCGTGCGTGGCCTCGTCGTGCTGACCGGTCCGGTCTCCTCGCACCGCAGCGCGTCCGGGAGCGGGGACTGCCGGTGCCACCCTGCTCCCCCGGGGGGTGCACGGACCTCCACGGCCCGGACGGCAGCCGCTGGGTACAGAGCTTCGACGAGCGCGGCAATCGGGTAGCGGTCACCGATCCGGCCGACCATACGACCCGGTACAGGTGTATCCACCGGCCGTCGATGAACTACATCCCCCGTGGTACGGCTGCGGTGGGGCGACCGGCCGATCGGCGCGGCGTGGCACTGTTACGGGACAGGACGTCGAGGTCAGGAAATGGGGAACCAGGCCGACAGACGCTTGGCAATGGCCGGTACTTCGATGTTGTCCTGCGCGACTTCCTCGACGAATGGGCCGGCAACGGAGACGGGCGGCGGCACGGTACTGGCGCTGACGCCGTTGAACCGCAGGAAGACACGCATGGTGAGCCAGGCGGTGCGCTTGTTACCGTCGATCAGCGCATGATTGCGGGCAACGGAATGCAGCAGTGCCGCCGCCTTCTCGTGCAGCGTGGGATATAGCTCGGCTCCGAACACGTTCGTCCGGGGTCGCTCGATCGCCGACACCAGGAGTCCCATGTCACGCACACTGTGCTCGGTACCGTTGACCGTGCGGGCAATGGCCAGGATCTCGTCGATCTGGATGTAGCGCACGTCCGTCACTTCAGGTAGTCCAGAATCTCCGCATCGCTGTCCATCAGCTCGGCCAAGACGTCATCGACCTTCAGCTCGGCCCTGTTCTGGGCGTCGCGGATGGCCTCGATGGCAAGTTCCTGCTTGCTGCGGCCCTCCCGACGAGCCCGCTCGGTGAGCTTCGCGTCAAGGTCGTCGGGGAGTCGGAGTGTCATCGCCATACAGCGATGATACCTGACCGGTATCAACGTGACACGGTCGAGCCGCGTTCCCGGCCCCCGGGGAACGTTGGCCGGGGTGACCACTCGCACCGCCTGCGGCGGTGCAGCAGAAGTAACCCACCCGGACAACAAAAGCGCAGGTCAGGAGCCCTTGTCCGCAGGTTCGAGGATCGCCACGCACTCCACGTGATGCGTCATCGGGAACAGATCGAAAGCCCGCAGAGTCCGCACCCGATACCCCCCGTCCCGGAAGTACCCCAGGTCCCGAGCCAGTGCGGCCGGGTCGCACGCCACGTACGCGATCTTCCGCGCCCCGAGGGACGACAGGTGCTCGACCGTCTTTCGTCCCGCTCCCGCCCGCGGGGGGTCGAGGACGATGAGGTCGACCTCGCTGATCCCCGTGCGCGGGAGCACGCTCTCCACCTTGCCCTGCTCGATCCGCACGCGGTCGAAGTCGGCGAGGTTGTGCCGGGCGTCCTCGACGGCGCGCTTGCCGGACTCGATGCCGAGGACCGCGCCCTTGTCGCCGAGGCGGTCCGCGAGGGCGCCCGCGAAGAGGCCGACGCCGCAGTACAGGTCCAGCGCCATGTCGCCCTTGCGTGGCAGGAGGCCCTGCATGACGGCCTTGACGAGGGTGTCGGCGGCCTGCGGGTGGACCTGCCAGAAGCCGCCACTGCCGACGCGGTACGTCCGGCCGTCGGCGCGCTCGCGCACGAACGCGCGGCCGTGGACGCGGTGGATGCCGCCGTCGTGCTCCTCGACGCGCATGACCGAGACGGGCCTGTCGAGTTCGACGAGGGGCAGGCGAGCGCCGGGCCGAGGTTCGAGGATCACCATGCGGTCCTGGCTACCCGTCGCCGCGATGGCGTCGACGGAAGCCATTCCGGACCAGTCGCGGTCCTCGATGCCCAGCTCGCTGACGCCCGGGGCCGCGATCATGCAGTGTTCGATCGGCTCGACCTCGTGCGAGCGGTGGCGGCGCAGCCCGGCGTTGCCGTCGGCGTCCACCGCGTACTGCACGCGCGTCCGCCACTGGGGCACCTGACCGGCCGGCAGCTTGTCGCCCTCGGCCGGCATCACGGTGCCGTCCCAGCCGGCCTCCTCGGGCGTGAGGCCCGCGAGCCGCTTGAGCTGCTCGGCGATGACCTCGCCCTTGAGGCGGCGCTGGGCGCCCGGCTTGGCGTGCTGCCAGTCGCAGCCGCCGCAGCGGCCGGGTCCGGCGTACGGGCAAGGTGCCTCGACGCGGTCCTTGGACGCCTCCAGCACCCGCACGGCGTCCGCGCGCAGGAAGCGCGCGCCCTCCTCGCCGTCGGTCACCCGGGCCACGACCCGCTCGCCGGGCAGCGTGTGCCGGACGAACAGCACCTGACCCTCGTCCGTGCGGGCGATGCAGTGCCCGCCGTGGGCGACGGGACCGACCTCGACCTCGTACTCCTCGCCGACGAGCGACCGCGCCTGCGAGTCCGCCTGCGAGTTCTTCGGTTCTGCCTGCATGGCGGGATGACTCCACTACTCGAACGAGGTACGGCCGGACAACAGCCCACCAGTCTACGTGGCTGTCGTCCGGCCGCTCACCATGATCAGGTCAGGCCGACGAGTCCGGGGAACCCGGGCCCGGCGTGCCCGGGGAGCCGGGGGAACCCGTGCCCGACGGCTCCTTCGGGCGCCCCTCGTGGGCGGGACCGCGCCGCACCGAGCCCGGAGCGTTCCAGTCCTGCCGCTTGCGGGCCCGCTTCTTGGCCACCTCGGAGGACTGGAGCTGGTACGGCACCGAGGTCACCATCACGCCCGGTGTGAACAGCAGGCGGCCCTTCAGCCGGAGCGCGCTCTGGTTGTGCAGCAGCTGCTCGTACCAGTGACCGACCACGTACTCGGGGATGATCACCGAGACGGCGTCCCTCGGCGACTCCCGGCGCAGACTCTTGACGTACTCGATGACCGGCCGCGTGACCTCGCGGTAGGGCGAGTCGAGCACCTTCAGCGGTACGTCGATGCCGCGCCGTTCCCACTCCTCGCGCAGTGCCTTCGTCTCGGCCGGGTCGACGTTGACGGTGAGCGCCTCCAGGGTGTCGGAGCGCATCAGCTTGGCGTAGGCGAGGGCGCGCAGCGTCGGACGGTGGATCTTGGAGATCAGCAGCACCGAGTGGACGCGGGAGGGGCGGACGCTGTCGTCGCTGGGTCCGTCGGGTGCGGCGAGTTCCGCCGAGACGCCGTCGTAGTGGCGGCGGATCGCGGTCATCGTGCCGTAGAAGATCACCATGCCGAGCAGGGCGACCCAGGCGCCGTGGGTGAACTTGGTGAGGAGGACGACCACCAGGACCACGCCGGTGAAGAAGGCGCCGAAGGTGTTGATCGCCCGGGAGCGGACCATGTGGCGGCGCTTGGCCGGATCGGTCTCGGTCGCCAGGTGGCGGTTCCAGTGCCGGACCATGCCGGTCTGGCTGAGCGTGAAGGACACGAACACGCCGACGATGTACAGCTGGATCAGCCGCGTGGAGTCGGCGTCGTACAGCACGATCAGCAGGGTCGCCGCGCCCGCGAGGAGCACGATGCCGTTGGAGAACGCCAGGCGGTCGCCGCGGGTGTGCAGCTGGCGGGGCAGGTAGCGGTCCTGGGCGAGGATCGAGCCGAGCACCGGGAACCCGTTGTAGGCGGTGTTGGCGGCCAGGAACAGCACCAGCGCGGTCGCCGCGGCGAGCACGATGAAGAGGAAGCTGCCCTTACCGAAGACGGCCTCGGCGACCTGGGTGATCACCGGGTTCTGGACGTAGTCGGAGCCGACCGCGGCGCCGTTGTGCAGCAGGTCCACGGCCGGGTTCTCGGCCATGCGGACGTCGGTGACCAGGGCCAGCACGATGATGCCGCAGAACATGGTGACGGCGAGCAGGCCCATCGCGGCGAGGGTCGTCGCCGCGTTCTTCGACTTGGGCTTGCGGAAGGCGGGCACGCCGTTGGAGATCGCCTCCACGCCGGTGAGCGCCGCGCATCCGGAGGAGAAGGCGCGCAGCAGGAGGAACAGCAGGGCGAAACCGGCCAGGCCCTGGTGCTCGGGCTTGATCGTGTAGTCGGCGGTGGGCGCCCGCATGGAGTCGTCCAGGACCAGTCCCCGGAACGCGCCCCACGCGATCATGATGAAGACGCCCGCGACGAAGACGTACGTCGGAATGGCGAAGAGCTTGCCGGACTCCTTGACGCCGCGCAGGTTCATCAGCGTCAGCAGGACGACGACGGCGACCGCGCAGGCCACCTTGTGCTCGACGACGAAGGGGATCGCGGAGCCGAGGTTCTCGATGCCGGAGGCGATGGATACGGCGACGGTCAGGACGTAGTCGACGAGCAGGGCGCTCGCGACGGTGAGACCGGCCTTGGCGCCGAGGTTGGTGTTGGCCACCTCGTAGTCGCCGCCGCCGCTCGGGTAGGCGTGGACGTTCTGCCGGTAGGAGGCGACCACCGTGAACATCAGCACCACGACCGCGACCGCGATCCACGGGCTGAAGTGGTATGCCGACACGCCCGCGATGGACAGGACCAGCAGCACCTCCCCGGGCGCGTAGGCCACGGAGGACAGCGGGTCGGAAGCGAAGACGGGTAGGGCGATGCGCTTCGGCAGGAGCGTTTCTCCGAGCCGATCACTGCGCAGTGCGCGCCCGATCAGAATCCGTTTGGGCACGTCGGTCAGTTTGGACACAACAGAGCATCGTAGGCCTTCGAACACGGGGTCGCCCACCCTCCCCCGGGGGTCAGCCGGGTGACATCGCGTCCCGGCCCCCTCAGGGCGCCCGCCGTCTGCCTCACAGGTGAAATCAGCCAGGGCTCGGCTACGGATTCCGTGGTCACGCCGATCGCCATGCCTCTATGACCATTCCCGTCCGCTGCCGCCCTCCCGGAGGTTCCACGCAGATGACCGCGGAGCTGATCCGCGCCGCCGGCACCCTCGTCGGCCTCGGAATCCTCACCCTCCTCAGCCTCTGGAGCATCAGCCGTCGCTGACGCGGTGAACGCTGCACAGGGGTGCCCTCGGCGGACCGCGCGTGTGTAGCTTGGTCGGCGGTCTGAGACCCTGTTACAGCCAAGTCAGCAACATTTGACCTCGGAAGGACGGTCGTGCACATCGTCATCATGGGCTGCGGCAGAGTGGGTTCCGCTCTCGCCCAGACCCTGGAGCAGCAGGGGCACACGGTCGCCGTGATCGACCAGGACCCCACCGCCTTCCGACGTCTTGGCTCCTCGTTCGGCGGCCGCCGGGTCACCGGAGTCGGCTTCGACCAGGACACCCTGCGCGAAGCGGGCATCGAGGAGGCCGGGGCCTTCGCCGCCGTCTCCAGCGGCGACAACTCCAACATCATCGCCGCCCGCGTGGCCCGCGAGATGTTCGGCATCGAGAACGTCGCCGCCCGCATCTACGACCCCCGCCGCGCCGAGGTCTACCAGCGCCTGGGCATCCCGACGGTGGCCACGGTCCGCTGGACGGCCGACCAGATGCTGCGCCGGCTGCTTCCCTCGGGTTCCGAGCCGCTGTGGCGCGACCCCACCGGCGGCGTCCAGCTGGCCGAGGTACACGCCTCAGCCTCCTGGGTCGGACACAAGATCAGCAAGCTTCAGGAGGAGACGGGCGTGCGCGTCGCCTTCCTGACCCGCCTCGGCGAGGCCATCCTGCCCACCTCGCAGACGGTTCTACAGGAGGGCGACCTGGTGCACGTGATGATGCGCACCGACGACGTGGAGAAGGTCGAGGCCTCGTTCGCCGAGGGCCCGAAGGAGGACGGTCACCGATGAGGGTCGCCATTGCCGGAGCCGGCGCGGTCGGCCGATCGATCGCGGGCGAGCTGCTGGAGAACGGCCACGAGGTCCTGCTGGTCGACAAGGCGCCGACCGCCATCTCGGTCGAGCGCGTCCCGCAGGCGGAGTGGCTGCTGGCCGACGCCTGCGAGATCACCTCCCTCGACGAGGCGGCTCTCCAGCGCTGCAACGTCGTGATCGCCGCGACGGGCGACGACAAGGTCAACCTGGTCGTGTCTCTGCTCGCGAAGACGGAGTACGGCGTCCCGCGCGTGGTCGCCCGGGTGAACAACCCGAAGAACGAGTGGCTCTTCAACGAGTCCTGGGGCGTGGACGTCGCCGTCTCCACCCCGCGTCTGATGTCGGCCCTGGTGGAGGAGGCGGTGAGCGTCGGCGACCTGGTACGCCTGCTCCGCTTCAGCCACGGCGACGCCAACCTCGTCGAACTGACCCTCCCCGAGGAGTCGGCCCTGGCCGGCACCCAGGTCGGCGACGTGGAGTGGCCCGAGGACACCTCCCTGGTCACCATCATCCGCGGCACCCGCGTCCTCACCCCGTCCCGTGAGGACTCCCTGGAAGCGGGCGACGAACTTCTGTTCGTGGCCGCGCAGGCCCGGGAGGAGCAACTGGAGGACCTGCTGTCGGTACGCCGAGAGGGCTGACTTCCCCACGCCTTCACCAAGCAGATGCTCAGCGAGCTGTCGGCCGCGGACTGCCTCAGGCCGGTCTGAGGGATACCCCGCCGCGGAGTTCGAGGTCGAGGCCGTTCGGACCCGGAGGCGGCTCCGGGGGCGGAGCCAAGGGTCTCCGGGGGCGCAGCAAAGGGCCAGGGGCGGGAGGTGCAGCGGGGGCGAAACACAGCGGTGCGGGCCGCCGGCAGCCCCAGGTGCGCAAGCGCCCGTGCCGCCGGAACCTACCCGTCCCGGCGGTGCCGCGGCCCGGCGTCCGCGGTACCCGCCGCGTCGGCCTCCGCCGCCTCCGGCTGCGCAGCCTTCGACTCCGCGGCCTTCTCCTCCGCCTCCATCTCCGCGAAGACGTCGATCGGCGCGGGAGCCTTCGCCAGGAACACCCACGTCAGCCACACGGCCAGCAGGAACGGCGGAATCTTCAGCGCGATCAGCACCCATCCCAGCTGGGTGGTGTCGGCCCACCAGTACAGCGGGAAGAGAATCGCGCACTTGGCGAGAAGAATCAGCCCCCAGGCATAGCTGGCCTTCGCGTAGGCCTTCTTGCGGCCGGGGTTGCGGGTCCGCCAGGAGAGGTTCTCCTTGAACACCGGCCCGAGGATCAGCCCGAGCAGCGGGACCCCGCACAGGGTCGTGATGATGTACGCCAGCGACAGGCCCAGGGTGTAGAGCATGCCGGGCAGGTAGAAGTCCTTCGCGTTGCCCGTCATCATCGCGAACACGACGCCGAAGGCGACACCGAAGACACCGCTGAAGGCGTGCTTCACCGTGTCCTTCATGGCCAGGCGGACCACGACCAGGACCAACGACACCGCCAGCGCGGCGATCGCCGACATGTGCAGGTCCTTGTTGATCGTGTAGATCGTGACGAACAGCAGGCCGGGCACCACCGTCTCGACCATGCCCCGCACCCCGCCGAACGCCTCGAAAAGCGCGGCTTCCGTCACCGCCCGGGCGTCGTCCTGCTGAGTGTCTTCGGTCGGCTTGTCGAGCGACGTCACCGGCTACTCCCTACCAAGGGGTCTCAGTTCGTACTTGGGGTTGAACAGCACCCGACGGCCCCGGCTCAGTGAGATCCGGCCCGATGCTATGAGCTTGCGCCCCGGCTCTATGCCGACGATGGAGCGTCTGCCCAGCCAGACCACGTCCAGCGCGGCGGAGCCGTCGAACAGCTCGGCCTCCAGCGCCGGAACTCCGGCCCGCGGTCGCAGGGTGACCGTGCGCAAGGTACCAGTAACCGTGACGATCTGACGGTCCTGGCAGTCTCCGATCCGCGTACAGCCGGCGGTCTCGGTATCCTCCCGCAGCTCCTCGGACTCCAGGTCCTCCTGGGAGGAGGAGAGCCGATCGAGCATGCGCCGGAACCGGCCCACCGGCTTCTCGGAACGAGGAACAGCACTCATGCCTGAAGGGTACCGGGAGGCACCCCGAGGCCCGTACCCGCATGGTGACGCCCCGCCCCCACCTCCCGACTCGGACCTGCCGCGGCTCACCTCTCGCATCGATGCCCCCGACGCCGGCCCCGTGACGAAGTGCCGGGGAGGGGACGGACCTGCCTCCACCTTCCTGAGCGGTTGCGCCCCGGCGGACCCGCGGGTAGTTCGCCTCCGTCCCGTACGACAGCCCCCACGCCTCTGGAAGCAGGTACTTCTGGCCGACCAGGCAACCGGAGGTGCGCATCCGCGCCTCCGAGGAAGCGGGCCGACGACGGTGGCGGATCCGAAGCCGGTAACGGCCCCGGCCGGCCACGGCCGCCCGATCCTCGGCCGCACGCACGGTGAGCACCATGGCCAGTCCCCCGCCCGGTGCGCCTCCGCTTCGAGGGTCGTAGACGGCCGGCGCCTCCGCCTCCGCCTACGGAGAGGGCGAGAGGGCAGGCACCGGACAGCTTTGACGTGGTCCTGACGCGGTGGACAGGACACTCCGTGAGCCGACTTGCCCATACGCCCTCCCCCTCGCTCCCTCGCCGTCCCCCTCACCGCTCCATCGGATGAGCGCCCCGGACCGGTTCACGCCGGACGGTTCCTTTTCTCGCGCCGTGCGGCGGCCGCCTCCGACGCCGTGCGGCACCCGCTCTCACACCGTGCTGTCCCCGTGCGTCAGCGTCTCCCAGGCGACGAAGAGGTTGTTGCTGCCCGCCGGGCGGTTCTGCAAGGTCAGCGTCTGCGTGTTCGTCATCGGGATGCCGAGCCGGTTGTGCAGCGCGTTGTAGCCGACCTCGGTGACCGGGCCGAGGCCCAGCTTCAGGGAGCCGCCGCACAGCCAGCTCGGTGCGGCCGTGCCGAGCTGGTACTTGGAGTGGAGGCCGAGTGCGTGCCGCAGCCGCTCGCCGACGTCGGTGCCGTAGAGATCCTGGCCCTGGATCCGGCTGGTCTCGGCGATGTGCGAGATCGCCGAGATGCCGTACCCGGTGTGGGTGAAGTCGCGGCAGGTCTCCTGGCTCAGGCCGTCGACGAAGGTGGTCTGGCCCTGCCAGTAGGCGACGATCTTCTCCCGGGTGTCGAGGTTCTGGCTCGGCACGGTCTTCGGCAGGGCGCCGTCGGAGGCGAGGTAGACGTAGGCGGCGGTACGGGTGCGGAACTTCGCCATCGCCTTGTCGTACGACGTCTTGTCCTCCAGGAAGACGGAGATGCCGACGGCGGCCTCCATCATCGACAGCTCCCAGTTGCCGTTGGAGTTCGAGCCGTTGATGACCTCGGGGAGGTAGACGTCGCGCAGCATGTCGGCGAAGCGCCCGGAGTTGGCCCAGGTGCCGGAGTACGTGTACTTGATGATCTCGGCCGCCCTGGGCCAGGACGAGCCCGCCCACCCGGTCTGGAGGGGCGCGTTGCTGTTGGTGTGGTCCGTGATCATCGCGGACCAGGCGTCCATCAGTTCGATCGCCTTCTTCGCGTGACGCTCGTCGCGCGTGACGTACCAGGCGAGGGCCTGGGTGTAGGCGGCGATCGCGTCCTCGCGCTCGTCCGTACAGCCGTTGTTCGGGTTGGAGTAGGAGCCGCATTCGACGATCGCGCGCGGCTTGGGGACGCGGTTCAGGTCGGCGTACTTGCTCGCCAGCATCCGGTCGTACGCCCCCTTCCACGGCTGGGCACCGGCATTGACCTGTTGGCGGGCGAAGTCGAGCTGGGCCCGGGAGACGGTGACGCCGGGGTGGGCGAAGGCGGCGGGTGCGGCCTCGGCGCGGGTGACGGCGGGAGCGGCCAGGGTGCCCAGGAGGAGGGCGGTGACGGTCACGAGGAATGCGGGTCTACGCACTGCGACTCCGTTCTCGTATGTGAACACAGGGCGCCCTTATGAACTAGGGCGTTGAGCGGAGACGCTAGGTACAGACCAATGGGTCGTCAAGGGTGCGCGCACGACGGAAAGGGCCGCACCCCCAGGAGGGGGTGCGGCCCTTTCCGTCGCTGCCGACCGAGCGGGGCGGCTAGCGGACTTCCGTGATCTCCGGTCCGCGCTGCAACTGCCCCATGCCGCCGGAGAAGCGGGAACCCGCCTCCTCCTGCTGGACGCTCTCGGGAACCATCTGGGCGTCGTTGGGCAGCTTCAGGACGATCGGGTCGCGCGGAGCCATCGGGCCCTCGCCGCGTACCACGACCGTGTCCCGGAAGATCTGCTCCAGCAGGCCGGCGGCCTGCGGCTGCACCGCGCCCTGACCCGAGATCACCCCGCGCAGGAACCAGCGGGGACCGTCCACGCCGACGAACCGCACGACATGGAAGCCGCTCGTGCCGTCCGGCAGCTGCACCGGCACCTGCGCCCGCAGCTCCCAGCCCAGCGGGCCCTCCACCTCGTCGATGATGCCGCCCTGCTGGGTGATGCCGGAGCCGATCTCCTCGCGCACCTCGCCCCAGATGCCCTCGCGCTTGGGAGCGGCGAAGGCCTGGAGCTGGATGGCGCTGTCCCGCAGTACGACGGTGGCCGCGACGATCGCGTCACCGGCGACCTCGACCCGCAACTCCATGCCGTCGACTCCGGGCACGAAAAGGCCGCCCAGGTCCACCCGTCCCTCGGCGGGGTCGCGCACCTCCGAGCTGTCCCAGGGACCGTCCGGCCGCGGCTCCGGCTCCAGCCGTACGCGCTCGCGCACGCCCTCCGTCTCCTCCGCCTCAGTGTCGACGCTGTCGACGACCTGCTCGGCCTCGCCGGCCGCGTCCTCGGCGGCACCCTTCTTCTTGCGACGTCCGAACACGTCACTGTCCTTCCCGGTCGGATACGACCGATGCGTATCGATTCCCACCCGTCGCGCCGCCCACGGCGGCTTGACCGTTCGTGCCGCTTGCGCCGTCCACGGCGGCGTGGCCACCGGTGGACCCGAAGCCCCCTTCGGCCCGCGCCGAGTCGGGAAGTTCCGCGACCTCCTGGAAGCGGACCTTCTCGACCTGCTGGACAACCAGTTGGGCAATCCGGTCGAAGCGCTCGAACCGCACGGACTCGCGCGGGTCGAGATTCACCACGATCACCTTGATCTCCCCACGGTACCCGGCATCAACCGTCCCCGGGGCATTCACGAGGGCGACACCGCATCGGGCGGCGAGCCCCGACCGGGGGTGCACGAAGGCCGCGTACCCCTCGGGCAGCGCGATGGCCACCCCCGTGGGGAGTACCGCCCGCTCCCCCGGCGCCAGTTCACGGCTTTCGGTGGTCCGCAGATCGGCCCCCGCGTCACCGGGTTGCGCGTACGTGGGAAGCGGTACGTCGGGATCGACGCGCCGGATCAGCACGGGCACGGGTTCACGGCTCACGGGTTCACCTCGAAGGCGCGGCCGCGCCGGACCAGGTCCGGGTCGCTCATGGCGGCGTCGATCTCCTCCTGGCGGCCGTGCTGGACGAAGTGCTTCACCTCGACCTCGACGAAGAGCGCGTCGGCGCGGACCGCGACGGGCCCCTCGGGGCCGCCGATCCGGCCGGTGGCCGTCGAGTAGATCTTCCGCCCGGCCACCGCCGTCACCTCGGCCTCGAAATACAGCGTCGTCCCGACGGGCACGGGCCGCGCGAAGTCGGTCTCCAGCCGTCCGGTCACGGCGATGGTGCGCAGCAGCCAGTTCAGCGAACCGAGCGTCTCGTCGAGCGCGGTGGCCAGGACACCGCCGTGCGCCAGACCCGGCGCCCCCTGATGAGCGGGCTGCACCGTGAACTCAGCGGTGACGGTCACTCCCTCGCCGGCCCGCGCCTCCAGGTGCAGCCCGTGCGACTGGCCGCCGCCACACCCGAAACACTGTTCGTAGTGCGCGCCGAGAAGCTCGCCGGGCGCGGGCGCGTCGGGATGCCGGACCGGTTTCACGGCGCCGGCCGGAGGCTCAAGAGCTGCGGAAGTACCACTCACAGCCGCAGACCTTACCCGCCCGCCCGTCACCCACCACCAATCCGACGGCAACACTGGGGCACCGGCCCTCCGACCCCGCCCGTCATCCGCTCCCACCCTGAGCCGGGCCCGGGTCGGACACCGTGCCAAGCTTGGTTCCATGCAGCTCTCCGCCACCCCGTACGACGAACGCCTCACCACTCCCCGCTCCTGGTGGTTCGTCTCGTGCCTCGTGGGCGTCGCCTTCGCCCTGATCCTGCTGCCCTTCGGCACCCTGCCACCGCTCGGCGGCCTGGTCGGCGGCACCGCGGTCGCCGCGGTCGCGGCCAGTTCGTACGGCTCGCTCCGCATCCGCGTGGTGGGCGACTCGCTCATCGCGGGAGAAGCGAAGATCCCGGTCGCGGCGCTGGGTGAGGCGGAGGTGCTGGACGCGGAGGAGGCGCGGGCCTGGCGCACGTACAAGGCGGACACCCGGGCGTTCCTGCTGCTGCGCGCCTACATTCCCACCGCGCTGCGGGTGGAGGTCACCGACCCGGCCGACCCGACGCCCTACCTGTACCTGTCGACTCGTGAACCGCAGCGGCTGGCCGAGGCACTGCGAGCGGCACGGGGAACCGCGGCGTAGGCGAACTTCGCGGAACGCGGGGCGGGGAAAGATCGCGGCGCGGGCGGTGGTTCCGCCTCCGCCGCGCAACCCTTTTCAGCCCTCGAGTTCGCCGGGGCTGTCCCCGAGCGGCAGAGGGTTCTGCGGTTTCTCCAGGGGTGGCAGTTCGGGCAGCTCGTCCCACGGCACCTGCATCGTGCGCAGGTCGGCCCGGACCTTCGCAGCCAGTTTCCTGGTGTCCCGGCGGTTCATCACCGCACCCACGGCGGCACCCACCAGGAAGGGCATGAGGTTCGGCAGGTCGCGGACCATGCGCTTCATGATCTGCTGCCGCAGCTCGCGCTTCATCTGGCCGCCGAGGGCCGAGTTGATCGAGGTGGGCTTCCGTACGTCGACGCCGCGTTCGCCGGACCACGAGCGCAGATACGCGGTGCTGCGGTCGACGAGGTTCCCGGCGGGTCGTACGCCGTAGACCTCGTGCAGTTCGGCGATCAGTTTCAGCTCGATCGCCGCCACGCCGCTGATCTCCGCGGCGATCTCGGCCGGCATCGCCGGCGGTACGGGCAGCATGGCCGCCGCACCGACACCCGCGCCCACGGTGGAGGTGGCTCTCGCCGCGCCCGCCACGAGCTTGTCGGCGAGCTGCTCCGGCCCGAGTCCGGGGAACTGCCGACGCAGCGTACGGAGATCCCGTACGGGGATCCGCGGGGCCATCTCGATGACGCGGTCCGCGAGGTGGGCGATGCCCGCCCTGGCGCGCTTGCCGCCCCTGCGGGCGCCGTCCTTCGCCAGGTCGACCGCCTTGTGCCGGATCGCCGCGGCCCGTCGCCTGGCGACGGGCGCGGCGCCCTGAGCCGGCGCCGGGAGGTCACCCCGGTCGCCCGCCGCTTCGAGCGAGGCCGATCCCGCAGGGAAAACTCCCTTGCCGGATGAGCCTCGCTCGTCGTCACGCACGCCGTGAGGGCCGTCGGACGGCCCCTTGTCCGCTCCTGACAGGAGGAAGCGGCGCTTCCGAGGAGGGGTCGAGCCAGTCACGGCCGACCCGCCCTCAGTCGCAGTCGCGGCAGATCGGCTGGCCGTTCTTCTCACGGGCCAGCTGGCTGCGGTGGTGCACCAGGAAGCAGCTCATGCAAGTGAACTCGTCCTGCTGCTTGGGCAGAACCCGGACGGCCAGCTCCTCATTGGAGAGGTCTGCGCCGGGCAGTTCCAGGCCTTCTGCGGCCTCGAACTCGTCGACATCGACTGCGGAGGCGGACTTGTCGTTCCGCCGTGCCTTCAGTTCTTCAAGGCTGTCGGAGTCAACGTCGTCGTCGGTCTTGCGTGGGGTGTCGTAATCGGTTGCCATTTCGCCTCTCCCCCTCTGGGTGTCTGCGGTGTCTCCAGCGCACGTAACGCGTGAGAGGCCGGACTTGTGCCCGCCTCGAGGCGGAGATTTTGCCTCACATCAAGGTCTGTTACTCAATCGACACCCAACCGGCCCCCTCAGGAGTGATCGGCTTGGATGGCGATCGGGACCGTACACGGTCCGAATGCCGCACTACAAAGGCGCCTCACCGTGTACTTCCCGTGATCAAGACGCCCGAAAACCCGGAGTTTCCGGGCTTTCCGACAGCATTCTTGATCACAGAGAGTGGATGGCCGGAAAACCGCTCTTGTGATCGATCACACACGGGGAAGCCTGATCGCGGCCCTGAAAATTCCGCGCAAAGCGAACAAGCCCGCGTGTGTCGCGGCATGTTCTCAGAGCGGCAGGCTGACTCGCATCACGAGCCCTCCTCCCTCGCGCGGCTGCGCCGCGATATGGCCGCCGTGCGCCCGTGCCACGGAGCGCGCGATCGACAGGCCGAGTCCGACGCCCTTGTCGCTGCCCGTTCGCTCCGTGCGCAGTCGCCGGAAGGGTTCGAAAAGATTGTCGATCTCGTAAGCGGGGACCACCGGGCCCGTATTGGACACGACGAGAACCGCCTGGCCGTGCTGGACCTCGGTGGTCACCTCGACCCAGCCGTCCTCGGGGACGTTGTAGCGCACGGCGTTCTGCACCAGGTTAAGCGCGATCCGCTCCAGGAGTACGCCATTGCCCTGGACGACCGCGGGATCGCGCTTCCCGCGGATCTTCACGCCCTTCGCCTCGGCCTCGCCGTGCGCCTGGTCGATGGCCTGCCCGGCGACCTCGGCGAGGTCGACCGGCTTGCGCTCGACGACCTGGTTGTCACTGCGGGCCAGCAGCAGCAGACCCTCCACGAGCTGCTCGCTGCGCTCGTTGGTGGCCAGCAGCGTCTTGCCCAGCTGCTGGAGTTCCACCGGCGCGTCGGGGTCGGAGAGGTGCACTTCGAGCAGCGTGCGGTTGATGGCCAGCGGCGTCCTCAGTTCGTGGGAGGCGTTGCCCACGAAACGCTGCTGGGCGGTGAAGGCGCGCTGCAACCGCTCCAGCATGTCGTCGAAGGTGTCGGCCAGCTCCTTCAGCTCGTCGTCCGGCCCGTCCAGCTCGATACGGCGGGACAGATCCGAGCCCGCCACGGAACGCGCGGTGCGCAGGATCCGGCCGAGCGGGGCGAGAACGCGGCCGGCCATGGCGTACCCGAACGCGAACGCGATCACGGCGAGTCCGAGGAGGGCCAGCAGCGAGCGGCTGAGCAGGTCGTCCAGGGCATGCTGGCGCTGCTGGTTGGCGCACTCGTTCATGGCGCGGTTCAGCTCGTTGGCGGTGGGTTCGTTCGGGAAGTTGCAGATGTCGCTGGCGACCTGCCCGGCGAGGATCCTGAAGGGCAGATCGCTGCCCACGTTCAGCGCGTTCGCCGCCAGCAGGTAGATGATCGACAGCAGCAGGATGCCGGCGATCAGGAACATCCCGCCGTACAGCAGCGTGAGCCGTATCCGGATGGTCGGGCGCAGCCAGGGGAAGGGGGCCTGTGGCCTCCTGGGGTCCCAGGTGGGCTTGGGGGGCGCCTGCGGTGGCGCCGGCGTCGTGGCCACGGGGTCAGATCCGGTAGCCGGAGCCGGGGACGGTGACGATCACCGGCGGTTCTCCGAGCTTGCGACGCAGGGTCATGACGGTCACCCGCACGACGTTGGTGAACGGGTCGGTGTTCTCGTCCCAGGCCTTCTCCAGGAGCTGCTCCGCGGAGACGACGGTGCCCTCACTGCGCATCAGCACCTCCAGGACGGCGAACTCCTTGGGGGCGAGCTGCACCTCCTTGCCGTCGCGGAAGACCTCGCGGCGGTTCGGGTCGAGCTTGATGCCGGCGCGCTCCAGGACGGGCGGCAGCGGCAGGCTGGTGCGCCGGCCCAGGGCACGCACGCGTGCGATCAGCTCACTGAAGGCGAAGGGCTTGGGGAGGTAGTCGTCGGCGCCGATCTCCAGGCCCTCGACGCGGTCGCTGACGTCGCCGGACGCCGTGAGCATCAGTACGCGCGTGGGCATGCCCAGCTCGACGATCTTGCGGCAGACGTCGTCGCCGTGCACGAGCGGGAGGTCACGGTCGAGGACGACCACGTCGTAGTCGTTGACGCCGATGCGCTCCAGGGCGGCCGCACCGTCGTACACGACGTCGACGGCCATGGCCTCCCGGCGCAGTCCGGTGGCCACCGCATCGGCGAGCAGCTGCTCGTCCTCGACGACGAGTACGCGCACGTCGCTGTCCTTCCTGTGTCCACCCGGGGAGCGCTCCGTGGGCGCACGCGGGCAGGGGGTTCGGGTGAGTGGGCCTCCATCCTGCCCTTTTCGGCCATAAGTCGGCGGTAAGGCGGGTTGGAGGGGTCTGAAGGACGGGTGTGAAGCCCAGGGAATGCCAGATTTTCTGCGCGGGTTGAGGTTTCTGCGGGAGGGAGCGGGGGGAGGACGGTTCTACATCCCGCGATCACGCTCTGCATGTGCCGCAGCACCATGCGGCACTCCGCGATCCGCTTGCCGCAGAGTGGGCGTGGGTGTCCGGCACCGTCGCCGCCCGGCCGGGCAGCGCTGGGCACCTGTTGGAGACGTGATCGCCCCTTCCCAATCGGCACACCCCCGTGCCACAGACCCACGACCCAGGACGAGGGGGCGCAGCATGGACGCATTCACCGCAGGACTTCTGCAGCGCATAAGGGCGACCGAGTCCGACCTGACGCGGGCCCGCGACGAGGGCGACGACTTCCTCGTGGAGGTCGAGCAGGGCGAGCTCGACGACCTGCGCCGTCTCGCCGCCGAGCACGGTGTGCAGGTCGGTGTGATGATGGCCTGACCAGGCCGCACGTACGACGGAGGGCCCCGGCGAATCCAGCGCCGGGGCCCCTTCGTGTGCGCGCGTCGGACGTCCGGTCGGGCGCGGTGCCGGGCGCTCAGTCGTGCCAGGCGCCGAAGTCCTCCAGCAGCCGCTGGAGGGGCTCGAAGACGCCAGGGGTCCCGGCGATGGTCAGCTCGCGCGAGGGGCGCTCTCCGGGGCGGCCACCGGTCAGGGCGCCCGCCTCCCGGGCGATCAGGTCGCCCGCCGCGAGGTCCCAGGGGTGCAGGCCGCGCTCGTAGTACCCGTCGAGGCGGCCGGCTGCCACGTCGCACAGGTCGACGGCCGCGGAGCCGCTGCGCCGGATGTCACGCAGCAGCGGGATCAGCCGCTGGGCGACGTCGGCCTGGTGGGCGCGGACCTCGGTGACGTAGTTGAAGCCGGTGGAGACCAGGGCCTGTTCGAGCGGGGCCGCCGGCCTACAGGCGATGGCGCGCTCGCCCTCCCAGGCGCCGGTCGCCCACGCGCCCCCTCCGCGCACCGCGCGGTAGGTCTCGCCGCGCATCGGGATCGCCACGACTGCGGCGACGGTCTCGCCGTCCTGCTCCGCGGCGATGGAGACGGCCCAGGTGGGCAGGCCGTAGAGGTAGTTCACGGTGCCGTCGAGGGGGTCGATCACCCAGCGGATGCCGCTGCTGCCCTCGCTGGAGGCGCCCTCCTCGCCGAGGAAGCCGTCGTCGGCGCGGTGCTCCGAGATCAGGCTGGTGATCAGCTTCTCGGCGGCGATGTCCATCTCGGTGACGACGTCGATGGGGCTCGACTTGGTGGCGGCGACCGCGAGGTCGGCCGGTCGGCCGTCCCGCAGCAGGTCGCCGGCCCGGCGGGCGGCTTCCTCGGCCAGTTCGAGCAGTTCGGTGTGCAGGGGGTCGGTCACGGCGCTCCTCACGCGTACGGGCTGTCGGCACCCGCGGCGGCGGGCCTGGGGGCACGGGACGGACAGCAGCCGACGGGACAGAGGTTGTGGCTCGCGCCCAGGGCGCCCAGGGCGCACGGGGCGACGTCCCGCCCGCTCTCGGTCGCGGCGCGCTCCAGGACGAGTTCGCGGATGGCCGCGGCGAAGCGCGGATCGGAGCCGACGGTGGCCGAGCGGCGCACCGGCAGGCCCAGTTCCCCGGCCTTGGCCGTGGCCTCCGTGTCGAGGTCGTAGAGGACCTCCATGTGGTCGGAAACGAAGCCGATGGGGGCCATCACGACGGCCGGCGCCCCCGCCGCGTGCCGCTCCTCCAGGTGGTCGCAGATGTCCGGCTCCAGCCACGGGATGTGGGGGGCGCCGGAGCGGGACTGGTAGACGAGCTGCCACGGGTGGTCCACGCCGGTGCGCTCGCGGACGGCGTCGGCGACGAGCCGGGCCACGTCCAGGTGCTGCGCGACGTACGCCCCGCCGTCGCCGTGGTCGTCGACGGGGCCGGAGGTGTCGGCGGCGGCCGTCGGGATGGAGTGGGTCGTGAAGGCGATGTGGGCGCCGTCCCGGACGTCGTCGGGCAGGTCGGCGAGGGAGCGGACCACACCGTCGATCATGGGCTCCAGGAAGCCCGGATGGTTGAAGTAGTGCCGCAGCTTGTCGACCTTCGGCGGCTCCAGGCCCTCGGCCTGGAGCGCGGCCAGCGAGTCGGCGAGGTTCTCGCGGTACTGGCGGCAGCCCGAGTACGAGGCGTACGCGCTGGTGGCGAGGACGAGGACGCGGCGTCGGCCGTCGGCGACCATCTCGCGCAGGGCGTCCGTCAGGTACGGGGCCCAGTTGCGGTTGCCCCAGTAGACCGGCAGGCCGAGCCCGTGGTCCGCGAAGTCCTTGCGCAAGGCGTCCAGCAGGGCACGGTTCTGGTCGTTGATGGGGCTGACCCCGCCGAACAGGAAGTAGTGCTGCCCGACTTCCCTGAGGCGTTCCTTGGGGATGCCGCGCCCGCGCGTCACGTTCTCCAGGAACGGGACCACGTCGTCCGGGCCTTCCGGTCCGCCGAAGGAGAGCAGGAGCAGGGCGTCGTAGGGGGTGGCATCGAGCGCGTCTGGCATGTCTCGATCCTGCCACCCGTCGCTGACAGCCCGGAAACGCCGGGTGGTCGTGGCGGGCGACTTCCGGGCGTCGGAGCGCGCAAAGGGTCGTGGCAGGGGGTCCGTAAGGGGTACGGCAGGGGCGCGGCAGGGGTACGTTAGGGTTGCCTAACTCGTAAGCTGTATCAGCCGCCTACGCGCCTTACCGGTAGGCGGCCCCCCTTGCACGCCCCACCGAGCCCCACCGACTCTCGCAGAGCCACCTTTTCTCGCGCCGTGCCGAGCCGCCACGCACGCGTGACCGGACCCGACGGAGACCTCCGTGCCCAGCCCCTACCGCGCCCTGTTCGCCGCCCCCGGCTCCAGGGGTTTCTCCGCCGCGGGGTTCCTCGGCCGGATGCCGCTGTCGATGATGGGCATCGGCGTGGTCACGATGGTCTCCCAGCTCACCGGGCGCTACGGCCTCGCCGGCGCCCTCTCGGCGACCATCGCGCTGTCGGCGGCGGCGATCGGGCCGCAGATCTCGCGCCTGGTGGACCGGCACGGGCAGCGCAGGGTGCTGCGGCCCGCCACGCTGGTCGCGCTCGTCGCGGCGACCGGGCTGCTGCTGGCCGCGCACTTCGCATGGCCGGACTGGGTGCTGTTCGCGTGCGCCGCCGCGATCGGATCGGTGCCCTCCCTCGGCGCGATGATCCGGGCCCGCTGGGCGGCCGTCTACCGGGGGACCCCGCAGTTGCACACCGCGTACTCCTTCGAGTCCGTGGTGGACGAGGTCTGCTTCATCTTCGGCCCGATCATCTCCATCGGCCTGTCCACGGCCTGGTTCCCGGAGGCCGGTCCCCTGCTGGCGGCCTGCTTCCTCGCCGTCGGCGTCTTCTGGCTGACCGCGCAGCGGTCCACCGAGCCCGAGCCCCACCCGCGCGAGCGGAAGGGCGGCGGCACGGCGATGCGCTCGCCCGGCCTGCGCGTACTGGTGGCGACGTTCGTGGCGACGGGGGCCGTCTTCGGAGCGGTCGACGTGGTCACCGTGGCCTACGCCGACGAGCAGGGGCACAAGGCCGCCGCGAGCGTCATCCTGGCGCTGTACGCCGCCGGCTCCTGCGTGGCGGCCCTGGTATTCGGCCTGCTGCGCCCCCAGGGAGCCCCCGAGCGACGCTGGTTGCTGGGCGTGTTCATGATGGGCGTGAGTATGATCCCCCTCCTACTGGTCGGGAACTTGCCGTTTCTGGCCGTGGCGCTCTTCGTCGCGGGCCTCGCCATCGCTCCCACGATGATCACGACGATGTCCCTCATCGAAGAGCACGTACCACGCGCGCAGCTGACCGAGGGCATGACCTGGGTGAGTACCGGGCTCGCGGTCGGGGTCGCGCTGGGTTCCTCGATCGCCGGCTGGGTCATCGACACGGCGGGCGCGCGGGCCGGGTACGGGGTTCCGGCGGTCTCCGGAGCCGTCGCGGTCGCGGTCGGTTTCCTCGGGTACCGCCGGCTCAGCAGGCCGGCGCCGGGTCGTGGAGGCACCGTTGAGCAGCACAGCGAGCGGCAAGAGCGGCACGTGGCGTAACTGGGGCGGCAATGTCGTCTCCCGTCCCGCGCGGGAGGTCACGCCCGCCTCCGTCGACGAACTGGCCGCGGCGGTGCACCGGGCGGCCGAGGACGGACTGACGGTCAAGGCGGTCGGCACGGGTCACTCCTTCACGTCGATCGCCGCGACGGACGGTGTGTTGATACGCCCTCACCTACTGACCGGCATCCGCACCATCGATCGCGAAGCCATGACCGTCACGGTCGAGGCGGGCACCCCGCTCAGAAGACTCAACCTGGCGCTGGCACGCGAGGGGCTGTCGCTCACCAACATGGGCGACATCATGGAGCAGACCGTCTCCGGCGCCACCAGTACGGGCACCCACGGCACGGGCCGGGAGTCGGCCTCCATCGCCGCCCAGATCAAGGGCCTGGAGCTGGTCACGGCCGACGGCTCGGTCCTGACGTGCTCGGAGAAGGAGAACCCGGAGGTCTTCGCGGCGGCCCGGATCGGCCTCGGCGCCCTCGGCGTCGTCGCCGCGATCACCTTCGCCGTGGAGCCGATCTTCCTGCTCACCGCGCGCGAGGAGCCGATGCCCTTCGACAGGGTCCTCGCCGACTTCGACGAACTGTGGGCCGAGAACGAGCACTTCGAGTTCTACTGGTTCCCGCACACCGGTAACACCAACACCAAGCGCAACAACCGCAGCGTCGGACCGCGCAGGCCGGTGGGACAGTTGGCCGGCTGGTTCGAGGACGAGTTCCTCTCCAACAGCGTCTTCCAGGCGGCCCAGTGGGTCGGCAGGGCGGTGCCCGCCACGATTCCGGCCATCGCCAGGGTCTCCAGCAGGGCGCTCTCCGCGCGCAGTTACACGGACATCCCCTACAAGGTCTTCACGTCGCCGCGCAGGGTCCGGTTCGTGGAGATGGAGTACGCCGTGCCGCGCGAGGCGGTGACCGAGGCGCTGCGCGAACTGAGGGCCATGATCGAGCGCTCTCCCCTGCGGATCAGCTTCCCCGTGGAGGTGCGCACCGCACCGGCCGACGACATCACCCTGTCCACCGCCTCCGGCCGCGACAGCGCCTACATCGCGGTCCACATGGTCAAGGGTTCGCCGTACCAGGGGTACTTCACCGCCGCCGAGCGCATCCTCACCGCGCACGAGGGCCGACCCCACTGGGGCAAGATCCACACTCGGGACGCGGAGTACTTCGCCGGGGTCTACCCGCGGTTCGGCGAGTTCACGGCGTTGCGGGATCGGCTGGATCCTGACCGGCGGTTCCAGAACGACTACCTGCGGAGGGTTCTGGGGCAGTAGCGGATTCGGTGGGCATGGGGGTCGGCTCCTGTCCGGCCCCCGTGTCCCCGCTCGCGCTCGGCGTGGGCTCCGGCGACGTCGTACCGCTGTCGTCGCCGGGAGAGGAATCCGGGGCGGTGCCGTCGTCGGAGGGCGTGGCGGCCCCGGTGGCCGCGGGACTCTCCGAAGAGGTGGGTGCCGGGCCGGTGCCGCCGGGGGCCGGGCCGTCGTCCGGGTCGGAGTCCCCGCCCGAAGGCGAGGCGGCGGTGCCCGACAGGGCGTCGCCCACGGTCGTACCGCCGTCGCCGCTGAAGCTGGCGCCGGAGGCCAGTTCGTACGCGGTGACGCCCGCCATGGTCACGCCGAAGACCAGGGCCGCCGCGACGGCCGGCCGTTTCCAGCTCCGCACACGCGCGCGGTGGACCGTTCCCCGGGAGTACTCGCCGGGGGCGAGGGCGCTCGTCCGCCTGGGCCGGGGAACCACGGCAACTTCGCGGAACTGCTCGCCGGTACGGCTGAAGAAGTGCTGGAAGACGGTGCCGCCGCAGGTGGCGACGACGCTCACGACACCGGCGCCGAGGATCGTGCCGTAGACACCGAAGTACGAGGCGAGTTTGGCGGCCACCACGGCGGCGACCGCACCGCCCGCGACCTGAGGGACGCTCAGATCGCTCCGTTTCGGTTCCTTCACCTCCCCCGCCGCGTTCGACTCCTCGTTCCCACCGGGCTGTTCACGCATTCCGGGACCTAGCCTGCCTCTCTCGTACGTGATCGACTTTTCCTGCCGGATCAACCAACTGCACGAAAAAGGGACGTACGCGCGAAACCGATAGTTCCGTTTCTGGGGATTGCGTGAAGTACGCCACGTCCAAGATCGCGGAAAGCGCTTGCCCGGTCGGCAGACCGCACCCCTTGCCGGAAGTCGGGCGGCGCGCCAATCCACGCAGGTGGCCCGAATGGAGTACTGTTGCGAGCCCTGGGTCCGGTCTCCCACCAGGATGTCCGGAGCCTTCACGGACCGCCAGGAGGAGGTCAGTTGCACAGGGTTACGGAGTTGGTCACTCAGCGTGGCTGATTGATCACCGTGCCATAACGGCGATCAAGGGCTCATGCGCGACACGCCGGGCAACTCGGCAAGGTTGTGGCAGGCTGCACCCGGGCAGGCCACACTCGACTAGCGGAAGCAGCGACGCACGTGACGTCGGCAGGCACCACCCGGGAGGTCCCCATGCCCGAACTGCGTGTCGTGGCCGTCTCGAATGACGGCACACGGCTGGTGCTGAAGGCTGCGGACAGCACGGAGTACACGCTTCCGATCGACGAGCGTCTGCGCGCCGCCGTCCGGGGCGACCGTCCCCGCCTCGGCCAGATCGAGATCGAGGTGGAGAGCCATCTCCGCCCCCGCGACATCCAGGCGCGTATACGTGCCGGCGCGACCGCGGAAGAAGTCGCGCAGATGGCAGGCATCCCCGTCGACCGCGTACGCCGTTTCGAAGGCCCCGTGCTGGCCGAGCGTGCGTTCATGGCCGAGCGGGCCCGCAAGACTCCCGTCCGCCGGCCCGGCGAGAACGCCGGTCCGCAGCTCGGGGAGTCCGTGCAGGAGCGGCTGACGCTGCGCGGCGCCGAGAAGGACACCGTGCAGTGGGACTCCTGGCGCCGCGACGACGGCACCTGGGAGGTCCTGCTCGTCTACCGGGTCGCGGGCGAACCGCACTCGGCGAGCTGGACGTACGACCCGCCACGGCGGCTCGTCCAGGCCGTCGACGACGAGGCGCGCTCGCTGATCGGCGAGTCCGACGACCTCGCCGCGCCGGAGCCCAGCTTCCCCTTCGTTCCGCGCATCGCCCGGTTGCCCCGCGACCGCACGATGGACCGCGCTCTCGACCGGGCGAGCCTGCCCGCACAACCCTCCGAGCCTGCCGAGGAGAGCACCGGCGAGCGCGAACGGGACTCCCTGACCAGCCTGCTGGAAGCGGTACCGAGCTTCCGGGGCGACATGATCGTCCCGGAGATCCCCTCCGAGGAGCCGGAAGAGCCCACCGAGGAACCGGCCGAAGAGGAGCCGCCGGCGCCCGCAGCGTCCGCCGGTTCCGCCTATGCGGACGTCCTCATGCCGCGCTCCGTCGGCAGCCACCGCGACCGACTCATCGGCTCCACGGACCGTCAGGCCGAGGCCGACGGAGTCCGGCCCGGCCGCCGCGCCGCGGTGCCCAGCTGGGACGAGATCGTGTTCGGCACCCGACGCAAGAAGCAGGAGTAACGCGGGCAGCGCGAGCGGGTCGCCGTACGGCGACCCGGCCGTGGCCTGCACGCTTCACCCCCGTCGGTTCGCACAGGGGTGCATACGTGGGAAGGGGTCGCACCTGTTCGGTGCGACCCCTTTCTCGTGTGCAGCGCGACGGAGTTACCGGGGGTCCGGGCCCACGGCCACCGGACGGGACGGGTCCGAGGACCACTCCGACCACGAACCGACGTACAGGGCCGCGGGAATCCCCGCGACGGCGAGCGCCAGCACCTCATGGGCACCGGAGACGCCGGAACCGCAGTACACGCCGACCTCGGCGCCGTCGGACGCCCCCAGCGTCCGGAAACGGTTCCTCAAGTCCTCGGCGGGCAGGAAACGGCCCTCCGGACCGACGTTGTCCGTCGTCGGCGCGGAGACGGCGCCCGGAATGTGTCCGCCGACCCGGTCGATCGGCTCCACCTCGCCCCGGTACCGCTCACCCGCGCGCGCGTCGAACAGGACGCCGGAGCGGGCCAGTGCCGCCGCCGCGTCCGCGTCGAGGAGTCCCCCGGCGTCCGGCCGCGGCTCGAAGTCACCCTCCGCGGGCGCCGGGACGTCGACCGACAACTCCCCCTGCCACGCCGTCAACCCGCCGTCGAGGACTCGCACATTCGGGTGGCCTGTCCAGCGCAGCAGCCACCACGCGCGGGCCGCCGCCCAGCCCTGCCCGCCGTCGTACACCACCACCGGCCGGGCGGCCGACACGCCCGCCCGGCGCATGGCCGCACCGAAGTCCGCCAGATCCGGCAGCGGATGACGGCCGCCCGCGCCGGGCACCCCGGCCAGTTCCCGGTCCAGGTCGACGTACACGGCGCCCGGTACATGCCCGGAAGCGTGGGCGGCCCGGCCGTCGAACGGAGGCTCACCGGCCGCCTTCGCCACACTGAGCTGCCAGCGGACGTCGAGCACGGTCGGCGGGTTCTCCCCCGCCAGGGCACCCGCGAGTTCGGATGCGGAGATGATGGCGTTCATGGCCCCATCCTCGCGCACCGGGTGGCCCCGTCGTCCAGGTCCGGCTACTCTGCTCGGCCGGACAGGCCCGATCACGAGGCGTACGGGATCGGGCACATGTCGTACAGCCGATCGACATCCTTCGCAATCGCACGAAAACGGATCAGGAACCGCACCCCTGCCGTCCCTCCCGACACACCCGCCACGGCACGGCGGCGCGCCCGGAGCGCTCGCCACCGTGAGTGGTGCGAGCATCAGCCCGGGGCCGGAGTGCGGAAGTGACGCGGCCACCGCGAGTGGTCGAGGAGAGAGTGACGATGCCCCAGGCACGTGGGCCGGCCGGCCTGAACGGCGAAGCACACACCCGGTACGCACCCGGCACACCCTGCTGGGTGAGCTTGATGGCGCACGGACTGACGGCCACGCAGGAGTTCTACGGCGAGCTGTTCGGCTGGGAGTTCCGACCCGGACCGCACCAGCTCGGGCCGTACGTACGTGCCCTGCTCGAGGGCCGCGAGGTGGCCGGCATCGGCCAACTCCCCCCGGACCGGCACCTCCCCGTGGCCTGGACGCCCTACCTCGCCTCCGACGACGTGGACACCACCGCCGAGACGGTGCGCCTGAGCGGCGGCACGATCGGGGTCGGTCCGCTGGACGCCTCCGACGCCGGGCGCCTGGCCATCGGGTCCGACCCGACCGGCGCGGTCTTCGGTATCTGGCAGGCGGCCGCCCTGCTGGGCACGGACCTCACGGGCGGACACGGCACCCCCGCCTGGAACGAACTGCTGACCTTCGAGTCGGCGAGCGTCGTCAAGTTCTACGAGACGGTGTTCGGCTACCGCCGGGAAGCGGTGGCGTCCGACGACTTCGACTACGTCACCCTGCACGTCGCGGAACGCCCGGTCGCCGGAGTCCGCGGTCTGGGCGACGCGCTCCCCCGGGACCGGGGGGCGCACTGGATGACGTACTTCGAGGTGGGCGACGCGGACGAGATGGTCGCGCGGGTCGCCGACCTCGGCGGGCAGGTCCTCGCACCGGCCCACGACGGTGCGCGCGGGCGCGTGGCGACGGTCGCCGATCCGGAGGGAGCGCGCTTCGCCCTGATCCAGGAACCTGCCTGAAGTCCAGGTCCGGCGGAAGGCTGATCGAGGGCTGGCCGAGGTCCGCCGAGAGGTGCTAGACCTGCTGCACGGGCAGGACGTCCGGGGAGAGCACCGCCGCGCGGGCCGACGCGGCCGTCATACGGCGGCGATGGTGGCGCCGGCACAGGACCTCGTAGCCGACGGTGTCCGCCTGGTCCACGTCGCCGATCACGACCTGCGCGCCCTCGACGACCATCACTCCGCCGACCGTGCGGGCGTTGTGCGTGGCGCGGGCGCCGCACCAGCACAGGGCCTCGACCTGGAGGACCTCCACACGGTCGGCCAGCTCCACGAGCCGCTGCGAGCCGGGGAACAGCTTCGAGCGGAAGTCGGTCGTGATGCCGAAGGCGTAGACGTCGATCTCGAGATCGTCCACCACGCGCGCGAGCTGGTCGATCTGCTCCTCCGCGAGGAACTGCGCCTCGTCCGCGATCACATAGTCCGCGCGGCCGCCCTGCGAGAGGTGGTCGACCAGGTAGCCGTACAGGTCCTGGCCGTCCTCCACCTCCACCGCGTCGGTGACCAGGCCGAGGCGGGAGGACAGCTTGCCCTCGCCCGCGCGGTCGTCGCGGGTGAAGATGATGCCCTGGAGGCCGCGCGCGGAGCGGTTGTGCTCTATCTGGAGAGCCAGCGTGGACTTCCCGCAGTCCATGGTTCCGGAGAAGAACACCAGCTCGGGCATGAGGAGTCGAGCACCTTTCGGCGGGATTTCAGTGGGAGAGGGGGCGGAGCGGCGGGCCTTCAGGAGCGTACTTCGAGCAGCGGGACGAACTGCTCGGCCGGGGTCATCGAGCCGTGGTTGCCGACCATGGCCGACTCCTTCGGCTCGCGCTCCGAGGCGATGAGCAGGACGTCGTCCCGGGCGGCCGCGATCACGTCGCCGAGGCGGGCGTACACGCGCTCGTCGATGTGCGGGCCGAACCAGCCCGCGGCGATCGCCTCGTCCCGCGACGCCACCCAGAACTGCTCACCGAGCACCTCTCGCCAGCAGGTCAGGACGTCACCCTCGGCGCCCGGCACGGCGTAGACATGGCGGGCACGGCCCTCGCCGCCCAGCAGGGCGACCCCGGCGCGCAGCTCCCAGTCCTCGTCGAAGTCGATGCGGTGGTCCTCGTCGAAGGGCACGTCGACCATGCCGTGGTCGGCGGTGACGTAGAGCGCGCTGCGCGGCGGGAGCTGCTCGGCGAGTCGCTGGACGAGCCGGTCGACGTACATGAGCTGGCCGCGCCAGGTGTCGGAGGAGACACCGTAGCGGTGACCGGCGCCGTCGAGTTCGGCGTAGTACGTGTAGACCAGAGAACGGTCTCCGGCCGCGAGCTGCTCGGCCGCGAAGTCCACGCGCTCCTCACCGGTGAGGCGCCCGTGGAACGTGCCGCCGCTGAGGGCGACCTTGGTGAGCGGGGTGTTCTGGAAGTGGGGTGCGGACACCTGCGCGGCGTGCACGCCGGCCGCTGCGGCCAGCTGGAAGACCGTCGGGTACGGCTGCCAGGTGTGCGGCGAGGTCCACGGCTGCCAGCGCAGCTGGTTCATCAGCTCGCCGGTGGCCGGATTGCGCACGGTGTAGCCGGGCAGGCCGTGCGCGCCCGGCGGGAGGCCGGTGCCGACGGAGGCGAGGGACGTCGCGGTGGTCGCCGGGTACCCGGCCGTGAGCGGGCGCCCCGTGCCGCCGCGCGAGCTGCCGAGGAGGCTGTACAGGTAGGGGGCCTCGTCGCGGTGGGCCTTGATCTGCTCCCAGCCGAGGCCGTCGATCAGGAAGACGCAGTTGCGGTCGGCCGGGGCCAGTTCCGCGATGGCCGCGGTCGTGCCCGGGACGCCCATGCCGGCGGCCAGCGTGGGCAGCAGGTCGGCGAGCGAGCCGGAGCCGTACTCGGGGACGGGTGCGGAGGAGACGGCGAGGGGTTCCGGGTCGTCCCAGACGGCGGGCTGAGCCATTACGCGGTCAGATCCGCGGTCGCCTCGGAGAGCGACTGGGCGAAGGCGAGGGTCTGACGCACCGTTTCCGGGCCGTCCCCGGCCTCGCTGACGCGCAGGCTGAGGTCGTCCGCAGTCGAACTGCCGGTGTAGCCGTGGTCGGCGTCGCAGTTGGGGTCGCCGCAGGCGGCGGGCTCCAGGTCGATGCGCGAGACCGCGCCCCAGCCGATCGTCAGCACGACCTCGCGCGGCAGGCTGCCCGGCGTGTACGACTCCGGGTTGGCGACCACGCGACTGAGGACGACCGATGAGATCCGGCCGAGCTTCACGGACTCGGTGGAGGTGGTGGCGTACGGCGTCGGCGAGGTGCTGTCGGCGGCCTGCTCGTCGGTGTGGCTGACGATGAAGCGGTTGCCGGTGAGGACCAGCACGGTCACATGCCGGCGCACTTCGTTCTGGTCGAACGTGGTCTCCTGGTGGACCAGGTACGACCGGATGGGCTCGCCGCCCACGGCGGCCTCCACCGCCTCGGCCACGAGGGCCGGGTAGTAGCCGCTGCGCTCGATCGCCGCACGCAGCCCCTGGGTCGTCGTACTGGTCTTGGCCATGCCCTCCATCCTACGGGGACCCACTGACTGCGAGGGACCGGTCACGGCCCCTTCAGTAGGCGGGGAGCGTCCGCGGGCCGAGGTCGCCGCGGGCGGGCGGGGGCGCCAGGCGGACGGAGGCGCCGAGAACGCTCAGGCCGTGCGGGGCGACGACGACCGGCTCCAGCGTGACCGTGACGACCTCGGGGTGGTCGTCGACCAGGCGGGACACCCTGAGCAGCAGCTCCTCCAGGGCGGGTGTGTCGACGGGCGTCGAACCGCGCCAGCCGAACAGGAGGGGTGCCGTCCGGATCGACCGGACCAGGGAGGAGGCGTCCCGGTCGGTGACCGGGATCAGCCGGTGCGCCATGTCACCGAGCAGCTGCGAGGCGGCCCCGGCGAGCCCGAAGGACAGTACGGCTCCGGCCGCGGGGTCGATGACCGCCCGGACGACGGTGTCCACCCCGCGGGGAGCCATCGCCTGGACCACGGGGCGCAGCTCCTGCGGGGTGCCGAACAGCTCGGTCAACTCGGCGTACGCCCGCCGGAGTTGCTCCTCGTCGGCCAGGTCGAGGCGGACGCCGCCCAGGTCGGCGCGGTGGCGCAGGTGGGGGGCGGTGGCCTTGAGGGCGACCGGGTAGCCGAGGGCGCCGGCGGCCTGTGCGGCCGCGTCCGGGCTGGGCGCGGGGATGGCGCGCCGGACGGGGATGCCGTACCGGCCGAGCAGGTCGCAGGTCTCGTCGGTGCCGAGGGTGAGGCCCTGCCCGCACGCCAGGAGCCTGCCGATCAGCTCGGCGGCACCCTTCTCGTCGATGTCCTCGTGCTCGGGCACCCTGCCCGGTTCGGCCGCCTCACGCCGCCACTGCGCGTACTTCACGGCCTCGGCGAGGGCGCGGACCGCACGCTCCGCGGCGGGATAGGCGGGGATGAGGTGGGCACCCTCGGGGGCCTCCGGCCGCCCGGCGGGATCGGCGGGCGGCGCTGGGGGCGTGCCGCCCGTCGTCGGAGCGGTCGCCGCGCGGCCGGGCCCGGTCGGTCCGGTGGCCGTCGCACCGGTCGCCGGTGTCCCGGTAGGGGCCGCGTCGGCCCTCGTCGCGGGCGGGGTGGTTCCGGCCTCGGTCGGCTCGGCTCCCGTCACCCCGGTGTCGCTCCCGTTGCCCGTCCCGGTGTCGGCCGCTCCCGGGTCCGGCGCCGTCGTACGCGCGCGTGGGGCCGTGCTCGTCGCGGCCGAGAGGGCTTCCGCGAGGCCGCCCAGTTCCACGTGCACCACGAGCACCGGCTTGGCGGGGCCGGCGGCCGCGGCCGAGCGCAGCGCCTGCGCCAGTTCCGCGTCGCCGGGGGACGCCTCGCCGATCGCGGGGATCGCGGTCACCACGACCGCGTCGCACGTCTCGTCGGCCAGGGCGTGGGCCAGGGCGGCGTGGAAGTCCTCCGCCGACGCCTCGGTGGTGAGGTCCAGGGGCGGCTGCGGGCGCAGGCCCTCGGAGAGACACGCGTCGTACGTCAGCAAACCCAGTGACTCGGAGTTGCCGAGGATGCTCACGCGCGGGCCTCGTGGCAGCGGCTGGCGTGCCAGCAGCAGGCCCGCGTCGACCAGTTCGGTGATGGTGTCCACACGGATCACCCCGGCCTGCCGCAGCAGGGCCGACACCGTGGCGTGGGGCAGCCGGGTGGCGCGTACGGCGTGGCCCTGGGGGGCGGAACCGGCGCCCTGGACCACCACCAGCGGCTTGGCCGCCGCCGTACGGCGCGCGAGACGGGTGAACTTGCGCGGGTTGCCGATGGACTCCAGGTACATCAGGGCGACGTCGGTGTCGGGGTCGTCGTACCAGTACTGGAGGACGTCGTTGCCGGACACGTCCGCGCGGTTGCCGGAGGAGACGAACGTCGACACACCCGTGACGCCGGTGACGCCGCCGCCGCGCCGGTGCAGCCGGGACAGCAGGGCGACGCCGATGGCGCCGGACTGGGCGAACAGGCCGATCCGGCCGGGCCGCGGCATCTGGGGGGCCAGCGATGCGTTCAGCCGTACCCGCGGAGAGGTGTTGATGAGCCCGAAGGCGTTGGGCCCGATGATCCGCATCCCGTACGCGCGCGCGTGCCGCACGAGTTCGCGCTGGCGCTCTCGACCGTCGGGGCCGCTCTCGGCGTATCCGGCGGCGAGGACCACGAGTCCTTGTACGCCGTGTTCGCCGCACTCGGCGACGACTTCGGGCACGCGTTCGGCCGGGACGGCCACGACCGCGAGGTCGACGTGCCCGTCGATGTCGCGCACCGAGCGGTGCGCGGGCACGCCGTCGAGCTTTTCGAGGCCCTCGGGGAACGCCTTGTTCACGGCGTGCAGGTCTCCGGTGAAGCCTGCTTCCCGGAGGTTGCCGAGGACGCTTCGGCCGACGCCGCCGGGGGTACGGCCGACGCCGATGACGGCGACCGATCCGGGCGCCAGCAACCGCCGTACGGAGTGGGCCTCGGCGCGCTGTTCCCGCGCACGCTGCACGGCCAGGGAGCGTGCGGTGGGTTCGAGGTCGAACTCCAGGCGGACGACGCCGTCCTCGAAGCTGCGCTTCTGTGTATAGCCGGCGTCCGTGAACACCTTGATCATCTTGTTGTTGGCGGGGAGCACCTCGGCGGCGAACCGTCGGATGCCGCGCTCGCGCGCGACGGCCGCGATGTGTTCGAGAAGGGCGGAGGCGACGCCCCGTCCCTGGTGGGCGTCCTGCACGAGGAAGGCGACCTCGGCCTCGTCGGCGGGCGCGGTGGCGGCCATGCCGTCGGCGCCGATGCGGTCATAGCGTACGGTGGCGATGAACTCGCCGCCGACCGTGGCCGCGAGTCCCACCCGGTCCACAAAGTCGTGGTGCGTGAAGCGGTGGACGTCCTTCGCGGACAGTCGCGGGTAGGGCGCGAAGAAGCGGTAGTACTTCGACTCGTCCGACACCTGCTCGTAGAAGCTGACCAGGCGCTCGGCGTCATCGACGGTGATGGGGCGGATGCGTGCGGTGCCGCCGTCGCGCAGCACCACGTCGGCCTCCCAGTGGGCGGGGTACTCGTGGCGGTCCGACGCGCTCTGCATGGGGCCCAGCGTACGGCTCGCGTACGACAACGGCGCGAGGCAGTCTGTGGTGGGACGGAGGTCGGATCGAGGCCGCGATCCGACGGCCGTAGGGGACGGGACACACGGGCCGTCCCTCCCACGCTTCACGTGTGGAACACTGGTCTAGACAACCTGAAACAGTGAAGGGCAGCATCACATGGCTGAGCGCCGCGTCAACGTCGGCTGGGCCGAGGGCCTCCACGCCCGCCCCGCCTCCATCTTCGTCCGAGCCGCCACGGCCGCAGGCGTCCCGGTGACGATCGCCAAGGCGGGCGGCAACCCCGTCAACGCGGCCTCCATGCTGGCCGTCCTCGGCCTGGGCGCCCAGGGCGGCGAGGAGATCGTCCTCGCCTCCGAGGCCGAGGGCGCGGACGCCGCTCTCGACCGGCTGGCCAAGTTGGTCGCCGAGGGTCTCGAGGAGCTGCCCGAGACCGTCTGAGCCGACTGTCGCCCACAGCAGGTACCGAGCCGCGTCGCCCGCTTCCGGGTGGCGCGGCTCCGCTGTTTCCGGCCGCTGTTTCCGGCACCGGGTGACATTTTCGGAGGCGGGCCGGAAATCATGCGCGGACCCGCGAAGAGCACGCGAGCGACACGGGAAGGGCGCGCCGCCTCAAATGCGGAGGCACGTCGGAAAAGGGCAGCGGAAACGCCCCTCCGCCGAATTGCCTTCTTTGTATACGGCCCTTGTGTTAATGCCGCAGGCCGGACATGTTTACGACGTGTTGCGAAGTCCTCACACGGTCCCGGCGGTGACCGCCCGAGAAGCGCAGCCGGTGCGCGGAGGTCGCGCGCTCGGCGTGCAGCGCCGTGACGGCCCGCGCGCGCTCTCCGTCGCCGCGCGCCACGGCGTCCACGATCGCGCCGTGCTCCGCCCAGGACTCCACGGGGCTGGTCGGCGCGTCCACCACGTACATCCAGGAAATCTTGTGGCGCAGTTGGGTGAGCGTCGAGGTCAGGGCGTGGCTGCCGGAGGCCTGTGCGAGGGTCTCGTGGAACCAGCCCCCGAGGGAGCGCAGATCCTCGCCGCTGCCCCGCCTGGCACGTTCCTGGCCCAGCCGGACGAGGCCGCGCAGCACCTTGAGATGCCCCTCGGTGCGTCGTCGGGCGGCCCGGGCGGCGCCGAGCGGTTCCAGGAGCATGCGCATGTCCAGCAGGTCGGCGGCCTCCCGCTCGGAGGGTTCGGCGACGCACGCGCCCGCGTGCCGCCGCGTGACGACGAAGCCCTCCGCCTCCAGCGTGCGCAGGGCCTCCCGGACGGGGACGCGCGAGACGCCGTAGCGGCGCGCGAGGAGTTCTTCGGTGAGGCGGCTGCCGCGCTCGTAGACACCCGCGACGATGTCGTCCCGGATGGCCGTGCACACCGAGTGCGCCGGAATACGCATGACCGACCTCCGCCTTAATCACCGTGAAACGTCGACGATTGACGTGTGCTCCGTGACTCTATTGCAATCAGCGGGAATTTCCGATGGGGGGCCGGAATCCAGGGATATTTTTTGACAGCACGTTCCGTGAAACGACGAAAGCCCCGGCCACGAGGGCCGGGGCGATCACGTTCTGCGCCGAACGTCGTCAGATGCGCACGCCGTGCTGGCGGAGGTAGGCGACCGGATCGATGTCCGAGCCGTACTCGGCGCTGGTGCGGGCCTCGAAGTGCAGATGCGGGCCGGTGACGTTGCCGGTGGCGCCGGACAGGGCGATCTGCTGGCCCGGGGCGACCTTCTGGCCCACCGAGACTCCGATGGACGAGAGGTGGCCGTACTGGGTGTACGTGCCGTCGTTCATCCGGATCACGACCTGGTTGCCGTAGGCGCCGCCCCAGCCGGCCTCGACGACGGTGCCGAGGCCCACCGCGTGCACGGGGGTGCCGGTGGAGGCGTGGAAGTCGATGCCGGTGTGGCTGCCGGAGGACCACAGGGAGCCGCCGGACCGGTAGCCGGTGGAGACGTAGGAGCCGCTGATCGGCGAGACGAAGGTGTTCAGGCGCTGGCGCTCGGCCGCGCGGGCGGCACGGACCCTGGCCTCGCGCTCCGCCTCGACCTTCGCCGCGGCCCGGGCGGCGGCCTCCCTGCGCTCGGCCTCCACCACGGCGGCCTGCTTCTGGGCGGCGGCCTGGTCGTCGATGCGCTCGGCGACGGTGTCGCCCACGGCGACGACCGGGATGAGGCCGGTCTGCTCGACGGGGGTCTCAGCGGCCAGGGCGGGGCTGGAGGCGACGGTGCCGATGACGCCGGTGGTGGTGAGCGCCGCGATGCCCGCCACGCGGGCGGTGGTGCGCTTCATCCGGCTGGGACGACGGTGCTTCCCGGTGGCGCAAGTGGACGCCATGAAGTTGAGCGGTCCTTTCCTTCCCTCTCGCCTACCGGGTTAGCTGACGGGTTCGGAGCAGGAAGGTCTCCTACGGACCCCCTCGCGCACACGCGCGGGCGTCCGATTCACCCCAGGGACTGCCTCATTGGGTCCCCGGCTCCCCTGGCTCGCGCCATGCGGGGACTCGGCGATGACTGTCCGGTGCCGCGGGCGCGGCGCACTGCCTGACGAACAGCCCGATTGAAAGTAGACGCGGGGGTCGTCAATACCCAAACGGAACGCGGCTTTTGTAGCGCATGCCACAGGGCAGACAGGCAGCCTCTCTCTCAAATCGGACATCAGGGAGCCCTGGTGACACATCCGTCAACCAGGGCTCCCTGCGCGCGCGTGGCGTCGCGGTTGCCGCTCCGCGTCGCCACATCGCGTTCCTACTCGGCGATCCCGCTTCGCGTTCCCCCTTCGCCTTGCTACTCGGCGGGGACGACCTTCACCTCACCGATGCCGAGGGCCTCGACCGGCGCCTTGATCGCGGCCGCGTCGCCGACCAGGACCGTCACCAGGCGGTCCACCGGGAAGGCGCTCACGACCGCCGCGGTGGCCTCGACGGTGCCGGTCGCGGCGAGCTGCTGGTACAGCGTCGCCTGGTAGTCGTCCGGCAGATGCTGCTCGACCTGGTCGGCGAGCGTGCCCGCGACGGCGGCGGCCGTCTCGTACTTCAGGGGTGCCACACCGACGAGGTTCTGCACGGCGACGTCACGTTCGGCGTCGGTCAGGCCGCCCTCGGCGAGGGTGCGCAGCACCTTCCACAGGTCCTCCAGGGCGGGACCGGTGTTGGGGGTGTCGACGGAGCCGCTGATGGCGAGCATCGCGGCGCCCGAACCGTCCGGCGCGGACCTGAGGACCTGGCCGAAGGCGCGCACGCCGTAGGTGTAGCCCTTCTCCTCGCGCAGGACGCGGTCCAGCCGGGAGGTGAGAGTGCCGCCGAGGCAGTACGTGCCGAGCACCTGCGCGGGCCACACGCGCGCGTGCCGGTCGGCGCCGATGCGGCCGATCAGCAGTTGCGTCTGGACGGCGCCGGGGCGGTCCACGATGACGACCCGTCCGGTGTCGTCGGCGGTCACCGGCGGCACCGGACTCGGCTGGGCCGTGGAGCCCGTCCAGGCGCCGAGGGTCTCGCCGAGGAGCGCGTCGAGGTCGAGCCCGGTGAGGTCGCCGACGACGACGGCGGTGGCCGTGGCGGGACGGACGTGCTTCTCGTAGAAGGCGCGTACGGCGGCGGAGTCGATCTTCTCGACTGTCTCCGCGGTGCCCTGGCGCGGCCGCGACATGCGCGCGGTCGCCGGGAACAGTTCCTTGGAGAGTTCCTTGGCGGCGCGCCGGGAGGGGTTGGCCAGCTCGTGCGGGATCTCGTCCAGGCGGTTGCGGACGAGGCGCTCGACCTCGCTGTCGGCGAACGCCGGCGCCCGCAGGGCATCCGCGACGAGGCCGAGGGCCTTGGCCAGGCGGGAGGCCGGGACCTCCAGGCTGAGGCGGACGCCGGGGTGGTCGGCGTGCGCGTCGAGGGTGGCGCCGCAGCGCTCCAGCTCGGCGGCGAACTCCTCGGCGGAGTGCTTGTCGGTGCCCTCGGAGAAGGCCCGCGCCATGATCGTGGCGACGCCGTCGAGACCGGCCGGCTCGGCGTCCAGGGGCGCGTCGAGAATGACCTCGACGGCGACTACCTGCTGGCCGGGGCGGTGACAGTGCAGGACGGTCAGGCCGTTGTCGAGCATGCCGCGCGCGGGTGCCGGGAACGCCCAGGGCCTGGCTTCGCCCGCGCGGGGCTGGGGGTGGAAGTCCATCGCGGCGAGCTCGGTCACTGGGCCGCCTCCTCGTTCTCGTCCTCGTCGGCGGTGTTCTCGGTGGGCTCGGTGGGCTCGTAGACCAGTACGGCGCGGTTGTCGGGGCGCAGGCGGGCCTTGGCGACCTCCTTGACCTCCTCCGCGGTGACGTCCAGTACTCGCTGGACCGCGGTCAGGGCGAGCTGCGGGTCACCGAACAGGACGGCGTACCGGCACAGTTCGTCGGCGCGGCCGGCGACCGTGCCGAGACGGTCCAGCCACTCGCGCTCCAACTGGGCCTGGGCGCGTTCCATCTCCTCGTCCGTGGGGCCTTCCTCGGCGAACCGGGCCAGCTCCTCGTCGATGGCCGCCTCGATGACGGGCACCTCGACGTCACCGGACGTCTTGACGTCCAGCCAGCCCAGGGAGGGCGCGCCGGCCAGGCGCAGCAGGCCGAAGCCGGCCGCCACCGCCGTACGGTCGCGGCGGACCAGGCGGTTGTAGAGGCGGGAGGACTCGCCGCCGCCGAGCACGGTGAGCGCCAGGTCGACCGCGTCGCACGCGCGTGTGCCGTCCTGCGGCAGGCGGTAGGCGGCCATCAGGGCACGGGCCGGGACCTCCTCCTCGACGACCTCGCGCAGCTGCTCGCCGATGACGTCGGGCAGGGAGCCGTCACGGGGCTGGGGCTTGCCGTCGTGGGCGGGGATGGAGCCGAAGTACTTCTCGATCCAGGCGAGCGTCTGCTCCGGGTCGATGTCGCCGACCACCGACAGGACAGCGTTGTTGGGCGCGTAGTACGTGCGGAAGAACGCGCGCGCGTCCTCCAGCGTCGCGGCGTCCAGGTCGGCCATCGAGCCGATCGGCGTGTGGTGGTACGGGTGGCCCTCGGGGTAGGCGAGAGCGGTCAGCTTCTCGAACGCCGTGCCGTAGGGGACGTTGTCGTAGCGCTGGCGGCGTTCGTTCTTGACGACGTCGCGCTGGTTCTCCATCGACTCGTCGTCCAGGGCGGCCAGCAGCGATCCCATGCGGTCCGCCTCCAGCCAGAGGGCCAGCTCCAGCTGGTGGGTGGGCATGGTCTCGAAGTAGTTGGTGCGCTCGAAGCTGGTCGTGCCGTTGAGCGAGCCGCCCGCGCCCTGGACCAGCTCGAAGTGACCGTTGCCCTCGACCTGGGCGGAGCCCTGGAACATCAGGTGCTCGAAAAGGTGAGCAAGGCCGGTACGGCCCTTGACTTCGTGGCGCGAGCCGACGTCGTACCAGAGACACACCGCTGCGACGGGGGTCAGGTGGTCCTCGGAGAGCACCACGCGCAGGCCGTTGGCCAGGCGGTGCTCGCTCGCTGTCAGGCCCCCGGAGCCTGCCTGGGCTGTGGCCGTGTGACCCATGGGCATGTACGTCCTTCCGATCGCGGACGCGGTCGTCGAAACCGCGCTTTTCCTGCCGGTCCTGCCACTGTATGCAAGCGTGCGGAGCGGCGGCGAAGTTCCCGGGCGGCGTACGCCGAGAGCGAGATCGCGTAGCCTGCGGGCAGCCGTGGACGAGGTGCCTCTCCGGCCGGTCCGGTCGCCGACGCCCGGGCCCTGGGACGCACTGTCAGTGTCACGGTCCACAATGGTCCGCGTAGATCCCGTCACACGCCTCAGCAAGAGTGAGCCGAAGGGCGCGTGCCCACACCGACGTGAGCGCCCCGCAGGCGAGCGACCAGGAAACAGGAGGAGCCGGCAGCGATGGCCCGCCGCAGCACGAAGACCCCGCCGCCCGACGACTCGTACGAGGAGCGGATCCTCGACATCGACGTCGTCGACGAGATGCAGGGCTCCTTCCTCGAGTACGCGTACTCGGTCATCTACTCCCGCGCCCTGCCGGACGCCCGTGACGGCCTCAAGCCCGTCCACCGCCGCATCGTCTACCAGATGAACGAGATGGGCCTGCGCCCCGACCGCGGATACGTGAAGTGCGCGCGGGTGGTCGGCGAGGTCATGGGCAAGCTGCACCCGCACGGCGACGCGTCGATCTACGACGCCCTGGTGCGCATGGCCCAGCCGTTCTCCATGCGCCTGCCCCTGGTCGACGGCCACGGCAACTTCGGCTCGCTGGGCAACGACGACCCGCCGGCCGCCATGAGGTACACCGAGTGCCGGCAGGCCGCGGCTACGAGCCTGATGACCGAGTCCATCGACGAGGACACGGTCGACTTCACCCCGAACTACGACGGCCAGGAGCGGGAGCCGGTGGCGCTGCCCGCCGCCTTCCCGAACCTGCTGGTCAACGGTGCCTCGGGCATCGCGGTCGGCATGGCCACGAACATGCCGCCGCACAACCTGGGCGAGGTCGTCTCGGCTGCCCGCCACCTGATCCGGTTCCCGAACGCGGATCTGGACACGCTGATGAAGCACGTCCCGGGCCCGGACCTGCCCACCGGCGGCCGGATCGTCGGCCTCTCCGGGATCAGGGACGCCTACGAGACGGGCCGCGGCACGTTCAAGATCCGCGCCACGGTGTCGGTGGAGACCGTGACGGCCCGCCGCAAGGGCCTAGTCGTCACCGAACTGCCCTTCGCCGTCGGACCCGAGAAGGTCATCGCCAAGATCAAGGACCTGGTCGGCTCGAAGCGGATCCAGGGCATCGCCGACGTCAAGGACCTCACCGACCGCGAGCACGGACTGCGCCTGGTCATCGAGATCAAGAACGGCTTCGTGCCCGAGGCGGTCCTGGAGCAGCTGTACAAGCTGACGCCCATGGAGGAGTCCTTCGGCATCAACAACGTGGCGCTGGTGGACGGCCAGCCGCTCACGCTGGGCCTGAAGGAACTGCTCGAGGTCTACCTCGACCACCGCTTCGAGGTCGTCCGGCGGCGCAGCGAGTTCCGCCGGACCAAGCGCCGCGACCGCCTGCACCTGGTCGAGGGCCTGCTCACTGCTCTCGTCGACATCGACGAGGTCATCCGTCTGATCCGCTCCAGCGACAACAGCGCGCAGGCCAAGGAGCGCCTGATCGAGCGCTTCTCCCTGTCGGAGATCCAGACCCAGTACATCCTCGACACGCCGCTGCGCCGGCTGACCAGGTTCGACCGGATCGAACTGGAGGCGGAGAAGGAGAGGCTCAACGAGGAGATCGCCGAGCTGACCCGGATCCTGGAGTCGGACGCAGAGCTGCGCAAGCTGGTCTCGGCCGAACTGGCCGTGGTCGCCAAGAAATTCGGTACCGAGCGTCGTACCGTCCTGCTGGAGTCGGCGGGCACGCCGGCCTCCACCGTGCCGCTCCAGGTCGCCGACGACCCGTGCCGGGTGCTGCTCTCGTCGACGGGTCTGGTGGCCCGTACGGCGAACGGCGAGCCCTTCACGCAGGACGCGGACGCCCGCCGGACCAAGCACGACGTGATCGTGTCGGCCGTGCCGGCCACCGCGCGCGGGGAGATCGGCGCGGTCACGTCGACGGGCCGACTGCTGCGGATCAACGTCGTCGACCTGCCGCAGCTGCCGGACACGGCGTCGGCACCGAATCTCTCGGGCGGCGCCCCGCTGGTGGAGTTCGTCTCCCTGGAGGGTGACGAGACGGTGGTCTGCCTCAGCACGCTCGACGAGTCCTCCCCCGGCATCGCGCTCGGCACCGAGCAGGGCGTCGTCAAGCGGGTGGTGCCCGACTATCCGGCCAACAAGGACGAGCTGGGGGTCATCGCCCTCAAGGAGGGCGACCGGATCGTCGGCGCGGTCGAGCTGCGTACCGGTGACGAGGACCTGGTCTTCGTCACGGACGACGCCCAGCTGCTGCGCTACCAGGCCTCGCAGGTCCGCCCGCAGGGCCGCCCGGCGGGCGGTATGACGGGCATCAAGCTCACCGCGGGCGCGAAGGTGATCTCCTTCACGGCCGTGGACCCGGCGGCTGACGCGGTGGTCTTCACGGTCGCGGGTTCTCGCGGCACCCTGGACGACTCCGTCCAGACGACCGCCAAGCTGACCCCGTTCGACCAGTACCCGCGCAAGGGGCGAGCGACCGGCGGCGTGCGCTGCCAGCGGTTCCTGAAGGGTGAGGACTGCCTGTCCCTGGCCTGGGCGGGTCCAGTCCCGGCACGGGCCGCGCAGAAGAACGGCACGCCGGTCGACCTGCCGGAGATCGACCCGCGACGGGACGGCTCGGGCGTGTCGCTGGGCAAGCCGGTGTCGGTGGTGGCCGGCCCGGTCTAAGCCTCCACCAGGGCTTCCTCGTCTGTCTGCTCCTCGGGATCCCGTACGTAACGGAGGACGCCCCACATGCCGCGCTCGTCGGCGTGCGGGGCGTCGTTCTCGCACGCCTCCAGTTCCTTGGCGAGGGCGGCGGCGTCGATGCCGGAGCCGATGAGGACGAGCTGGGTGCGGTGCTCCTCGGCGGGACCCCAGGGCTCCGGGTAGAAGCGCAGGAAACGCCCGACGGCGTGCACGGCATAGCGGTTGACGGGGTCGTACGGCCCGAAGTCGACGTACCCCTTGATGCGGTACAGCCCCTCGGGCCGGCTGTCGAGGAAGGGCATCAACCGGCGCGGGTCCAACGGGACTTCGGAGACGAAGGACAGGCTGTCGTAGGTCGTGTGCAGGTGGCCGAGGTGATCGCCGTGCCCCTCGTGCCCGTAGTGGCCGTCCTGTCCGTCATGGCCGGTACGGCTGTCGCCGTCCTGTCGGTGCAGGTCGTCGAAGGAGAGCTGTCCGACGCGCTCCTCGTCCGGCCGGCAGTCGAAGAGGAACTCGGGATCGATGCGGCCGTAGGTGGCGGGTACGACGGCGGCCCGGTCGGTGAGGGAGCGGACGAGGCCGAGGACGCCGTCGGCGTCGGGCGTCCGGTCGAGCTTGTTCACCACGACGAGGTCGGCGAGGGCGAGGTGCCGGTCGATCTCCGGGTGCCGGTCGCGGGTCTCGTCGAACTCGGCGGCGTCGACGACCTCGACGAGCCCGCCGTACACGATGCCCGGATGCTCGCTGGCGAGGACCATCCGGACGAGTTCCCTCGGCTCGGCGAGCCCGCTGGCCTCGATCACGATGACGTCGATGCCGGCGGCGGGGCGCGCGAGGCGTTCCAGGTAGACGTCCAGCTCGCTCGCGTCGACGGCGCAGCACAGGCAGCCGTTGCCGAGGGAGACGGTGGAGTCGCCGAGCGCGCCCGCCACGGCCATGGCGTCGATCTCGATGGAGCCGAAGTCATTCACGATCGCGCCGATACGGCTGCCTCCGCTGCGGTGGAGGAGGTGGTTGAGCAGGGTCGTTTTGCCGGAACCCAGGAATCCGGCGAGTACGACGACCGGGATCTGACCCTGCTGCGGAGTGCGGCTCTGCGTCAACGTGCGACCTCTCTGACACCTACGCGCGCACCGGCTCGCGGCCCGACGCACGGTCCAGGACTGAATGCGCAGCCAGGATACGAGCCGGAGGAATCACCGCGAAGTGAACGATCGCCGGCAGCGCCTGCCGGCAGACGCTGGGCAAGGAGCCGCGGTGTGCGGCCCTCACTTCCCTCGGTGCGCCCCTCTCTCCGCCTCCCCCCGCCGATCGGAGCCGCTCGGCAGTCCGGGAGACGGCGAGGGCCGCCCAGCGCTCGCCGGTCCCCGTGGGCGAGTGGTGGGATGGTGGCGGTCCGCCGACCGGGTGAGCACGGACGGCGCCGCCCGCCAGGTCGACTCGGCGGCTCGCGCGATGCGGCTGCGTGACCCCCAGCGAGGGGGCCCCGACCTCACGTGTCCTGGTACGTTTCGCCCTGCGTCGGCCCAGATCTGTCGAAGGACCGGTGCCTCTTGAAGGTGGTGCGTCGCATCGGTGCGCCTCCGAGCGCCCCGAGGCAGTGACTCGGGAGCCGACCGCCCGGATGTGTCCGGGTGCGCGCGGCCGGGGTGTGCGCGACGGCACAGCACCGGGCCGGCGGCCTCGCTCATGCCGCCGACACGGGGACCGGCGCCCGAGGCCCCACGTATCGCGCCGCCGGCCGGATGATCTTCTTGTCCTCCGCCTGCTCCAGGATGTTGGCGCTCCAGCCCACGACACGTGCCGCCGCGAAGGTCGGAGTGAACATCTCGCGGGGCAACCCGCACAGCTCCATGACGACGCCCGCGTAGAACTCCACGTTCGTGTGCAGTTCCCGGCCCGGCTTCAGCTCGGCGAGGATCGCCTCGACCTGCCGCTCGACCTCGACGGCGAAGTCGACGCGTGGCCCCCCGAAACGCTGGGCGATCTCGCGGAGCATCCGGGAGCGCGGATCCTCGGTCCGGTAGACGGCGTGCCCGAAGCCCATGATGCGATCGCCGGCGAGCACCCGCTCGCGGATCCATGCGTCGATACGGTCGGGTGTGCCGATGGCGTCCAGGGTGTCCAGCGCACGGCTGGGGGCGCCGCCGTGCAGCGGGCCCGAGAGCGCCCCCACGGCGGCGACCAGGCAGGCGGCCACGTCCGCGCCCGTCGAGGTGACGACCCGGGCGGTGAAGGTGGACGCGTTGAAGCCGTGGTCAATGGTCGAGATCAGGTATTGCTCGACGGCACGCGCGCGCTCCGCCTCCGGCTCCGTGCCCGTCAGCATGTAGAGGTAGTTCGCCGCGTACGGGAGGTCCTCGCGCGGCTCGACGGGCTCAAGGCCCTTTCCGAGCCGGTACAACGCGGTGAGCAGGGTCGGTACGGCGGCGGCCGCGGCGAGGGTGTCCTCCCTGCGCCCGTCGGCGTCGGTGTCGTACACCGGCCGGAAGCCCTTCGCGGCGCCGAGCAGCGACAGGGCGGTGCGCAGGCCGGCGAGCGGGCCGGCGGCCGTGCCCGCCGCCGCGATGGCCGGCAGGGCGGCCGCCACCTGGTCGGGGAGCCTTCGGAGAGCCGCGGTCCCGGCGGCGAAGGCGGCGGCACGGCGTGCGTCCGGCAGGTCGCCGTGCACGAGGAGATGCCAGACGTCCTCGAACGGGCGGCTGTGGGCGAGATCGACGGCCGAGTACTGCCGGTAGTGGTAGAAGCCCTCGCGCCCTCGCACGTCACCCACCTCGGTGTCGGCTACGACGACACCGGCGAGACCCCGCGGTACCTCGACACGTGTGGCTGCGGACCTGTTGACGGACATGGTTCCCTCCTCAAACTTGATTCGACTGTCCATGGTTGACTTACTGTCTGTCAATATTGATTGAGTCAATATGCTTGCTTTGTGGATACGGTGACCCTCATGCGCGATCAGGAACCCGGCCCCGGCCACCCGGAAAGACGGTTGACCACCAAGGAGGCCGCCGAGCTGCTCGGTGTGAAGCCCGAGACCGTGTACGCGTACGTCAGCCGCGGCCAGCTCACCAGCCGGCGCGCCCCCGGCGCGCGGGGCAGCACCTTCGACGCCCAGGAGATCGAGACGCTCGCGCGGCGCAACAGACGGGAGGGCAACGGGAGTCCGGGCACGGGCGCCGAACAGTCCGTACGCACCCGCCTCACCCTCATCGACGGGGACCGGTACTACTACCGGGGCGTCGACGCGACCGAACTGGCCGCCCGGCACTCGTACGAGGAGGTCGCCGAGTGGCTGTGGACCGGCCGGATGCGGCACGGAGCCACGTTCACCGCACCCCGTACCTCCGTCGAGGCAGCCCGCCGCGCGGTCGGCGCGATGCCCGAACACACCGGGCCCACCGACCGCTTGCGCGTCGCCGCGATCGCCGCCGCGGTGGCGGACCCACTCCGCTTCGACCTGTCCGAGGACGCGGTGCTCGGCGCCGCCCGCAGCCTCATCCCGACCCTCGTCGCCGCCCTGCCGCCGAAACTGCCCACCCACCGGGACGGTGACTCGGTGGCCCAGCGGCTGTGGGGGCGGCTCAGCCGGCAGCCCGCGGCACAGGCGCCGCTGCACGTCCTGGACACCGCGCTCGCCCTGCTCGTCGACCACGACCTGGCCGCGTCGACACTCGCCGTGCGGGTCGCGGCGAGCGCCCGCGCACACGCCTACGCGGCCGTCACCGCCGGGCTCGGAGTGATCGAGGGGCCGCTGCACGGTGCGGCGAGCGGGCTCGCGCACCGGCTGGTGCTCGACGTGCTCGATCACGGCTCGGCGGGACCCGTGATCGCGGAGGAGCTGCGGGCCGGACGTCGCATCCCCGGCCTGGGACACCGGCTCTACGCGCAGGAGGACCCCCGCGCGCGAGCCCTCTTCGCCCTCCTGGAGGAGATCCCCGAGGCGGCGCCCGCGCTGGCCGCCGCCCGCGACATCGTGGTGACCACCGCCCGGCACACCCCCCTGCACGCCAACGTCGACCTGGCGCTGGCCGTCCTCACCACGTCCTGCGGGATGGAGGCGTCGGCGGGCGAAACGGTGTTCGCCGTCGCCCGGACGGCCGGCTGGATCGCCCACGCCCTGGAGGAGTACGGCGAACGCCCGCTGCGCATGCGCCCGAGCGGACTCTACGTCGGCCCCAAGCCGCCCCGGCCGCTCCCGGAGTAGGCCCGTCACACCCTCGCCGAAGAGGCGTGGAGCCGCCGTCGCCGGAGCCGCGCGGCACGCGCACCGGTGCCGCTTCGCGGGACACGTGCCCGACCGGAGGTCACGGCGCGCCAAGTCAGGTTAGGCTCACCTCTGTGAGTACGTGCACGACCGTGTCGCGGGACCTCGACGAGCCCATGCCGGGGACCGCGGCCACCGCGACCACCTGGCTGCTCCTGGAACAGCCGGGCCCCTGGGGTGCCAAGGCGCTCACGTCGAGCCACCTGGACCCCTCGCTGGGCCGCGCCCTGGAGGCCGCCGCGCAGGGCACCGGCGTACGCGTCGCGCTCATCCGGCGTCCAGGACCGCATGCCGACTTCGGGACTCCTCCCCAGCGCCAGGTGTACGCGGCCCACACCGTCCCCGGCGGGGTCTGGCTCCGCGGCGCCACCACCGATGACCCCGGACGGCTGCTGGACCTCGACTTCGCGGCCCTCGGCCGAGGTGACCACCGCACCTTCGACACCGCGCTCGACGGCAAGCCGCACACCGGCGACCCACTCGCCCTCGTCTGCACCAACGGCAAGCGGGACCGCTGCTGCGCCCTCCTCGGCCGCCCCCTGGCCGCCGAACTCTCCGCGTCGGGCCTTGACGGCGTCTGGGAGGTCACCCACCTGGGCGGTCATCGGTTCTCGCCGACCGTGCTCGTCCTTCCGTACGGCTACGCCTACGGCCGTGCCCAGGCCCACTCCGTCAAGGAGGTGCTGCACGGCGTCCAGGAGGGGCGCATCGTCGTGGAGGGTTGTCGCGGGAGCTCGGCCTGGGAGCGGCCCGGTCAGGTGGCGGAGCTGGCCGTGCGGAGGGCGATCGGCGACCACGCGGCCGAGGCGCTCACCGTCGTCCGCACGCAGGGGGAGGCGCCGCGCTGGGAGGTGACCGTCACCCACGTCGACGGTCGGCAGTGGCGGGTCGTCGTGGCCCAGGGCGCCTCCGTGCCGCCCCGCCCGGAGAGCTGTGGGGCAGCGGTCCTCGGGTCACCCGCGCGGATGGACGTGGTGGCGGTGAGCGAACTCAGCTCGGCGGGCTCGGGGGTCCTGGTCGGCTGATCGGCCGGTCCGCCCCGGTCGGCCCCCGTCGCCAGGCCGACGCCGCACCGTTTCCTCTTGAGTCGATCAAGAGATCCACACCACACACCCCTACGGCTCCGCGGGCCCGTCCACGTACCGTCGTGGGTATGAGCCCCACTCCCCCCGTCCGTCGCCTGCGTCTCGGGATGCCCCGGCGCGTGTTCTCGCAGGTCCTGCTCATGCAGCTGGCGATCGCCGCGGGAGTCGTCGTGCTCGCGACCGGACTGTTCCTGGCCCCGCTCGGCGATCAGCTGGACGACCAGGCCATGCGACGCGCGCTCGCCATCGCGCAGACCACCGCGGCCGTACCGCAGATCGCGGAGGACCTCCAGCACACGCGGCCGTCGGTGGACGGTCCCGTACAGCGGGAGGCGGAGCGGATCCGCAGGGCGAGCGGGGCCGAGTATGTGGTGGTGATGGACCTGCGCGGCGTGCGCTGGTCCCACACCGAGCCCCAGGAGGTCGGCGGCCACGTCTCCACGGACCCCAGCGAGGCCCTGGCCGGCCGGGAGGTCATGGAGATAGACGACGGCACCCTGGGTCGCTCGGCCCGCGGCAAGGTGCCCCTGCGCGACAGCGACGGCACGATCGTCGGGGCGGTCTCGGTCGGCATCGAGTACGACAGTGTGCGCGCCCGGCTGATCCACGCCATCCCGGGGCTGTTCGCCTACGCGGGGGGAGCGCTCGCCGTGGGTGCGCTGGCCGCCTGGCTGATCTCCCGCCGGGTCCAGCGCCAGACTCGGGACCTGGCGTTCTCCGACATCTCGGCGCTGCTCTCGGAGCGTGAGGCGATGCTGCACGGCATCCGGGAGGGCGTCGTCGCCCTGGACCGGGCCGGCCGCGTCCGCCTGCTCAACGACGAGGCACAGCGCCTCCTGGGCATCGGGGACGAGGCGGTGGGCCGGTCGCCGGACGAGGCGCTCGGTGAGGGCCGTACGTCGGACGTGCTGGCCGGCCGCGTGACCGGCACCGACCTGATCGCCGTCCGCGGGCACCGCGTCCTGGTCGTCAACCGGATGCCCACCGACGACGGCGGCGCCGTGGCCACCCTGCGCGACCGCACGGAGCTGGAGCAACTGGGGCGGGAACTCGACTCCACCCACGGTCTGATCGACGCCCTGCGTGCCCAGGACCACGAGCACGCCAACCGCATGCACACGCTCCTGGGGCTGCTCGAACTGGAGATGTACGACGAGGCCGTGGACTTCGTCGGTGAGGTGGTCGGCGACCACCGGGCCACCGCGGAGCAGGTGACCGAGAAGATCGGGGATCCACTGCTGGCCGCCCTGCTGGTCGGCAAGGCGACCGTCGCGGCCGAACGCGGCGTCGCTCTGTGGATCTCGGACGGCACGCGGCTGCCCGACCGGCTGGTCGACCCGCGCGGACTGGTGACGGTCGTCGGCAATCTGGTGGACAACGCTTTGGACGCCGTGGCGGGCACTCCCCACGCGCGCGTCGAGGTGGAGTTGCGCCACGAGGGCCGCACCGCCGTCCTGCGGGTGCGGGACACCGGACCGGGAGTCCCGGCCGAACAGCACGAGTTGATCTTCACCGAGGGCTGGTCCACGAAGAAGCCGCCGGCCCACGGCAAGCGCGGCATCGGTCTCTCCCTGGTGCGCAGGCTCGCCGAGCGGCAGGGCGGCCGCGCTTCCGTGAGCGACGCGCACGGCGGGGGCGCCGAGTTCACCGTCGTACTGCCCGAGGCCCTGACCGAGGCCGATCTGGAACCCGCCCTGACCGCACCCGAGCAGAGCACAGTCGAGGAGGAGGCGCGATGATCGAGGTGCTGGTCGTGGACGACGACACCAGGGTGGCACGGGTCAACACGGCCTACGTCGAGAAGGTGCCGGGCTTCCACGTCGCCGGCGAGGCGCACAGCGCGGCCGAAGCACTGCGCCAGGTGGAACTGCTGCCCCGGCTCGACCTGATCCTGCTCGACCACTACCTCCCCGACGGCACGGGACTGGAGGTCGTGCAGGAGATGCGCAGGCGCGGCCATCAGACCGACGTCATCATGGTGACGGCCGCGCGGGACGTCACCACGGTGCAGGCAGCGATGCGACAGGGCGCTCTGCAGTACCTGGTCAAGCCGTTCAACTTCGCGGGCCTGCGCGGCAAGCTGGAGGCGTACGCGGAGCTGCGCCGCACGCTCGACAGCGGCGGCGAGGCCGAACAGGCCGACGTCGACCGCATCTTCGGCGCCCTGTCCGCGCCCTCGGAACCGGGGCTGCCCAAAGGGCACTCTCCCACCACCACGGAACTCGTGCGGCAGTCCCTGATGAACGCCGAAGGGCCCCTGTCCGCCCACGAGATCGCCGAGCGCACCGGAGTGAGCCGCCAGACCGCCCAGCGCTATCTGAAGCTCCTGGAGCGCACGGGCAGGGCACGGCTCACCTTGAAGTACGGCGACGCGGGCCGCCCGGAACACCGTTACGTGTGGGCGACCCGCACCTGACGGCACAGCCCGAAGGACGGCGCAGGACGACGGCGACGAGACCGTGCCGACCGGCCACTCGGCCCGCCACGGACCTGATCTGCCCCGCACCGCGACGAGCCCTCCTCGGTCGGCCCACGAGGTCGCCGCCGAGACGGGCCTGAGCCTCCACGGCCCAGCGCTGCCTGCGCCGCCCGGAACGGGCCGGCCGCCTCAGCCTGTCCCTCGACCACGGCGACACCGGGCACCCCGAGGACCGCTACGTCTGGGTGTCGCGGTGACGGGCTGCGCGCCTGATGCCGGCCTGATGCGAACGCGGACCCCGGCTAGACGGCGCCCGCGCCCGTCAGCGACCGGACCTCGGTCTCCGCGTGCTTGGCCTCGTCCGGCACCTCCGCCGAGGTGACCGTGCCGAGCCAGCCGGCCAGGAAACCCAGCGGGATCGAGACCAGTCCCGGGTTCTGGAGCGGGAAGACCTGGAAGTCGAGGTCCGGGAAGAGCGACTGCGGGCTGCCCGAGACGACGGGCGACAGCACGACGAGCACCAGGGCCGGAACCAGCCCGCCGTAGATCGCCCACACGGCGCCGCGTGTGGTGAAGCCCCGCCAGAAGAGCGAGTACAGCAGCACCGGCAGGTTCGCCGACGCGGCGACGGCGAACGCGAGTCCCACCAGGAAGGCGACGTTGAGGTCGCGAGACAGCAGGCCGAGGCCGATGGCGACCACACCGATGCCGACGGTGGCGATCCGCGCCACCGTGACCTCGCTGCTCGCCGCGACGTGCCTGCGTCGCAGCGAGGCGTAGAGGTCGTGGGCCACCGACGCGGAGGAGGCGAGCGTGATTCCCGCGACCACGGCGAGGATCGTGGCGAAGGCGACGGCCGCCACGATCGCGAACAGCACCGTCCCTCCCGTGGAGCCGGCTCCACCGCCCAGGTCGAGAGCCAGCAGGGGAACCGCCGTGTTACCGGAGGCGTTCGAGCCGCGTACGGCGTCCGGGCCGACGATGGCCGCCGCACCGAAGCCGAGGACGATCGTCATCAGGTAGAAGCCGCCGATGAGTCCGATCGACCACACGACGGAACGCCGGGCGGCCCGCGCCGTCGGCACCGTGTAGAAGCGGGACAGGATGTGCGGCAGCCCCGCCGTGCCCAGCACCAGTGCGAGCCCCAGGCTCATGAAGTCGAAGCGGGCGATCCAGTCCCCGCCGTACTTCAGGCCGGGCGCCAGGAACGCGGCACCGTGCCCGCTGCGCTCGGCCGCCGTGCGCAGCAGCCGGTCGAAGTCACCGTGGAAACGCACCAGGACGAGCACGGTGAGGGCGATCGTGCCACCGAGCAGCAGTACCGCCTTCACGATCTGGATCCATGTGGTGGCCCGCATGCCTCCCAGCGACACGTAGATCACCATGAGCGCGCCGACGCCGATCACGGCCCACGCCTGGGCCGCCTCGCCGGTGTCGCCGAGCAGAAGTGCCACCAGGCTGCCCGCCCCCACCATCTGCGCCACCAGGTAGAGGACGGACACGGTGACCGAGGCCGTCCCCGACGCGATCCGCACGGGACGCTCCCTCATCCGCGCGGCGATGACGTCGGCAAGTGTGAAGCGCCCGCAGTTGCGCACCAGTTCGGCCACGAGGAACAGCACGACGAGCCAGGCCACGAGAAAGCCCACCGAGTACAGCAGCCCGTCGTAGCCGAAGAGGGCGATGAGCCCCGAGATGCCCAGGAAGGAGGCGGCCGACATGTAGTCGCCCGCGATGGCGAAACCGTTCTCCATGGGCGAGAACAGCCGCCCGCCGGCGTAGAACTCCTCCGCCGAACCCTGCCGGCTGCGGCTCACCCACGTCGTGATCCCCAGGGTGATCGCGACGAAGACACTGAACAGCAGCAACGCCAGCATCTGATGGTTGCCGGTCACGCCGCACCGCCCCGTGCCTCACGCGTCAGTTCCTGGGTGTCCCAGCGCAGTTCGAGCGCCGCACGGTCCCTGCGCAGCCGGGCGTGGCGGGAGTAGGCCCAGGCGAGCAGGAAGGTGCTGAGGAACTGTCCGAGGCCGGCGAGCAGGGCGACGTTCACCGCGCCCCACACCGGACGGGCCATGAATCCGGGTGCGGCCGTCGCCGTCACGACGTAGGCCACGTACCAGAGGAAGAACCCGATGGCCGCGGGAATGACGAACCGCCGGTACCGGCCGCGCACCTCCTGGAACGCCTCGCTCCGCTGCACCTCGAGGTAGACCTGGGCGGCTGCGTCGGCACCGTCCGCACGCCGCCGACGCGCCGCCGGGACCTCGGTCGGCGGTGGGCTCGGGGTGCCGGACTCGCCCCAGCCCGAGGCGAGGGCGTCGTACCAAGGGTCTTCGTACCGCATGTCCGGCGGTGTCCCGACGGTCGTCGGGCCCACGCCTCGCCCCTGCTCGCCCGACCTCTCGGATCCGTGCTCGCTGCCGCGGGCACGGCTGTTGCTTGACTGCATGCCCCAGGATGGACAGAACGGGAAGATCCCTGACTCTTCTTCCCTCGCACTTCACCCCATCAGGTGATGAAAGGCCCGATTCAGTCCGTCGGCGGCCGGACCGACCGCTTCCTGAACGCACGGCGGACACCCGCGGTTCGCGGGCGATCTCCTGGTTGCTGAGCCCTGCGGCGATCAGGACGAGCGGGCGTCTCGAGACCCACGGAATGGACACCGGCGGCGAGCCCCACCGGCACAGGCGACTGGGTCACGTACGACCACAGCCGGTGCCCGGACCCCAGACGGAAGAAGGCCCAGCCGGCACGACAGCCACCGGGACTCCGCCCAGCCCGGCGACTGCCGTCCGTGGTCCCACCGACGGGTGGAGACCCGCCGGGCGGCGCCGGGCAGGAAACACCGGGCGGGGCTGACCCGGACACCAGGTCAGCCCCGCCCTACGGAACACCCCCGGAACCAGCGACAGCGCCTACGCGTCGATCCGCGACCGGTCCAGCGTCGCCGCCGAGCTGGAGATGAACTCCTTGCGCGGTGCCACGTCGTTCCCCATGAGCAGATCGAACACCTGCTCGGCCGCTTCCAGGTCGGAGAGGTTGATCCGGCGCAGGGTGCGGTGACGCGGGTCCATCGTGGTCTCGGCCAGCTGGTCGGCGTCCATCTCGCCGAGACCCTTGTAACGCTGGATGGAGTCCTTGTACCGGACGCCCTTGCTCTGGAACTCCATGAGCTTGTCCCGCAGCTCGCGGTCCGAGTACGTGTACACGTACTTGTCCTGCCCCTTCTTGGGCTGGACGAGTTCGATACGGTGCAGCGGCGGCACCGCCGCGAACACCCGGCCGGCCTCCACCATGGGCCGCATGTAGCGCTGGAACAGGGTCAGCAGCAGGCACCGGATGTGGGAGCCGTCCACATCGGCGTCGGTCATCATGATGATCTTGCCGTAGCGGGCCGCGTCGATGTCGAAGGTCCGCCCGGAGCCCGCTCCTATGACCTGGATGATCGCACCGCACTCGGCGTTCTTGAGCATGTCGGTCACGGACGACTTCTGGACGTTGAGGATCTTGCCCCGGATCGGCAGGAGCGCCTGGAACTCGGAGTTCCGTGCGAGCTTGGCCGTACCGAGCGCGGAGTCGCCCTCGACGATGAACAGCTCGCTGCGGTCGACGTCGTCGCTGCGGCAGTCGGCGAGCTTGGCGGGCAGGGAGGAGGACTCCAGGGCCGTCTTGCGTCGCTGGGCGTCCTTGTGCTGTCGCGCCGCGATGCGCGTGCGTGCGGCGGAGACCGCCTTCTCCATGACGACCCGAGCCTGGGCCGCGGCGTCCCGCTTGGTCGACGTCAGGAACGCCTTGAGCTCCCTGGAGATCACGGTGTTCACGATGCGGCGGGCGGCCGAGGTGCCGAGGACCTCCTTGGTCTGGCCCTCGAACTGGGGCTCGGCGAGCCGGACGGTGACGACGGCGGTCAGGCCCTCCAGGGCGTCGTCCTTCACGATGTCGTCCTCGGCGACACGCAGCAGTTTCTTGGCGCGCAGCACCTCGTTCATCGTCTTGGCGACGGCCTGCTCGAACCCCGCCACATGGGTGCCGCCCTTGGGGGTGGCGATGATGTTGACGAAGGACCGGAGGGTCGTGTCGTACCCGGTGCCCCAGCGCAGCGCGACGTCGACGCCCAGCTCGCGGGTGACCTCCGTCGGCGTCATCTGGCCGTGGTCGTCCAGGACGGGGACCGTCTCCTTGAAGGACCCCTGCCCGGTGAACCGGAGGACGTCGCACACGGGCCTGTCCGAGGCCAGGTACTCGCAGAACTCGCTGATGCCGCCGTCGAAGCGGAACGACTCCTCGCCCTTGCTGCCCCCCTCGCCCAGGCCGTACTCGTCGCGGACGACGATCGTCAGGCCGGGCACCAGGAAAGCGGTCTGCCGGGCGCGCTGGTGGAGGTGCTCCAGGGAGAGCTTGGCGTCCTTGAGGAAGATCTGCCGGTCGGCCCAGTACCGCACGCGCGTGCCGCTGCGGGTCTTGGGGATCCGCTTGGTCTTGCGCAAGCCACTCGCGGGCTCGAACTTCGCGTCGGGCCCGTCGCCGGCGAACACGCCGGGCACGCCACGGCGGAAGCTGATCGCATGGACGTGGCCACCGCGGTCGACCTCGACGTCGAGACGGGCGGACAGGGCGTTCACCACCGAGGCACCGACGCCGTGCAGACCGCCGGAGGCGGCGTACGAGCCACCGCCGAACTTGCCGCCCGCGTGCAGCTTGGTCATGACGACCTCGACACCGGACAGACCGGTCTTGGGCTCGACGTCGACGGGGATGCCCCGGCCGTTGTCGCGCACCTCCACGGAGCCGTCGTCGTGGAGAATCACCTCGATGTGGTCGCCGTAGCTGCCGAGGGCTTCGTCGACGGAGTTGTCGATGATCTCCCAGAGGCAGTGCATGAGACCACGACTGTCGGTGGACCCGATGTACATACCCGGGCGCTTGCGTACGGCCTCGAGGCCTTCGAGGACGAGCAGGTGCCGCGCGGTGTAGTTGGAACCGTCCCGGTCTGCTCCTGCCAGCAGCGCTGTGGACGGCACGGACGTATCGGCGGTCACGCGGTTCGCTCCTCGCTGAATTTCAGATGGGCCCTCACGGGGTAAGGGCGCGGCTTCGGTCGCCGCAAAGAGGGTACCGAGGCCTGGTAGAGCCGTTGTCACGCCACCCTCCCCGGAACTCACCCTAGTCCAGCGTCGCATGCGTGTTCGATGCCCGGACGGACTGAAGTACACATCACGTTCCCTTCGAGGCATGAACCATTTAGGCTCCGGGCACGTCCTCATGAACAAACCGGCAATCCAGCCGGGAGGACCGGACCATGACCGACAGCGCGAAACCGTACGACACAACAGACACGTAATACGGCACATTCGCCGCCAAACCGGCAGCAGACGGCCACCTCGAAAGATTTTTTCGAGGAAGAAGCCACGAGCGGGAACGTTTTGGGGCTGGTTGGATGTTGACCCTGGTACGACAGCTCGTCGAGCTAGAGAAGAGGCGACGTGACTACTGTTCTGACCCCCGCGAGCCCGATGACGGCCGCTGACCGCTGCGACCGCTGCGGCGCCCAGGCGTACGTGCGCGTCGTCCTGCTCAGCGGCGGAGAACTGCTCTTCTGCGCCCACCACGGTCGCAAGTTCGAGCCGGAACTCAAGAAGATCGCCGCCGAGATACAGGACGAGACGGAGCGCCTGACCGCTGTTCCCGCCTCGGAAGAAGAGCGCTGACAGTTCGCGTTCAACGACGACGAGCCACAACCGGCACAGGCTGGTGGCGGGCGGCCGTCCCTGCATCCCAGGGGCGGCCGCCCGCGCTTGTCGGCGTACCTGCTCAGCCCCCGTCTGACGCGCCCGCTGCGCCTGGCAGTGCGGCTCGGCGCAGTGTCCGGACGATGTCGGACACCCGGGTGTAGACGCCGGGGCTCCGCGCCCGCCCGCATCCGCTCCCCCAGGACACGAGGCCGATGAGCCGGCCCTGGGCCACCAGCGGCCCGCCACTGTCCCCCTGGCAGGAGTCCGGGCCGCCCTGAGCCTCCCCCGCGCACACCATGGTCCGCGCCCGGTAGAAGACGTCGGCCGGCCCGGGGTAGGCGTTTCCGCAGACACTGTCCGGCAGTACATGCAGACGAGCGGCCCGCAGCCCGTGGGCGTAGGAGCCGATCCCCGTGGTGTCCCCCCAGCCGTAGACCATGGCTTCCGTTCCGGGTTCGTACGCCGGATCACCGGCGCCCGCCATGGCGATGACCCAGGCCCGCGGCAGCGGCTCGGCCAGTTCGAGTACGGCGAAGTCTCCGGAGTTGCCGTAAGGGTCATAGTCCGGGTTGATCCACACCCCGGTCACGGCGATCTCCTGACCGGCGTCCGAGTGCAGGTCCGTGCGGCCCGCGACGACCTTCAGGTCGTGCGCCCGGTCCGGAGGGACCCCCAGGACCTCCTCGCCCATGCAGTGGGCCGCGGTGAGCACCGTAGTGGGGCCGACGGCCACTCCCCCGCAGAACTGCCCGGACCGCATACCGCCGAACCGGTCACGGCTGGACAGGGCGACGGTCCAGGGGCTGGCCGACACGTCGACCGGGAAGCCTCCCACGACACCGTCGGAGGCCGCCGGGGTGGCGGAGACCAGCGGTATGGCCATGACCGCGGTCGCCAGGACCAACGGCCGGGTCAGCACCCGGGCAAAGGGACGACGCATGCGCGCTCCTCACTCTGGAGTGATCGATGAACACCCAGAGTGATTCAGGTCATGGCGCCGCGCACCCGCGCGCCAAGCCGAAGGCCCGGCTCCCCGAGGGGAGCCGGGCCTTCGGCGTCGTACGGGGTCGACTCAGTCGAGGTAGTCGCGCAGCACCTGCGAACGCGACGGGTGGCGCAGCTTCGACATCGTCTTGGACTCGATCTGGCGGATGCGCTCGCGCGTCACGCCGTACACCTTGCCGATCTCGTCGAGGGTCTTCGGCTGACCGTCGGTGAGACCGAAGCGCATGGAGACCACACCGGCCTCGCGCTCGGACAGGGTGTCGAGGACGGAGTGCAGCTGCTCCTGGAGAAGCGTGAAGCTGACCGCGTCGGCGGGGACGACGGCCTCGGAGTCCTCGATGAGGTCACCGAACTCGCTGTCACCGTCCTCACCGAGCGGCGTGTGCAGCGAGATGGGCTCGCGGCCGTACTTCTGGACCTCGATGACCTTCTCCGGGGTCATGTCGAGTTCCTTGGCCAGCTCCTCCGGGGTGGGCTCGCGGCCCAGGTCCTGGAGCATCTGGCGCTGCACGCGCGCGAGCTTGTTGATGACCTCGACCATGTGCACCGGGATACGGATGGTGCGGGCCTGGTCGGCCATGGCGCGGGTGATCGCCTGACGGATCCACCAGGTGGCGTACGTGGAGAACTTGTAGCCCTTGGTGTAGTCGAACTTCTCGACCGCGCGGATGAGACCGAGGTTGCCCTCCTGGATGAGGTCCAGGAAGAGCATGCCGCGGCCGGTGTACCGCTTGGCCAGGGAGACCACCAGACGGAGGTTGGCCTCCAGCAGGTGGTTCTTGGCGCGGCGGCCGTCCTCGGCGATGATCTCCAGCTCGCGCTTGAGCTTCGGGGCGAGCTTGTCGGCGTTGGCCAGCTTGTCCTCGGCGAACAGACCGGCCTCGATGCGCTTGGCGAGTTCGACCTCCTGCTCGGCGTTGAGCAGGGGGACCTTGCCGATCTGCTTGAGGTAGTCCTTGACCGGGTCGGCCGTGGCACCGGCGGCGGCGACCTGCTGGGCCGGCGCGTCGTCCTCGTCCTCGTCGGAGAGGACGAATCCGGCGCTCTCGGTGCCTTCGGGCTCGTCGCCCGTCTTGGGGGTCTCCTCGAGGACCTCGTCCTCGACCAGCTCGGCGTCGTCCTTCTTGCCGGCGGTCTTCTTCGCCGCCGTCTTCTTGGCGGGGGCGGCCTTCTTCGCGGTCGCCTTCTTCGCGGCCGTCTTCTTGGCAGCCGCCTTCTTCTCGGTGGCGTCTTCGTCTGTGGGGTCGTCCACAGCGGGGACGGCCGGAGCGGCGGCGGAAGTGGCGGTGGCCTTCCTGGTGGTCACCGTCTTCGCCGCGACCGTCTTGGTGGCGGTGCGCTTGGCCGGGCTCTTCGCTGCGACGCTCTTTCGAGTGCGTTTGGGCTCCGCGGCACTGACCATCAGCGTCACACCCTCTTCCTCGAGGATCTGGTTGAGGCTGCGCAGTACGTTCTTCCACTGAGTGGCCGGAATCTGGTCAGCTTCGAAGGCCCGACGCACATCGTCGCCGGCGATCTGCCCCTCAGCCTTTCCCCGCTCAATGAGCGCCATGACAGAGACGGACTCGGCGATCTCAGGCGGGAGCGTACGGGATGTGCTGGCCGACACGAACAACCTCTCGGAACGTTGGAAAACGGCTTTCGGCCCCGTCCACTACGGACAGGAGCCGACCACCGGCCTTGGGGGTGGGCCGACGGTGCGGGCGGGGGCTGGGAGGTTGCACAGCGCCTTGAACGACGTCCGTATTCCCTCCGTGGCTGCCACCTCTTAGGTCATCGCGTTGCTTCCATGAGCGTTACGCCCAATCTTCGTGGCCCGAGTCACACCGCGTAAGCGCTCAAAGACGGCCAGACGCGGGCAGATAAGGTCACCCGCAGTGTCTACCCACACTGTTGCGACCCAATCCGACCCCACACGCGGCCGGACCCCGCATGCCCGTGACGGGTCCTGCGGGGTCCGACGGGAGAGAGGGAGGGCCGGGACGACGCAAGAGGAGGGAACAGCGTCCCCGGGTATCCCGCCCGCGGTCTGCGGTCAGTGCTCGCGGGGCGCCGGCACAACCCGCTCCACCTCGGGATGGACGGTGAGCAGCTGGCGCATGGCCGCTTCGGCGGCGGCGCCGTCACCCGCGGCGAGGGCGTCGGCGATCCTGGCGTGGTGGCCCAGGGACACCTCGGTCGGCCGGTCACAGCCCGTGACCGGACCGCCGGAGACCTGGAGCGCGGAGGAGACGATGCCGGAGAGGTGCTCCAGCATGCGGTTGCCCGCGATCTGGATGAGCAGCGAGTGGAACTCGGCGTCGGCCCGGGAGTGGGTGAGCGCGTCGCCCTGCGCCATGGCGTGTCCCATGATCTCGACCATGTCGGACAGCCGCTGCTGGACGTCCTCACGACCGTGCCCGGCCGCGAGGCGGGCGGCGAGCGGCTCGATCGTCCAGCGCAGTTCGCTCAGCTCGCGCCGCTGGTTGTCTCGCTGCGGGCCGAAGGCCCGCCATTCGATGATGTCCGGGTCGAGAAGATTCCAGTCGCTCACGGGACGCACACGGGTGCCGACGTTCGGCCGGGCACTGACGAGCCCCTTGGCCTCCAGGACTCTGAGCGACTCACGGACGACGGTGCGGGAGACCTCGAAGCGCTGGCCGATCTCCTCGGGCACGAGCGGGCGGTCCGCACCCAGATCACCGGAAACGATCATCTGGCCGAGCTGTTGGACGAGTTGGCCGTGCAGCCCGCGGCCGCGGCTGCCCGCGCCACGCCGGCCCACACGGCCCAGCTCGGGGTCCGCACCCTCCCAGGCAGGGGGTCCGACGCGGTTGGCGGCGGGGCCCTCCGCGAAGGGGTAGCGGTCGAGTTCGCCCGGGCCGGCCAGACCGGAGTCGGTGGAGCGGGCGGCGGTCATCATGGTGTGCGCAAGGGTACTCACGAATCCTTTGTCGGCGCCGTCTCCAACTCCCTTGAGGGCTTTGGTGAAAAGCACACGAAAGGGTGATCGCTCACGCCGTCGCAATTGACGCCTTATCGGAAAGAAATGGGCTTTCCCCGGGGAGTTGCGCACAAGTCGATCCCGGATGGGCACGGACGGCCGTCATCGGACCCTGCTGCGCAGGGTTGTGAGCAGATACGCGCACACCAGAGCGCTCAGCGACAACGTCAGGGCCCCACCAAAGGGTTGAGCGACCACACGCAACGCGGCTGCCACATAGCGGTCACCCCCGAAGGGCCACTGCGAGAGCAGCACCTCCCGAAGCCGCACCGAGAACCCGGCGGCCGTCCGCACGGACGCGCTCTCCACGGCCTTCTGTACGAGCGGTACGACGACCACCGGTACGGCGACCACCGCCGCGAGTCCGGCCGTGGTGGACCGGAAGACACCCGCCGCCAGCACGCCGGCCCAGGCGCAGCCGACCGTGAGCGCGAGCCAACTCGCTCCCAGTTGCAGCCAGTCGGCGGGAACCTGGGCGAGCTCCCGTCCGTAGACGAGATAGAGCACTTCGGCGTCGCAGCCAGCGCTGAGGACGGCGAGCGTGAGCGCGGTGAGCGCGGAGACGAGGAGCTTGGCGATGAGCAGGCTCAGCCTGCGGGGCACGCTCGCGCGATCCGCCGCCAGGGCGGGGTGGCGGAACTCGTCCCCGAAGGCGAGCGCGCCCAGCAGGCCCGCACCGAGCGCCGCCGGCGGCAGCGGAAGTTGCACGGGCCAGGCGGCCAGCAGTCGGGCTTGCGAGGTGTGCCCGATCCGGGCCAGGACGAGGGCGGTGAGGGAGGAGACCACGAGGACGACGGCCCCGGTGAGGAATCCGGTGCTGATGCCGGCGGCGCGGCGCAGTTCGTAGCGGAGCGGGCGGAGCGGACTGGGAGCGGAACGCACGGCGATGGGGGGTGGCAGGGCGGGCAGAACGCCTTCGAGAGCACGGGAGTGGCCCTGGGGCGAGGTCCGAGTGGCTTGAGGGGTGCCGGCCGTGGAGCCGTGGGCGACGGCTCCGGGCCGGGCCTGCGGCCCGAGGGGTTCCGCTGTGTCGGCGGTCACCAGCCCCGTCGCGACGGCTTCGCGCAGGGCCGCCTCCCCCACGGAGGCCCCTGCGTCGGCGGCCCCCGGCCCGACAGCGCCGGGCTCGACCGGCTCACCGCCGGGCGCCGTCGCGTCGACGGCGGGGAGTGCTGAACCGGCGACTGTCGGGCGGAGGGGGGCTCCGGTACTGGTGGGCACCGCGTTCGAGTGCTCCGCGACCGCGGGGGCGCCGCCGACGGTTGTGGGTGTCTCCGCGGGGGGCGCGTCGTCGGACATCCGGTCGTCGCGATCGTCGGCCGGCCCGGGTTCACCGCCCGAACCGCCGGTCTCCGACCCGGCACGCGTCGGCTCCGCCCGGACGCCGTCGGCTCCAGGGCCCATGTCGCCGATCTCGTCCGCGAGTCGGTGGACGAGGATGCGGTGCCGGAACGCGGTCTCCCCGATGTCGGCACACGTACTGCCGTACACGGCGAGGCGATTGCCGTCCTCCTGTACGACCTCGACGGAGCGCCGAGCGGTACGGGCCTCCTTGGTGAGCAGGGCTGCCAGGCGCGTCGCCTGCGGGCTGCGGACGGCGACGCGGGGACGCAGTCGGGTGCGGGCGAAGTGCGCGGCCTCCTGGTCGGCGACGAGTCTGCCCTGGTCCAGGGTGACGACCCGGTCCGCCGTGCGGGCGGCCTCCTTGGGATCGGTCGTGGTCGAGAGGACCGTGCCGCCCTGCGCCGCGTGTGCGCGCAGTAGGTTGTGCAGCCACCGGGTTTCGCGCTCGCAGAGCCCGTCGGCCGGGTTGTCGAGCATCAGAGTGTGCGGGTCGGCGAGCAGGGCGCAGGCGAGGCCGAGCCGGCGGTCCATGCCGCGGGAGAGTGTGCCGAGGCGCTCGTCACGCAGGCTGACCAGGCCGACCGCTTCGAGGACTTCGTCGGCCCGTCGGACCGGGACACCGGCGGCCGCGCACAACATGCGCAGATGGCCTCGGACGGTACGGGCGGGATGCCCCGGCACATCGCCCAGAAGGACGCCGACCTCGCGTGACGGGTGGGCGATCCGGTGCAGGGGCCGACCTCTGAAGTAGGTGAGACCACGGCCCTGTTGGAGTTCGAGCATGAGTCTCAACGCCGTGGTCTTACCCGCGCCCGGTGCTCCGAGGAGCACGGTCACATGTCCCGCGCGCGCCTCGAAGGAAACGTCGTCGAGCGCGAGCGGGAGGCCCTTGCGGGGATTGCTGGTCAGTCCGAAGGCCTGGATCACCCGTAGCAAGATAGCGCGTTATGCCCCATTTTGGGGTACAGCACGGCTGGTCGCGGAATCCCGGTCGGCGGGGGACCCCAACCACCTGGAACAGCCAGGCGATCCGCGCACACATGAGGGGCGAGCCACCGAGCGGCGAGCACGTGACCGGCGGCGGGAAACCGCCGAGGCCAGGTCACCTGCCGTTCGAGGCGTGCGCCCAGTTCACACCTCGGGCCGCAGCATCGGCGGGTTGAGCAGGGTCGCGCCGCCGGCGCGGAAGAGCTGCGCCGGGCGGCCGCCCTGGCGGGTGGTGGTGCCGCCCGTGGGGACCAGGAAGCCCGGGGTGCCGGTCACCTTTCGGTGGAAGTTGCGGGGGTCCAGTGCCACGCCCCACACCGCTTCGTAGACGCGGCGCAGCTCACCCACGGTGAACTCGCTGGGGCAGAACGCGGTCGCCAGCGAGGAGTACTCGATCTTGGAGCGGGCTCGCTCGACGCCGTCGGCAAGGATCTGCGCGTGGTCGAAGGCGAGGGGTGCCACCGGTTCGCCGTCACGGCCGTGACCGCCCTGTTGCAGCAGTTCATCGACCGGCGCCCACCGCGCGTTGCTCGCGTCGCCTCCCGCGCGCGGCGCGGGCAGGTCCGGGGCGAGGGCGAGGTGGGCGACGCTCACCACACGCATCCGGGGATCACGCTCAGGATCGCCATAGGTGGCGAGCTGTTCCAGGTGAGCGCCGTTGTCCTGGTCCGGGGCGGCGGGACCGTGGGCGCGCAGTCCGGTCTCCTCGGCCAGCTCGCGTGCCGCTGCCTGGGAGAGGTCCTCGTCGTCCCGCACGAAGCCGCCCGGAAGGGCCCACCGTCCCTGGAACGGCGGCTCGCCCCTGCGCACCGCCAGCGCGCACAGGGCGTGGCGGCGCACGGTCAGCACGACCAGGTCCACGGTGACGGCGAAGGGCGGAAATGCTGACGGGTCGTAGGGCATGCGGCGATCATAGTCGTCTTCCTGACGATAAACACTTCCTTCGTCCGCCGCCTCGACGGCTGATTCGCGGCAGTCCGGCTCGGTCGACGGCCCCACCAAGGACCGTCGGCCTGTTCCGTGTCATGGCAGGTCACATGCCCGATCGCAGCCCGTCGGCCGCTGCCTCGACCACGGTCGGCCCGAGTCGGCTGATCCGTACGTTCGAAGGCCGAGCCGCAGACCCCCAGAGCTGCGGCTCTGTCCGGCCGACTTCGCCGAGGGGCGCGCTCCGCCGGGGGAGACGCAGGGACACGGGCCCGCCGGGGCGTCCGGCCGGATGCCCGCCAGAGGCGTCAGGAGGAGGACCCGCACGGCGCCAGCGGTGACCCGATGGCGGTGTGGCAGCAGGCGGGGAGGTGGGGCGGCGGGGTCCTCCCCTCGGTTCGGTTCTCCGTTCCCCGCCGTTACATCTGGAGGAGCCCGTGTCCGAAGGCCTCGGCCGCTGCCCCTCGTAGCAGGACCCCCCTCCTTCTCGTGTCCGGCCGCCACCAGACCCGAGACGCCGATCGCCGTTTCGTGGACCGTCCGGCACCACCGCGCCGGCCGAAGGCGGGGCGATCCGCCTCTTCCGCACGGAGTTCGCGCAGTCCCCAACCGGAGTCCTCGACCGAATTGCCGAGGAGCCCGGCGAGCCGTACGTACTTGTCGAGGAGCCCCGGAGCGTACTGCCCGGCGCTCAGCAGACCGGTGGCCGGGAGGTGGGCGGTGGCCGCTCCGCCAGGTCACGCCCGGGGGTGCGGCGGCCCCGCCGAATGGCGGTGGAGAGGACGATCGGCCGCTCCCCGGATGTCCGGCCGCCTGGCTGTCCGGCTGGCGGGGTGTCGGCCGTCGGGCTGGCGCGCGGGGTGTCGGCCGTGAGCGTCGCCCGGCCGGGTCCCAGGACGACCGACCGAGCACCCCGCGTACTGCGCAGGAGCGGTGTCGGCTCACCTCTGTCCTGTGATCTCGTCGCCGTCCGCGCAGCCGCTCCGCCGCCGTGCGGCGACCCTGTCCGAGGTGCGAGCGCGCGAGCGCGTCTCGCCTTGGCCGGGAGCGCCGGGGCGGGTCGAACCGGCCGCACGGGCACCGAGGACTTTCGCTCCCCGCTCCTTCCGAGGCGCCGCCGTCGTCCGCGCGAGAGAGCCGGCGGCGCCGGCCGAACGCACACGGCGCCTCCGACGGCCGGCAGTAGCTGAAGGGGCTTGCATCGGTCCCGGAGCGCCACCGGTGGTGCTGCCGGCCTGCGATGCCGCCCCGTGCGGGGCTTCGCCCCGGCCGCCGGTTTTGTCGGCGCCGCTTCCGGAAGCGGCGACCCCGGCTTCGGCTGGGGCCCCAGCCCTTGCCCCGACTCCGGCCCGGACCCCGGTTCCGGCCCCGACTTCGGCCGCGGTCCCGGTTTCGGCCCCCGCTACACCCCCGGCTTCGGATGCGGCTTCGATGCCGGCGTCGCACGGAAGGTCGGTTCCTTCTTCGGCTCCCGGCCCGCGCACCTGCCGCTCGGCCCGCAGGCAGCGTCGGACCGATTCGGGGTCGAGACCCTCGTTGCATGCCTCGTGCAGGAGGCGGGCGAAGAGGTAGCTCGGATCCGCGCCCAGGGCCATGGCGAGGGCCTCGCGGGCCTCGAGTTCATCACCGCTGGACCAGGCGACCCAGCCGGCGAGGGTGAGCGGGGCCGCCGCGTGCTCGCCGTAGGGGCCGACGCAGCGGCGGGCCAGCGCTCGCCAGAGACGCAGAGCGGGTGCCGCCTCCTCGCCCTCCATCCACTCGGCCGCGCGGTCCCGCGTCGTCCGGTCCTGGAGGCCGAGAATGAGGGCCGCGGCTTCGTCGCAGGCCAGGAGTTCGTCGTCCCGCCGGTCCGCGGGGAGGGCGCCGGCCACCGTGGGTGCCTCGGCGAACCTGCGCATCACGCGCGCGGCCAGTGCGATGGTCTCCTCCGCGACGGCCGCGCGACTCGGGTCGCGGAGCATCTTCGGGACCAAATCCATGCCCGCGGTGTCGAGGGCCACCTCCTGTTCCACGGCGGCGCCGGTCTCCAGCGGAAGCAGCCGGGCCCGCAACTCCCGCAACGTGCCGCGGACCTGGATACCGGCGTAGGTGGCGGCCGCGGCCAGCACGGATGTGCCCGGCAGGCCCATCGGCACTCCTTCGACGGGGCAGCAGCCCTCGCCCGAGCAGCAGTACGACCAGAAGCGGCCGTCCGAGATGCACAGCGCCTCGATCACCGGAATGTCGAGTCGACCGCATTCGACTCGCAGGGTGTGTGCGAGCGGCTGGAGGCGCTCCCTCACCCGTCGGCCCGTCTCGCCCTTCGCCGGTTCCTGGCAGAGGTAGGCGACGATCTGCGCGGGACGGTCTCCCCTGCGTTCGCAGCCGATCACGAGTCCCTGTGCCAGTTGCCGGGCCACCGCCGGCCAGTCGTCCGGGTTCGCCGGGATGCCGAGACGGGCCCGGCCGCCGAACCTGCCCCTCGCGCCGCGGCCGTGGAGGGCGACGAGCACGATGCTGTCCTCGGGGCGGTACCCGAGCAGGTAGGGCAGGGCGTCGGCCAGCTCGGCCGGGGTGCGCAGGGTCACCTGGTGCGCGGCGGGGCCTCCGTCGTACGCAGGGCGTCCGTCGTACGGGACATGGCCTTCGTAGGCCGCCTCACGGTCGTGCGCGGTGGTCGTGTCGTCGTACGCGGCGGCCTTGTCGTCGTATGCGGCCTGACCACCGTACGGACCGTATCCGGGATGCCCACCACGTCCGGCGATGTCGCCGTTTTCGAAGGATCCGGCCGTTTCGCTGTGATTCGTCATGAGCAGACGATCTCGCGGACGACAAGGTTTCGGTTGCCCCTGTGGATAAGTCCGATCAGGGTCACGACATTGCCTCGAGAGCGCCGGACCTGCTCAGCCATGGAGACCGTCAGGGAGCCTGACAAATACGTCATTGACGTTTCTAAGCTCCTAGGCGTCAAGAGCTGAGGACACCTGATGCCCCATCAGCCTGCGCGGGCCGAACCGACTGCCCCCGCCCGGGACCGGCCTGCGTGACGCCCTCCACGAACTCCGTACGGGAGCCCCATGATTCAGACCCGCTGCCTCACCGCAGCTTCCGCGTCGAAGGAGAGACCGTCGACGCCGTGCGCGGCCTGGACCTCGACATCGAGGCCGGCTCGGTGGTCGCCTTCCTCGGCCCGAACGGCGCCGGGAAGACCACCACCCTGCGGATGCTGACCACCCTGTTGCCCGCGTCCTCGGGCACCGCGACCGTCGCCGGGCACGACGTCCTGACCGATCCGGCCGGAGTGCGGCGCCGCATCGGCTACCTCGGTCAGGGCAACAGCGCCGGCACCAATAGTTGCGCACCCCGAGCGGCGACGCCCGGCTCCCCGTCCTGCTGCGCGAGCTGGAAGCAGCCGGCGTGCCGGCGCTGTTCGTCCGGCTCGCCCGCCCCACCCTCGACGACGTCTTCCTCAGCCTGACCTGCCGCACCCTGCGGGTGAACACGGACGCCCCGACCGCCACGGACCACGGAGTCCGCTCATGAAGGTGATCACCGACACCCGGACCGCGTTCGCCCGCGAGCTGGGACCCGAACTCCGGCAGCCCGCAGGCCCGCTCTTCACGATGATGCTGCCCTTCCTCTTCCTCGGACTCTTCGCACCCCTGCTCCGCGGATCGGAGGCGGCCGGCGCAGGGCCGGGCACGGGCTCCCCCTGGCAGTGGTTCGTACCGGGCATGCTGGTTCTGCTCGGCCTCTCCTCCACCGCCGGGGCCGGCGCCTCCCTGCTCGACGAGATGTCCTCGGGCGTCTTCGAGCGCATGCTCGTCACTCCGATCGACCGGGCCGCGATGCTCGTCGGCCGGTCCCTGAAGGAGGTCGTTGTCCTGCTGACGCAGGCCCTGCTGATCCTCTTATTGCTGCTGCCGACCGACTTCCGGCTGCGCCCGGCCGGCGCCCTGGCAGGGCTGGCCCTGCTGACCGTCTTCGGCGTCGGGATCGGCGCCCTCCCTTCACCCTGGCGCTCCACTCCCGCAAGCGGCGGACCCTCTTCTACGGGGTGCAGCAGGTCGTCTTCTTCCCTCTGCTGCTGCTCTCCGGGATCCTGCTGCCCATCACCGAGCCCTCGGCACCGGCCTGGCTGTACGTCCTCAGCCGGATCAACCCGGTGACGTATGTCGTCGAGGCCGAACGTGCCCTGTTCGACGAACGGTTCACCGAGTCGAGCGTGCTCTACGCCCTCGTGGCGACGGTGGCCGTCGCCGTGCTGGGGGTCGCGGCCGGCATCCGCGGCATGCGCAACGCCACCCTGTGACGCCGCAGCGAGCATCCCAAGGAGCACCCGTGACAGCTCGAGGCCGGCCCCGCACCGTGGACCTCTGGTTCGACCCCGCCTGCCCGTACACCTGGCTGATCTCCCGCTGGCTGACGGAGGCGGCCCGGGTGCGCCCGCTGCACCTGCGCCGCCACCTCATGAGCCTGACGCTCCTCAACGAGGGCCGCGACGACGATCCGGAGGGGGACCCCGGGAACCACCTCATGGTTCCGGTGCGCATCGGTACGGCGGGCGGCACCACGGGCAGGAGGCCCTGGCACGCTTCCACACCGCACTGTGGGACGGCCGCGACACCGCCGACCACGACACCGACGGCCCCGATTCCGCAGGGAACGTCAAGAAGTGGATCAACGATCCGGCCGACGCCCTGACCGGCGCCGCGCTGCCGGCCGCGCTGGCGGCGGCCGGCTCCTCCACCACGTACGACGCGGAGCTGCGGGCCTCGCACGCCGAGGCAGTCCGGTTGCTCGGTCCACGCACCGGGACGCCGGTGGTCGCCACCGCGGACCCGGCGGCCCCGGACCACCCTCCGGTGGCCTTCTTCGGGCCGGTCCTCTCCCGGGTGCCGAGGGGCGAGGCGGCGGGCGGCTGTGGGACGGAACGCTCCTGGTGGCCTGCACCCCTGGCTTCCACGAGTTATAGGGACCGCCCGCCGACCCGGATCCGGACGTCTGCGGCCGGGACGATCCGACGTGACGGACTCGCGGCCCCTCGCATCGGTGTACGGGCCTACCGGACCGACGGAACCTTCGCCCCCAGCCTCGGATCACCGCTTCGAACCGTTCGAGCACCGCCTCGGGGCGGTGCCCCACCCGCCGCGCACGCGTGCGGACCAGCTTCCGGCTGCCGGAGCTTGGCATACCGTCGAGAGGGTAATTCTCCGCGCGGCCGAGGTGAGGTGAATCCGTCTTGAGGGCACACATCCCGTATCTCCTGGCCGCGGCCAGCACGGTGGTCACCCGCCGGGTCGACGCACGCTTGTACGGCTACGATCTGACCGTGCGTCAGTACGGGCTCCTCGCGCAACCCTCGCTCGAACCCGAGCTGACCATGGCGGACCTGGCCCGCCAGCTCGGCATCGCCCGTCAGTCGGTGCACCAGTTGGTCAACGAGCTGGTCGAGGCGGGGCACGTGCGCCGGCGCCCCGGCTCCGACGACCGTTCGCGCCGACTGGAGATCACCGACACGGCGCGCTACCTGCTGCACCGCATCGACGGGCCGCTGGAGCGGGTGGAGACGGAGCTGCTCGGCGATCTGACCGCGGACGAGACCGAGACGCTGCGCCTGCTCCTCCAGCGCGTCCTGGCCCACGCCACCGACGACGAGGCGTGGCTTTCCGGCCGCTGACGGCGGCTCGACCGACAACGGCCCGGCGACGGCGACGTCGAGGTCCTGCACGCTGAAACCCCGGTCGCTGCTCAGTAGCGGCGGCCTGTACATCCAGTGCGGACGCGCGGCGCAGTTGACCGCCAGGTCGGCCGGGACGGTGCCCGTGAAGGCCACGCCGAGAGCGTCGGAGCAGGAGACAGGCCGTGCGAGGCCGACCGAGACCGCGCCGTGCCGCCCACGCCGCCGTCACCGGGTGCCACGGCATCGGTCTTCGTCGTCCATGGCGAGAACCGGCAGAGTCTGACCACGTCCAGCGGTCTCGGCCGTCCGGATGCCGCTGGTGCCGCTCCGGGCGTACGGCGTTCCCGGCGCACGTGGTGCCGCTGGGGCCGAACGGCGTCCGGGGTGCGCGCCCGCCGCAGAGGTACCGGGCCGGGCGCACGCACCGTCACGCCTCGGACGGGAGGGGAAACTCATCCCGCCGCGGCGAGGACCAGCGGGAGGACCTCCGCGCTGCCCGCCCGACGGAGGAGGCGGGCCGCGACCGCGAGGGTCCATCCGGAGTCGGTGTAGTCGTCGACGAGCAGTACGGGACCGGGAGAGGCCGCCAGGGCGCCGGCCAGTTCCTGCGAGACGGTGAAGGCGTCCGAGAGCGCCCTGAGCCGTTGAGCGGAGTTGCTGCGACGTACCGCGTGGGCGCCGCCCTGGCCGGTGTACGTCAAGGTGCCCAGGAAGGGGAGTCGGCCGATGGTCGCGATGCCCTCGGCGAGGGAGCCGACCAGCTGGGGGCGGGCCAGGGACGGGACGGCGACGACTCCCACAGGTCGCGCCGACGTGTCGGGGGCGTTCGCTGCCCAGCCGCCCGGAGAGCGCGCCCAGTCGGCGAGGACGGCCACCGCGGCCTTCAGGACCTCGTCGGGTACGGGCCCGTCAGGGGCGTTCTCGGCCAGCAGGGGGCGCAGCCGGTTGCCCCAGCCGATGTCCGAGAGACGGCCCAGGGCGCGCCCGGTGGAGCACTGCTCGCGGGCGGGGATGCGTCCCTTGAGGTCGATACCCAGGGCGGGCATGCCGGTCGGCCACATCCGGCGCGGCTCGACCTCCACCCCGGGGCGGTCCAGTTCCTTCGTCGCCCCGGTGAGGGCCTCGGTCGAGACCGAGGAGCCGATCCAGGCACCGGCGCAGTTGTCGCACCGGCCGCACGGGACCGCTCCCTCGTCGTCCAGCTGCCGGCGCAGGAACTCCATCCGGCACTCGGTCGTGCTCACGTAGTCGCGCATGGCCTGCTGCTCGGTCGCCCGCTGCCGGGCCACCCAGGCGTACCGCTGGGCGTCGTACGTCCAGGGCTGCCCGGTGCTCGCCCAGCCGCCCTTCACCCGTTTGACGGCTCCGTCGACGTCGAGGACCTTCAGCATCGTCTCCAGCCGGGTGCGTCGCAGGTCCACCAACGCCTCCAGGGCCGGCACGGACAGCGGTCGCCCGGCGTCGGCGAGCGCCGAGAGAGTCTGGCGGACCTGTGCCTCGGGCGGGAAGGCGGTGTCGGCGAAGTAGCGCCAGATGGCTTCGTCCTCCTTGCCGGGCAGCAGCAGCACCTCGGCGTGCTCCACACCTCGGCCGGCACGGCCCACCTGCTGGTAGTAGGCGATCGGCGAGGAGGGTGAGCCGAGATGGACGACGAATCCCAGGTCCGGCTTGTCGAACCCCATGCCCAGCGCGGAGGTCGCCACGAGCGCCTTGACCCGGTTCTCCTGGAGGTCGGCCTCGGCCTGGAGACGGTCGGCGTTCTCCGTGCGACCCGTGTACGAGTCCACCGTGAAGCCGCGCTGCCGCAGGAAGGCGGTGGCCTCCTCGGCCGCGGCGACCGTGAGGGCGTAGATGATTCCGGATCCCGGCAGCTCGTCCAGGTGCTCGGCGAGCCAGGCCAGGCGGTGCGCGGCGTCGGGCAGCCGGACGACTCCGAGCCGGAGGCTCTCCCTTTCCAGCGAGCCGCGCAGCACCAGTGCCTCGCCGGCGCCGGTACCCAGTTGCTCGGCCACGTCGGCGGTGACCCGCGCGTTGGCCGTCGCGGTGGTGGCCAGGACGGGCACTCCGGGGGCGAGATCCCCCAGCATGGCCCGCAGCCGACGGTAGTCGGGGCGGAAGTCGTGGCCCCAGTCGGAGATGCAGTGCGCCTCGTCGACCACCAGCAGACCGGTCGTGGCCGCCAGCCTGGGAAGCACCTGGTCGCGGAAATCAACGGAGTTGAGGCGTTCCGGGCTGACGAGGAGAACGTCGGTCTCGCCGTGCTCGACCTCCTTGTAGATGGTCTCCCACTCCTCCGGATTGGCCGAGTTGATGGTGCGTGCCCGGATGCCGGCCCGCTCCGCCGCCTCGACCTGGTTGCGCATCAGTGCCAGCAGCGGCGAGACGATCACCGTCGGTCCGGAACCGCGCCGGCGCAACAGAGCGGTGGCGACGAAGTACACCGCCGACTTGCCCCAGCCGGTGCGCTGCACCACCAGTGCCCGTCGGTGCTCCTCGACCAGGGCCGCCACCGCCTGCCACTGGTCCTCCCGCAGCCGCGCCCCCGGCACACCGACCAGCTCGGCGAGGATGGCATCTGCTTCGGTGCGGAGCTCCAGGTTGTCCATGCCCCCATGCAACCCGATGGCACTGACAATCGGCCACCTCACCCTGCGTGAGCGGTCGCGTCCGCGGGGGTACGGCGCAGCGGGGGCGGCCCGGAAGGCGACCGCCTGCGTGTCTGCGGGGGAACGCCGCCTCCCGGGCAGGTGGGTGTGCGGGTGTCCGGCCGGCACACGCGTCACCCTGCGCTCATGGGGTAAGGATATAAGACACTCTCCGCCACATAAGGGTCGGTGGCCCCAATTGCTCGTTGCCGCATCCAAGTTCGACAGGAAGAATTGAGTTCCGCTCCCCGCACGGCTCGCCCGTGGCCCGGCAGGGCTCTGCTGCGGTGTGCGCGCCCCCGAATCCGACCCGCCCGCAGGTGTGGGCCGTAGCCGAAGGGAGGCTCGTGACCCTCGGAATCGCTCCGTCATCGGCATCGTTGTCGACGTCCACGTCCGCCGCTTCCGCCAACCGCTTGCTCGAACCCGCGGAGTGGGCTTCGGCCGGCATCCCGCTGTTGCGCAGCCCGCGGGAGGTCGTCAGCGGCCTCCACGCACGGCATCGGCCCAGGCCTGCCACCGCGATCGTGGCGGTGCTCGATCCGGACGAACGGTTGCTGGCCAGCGCCTCGTTCACGCGACGCCAGGCGCAGGCCGACGGCTGGATGTTCCGCAACGCGCTGCTCGCCCAGTTGCGCCGGGTCATCCCGCACGATCTGCGGCGCCGTACGCCGGTGCGCACAGCCGTGCTGCTCTACTGCCGTGAGGGCGACGCCCGCTGGACGGAGGAGGACGGCGCCTGGATGTGGGGTCTGCGGGACGCCTGCACGTTGCACGGGCTGCGCTGCGGGGCGTACATCACCCTCACCCGGGACGGCTGGCAGGTTCTCGGCGAGGGCCGCGGGGGCCGCCGTCCACACGCGGATTCGCCGCCGGAGCCCTTCGCGCTGTCCGAGGCGCCGCCGCCGTTGCCGCGGACCGGCGGCGCAGCCTCGGAGGTGCTGCGCCGCGCGGCCGCCCGCTGAGAGGCTGCCGTCCGCTGACTCGGCAGAACGATCCGCCCTTGCCGCTGAGGGTCCCGAGAGACCTGGCATCCACATTTCCTCGGGGAACCGGGTGCCCGGTGCCGTGTCGTGCCGCAGGGTCACGGGCGCCGGCACCGCCCGTGACGACGTCCGGGCGCGGGACCACACGCAGACGCGTCCTGGCCGCATGGCACCAGGGGCCCGTCCGCGTACGCCGAGGCGGCGCACCCGGACACCCCCGGCCCCGCACAGGCGAACACCCGTCGTGGAGGTGCCGCGGAGCGGCGCCTCCCGCACCCGGGCACTCTCGGGACGACCGGGGGTGGCTCAGATGCCCGTGCCCAGCACGGAGTTGATCTGCTGCGGGTCACCGCAGACGATCAGCAGGGCACCGGCCCGGGCGTGGGCCGACGGGAGGGCGGAGGCGACAAGGGCTCCGGTCCCGCCGTTGACGGCGACGACGACCACGGGACGCACCGCCGCTCGTTCCAACGCGGCGGCGTCGGCGTAGAAGACGTCGTCCCCCGTGTCGTGCTGTGCCCAGTAGGAGGCCTCACCGAAGGACAGTTCGTGGGCTGCCCAGGGGTGCTGTTCGCCGGTGGTGACCACCAGTACCTCACCGGGGGCGCGGCCCGACTCGAGCAGCAGGTCGACGGCCCCTTCGGCGGCGTCCAGCGCGCCCTCGGCCGAGGCCGGGATCAGCTGGATCTGGACAGTCGCCGGAGCGGACACGGAGGCGGAAGCGGCAGGGGTGGCCGGGGTCGGAGGCCCGGGCGTGGCGGCCACATCGCGCGGCGCGCGCTGCACCGGTGGCGTGGGCCGGACAGGACCTGGACGACCGGGGCGCGACGGAGCCGCAGGACGGGGGCCGGGTACGGGTCGAGGGGTCGGCGCGGTGCGGCCGCTGGCCGGAGTGGCGCGCGGACCCTGGGCACTCTCGTGAATCTGAGGCTCCTCGGGAATGAGAGGCATGGGCTGATATCTATCAAACATTCGTGCGGCTCGCGCCAGTAGGTGGCACATCAGTGCGAGCGGAATCGTCAGAAGTCGAAGCCGAGCTGGCCCTCGATCTTCGGAACGCTTCCGTCCGCCCAGCTGCGGGCCTTCTTGAGGTGCCGCCACTGGGGCAGCGCATCAAGATACGCCCACGACAAGCGGTGGTACGGGGTGGGGCCCCGCTCCTCCAGTGCGGCCTTGTGGACGGGTGACGGATACCCGGCGTTGTCCGCAAAGCCGAAGTCTGCATGCTCGCTACCCAGTTCGGCCATCATTTTGTCGCGCCGGACCTTGGCGAGCACCGAGGCCGCCGCGACCGCCACGCAGGACTGATCACCCTTGATCACCGTGCGGACCCTCCAGGGGTCGCCCAGGTAGTCGTGCTTCCCGTCGAGGATCACCGCCTCGGGGCGGACCGGCAGGGCGTCCAGAGCACGCACCGCGGCGAGCCGCAGAGCGGCGGTCATCCCCAGGTCGTCGATTTCCTCCGGCGAGGCGTGCCCCAGGGCGTACGAGGTCACCCACGTCGCCAGTTCCACGGCGAGCTCGTTGCGACGCTTGACGGAGAGGAGCTTGGAGTCGGTGAGGCCCACGGGAGGCCGGCGAAGTCCGGTGACCGCCGCGCAGACGGTGACGGGACCGGCCCACGCACCGCGGCCCACTTCGTCGACACCGGCGATGATCTTGGCCCCGGTCGTGGCGCGGAGGGAGCGCTCGACGGTGTGAGTAGGCGGTTCGTACGGCATGGCGGCCTTAGCCTACGCCGCCCGGATCCTCTCGCGACACCCCGGTCGGATCCCCCACGACACCCCGGTCGCCAGGACAGCCCGCCGCGGTCACCCAGGGACGCCCGCTCGCCCCCCTCAGCCCGCGTCCGGCCGCAGGAGCGGCAGCATGAGCTGGTCGATCAGCTCCTCCACCTCCCGATCGATCCATTCGCTGCCGCACATCTTGGACCGGTACATCATCATGGCCGGAATCGCGTCCAGGACATAGCCGTTCGCGGCATCGGCCCTCACCTCACCTCGCTCTATTCCACGGCTGATGACCTCGCACAGCAGTCGCACGGTCGGCTCGACGACCCCTTCGACGATCAGGGTATGGAAGCGCTCCGCCTGACGCGGATCGCACTCGTGAATGATCGAGCGCAACGCGAAACCAGGCCGTGAATACATGGCGTCGCGTGCTCTGAGCGCCAGGGCCAGCAGGTCCTCACGGACGTTCCCCAGATCGGGCACCGGGCCCAGCCGCGGCAGTCCGGCCCGGAGGGCGTCGGCGACGAGATCCTCCTTGGAAGGCCAGCGGCGGTACACGGCCGCCTTGCCGGTCTGGGCTCCGGCCGCCACACCTTCCATCGTGAGGCCGTTCCACCCGACCGTGCCCAGTTGCTCCAGGGCGGCGTCGAGGATCGCGCGTTCGAGGACGACGCCGCGCCGGCGGGAGGAGGCCGCCTGAGCGGGAGCGGCCGTCCAGCGCGAAGTAACCATCTGTGTGTCTCCAGCGAGCGGGGTGAGCGGGGGCTCGATGCGGGGAGCGCGGCGGGGCGCCGTGCGGAGCGGTGAGGGACACGCCGGGGAGCGCTATAAGTGAACGCTTGCGTTCACTACGGGCGACTGACTACCGTTGACGCGGCAGTGAACGTCACCGTTCACTAAGGCACTTGTGGGGGACCCATAGTGACGACCTCTCCGTTGATCCAGGACCAGAAACCGGGCGCGGCCCGCCGGGAGGGACATCCCGGCATCGCGCTCACCGTCATCGCGGCGTGCCAACTCATGGTGGTGCTCGACGCGACGATTGTGAACATCGCACTCCCGCACATTCAAGAAGCGCTCGCGTTCAGCACCACGGACCTCACCTGGGTGGTCAGCGCCTACACCCTGACCTTCGGCGGTCTGCTCCTGCTCGGTGCCCGCGCCGGTGACATCCTGGGCCGGCGCCGGGTGTTCATGACCGGCATCCTGCTGTTCACCTTCGCCTCGCTGCTGGGCGGCCTGGCCCAGGAACCCTGGCAGTTGCTGGCGGCGCGCGCCCTCCAGGGGGTCGGAGGCGCCATCGCCTCGCCGACCTCGCTGGCGCTCATCACCACCACCTTCCCCGAGGGCCCGGAACGCAACCGGGCCTTCGGAGTCTTCGCCTCGGTGTCCGCGGGCGGAGGAGCCATCGGTCTGCTGGCGGGCGGCATGCTCACCGAGTGGCTCGACTGGCGCTGGGTGCTCTTCGTCAACCTGCCCATCGGCGCCCTCATCGCCGTCCTCACCCCGTTGTACATCGGGGAGTCCGAACGACACCCCGGACGTTTCGACATCGCGGGTGCCCTCACCTCCACGGTGGGAATGGCGTCCCTGGTCTACGGCTTCATCCGGGCCGCCGAGGACGGCTGGCGGGACGAGGTGACCCTCGCCGCCTTCGGGGTGGCCCTGGCGCTGCTGATCGCCTTCGTGTTCACGGAGATGCGCGCCAAGGAGCCGATCACCCCCCTGAGGATGTTCGCCGACCGGAATCGCTCCGGTACCTACGTGATCATGCTGAGCCTCGCCGCGGCCATGTTCGGCATGTTCTTCTACATCGTCCTGTTCGTGCAGAACGTGCTCGGTTACAGCCCGATCAAGGCCGGGCTCGCCTTCCTCCCCGTCACGGTCGCGATCGCCTTCGGCGCGGGTCTGTCGCAGCGGTTCCTGCCGGTCCTCGGCCCCAAACCGTTCATGCTCGCCGGCTCCTCGCTGGTGGTGGTCGGGCTCGTGTGGCAGACCTTCATCAATCCCGACAGCTCCTACCTCGGCGGGGTGCTCGGACCGATGGTGGTGTTCGGCTTCGGGATGGGCCTGAACTTCGTCACAGCGACGGTCACCGCCGTGTCCGGCGTCGACCAGCACGAGGCGGGCGCCGCGTCGGGTCTGCTCAACGCCACGCAGCAGGTGGGGGGTTCGATCGGACTGGCCCTTCTGACCACCGTCTTCGGTTCGGCCAGCACCGACGAGGCGGAGAAGCAGTTGCCGAAGTTCCTCGCCGAGGGATCGGCGCAACAGAAGGCCGAGTTCGCCGCGACCCACCAGTTGCCCGCTCCCTGGGGACATGAGGTTCTGGCCCACGGGATCTCGACGGCCTTCATACCGGCCGTCGCGATGGCCGCGCTCGCCGTGGTGATCTCCGTGCTGGTCATCCGCGTCCGCAAGAGCGATCTGGAGGCCCTGTCGGGCACATCGGGCCCCATGATCGGCTGAACGGAAGGGCGCGCGGGCCGGCCGCGGACCGTCGTCGACGAACCTCGTGGGCGCACGTCCGCGGCCGCTCGCCCGGCCTCGGACGCCGCCCGAACCGACCCGCGCAGGCACCCGCCCGCCGAACACCCCCGCCGACATCGCGGACAGCAGGACGACCACCCACACCACGAACCTCATGAGCACCCCCGCACCTCCCCTCCACCACGACCGCCCTGCCCTCTCCCCGCTCCCGCGCTCACCGCTCGCGCAGCGGACACCCGGACAACGCACCACCGTTCACACAGAGTTCCCGCCGACCACCCTGTGTTGCCACTCGCGGTTCTTCCAAGGGCAGGCGGAGTCCGCTCGGTACGCAGAGACGGCACCCCTCAGGCGGGCGTCGGCACCCAGGCCGGCAGGGCCTCCACCCGCTCCACCCAGGTGGCGGGAGGCGCCCCGGTCCTTCCCGAGGCGATGACACCGCCCACGATGGCGCAGGTCGTGTCCACGTCCCCGCCGGCCTGAGCGGTGGTCCAGAAGGCCTCCTCGTAGTCGCCGAGGGAGCGGGCCGCGGACCAGAGCGCGAAGGGCACGGTGTCATGGGCCGTCGTACGCCGTCCGCAGCCCAGCACCGCCGCGACGGTGCCGGCGTCGCCGTAGTCGAGCATGTCCCGGGCGCGCCGCAGCCCAGCGGTCACCGCGCTCCTGGGGATGAGACCGATCACGCCCTCCAGGAGCGCGTCCGGGCTGGGCGGACCTCCCGGCCCGCCGGCCAGCGCCGCGGCCGCGGCGACTGCCATGGCGCCGACCACTGCCTCCCTGTGCTGGTGCGTGGGGTAGGCGGAGATCTCCGCCTGGTGGGTCGCCTGCTCGGGGTCGTCGGCGTACCAGGCGCCCAGGGGAGCGATCCGCATGGCGGCGCCGTTGCCCCAGGACCCCTGGCCGTTGAACAGTGCGGCGGCGAGTTCGCGCCAGTCGCCGCCTTCCCGGACCAGCCTCAGCAGTCGGTTGACGGCGGGACCGTAACCACGGTCGAAGTCGTGGTGCGCGGCGAAGGAGTGGGCCAGGGCGTCCTGGTCGATTCGTCGGTGGGCGGCCAGGACGGCGACGACGGAGCAGGCCATCTCCGTGTCGTCCGTCCACTGCCAGGGGCCGGGCGGCAGTTCCCGGTGCTTCAGCAGCGGATAGTGCGCCGGCACGAAGAACTGCGAGCCCAGCGCGTCCCCCGTCGCGAGTCCGCGCAGGGCCGACAGGGCGCGCCTCAGGCGTCCCTCGGGGGAGGAGTCAACGGTCATCGCTCTGCCACTCTCCAGTGATCCCGTACGGCTCCGGATCTCGCCAGCGGTTGAAGGGCCGGTCGAGGGCGTACTTGCCGTCGTCCCCGAGAACGAGCATCCGCATCTCGGCGTTCCCCGGATTCGACAGGGACTCGAACTCGGCGACCGTCCAGTGGAACCAGCGCATGCAGAACAGCCGCATGGCCAGGCCGTGCGTCACTATCAGCACGTTCGGCGGATGGTCGGGCGCCTCGAAACTGCGGAACAGGCTCTCCAGGAAGCCTCCGACCCGGTCGTACACGTCCGCCCCGCTCTCGCCCTGGGCGAAACGGTAGAAGAAGTGTCCGTAGGCGTCGCGGTAGGCCTTCTGGAGGCGGACGTCGTCGCGGTCCTGCCAGTTCCCCCAGTCCTGCTCCCGCAGCCGGGGCTCCTCCCGCACGCGTATGCGGCCGCGGTCGAGGTGGAAGGCGCGGAGGGTCTCATGCGTGCGCCGGTAGGGCGAGACGTACACGCTGACCTGCTCCTCGCCGAACACCTCCCGCAGCCTCCTGCCCGTCTCCTCCGCCTGCTGCCGGCCCCGCTCCGTCAGGGCCAGCGCGTGGTCGGGTTCCCGCTCGTAGACGGTGTCATCGACATTGCCCATCGACTCCCCGTGCCGGACAAGGACGATGCGCCGTGGTCTTGCCATGCGAAAACACTAGATCGAGTGGCGGCCGATCGAGCACTCGCACGGCCTCCATACGGCGTAGGTCACACGAAACCCGCACGCGGGAGGGGCGTCAGCCCACACACCACCGGCAGGTCCGGGCTTCAAACTATCCAGGTCGGTTCCAGCTCGACGATGTCGCCGGTGAGGGCGGAGACGTCCGCTTCCGTCTGTGCGCGCAGGGCGAGCCGCTCCACTCGCTCGGTGCGGTACTTGCCGTGCTCGGCCTGCGAGCGCCACATCGACAGGACCAGGAACTCGTGTCCCGGCGCCTCGGCGAACAGGCCGCGGATCATGCCGGGCGAACCGGCCATGGCCGGGTTCCACACCTTCTCCTGCATCAGGGTGAAGTGTTCGGCGCGTTCCTCGTGGACCCGGCACAGGGCCACCCGCACCAGGTCGGAATCGGTGAAGCGGGGTTCGAAGCCCGTCTTCACGTCGAAGCGGTAGTCGAACAACCGGACCCGGGCGTCCTTGAAGGTGCCCGCCTGGGCGGTCGCGAGCCGGTCGTGGGAGCGCGCCATGAAGGAGTCGTAGAAGGCGCGGCTCTCCCAGAAGGCGAAGACGTGCGCGACCGAGGGCCGTCCCCTGCTCCAGCCCCCGCCCTGTCCCCGAAATCCCGGCTCCCCCAGAAGCCCCGCCCACTTCCGCTGCCCCCGCTCGAAACCGCGGCGGTCCACCACGGTGCAGCGAATCCACTTGACCAGCACCGCGCCATGGTAAGGCCAGCGGACGTGGCGTCGGTCACTCCTGGACGCCCGGCATCCGTGCGTGCTGTCACACGCGCGTGGCAGGATGGACAACCGGCCCTGATGGGCGGCCATTTCGGCGCGACAGCAGACGGGGACGGGGAGGGGAAGACCGGTGAACGGCCTCAACAAGGGGATCCGCAAGGTCGAGATGGCACTGAAGTGGGACCCGAGTCCGGCGGGCGAACCGCCGACCGACCTGGACATAGTGGCCGGGACCTACCTGGCGGACGACCCGCGGGGCGAGCCCGCCTACGTGGTGCACTTCGACAGCCGCTCTCCGGACGGCACCATCACGCTCAACCGTGACAGCACGGACGGCAGGGGCTTCGGCTGGGACGAGGTCATGACACTCGAACTCGACCGGCTGGACGCGCGGTACGCGCGCGTGGTGGTCGGCGTCGTCATCCAGCAGCGCCCCGAGGAGCGCACCTTCGTCAGCGTGCTCAATCCGGCGTTCCGGATCCGCGAGGGCTACACCGTGCTGGCCGAGGACGACTTCGGCGGCGTGCTCGGCGCGACGGCCGCCACGGTCGCGGAGTTCGTGCGCGACCCGGCCGACGGCTGGTCGCTCCGCGACGGCGTGCAGGGCTACGAGGACGACCCGGCGACCTTCACGAGGATCATGGGCCGACTGCGCCGGTCCTGATCACCGGGAACGCACGAGGGCGGTGGAGCCGGAACCGGCTCCACCGCCCTCCGCCAGGTCGTCACACCTGGCCGGTGCTACTCGGGGTCAGCTGCAACCGCTGGTCGAGCCGCAGCCCTCGCAGATGTAGCAGGAACCGGCGCGCTGCATCTTGGTGCCGCAGGAGAAGCACAGCGGAGCGTCGGCCTGGATGCCCAGCTGCATCTCCACCAGCTCGGCGCTGGTGTGGGCCTGCTGGGGGGCCGGCTTGGCGGCCTCCACCTCGGCCTTGGGCGTGGCGACGGCCTTCAGCTCCTGGGCGCGCGGGGCCGACTGGGCCAGACCCTCGACGTCGACGTCCTCCTCGGACGGCTCGTACGAACCGGTCTCCAGGTGCCGCTGACGCTCCTCGGCGGAGTGGATGCCGAGCGCGGAGCGGGTCTCGAAGGGCAGGAAGTCGAGCGCCAGGCGGCGGAAGATGTAGTCGACGATCGACTGGGCCATCCGCACGTCGGGGTCGTCCGTCATGCCGGCCGGCTCGAAGCGCATGTTGGTGAACTTCGAGACGTACGTCTCCAGCGGGACGCCGTACTGAAGGCCGACGGAGACCGCGATGGAGAAGGCGTCCATCATGCCCGCGAGCGTCGAGCCCTGCTTGGACATCTTCAGGAAGACCTCGCCGAGACCGTCGTCCGGGTAGGAGTTGGCGGTCATGTAACCCTCGGCGCCACCGACCGTGAACGACGTGGTGATGCCGGGGCGGCCCTTGGGGAGACGCTTGCGGACCGGGCGGTACTCGACCACCTTCTCGACCGCGGTACGGATGGTCTCCTCGGCCTTCTCCGCGATCTCGACCTTCTCCTTCTCCTTGGTCTTGGCGGAGAGGGGCTGGCCGACCTTGCAGTTGTCGCGGTAGATCGCGAGCGCCTTGACGCCGAGCTTCCAGGCCTCGAAGTAGATCTCCTCGACCTCCTCGACGGTGGCCGTCTCCGGCATGTTGACCGTCTTGGAGATGGCGCCGGAGATCCACGGCTGGATCGCGGCCATCATGCGGACGTGACCCATCGGGGAGATGGCGCGCTCGCCCATGGCGCAGTCGAAGACCTCGTAGTGCTCCTGCTTGAGGCCGGGGGCGTCGATCACATTGCCGTGGTCGGCGATGTGGGCGACGATCGCCTCGATCTGCTCCTCCTGGTAACCCATGCGGCGCAGGGCCTGCGGCACGGTGCCGTTGACGATCTGCATCGAGCCGCCGCCGACGAGCTTCTTGAACTTGACCAGGGCGAGGTCGGGCTCGACACCGGTGGTGTCGCAGGACATCGCCAGACCGATGGTGCCGGTCGGGGCGAGCACGGACGCCTGGGAGTTACGGAAGCCGTTCCTCTCGCCGAGGCGCAGCACGTCCTGCCAGGCCTCCGTGGCCGCGGCCCAGACGGGGCTGTCCAGGTCGTCGATGCCGACGGCCTTCTGGTTGGCGTCGGAGTGCTGCTTCATGACGCGGTTGTGGGCGTCGGCGTTGCGGGCGTAGCCGTCGTACGGACCGACGACCGCGGCCAGCTCGGAGGAGCGGCGGTAGGCCGTACCCGTCATCAGCGACGTGATGGCGCCGGCCAGGGAGCGTCCGCCGTCCGAGTCGTAGGCGTGGCCGGTCGCCATCAGCAGCGCGCCGAGGTTGGCGTAGCCGATGCCGAGCTGGCGGAACGCTCGGGTGTTCTCGCCGATCTTCTGGGTCGGGAAGTCCGCGAAGCAGATCGAGATGTCCATCGCGGTGATGACCAGCTCGACCACCTTCTGGAAGCGGTCGGCCTCGAAGGACTGGTGGCCCTGGCCGTCGTCCTTGAGGAACTTCATCAGGTTCAGCGAGGCGAGGTTGCAGGACGTGTTGTCCAGGTGCATGTACTCGCTGCACGGGTTCGACGCGGTGATCCGGCCGGACTCGGGGCAGGTGTGCCAGGTGTTGATGGTGTCGTCGTACTGGATGCCCGGGTCCGCGCAGGCCCAGGCGGCTTCGGCGATCTTGCGGAAGAGCGACTTGGCGTCGACCTCCTCGATCACGTCGCCGGTCATCCGCGCACGCAGGCCGAACTTGCCGCCCTGCTCGACGGCCTTCATGAACTCGTCGTTCACGCGGACGGAGTTGTTGGCGTTCTGGTACTGGACAGACGTGATGTCGTCGCCGCCCAGGTCCATGTCGTAACCCGCGTCGCGCAGGACGCGGATCTTCTCCTCCTCCTTGACCTTCGTCTCGATGAAGTCCTCGATGTCGGGGTGATCCACGTCGAGGACGACCATCTTGGCGGCGCGGCGGGTGGCACCACCGGACTTGATGGTGCCGGCGGAGGCGTCGGCGCCGCGCATGAAGGAGACCGGGCCGGAGGCGTTGCCGCCGGAGGAGAGCAGCTCCTTGGAGGAGCGGATGCGGGAGAGGTTCAGGCCGGCGCCGGAGCCGCCCTTGAAGATCATGCCCTCTTCCTTGTACCAGTCGAGGATCGACTCCATGGAGTCGTCGACGGACAGGATGAAGCAGGCGGAGACCTGCTGGGGCTGCGAGGTGCCCACGTTGAACCAGACAGGGCTGTTGAAGCTGAAGATCTGGTGCAGGAGGGCGTACGCCAGCTCGTGCTCGAAGATCTCGGCGTCGGCGGGCGACGCGAAGTACCTGTGGTCCTCGCCGGCCTTCCGGTACGTCTTCACGATGCGGTCGATCAGCTGCCTGAGGCTGACCTCGCGCTGCGGGGTGCCCACGGCACCCCGGAAGTACTTGCTGGTGACGATGTTGACCGCGTTCACCGACCAGAAGTCGGGGAACTCGACGCCACGCTGCTCGAAGTTGACCGAGCCGTCGCGCCAGTTGGTCATGACGACGTCACGGCGCTCCCAGGCCACCTCGTCATAGGGGTGCACGCCGGGGGTCGTGTGAATGCGCTCGATGCGCAGGCCCTTGGTCGCCTTGGCGCCCTTGGCTCGGGAACCCCGTGCCGGACCGCTCGCCGTCTCTGTCATGCCGCCTCCCTGTACGGGCGAAAACGCCCTGAAATGCCACTTTGTTCCCGTGACACGGTGTTCTGTCTTGTGCTGCGGGCACCACTCGCTACGCCCGCAACAGGTCTTGGTCCGCCGCCGGCCGGATCCGGAGCTGCCGTTCCGGAACCGGCCCGCCGGTCAGTCGGCGGAGTGGGCGGGCTCGGGAACCTGCGCGGTTCCTCCGCGCCCGCCGTCGTCTTCCCGGCTCCCCGCGACAGCGTCTTCCACTTCCCCGGCGCCCTCGCGGTCTCCGTCGTCCGCGACGGGGTGTGCCGTCTGCCTGAGTTCCGCGATCGCGGCCTCGAAGTCGTCGAGCGAGTCGAACGCCCGGTAGACGGAGGCGAACCGCAGATAGGCGACGAGGTCCAGCTCCTGCAAGGGGCCCAGTATGGCCAGCCCCACGTCGTGGGTGGTCAGCTCGGCGCTCCCGGTGGCCCGCACCGCTTCCTCGACCCGCTGGCCGAGCTGGGCGAGCGCGTCCTCGGTCACAGGCCGTCCCTGGCATGCCTTGCGCACGCCGTTGATGACCTTGGTGCGGCTGAAGGGCTCGGTGACGCCGGACCGCTTGACCACCATGAGCGAGCACGTCTCCACGGTCGTGAAACGACGGGAGCAGTCAGGGCACTGGCGGCGCCTGCGGATCGACGTGCCGTCGTCGGTCGTACGACTGTCGACCACGCGACTGTCGGGGTGCCGGCAGAAGGGGCAATGCATGGTCCATCCCTCCTCACAGCAGTCTCAATGGCCCCGCCGGGCCTCACCGGCCCCTCGAAGCAGCCCTCAGCATAGGCGATCCCAGAGGATGCGAAGTCCAGGGGGACCACAACTTGTGGGCCGCTGGGGATATCCAACCACTAGATATGGGGCTCGGCTCATTCACCCAGGCTGTGACGCGTGTCGCGCCGACGGCCTTCACCGGCCGCGGTCCCGCGGTCACTGCCAGCACGCGATGCCCCCTGTTCCCGACTCGCCGTACGCGCGCGTACGGCCCTGTCACGGGGTGCGCACGGCGCTACCGTGAGCGCCAGGAGGAGGAGTGGTGGGACTCTCGCGCAGAGCCGGGCCCGGTTCCCGGCCGGCGGGAGGGTGGATGGCAGACTGGGGCCGCACCCCACGAGGCCGTCGGCCCCGGCGGGGAGGATACGACAAGCAGCCCTTCCGTCCGGGCGGGCAACGCGTCAGCCATACACCCAGACACATGATCAAGTCACGCTGTCCCCGCTTTTTCACTCGAACGTGTGTTTGGCGCAACCTTTCGAAAGCCACTACCGTTGTCCAGCAGGGAGACAACCGAGAGGGGCCGACGTGACCACCACCGCAGACAGCGCCACCATCACTGCCCAGGACCGCTCCCAGGGCCGACCCGAGCCGGTGCATGCGATGAACGAACCCATGAACCCGGAGGGGCCCAAGCGCTCCCTGCCGGGCCGACCTCCAGGCATCCGGGCGGACAGTTCGGGGCTCACCGACCGTCAGCGTCGGGTGATCGAGGTCATCCGGGACTCCGTGCAACGTCGCGGATACCCCCCGTCGATGCGGGAGATCGGCCAGGCGGTCGGCCTGTCCAGCACCTCGTCGGTCGCACACCAGCTGATGGCGCTCGAGCGCAAGGGCTTCCTGCGCCGCGACCCGCACCGTCCGCGCGCGTACGAGGTGCGGGGGTCCGACCAGGCCGCGGCCGTGCAGCCCACGGACACCGCCGGCAAGCCCGCCGCGTCGTACGTCCCGCTGGTCGGCCGCATCGCCGCCGGTGGCCCGATCCTCGCCGAGGAGTCGGTCGAGGACGTCTTCCCGCTCCCCCGGCAGCTCGTCGGCGACGGTGAGCTCTTCGTGCTGAAGGTCGTCGGTGACTCGATGATCGAGGCCGCGATCTGCGACGGCGACTGGGTCACCGTCCGCCGTCAGCCGGTCGCGGAGAACGGCGACATCGTGGCCGCCATGCTGGAGGGCGAGGCCACCGTCAAGCGTTTCAAGCGCGAGGACGGCCATGTCTGGCTCCTCCCGCACAACGCCGCGTACGAGCCGATCCCCGGCGACGACGCGACGATCCTCGGCAAGGTGGTGGCCGTCCTGCGCCGCGTCTGAGAGCGGCGGCGGACAACCCTTATCGACCGCCTCCCTGACTGGGCCCCGGGATCCCTGCGCCGATTCCGGGGCCCTGTGCTGTCGCGACCCGCTCGCCGACAGGACCCGCCGACGAGGGCCTTCCCCTGACAGGGGAGGCCCTCTTGCCCATGCCTGCCGACCGCTAGGCCTCGGTCTGCCGTGCCGCCGCGTCGATCGCCGACAGCGATCTGCGGACCTGGTCCGGGTCCGTCGTGAACCAGAAGTCGGGCATCGACGCCTTCAGATAGCTGCCGTAGCGGGCCGTCGCGAGCCGCTGGTCCAGCACGGCGACGACACCGCGGTCGCCCGACGCACGGACGAGCCGGCCAGCGCCCTGGGCCATCAGCAGCGCGGCATGGGTGGCCGCGACCGCCATGAAGCCGTTGCCGCCCGCCTCCTCCACCGCCTTCTGGCGCGCGCTCATCAGCGGGTCGTCCGGACGCGGGAACGGAATCTTGTCCATCACCACCAGCTGACAACTGGGGCCGGGCACGTCGACGCCCTGCCAGAGCGACAGCGTGCCGAAGAGGCAGGTCTTCGGGTCCGCCGCGAAGTTCTTGATCAGCTCGCCGAGCGTCTCCTCGCCCTGCAACAGGATCGGGAACTCGGGGAGGCGGGTGCGCAGCTCCTCCGCGGCCAGCTGGGCGGCGCGCATGGAGGAGAAGAGACCGAGGGTCCGGCCGCCGGCGGCCTGGATCAGCTCGGTCAGCTCGTCCAGCATGTCGGCGCGGTCGCCGTCGCGCGCGGGGCGGGCCAGGTGCTTCGCGACGTACAGGATGCCCTGCTTGGGATAGTCGAAGGGGGAGCCGACGTCGATGCCCTTCCACTGCGGGACGTCCTCGCCCTGGGTGCCTTCCGGGGCGAGCCCCATGGAGGCTCCCACGCCGTTGAAGTCCCCGCCCAGTTTCAGGGTCGCCGAGGCCAGGACCACGGAGCGGTCCGTGAAGAGCTTCTCCCGCAGCAGACCCGAGACGGACATGGGGGCGACGCGCAGGGAGGCGCCGAAGCGGTCGTGCCGCTCGTACCAGACGACGTCGTACTCGGAGCCGTTCACGATGCGCTCCGCCACGTCGTGCACGCTCTCCACCGAGGCCAGCGCCTGCTTGCGGACCGAGTCCTCGTCCTGGACGGACTTGTCGCGGGTCGCGCCGATCCCGGAGATGACCGTGCGGGCGGCGTCGCGCAACGCCATCAGGGCGTAACCGAGATCTTCCGGGATCTCCTCCAGGCGGCCCGGAAGGGCCAGCTCCATCAGCCGTTCGAAGCCCTCGGCGGCGGTCTGGAGCTGGTCGGCGGCTTTCTCGTTGACGAGCTTCGCCGCGCGGCGTACGGCCCTGTTGACCTGGCCCGCGGTCAGCTCGCCGGTCGCCACGCCGGTGACGCGCGAGACCAGCTCGTGTGCCTCGTCGACGATCAGCACCTCGTGCTGGGGAAGGACGGGAGCGCCCTCGATGGCGTCGATGGCCAGCAGCGCGTGGTTGGTGACGACCACCTCGGCCAGTTTGGCCCGCTCCCGGGCCAGCTCCGCGAAGCACTCGGCTCCGTAGGCGCATTTCGTGGCGCCGAGACACTCGCGGGAGGAGACCGAGACCTGGCCCCAGGCGCGGTCGGAGACTCCGGGTGTCAGGTCGTCCCGGTCGCCGTTCTCCGTCTCGTCGGCCCAGTCGCGCAGCCTCAGCAGGTCCTGGCCCAGTTTACTGGTGGGCGCGGCCGCCTCGAACTGGTCGAAGAGGCCCTCCTCCTCGTCCTGGGGCATGCCCTCGTGCAGCCGGTGCAGACACAGGTAGTTGGACCGGCCCTTGAGCATCGCGAACTCCGGGCGGCGGCGCAGCAGCGGATGCAGCGCGTCGACCGTGCGCGGCAGGTCGCGCTCGACGAGCTGGCGTTGCAGCGCCAGGGTGGCGGTCGCCACGACGACTCGCTCCCCGTGGGCGAGCGCGGGCACGAGGTACCCCAGCGACTTACCGGTGCCGGTGCCGGCCTGGACCAGCAGGTGGGAACCGTCGTCGATCGCCTCCGCGACGGCTTCGGCCATGGTCACCTGGCCGGGGCGCTCCGTGCCGCCGACGGCGGCGACGGCAGCATGCAGGAGTTCGGGGAGTGAGGGCTTCGTCATAGCGCGACCACCCTACGGGGCGGCACTGACAAAGGTGTCCTCACGGGGGGCGGGACGGACACGATCACGACGGTGTGCCGCCCGGCCGACGGGGTGATGGCGCCGGTTTCCGTTCGGGAGTGAACGATCGGGCCCGCATGCGGCCGACCGGTGACCGGGGAAGTCGTCGTGAGGTCACAACAGATCACGCAGCACCCGTTCCCGGATCATGAGGGCGGCTCGCTTCGCGGGCAGGCCGACCTCCGCGGAGAACCGGAAGCCGGCGGTCAGGAAGGCCGCGATCGACGGGGTGTTACGGAGGTCGGGTTCGGCGACGACCCGCGCACAGCCGGGTCTCCTGTCCAGTACGAGATCGGCGACCGCCCTGAGCAGTACGGCGCCGAGCCCTCGGCCCCGGTCGGCGACGCCACCGAGGAGGACGTGGATGCCGGTGTCGTGAGGGCGGGCCGGGTAGAAGCGGGCCAGAGGATCGAGGTCCGCCCGGTAGATCTCCCAGTAGCTCATGGGGGTGCCCTCCAGGACGCCGAGGCACGGCACGCTGCGGCCGTCACCGGCGAGCTGGCGGCGCAGGTGCGCCGCGGTCACGTCCTCGGGGCCGGCCAGTTCCCAGAAGGCCGCGACCGCGGGGTCGTTCATCCACCGGGCGATGCGAGTCAGGTCCCTCTCGATCCGGACGGGGAGGAGGTGGAAGGCTCCGGCGGGGGTGGCCGCCCGTCCCCAGGCGCCGACGTGGTCGAGCAGCTCCCCGGGGACCCCGCGGCCCCTCCCGCCCGCCACGGCCGTGATCTCGGGCGCCTCTCCTGCGAGCGAGGTGAGGAAGCCGTCGGGCAGACGTGAGTCCAGCGTCTCCTGGGCGTCGGTGGCGGGCACGGATCGGCTCCTGTCGGAAGCGGCGGTTCAGAGGTGGAGGGGGTTGGCGATGGTGACGTACACGGACTGGGTGTCGACCGGGCCGACGAGTTCGTCCAGGCCGTGGAGGCGGGTGAGGAGATTGGCCTTGCAGCGCAGGACGGGTGAGTCGAGCAGACGGGCGGGCAGGGAACTGCGGGGCCGACCGGGGCCGATCCCGGAGAGCGCGTCGGTATCGGTGAGGAAGCGCCGGAAGGCGGCGAGCAGCATCCGCTCGTCGGCGAGACGCTGGGATCCCAGAGCGCCGACGAGTCCCAGTACGTTGTTGATGCCGAGGTAGTAGGCGAAGCGCTCGTCGGTCACCTCGTCCGGGACGAAGGTGTCACTGGCCGCGCCGATGCCGGGCAGTCGGGCCTCCAGCTCCGCGCGGCGGGACGCGCGGAAGTAGTAGCCCTGGTTGTCGCGATAGCGGCCGCCACGGGGCCAGCCGTCGGCGTCCAGCAGGACCAGTGTGTTCTGTTGGTGCGCCTCGAGTGCGATGCCCGCCTCGCCGTCGAGCCACAGCACGGGTCGTACGACCTCCCGCAGGTAGCGCAGGAACCACTCCGCGGTCACGGTCTGGCGCGGCCGGCCCGTCGCGGCGGCGAGACGCGCGACGATCGCGGCGAGCCGGGAGGGTGCGGAGCCACCGCCTTCCGTCCGGGGCGGGTCCGGGCGGGGCGCGACGAGTCCGGCGAGGCAGGAGACGTCGTCGGCCGGAGCGAACGGGTTGTGCCGGATCATCACGTCCAGGCCGGCCACGGGACGGCCGTCCGGCCCGTCCACGGCCAGCCAGGCCGGGTCCCGGACGATGTCGAAGCCCGGATGGGCCGCCCGCCACCGCTCACCGAGGCCGGTGCGCAGCAGGCGGTGGACCTCGACTCCGCGGTGCAGTTCCTTGCGGAGGTTCTCGCGGCGGGAGTTGGTGATGCGCAGTCCGAGCGAGAGTTTGAGCATCGCCGGTGCGCCCGGGCGGTGAACGGTTCGTACGGAGGAGGTGGGGTGCCACGGGAGGCCGTGGGCACCGAGGTCCCGGAGCAGCCCGGCGTCGAGCAGGGCAGCGACCTCGGGACGGTGGCGGGCCTCGCGAAGCTGCCAGGGGTGCACGGGCAGGGCCGCGTGCCCGTCGGGCAGCGGCAGTCGTTCGCCGGCGAGGCGGGCCGTGAGCACCTGGGCGGGGAGGGGACGGCCGCGCTCGGTCCACGCCGAGTCGGCGGCCAGGAGCCGGGGCGCGACGGCCAGCCAGTGGAGGGGGAAGGAACCGTGCGACTCGGGTGAGTACAGCCCGGCTTCGGATTCGGAGAGACCTTCGCGGCTCTTGGGGGTGGGATGGAGGGGGTGCCCGAGCGTCAGAGCCTGCTCGGCGGAGAGGAACAGGTCGGCCCGGTCCGGGGGTCGTTCCCGGTGCGCGCTGACGAAGGCGGCCGTGCGGCGCACGGAGTCGGCGACACGGGCGACGAGGTCGACGCCCTCCGCCGTGCCACCGGGGAGGGCACTCGCCGCGTGGCGGGAGCCGACCGGCACGACCTCGGGCCTCCCGTGCGGCCCGGCCGCCTCACGGCTCAGCAGGGCCGCGACCACGACCGCGTCCGCGGGCGCGCAGTGCTCGGGGGCGTGGGCCAGACGGGGAGGCCCGAAACGGTGCCAGCCGGTGGGCGACCAGTAGCGGACGGGGACGAGGAGCCCGGTGCCGGTGGCGGGCAGCGGGATCCTCAGAACGTCGTCCTCGGGAGCGGGCAGGCCGCTCTCGCGGACCCAGCAGCGCAGCAGGTTCTCCACCGCCGCCGCCTGCGCCGCCCGGTGGGGGTCGGGGTGGTTCAGCGGGTCGGCCGTGGTGTCCTTCTCCCGGCGGGGGGCGGGGAGGACGGACGGGGAGGGCGATGACGGCGGTGGGGTGTTCACGGTCGTTCCTTCACTCGCGCGCGGGACACGGCTCGCACCGCGTCCGACAGTCGGTCGAGTACGGCCGCCGCCTGTTCGTCGGTGATCGTGAGGGGCGGCAGCAGGCGTACGACGCTCGCGTGGCGCCCGCCGAGTTCGACGATCAGGCCGCGGCTCAGGCACTCCCGCTGCACGGCGGCGGCCAGTTCGGGAGACGCGGGACGGGTCTGCCGAACGGGACCGGGCCCGCCCCGGTCCCCCTCCGGGTCGACCATCTCGACCCCGATCATCAGGCCACGCCCCCGCACGTCCCCGACACAGGGGAACTCGTCCGCCAGAAGGCGCAGCCGGCGCAGGATGCGGTCGCCCAGGGTGGCCGCGCGTTCGGCCAGGCCGTTGGCGCGCACGTGCGCGAGGGTGGCCGTGCCGGCGGCCATGGCGAGCTGGTTGCCGCGGAAGGTGCCCGCGTGGCTGCCCGGTCGCCGGACGTCGAGTTCCTCCCGGTAGACGATCACCGCCAGGGGCAGGCTGCCGCCGATGGCCTGGGACAGCACCATCACATCAGGGGTGATGCCGCTGTGCTCGACCGCCCAGAAGGCGCCGGTCCGTCCGACGCCCGTCTGGACCTCGTCGGCGATGAGGGGGATCGACCGGTCCGCGGTGATCCGGCGCATCCGGCGCATCCAGGCGTCCGGCGCGGGGATCACGCTCCCCTCCCCCTGGACGGGTTCGACGATCACGCCGGCCGGTGACCTGGGGTCGCCGAGGTCCCACTCGGCGCGGCGGGCGGCGAGTCCGGCGCCCGGATCGCCGCCGATGCCGAAGGGGCGGCGGTGGTCCCGCGCACACGGCAGCCGGGTCGCGCCTGCGTCCGAGGCGCCGCCGGAGGCTTCGAGGGAACCCGCGGTCGTCCCGTGGTCGGCGCCGGTGAAGGCCAGGACTTCGGTGCGGCCCGTGGCGGCCCGGACCAGTTCGACCGCGGCCTTCACGGCGTCCGTGCCGGCCGGTCCGCAGAACTGCACGCGCGCGTGGTCGGCCAGCCCCGGCGGCAGCGTGCGGAACAGCTCGGTGACGAAGGCGTCCTTGACCGGAGTGGCGAGATCGAGGTCGTGCAGGGGGAGGCCCGAGTCGAGGACCTTGCGGACGGCCGCCAGGACGACGGGGTGGTTGTGACCGAGCGCGAGGGTCCCGGCGCCCGAGAGACAGTCGAGGTAACGGCGGCCGTCGGCGCCCTCGATGGTCAGTCCCCGGGCCCGCACCGGCACGATCGGCAGGGCTCGGGCGTAGGTGCGCGCCGCCGGCTCGCGTGCCGCCTGCCGGCGCAGGATGCCCTCGTGGGCGAGGCGCCCCGGCGCGGTGGCCGGGAACGTGGGGTCGCCGTCACCCCCGCGGGCCGGTGCCGGCACGAGGTCACTCCTGTCGGCGACGCGCCCCGCGGACGTCTGTCCGGGCACTGGCTCCGTCACGGCCACGGCTTGCTGTCCTCCCGCTGTCCACCGACGCGTCGTTGCCGCGGAATCCCCTCCGCCGGGTCCGCACCGGTGCGACGGGCGGAGGGCGCGGCTGCGCGCCCCTCGGGGGAGTTCCGCTGGAAGGGCCGCGCTCAGGCCGCAGTCCCACGGCTACCAACCGCCGACGGCCCACGGGGTTACGGGTTGCCTCAAGATCCTTGCCGTGACGGAACCGTTGCTGTTCCGTCGGCAGTCCCCCACAGCGAGCGCATATCGTGTGATGCCGTCCCACCCGGCCGTGAGACCCGCGTGAACCAGGCATGAGAAGACGCCGAGTTCCCGCGGCGGGCGCGGCCACCGCTCCAAGTTCCTTGACACCACGGGGAGTCACACCATGCGATCCATACGGCCGTCGTTCACCGCTCGACGGGGGAGGAACGCCTCACGCCGAACCCCTCCCGCACTGGGTGCCGTCGCCCTCGCCTCGGTGCTCGCGCTCACCGCGACCGCGTGTGACTCGGGCGGCACCGACGCGGACAGTCAGGCCAGCGCCTCCGCCTCGGCCGCGAGCGACGGAAAGATCACTATCCCGGACGACATCAAGGACCGGCTCAAAGAGCACGGGATCGACCTGGACAAGTGGAAGAACGGCGCCTGGAAGAACTGGGACAGGGACGACTGGCTGCGCGAGGCGCAGGACTACGTCAACCCCATCATCAAGGGCCTGTGGGACCCGGACCGGATGCGTGAGGCGCAGGACCCGGACCGGAGCGTCGACGAGAGCGACCTCTCCGACGACCAGGGTGTGACCGATCCGGAGCCGGCGGCGGTGGACGCGGCGGCCGTGCCGACCACCTACCACGCCAACGCTCCCGAGGCGGGCAAGGTGTTCTTCGACTCCCCCGAGGGCACCATGGTCTGCTCGGCGACGGTCGTGCAGGACCCGGCCAACCCGGGCAAGTCCAATTTGGTGTGGACGGCGGGCCACTGCGTGCACGCCGGCAAGAAGGGCGGCTGGTACCGCAACATCGCCTTCGTGCCCTCGTACAACGACTCGGGGATTTCGGCCGCGAAGTCGGCCACCAAGGAGGAGGTGGCGCCGTACGGGGTCTGGTGGGGCGACTGGGCGCAGACGTCGGACCAGTGGATCGAGAAGGGCGGGCAGACCGGCGGTGACGGGGCCCCGTACGACTTCGCCGTCATTCATGTGACGCCCGAGGAGGGTGGCTCCGGCAAGTCGCTGGAGGAGATGGTCGGTTCGGCGCTGCCGGTGGACTTCGCGGCCCCCGCCGTGACCAAGGTGAAGAGCATCACCGCGACCGGCTACCCGGCGGCGGCGCCGTACGACGGGCAGACGCTGTACCAGTGCCAGGACAAGCCCGGGCGGCTGTCGCTCAACGGCACCGACCCGACGATGTACCGCATCGGCTGCACGATGACCGGCGGTTCGTCCGGCGGCGGCTGGGTGGCCGCGGGGTCGGACGGCAAGCCCGCGCTGGTGTCCAACACCTCGATCGGCCCGGTGGGCGCCGGCTGGCTCGCGGGACCCCGGCTGGGTGAGGTGGCCAAGGGCGTGTACGACTCGGTGAGCGACAAGTTCGCCGGCCGGTAGACGAGGGCGCGACGAAGGCCCGCCCTCCGCGACGACTTAGGTTGTGGTTTTCGCAACACCCCAGTTCAGGGGATGCGATGGACTTCCAGATCCGGAAGGTGCGAAGCCCTCAGGGGGCGAAGAAGCTCTCTGTGGAGCGGGCTGCATACTTCCAGCTCATGCGGCAGGGCCTGAGCAACAACGACGCGTGCCGGATCGTCGGGGTCAACCCGAAGACCGGCAGGCGCTGGCGCAACGGACGCAGGCCGTCCGGCCGGAACAAGGCGGCATCACCGGTTCGTCCGGTGGTGCCGCCTTCGGCGTCCTCGTCGCGATACCTGCGCGAGGAGGAGAGGATCTACATCGCCGACCGGCTGCGGGAGAAGGCCACGGTCCGGGCCATCGCCGCCGAGCTGGGCCGCAGCCCGTCCACCGTCAGCCGCGAGATCCGCCGCAACCGCTCAGACGGGACCCGCGGCCAGTGGCACTACCGGCCGTATGCCGCCCAGGCCCGCTCGGACGGCCGCCGCCCCCGCCCCAAGCCGCGCACGATCCACCGGAACCCCGAGCTGCGGGACTTCATCGGGGCCGGCCTGGCCCGGCGGTGGAGCCCGGAACGGATCTGCCAGGCTCTGCGTGCGACCTTCCCCGACCGGCCGGAGATGCACGTGGTCCACGAAACCGTCTACCAGGCGCTTTACCTCCAGGGCCGCGGAGAACTCCGCCGCGAGGTGTCCCGCGCCCTGCGCTCGGGACACGCCCGCCGCAAGCCTCAGCGGCAGGCCAACTGCCGACAGCCCCGGTTCAAAGAACCCATGGTCCTGATCAGCGAACGCCCCGCCGAAGTGGAAGATCGCGCCGTTCCCGGCCACTGGGAAGACGACCTGATCATCGGCAAGGACGGCACCTCGGCCATCGGCACCCTCGTCGAACGTGCCACCCGCTACGTGATGCTCCTGCACCTGCCCGACGGCCGCACCGCCGAGCACGTCCGCGATGCCCTGGTGAACACCGTCCAGACCCTGCCCGGTCACCTGGTCCGCTCACTGACACGGGACCAAGGCTCGGAGACGGCCGCCCACAAGAGCTTCAGCATCGCCACTGATGTCCCGGTCTACTTCTGCGAACCCGCCAGCCCCTGGCAGCGCGGCTCGAACGAGAACACGAACGGGCTGCTGCGGCGGTACTTCCCCAAGGGCACCGAGCTGTCCGTCCATCCCCGCGAACACCTCGACGCCGTCGCCGCCGAACTCAACGGCCGACCACGCAAAACGCTCGGCTGGGAAACCCCAGCCGAGCGCCTGCTTGAACTGCTCGCGGCCTGATCAACACAACCACGTGTTGCAACGACCCCTAGAAACCGCCCGAGCGGGGGGCGGGCCTTTCGTGTGGACCGACGCGTCAGCCGAGCGCCGCGGGAACGTACGGCGCGAGGTCCGCCGCGAGTTCCTCGTGCACCCGAACCTTCAGCAGGGTGCCCTCCGCCGTGTGCTCCGCGGAGATCACCTCTCCCTCGTCGTGGGCGCGTGCGACCAGTTGGCCCTGGGTGTACGGCACGAGCGCCTCGACCTCGACGGACGGCCGCGGCAACTCGTCGTCGATGAGCGCCAGCAGTTCGCCGATGCCCTGGCCGGTGCGGGCCGAGACGGCGATGGAGTGCTTCTCGTTGCGCAGGAGCCGCTGGAGCGTCAGCGGGTCCGCCGCGTCAGCCTTGTTGATCACGACGATCTCGGGCACGTCGGTGGCGCCGACGTCCCTGATCACCTCGCGTACGGCGGCGAGCTGCTCCTCGGGGGCCGGGTGCGAGCCGTCCACCACGTGCAGGATCAGGTCGGACTCGCCGACCTCCTCCATGGTGGAGCGGAACGCCTCGACCAGGTGGTGCGGCAGGTGCCGGACGAAGCCGACGGTGTCCGCCAGCGTGTACAGCCGGCCGCTCGGGGTCTCGGCCCGGCGCACGGTCGGGTCGAGGGTCGCGAACAGGGCGTTCTCCACCAGCACGCCCGCGCCCGTGAGGCGGTTGAGCAGCGAGGACTTGCCGGCGTTGGTGTAGCCCGCGATGGCGACGGAGGGCACCTTGTGGCGCTTGCGCTCCTGGCGCTTGATCTCGCGGCCGGTCTTCATCTCCGCGATCTCCCGGCGCATCTTCGCCATCTTCTCGCGGATCCTGCGCCGGTCCGTCTCGATCTTGGTCTCACCCGGACCGCGGGTGGCGAGGCCGCCGCCCTTGCCGCCGCCCATCTGACGCGACAGCGACTGACCCCAGCCCCGCAGCCGCGGCAGCATGTACTGCATCTGCGCGAGGGCGACCTGCGCCTTGCCCTCACGGGACTTGGCGTGCTGGGCGAAGATGTCCAGGATCAGGGCCGTACGGTCGATGACCTTGACCTTGACGACGTCCTCGAGGTGGATCAGCTGGCCCGGGCTCAGCTCACCGTCGCAGATGACGGTGTCCGCGCCCGTCTCGAGGACGATGTCACGCAGCTCGTCGGCCTTGCCGGAGCCGATGTAGGTGGCCGCGTCGGGCTTGTCGCGGCGCTGGATCACGCCGTCGAGCACGAGTGCGCCCGCCGTCTCCGCGAGGGCGGCCAGCTCCGCGAGGGAGTTCTCCGAGTCCTGTGCCGTTCCCGAGGTCCAGACGCCGACGAGCACGACCCGCTCCAGGCGGAGCTGACGGTACTCGACCTCGGTGACGTCCTCGAGTTCGGTGGAGAGGCCCGCGACGCGGCGCAGGGCGGCACGCTCGGAACGGTCGAACTGGTCGCCGTCCCGGTCCATGTCGGTGTCGAGGCTCCAGGCGACGTCCTCTTCCATCAGGGCATCGGCCCGACGACCTTCGGGATGGGCGTGCGCGAAGCGCTTGGTGTCCTGGGAAGGGGAAGAAGAGGAGGTCATTGGGTCCTTACGTCGTTGGGGTTGCCTGTTCGGCGGTCATAGTGCACAACGCACGAGCACTGCGGGAGATTCCCGTGTCCCGTGTCCCGTGCCCACCGACCCGACGATGGTCGCACGGTACGGCCCGTCTCGTCCTCGCCTTATTCGGGGGTCCCGGCGGTGGACGCGGCCGGCTTCCACTCCGGGTGGCCGGGCATCGGCGGGGTCTTCTCGTCGTACAGCCAGTGCTGGAAGAAGCTTCCGAGATCACGGCCGGAGACCTGACCGGCGAGGCGGACGAAGTCGGCCGTGCTCGCGGTGGCGTCGCGGTGGTCGGTCAGCCAGGTCCGCTCCAGCCGGTCGAACGCCTTCTTGCCGATCTTCTGTCGCAGGGCGAACAGCACGAGGGCCGCGCCGTCGTAGACGTTGGAGCGGAAGATGCCGGTCTTCTGGCCGGGGGCGGGCGGCTTGGGGGCGCCGGGCGGGCCGCCGGCCGCGCGCCAGCGGTCGGAGGCGCCGTACGCCGCCCTCATGCGCGCCTCCAGGGTGCGGTCGGCCTTCTCCTGCGCGTACAGGGCCTCGTACCAGGTGGCGTGCCCTTCGTTGAGCCACAGGTCGGACCAGGTGCGCGGGCTGACGCTGTCGCCGAACCACTGGTGGGCCAGCTCGTGCACCATGATCGACTCGACGTACCACTCGGGGTAGGCGGGCTCGGTGAACAGGCCCTTCTCGAAGAGGGAGAGGGTCTGCGTCTCCAGTTCGAAGCCGGTGGCGGCGTCGGCGACGAGCACGCCGTACGTCTCGAAGGGGTAGGGGCCGACCTTGCTCTCCATCCAGGCGATCTGCGCGGGCGTCTTCTTCAGCCAGGGTTCGAGGGCCGCGCGGTCCTTGGCGGGGACGACGTCCCGGACGGGCAGCCCGTGCGGTCCCTCGCGGTGCAGGACGGCGGAGCGGCCGATGGAGACCTGGGCGAGTTCGGTGGCCATCGGGTGCAGGGTGCGGTACGTCCATGTCGTCGCGCGGCCCGCCCGGTCGACGCGGGTCGGCAGGCCGTTGGCCACGGCCGTGTAACCGTTGGGCGCGGTGACCCGGACGGTGAACATGGCCTTGTCGGAGGGATGGTCGTTGCACGGGAACACCAGGTGGGCGGCGTCGGCCTGGTTGGCCATGGCCAGCCCGTCCGCTGTCCGCACCCAGCCGCCCTCGCGGTCCTCGCCGCTCACCGGGTCGCTGGTGTGCCGCACGGTGACGCGCATCCAGTCACCGCGGGACAGTGGGGCCGCCGGCGTGATCACCAGGTCCTCGCCGGCGGTGGCGAAACGGGCGCGCTTCCCGTCGACCTCGACCGACTGGACGTCACCGTGGGCGAAATCGAGGTTGATCCGGTTCAGTCTGTCGGTGGTCCAGCCGTCGATCGTGGTGACCGCCTGGAGCGGCTTGCCGTTGTTTCCGGAGTACGTCAGTGCCAGGTCGTACGACGCCACGTCGTACCCGGGGTTTCCCAGGTGCGGGAAGAGGCGGTCGCCGACGCCGAGCGGGGTGGGCGGGGCGCCCGCGGCGACCAGGCAGACGGACACGGCCGAGGCGAGCAGGGCGGAGGCGAGGCCGCGGGAGCGGGCGGTACGGGGCCGGCGGGTGCCGGTGCCGTCCTGGTGGGCCTGGGCGCGGGGGGAGATCAGCATGCACCACGGCTACCAGCGCGTCCCGCCCGGACGGCGCAGACGCGCGATCGGGCCACCCGAACGGGTTGCCCACGCGCGCTCGGCGTCCGGGGTGCGCACGCGCGTGCGACGACGGACGATGCGTGGACGCCCCCCGGAGCCGCGTCTCAGGGGGACGGTGCCTGGTGGTGCGCGCGGCCCACGTCGTACACGCCGGGAACGTCGCGCATGGCGCGGATCAGGGCGGGCAGCTGGGCCGCGTCGGGGAGCTGGACGGTATAGGTGTGCCGGACCCGCTGCTGGCTGGGCGGTTCGACGGTCGCGGAGACGATCTCGGCGCCTTCCAGGGCCATCGCCTCGGTGAGGTCGGCCAGCAGGTGCGGGCGACCGAACGACTCGGCGAACAGGGTGACCCGGCACTCGGTGGTGTCCCCCCAGCGCACATCGACCGCCGCGCGCCCCGCTCGCGTCATGCGCTCGACGGCGGCGCACTCCACACGGTGCACGGTCACCACTCCCCCGCGCACGGCGAAGCCGGTGATCGCGTCGGCCGGTACGGGCGTGCAGCACCCGGCGAGCCGGACTCCGGCACCGGGGCGGTCCACGACCGTGATCGCGGCGCCGGGGCGGGGCGCGGGGGCGTCGGGCGCGGGCCGGGGCACGGGGGCGTCGGACGGAGGCTGTGCGGGGCCGGCCTTCGTGTCGGCGGCCTCGGCGGCCGGGCCGTCCGTGCCCGGGTGGGCCGCCAGCCATCGCTGGATGGCGATGCGGGCCGCGGGGGTGTGGGCGTGCTCCAGCCACTCCCTGGAGGGCTCGGAGGCCGGGTCCTGGCCCATGAGGAGCTGGACGGTGTCGCCGTCCCGCAGCACGGTGCTCAGGGGCGCCAGACGGCCGTTGACGCGGGCGCCGAGGCAGGCGTGGGCGTCCTCGCCGTACTGCGCGTACGCGGCGTCCACGCAGGTGGCGCCCTCGGGCAGGCCGAGGGTGCCGCCGTCGGGGCGGAAGACGGTGATCTCGCGGTCCTGGGCGAGGTCCTCGCGCAGGGTGGACCAGAACGTGTCCGGGTCGGGGGCGGCCTCCTGCCAGTCGAGGAGGCGGGAGAGCCAGCCGGGACGAGTAGGGTCGACGCGCTCGCCGTCCGGTGCGGTCTGCTCCTCGGAGGGAGGGGCGTAGGGATTGCCGAGCGCGACGACCCCGGCCTCGGCGACCTTGTGCATCTGGTGGGTGCGGATGAGGACTTCGGCGACCTGGCCGTCCGCACGGGCGACGGCCGTGTGCAGCGACTGGTAGAGGTTGAACTTGGGGACGGCGATGAAGTCCTTGAACTCCGAGACCACGGGGGTCATACAGGTGTGCAGTTCGCCGAGGACCGCGTAACAGTCGGCGTCCTCGTTGACGAGGACGAGCAGGCGGCCGAAGTCGGAGCCCCGCAGCCGTCCCCGTTTGCGGGCGGTGCGGTGCAGGGAGACGAAGTGCCGGGGCCGGATGAGGACTTCGGCCTGGATGTCGGCGTCGCGCAGCACAGCGCGCATCGCGTCGGCGAACTCGGCGAGGGGGTCGTCCGCGCGCGAGGCGTTGCCGACGATCAGCTCGCGGGTGTGCTCGTACTCCTCGGGGTGCAGGATCGCGAAGACCAGGTCCTCCAGTTCGGTCTTCAGGGCCTGGACACCGAGGCGTTCGGCGAGCGGGATCAGGACGTCGCGGGTCACCTTGGCGATGCGTTCCTGCTTCTCGGGACGCATCACGCCGAGGGTGCGCATGTTGTGCAGCCGGTCGGCGAGTTTGATCGACATCACACGGACGTCGTTGCCGGTGGCGACGAGCATCTTGCGGAAGGTCTCGGGTTCGGCGGCGGCGCCGTAGTCGACCTTCTCCAACTTCGTCACGCCGTCGACGAGATAGCGCACCTCGGCGCCGAACTCGTCGCCGACCTGGTCGAGCGTCACATCGGTGTCCTCCACGGTGTCGTGGAGCAGCGAGGCGGTCAACGTGGTGGTCTCGGCGCCGAGTTCGGCCAGGATGAGCGTCACCGCGAGCGGGTGCGTGATGTACGGCTCGCCGCTCTTGCGCATCTGGCCCCGGTGGGAGGACTCCGCGAGCACGTAGGCGCGGCGCAGTGGTTCGAGGTCGGCGTCCGGGTGGTGGAAGCGGTGGGCCTCGACGACGTGGCCGATCGCGTCGGGCAGCCTGCCGCGGGAGGCGGGACCGAGCAGGGCCGCCCGGCCCAGACGGCGCAGGTCGATCCGGGGGCGGCTGCGCCTGCGGGGCGCGGCGGGCACTACCGGGCCTGGGGTCGCGGGGTTCGTGGCCTCCGCACTCATGGGCACCTCCGGCTGCGTGGACCGGCGGACGGGGTGCCCCAGGGCGGACACGGCTCAGGGGGCTGGCAGCAATCCCCCGTCCGGGCCGGTGCTTGATGCTACCGAGCCCATCACGCGCGACTGACCGCCTCTCGCCGAGCGTGAAACGGATCACCCGTTCGAGCGACGCTTTCGAGGTTTACGGTTTTGCGCCGCCTGACCTGCGATCGGTCTTGATTTCGAACCCACGGCCCCGGACCCGGCGGCACTCCCGTGCGTGCCGGGCCGTAGCCGCCTCCGATGCCAAGCCGCCCCGCTCCTCAGCGGACGGCGTTTTCCAGCCACTCGGAGTCGATCTCGCCTTCGGCGACGATCACCGCCGGACCCGTCATCTCGATCTCGCCGTCGGACCGCTCGGTGATCACCAGCCGGCCGCCGGGGACATCCACGGTGTACGTCGCCGCAGTTCCGGTGACAGACGGGTCGGCGCCGTCCCGGCGGGCGGCGGCCACGACGACGGCGCACGCGCCCGTGCCGCAGGAACGGGTCTCGCCGGACCCGCGCTCGTGCACGCGCAGTGCGACGTGCCGCGGGCCGCGGTCGACGACGAACTCGACGTTGACCCCGTCCGGGTAGGCGCAAGCGGGGCTGACGGGGGGCGGGGAGTGGAGGGCGCCCGCGTGTGCGAGGTCGTCGACGAAGGCGACGGCGTGCGGGTTGCCCATGTTCACGTTCCGGGCGGGCCAGCTGCGCTCGCCGACGCTCACCGTGACGTCCCCTCCGGGGAGGCGCGCCTTGCCCATGCCGACGGTGATGTCGCCGTCCTTGGCGAGGTGCACGCTCTTCACACCGCCGCGGGTGGCGATCGCGAGGTCTCCCTCGGGAACCAGGCCGGCGTGCCGGAGGTAGCGGGCGAAGACCCGGACGCCGTTGCCGCACATCTCGGCGATCGAGCCGTCGCCGTTGCGGTAGTCCATGAACCACTCGGCCTCGGCCGCCATGTGCTTCGCCTCGGGGTGCGCGACGGAGCGCACGACGTGCAGCAGCCCGTCACCGCCGATGCCCGCGCGGCGGTCGCACAGGGCGGCGACGGCTGCCGGGGGGAGGTCGATGGCGTTCTCCGGGTCCGGGACGATCACGAAGTCGTTCTCGGTGCCGTGCCCCTTGAGGAAGGCGATCCGCGTGCTCATCCCTCGATCGTACGGGGTGGCTGCGGCGGTCCCGCCTGAAGGGAACGGGGGGGACAGGCCGGCCGGGGCTAGCGCAGCCGTGCGACCCGCCAGACGGCCAGGACCACGACCGCGGTGACCACGACGACGTAGGCGAGCACGACCCGCCAGTCGGGGCGGCGGCCGGAGCCGCGCTGGGGCAGGCCGGGCCAGGTGTGGCCGACACGGCGGGCGGCCATCATGCCCCAGCCGGCCGCGCAGGAGCAGATCAGCAGGCCCAGCATGGCGATCACGGCTCCGCTGTCGCCGAAGTCGAAGGCGAGAGGGAAGGCGAACATCAGGGAGCCCGTCGCGGCCAGGGCGACGATGGGGGCGAGCTGCCAGATCCGCAACCGGCGCTGAGGGCGCAGCTCGACCTCGACCTCCGGGCCGCCGGCGAACATCTCCTCGGGCTCGGGGCCGTCGGCGGTCACACCGTCCTCGACGTCGTCCGTGTCGTCGATGTCGTCAGCGCCGACGACGACGCCAGTGCCGTCCACGTCGTTCGGACCGTCGATGCCGTTCGTGCCGTCGACGCCGCTGGTGCCGTCCGGTCCGTCGGAACTCAGACGGCCGTCCTCCGGCTCCGGTTCACCACGCCCGGTGGTGCCGTGCTCGGTGCTTTGTGCGTTGTCGCGAGGGCCGGCCTCCATCGCCACGCGCCCTCCCAACTCGGACTCCACTTGGTCGATCGAAGCTCGATGATGGCATGGTGCCGGAGGCCCGGATGACGGCCTGAGCGTCCCGATGCCATGACGTGATCAGGCTGTGACCGGTCGTTCGACCAACGCCAGCGCGAGCTGCGGAAGTTCCGTGAGGTCCGCCACGGCCCCACTCAACCAGTGCACCCGCGGATCGCGCCTGAACCAGGAATCCTGACGGCGCGCGAAGCGCTTGGTGGCACGGACCGTCTCCGCGCGTGCCTCCTCGTCGGTGCACTCCCCGGCCAGCGCCGCGAGGACCTGCTGGTAGCCCAGCGCGCGGGAGGCCGTACGCCCCTCGCGCAGGCCTTGCGCCTCCAGCGCGCGCACCTCGTCCACGAGCCCCGCGTCCCACATCCGGTCGACACGGCGGGCGATGCGCTCGTCGAGCTCGGGGCGGGTCACGTCGACACCGATCTGGACCGTGTCGTAGACGGAGTCGTGCCCCGGAAGATTGGCCGTGAAGGGCTTCCCGGTGATCTCGATCACTTCGAGGGCGCGGACGATACGGCGGCCGTTGCTCGGCAGGATCGCCTGCGCCGCCTCGGGGTCGGCGGCGGCCAGGCGGGCGTGCAGGGCGCCGGAACCGCGCAGCGTCAGTTCCTCCTCCAGCCGGGCCCGGACCTCGGGGTCGGTGCCGGGGAATTCCAGGTTGTCCACGGCGCCTCGGACATACAGGCCGGAGCCGCCGACGAGGACCGGCCAGCGGCCCTCGGCGAGCAGGGCGTCGATGCGGGCGCGGGCCAGCCGCTGGTACTCGGCGACCGAGGCGGTGACGGTGACGTCCCAGATGTCGAGGAGGTGGTGCGGGACGCCGCCGCGTTCCTCGGGCGTCAGCTTGGCGGTGCCGATGTCCATCCCTCGGTACAACTGCATGGAGTCGGCGTTGACGACCTCGCCGCCGAGGCGTTGGGCCAGGAAGACGCCCAGGTCGGATTTTCCGGCCGCGGTGGGTCCGACGACGGCGATGACGCGGGGGGCGGGGGGTGCGCTGCTCACCGGAACAGTCTCCCAAACGTCACACCGTGCCCCCGAACGAGTTAGGTGACAGGACTCCTCCCGAGTCGTTGCCCGTTGCGAGATATCCGTCACCGTTCACGGGGCGGCCTGACCCGGTGACGCAAACGGACGCACCGGGCGACGCGGGATTTCGCCCGCACGAGTACCGTATGGAGTGAATATGGGCGTTTTGGCACGGCTTTTCCGCAGGTCGAAGGCCACACAGGAAGCGGCCGCGGACAGCACGGTCTCGGAGGAAGCGGCCGCACGGCAGGCGACGGCACCTGCCGGTTCGTCCGAGGACGGCACCGGGGCGGAGGAATCCGCCGAGGACGGTGTCGGCATCCCGCGGCAGCAGTCGGCGGGAGGGGCTGTCGACAGCGAGGCCGGCGAGAGCGCCCACACCTGACGGACGCGCCAGAGAAGGTGACCCATGGGTCTTTTGCACCACCTGAAGGCCAAGCTCGGCCCCGCCAAGGACAAGGTCTCCGGCCTCGCGCAACAGCACGGTGACAAGGTCCAGCAGGGGATCGACAAGGCCGCCCACATCGTCGACGAGAGGACGAAGGGCAAGTACGCCGACAAGATCCAATCGGGCACCGGCAAGGCCAAGGGCGCGGTGGACCGGCTCGCGCACAAGGACGAGCCGGAAGCGGGAGGCGACAGGTTCACGCCCCCGAGCACGCCCCCGCCGGCGCCCTGAGCGACGGCGGCAGCAGCACACCGATGGGCGGACGGTCGCGAGGCGCCTCGCGCACGCGGTCGTCCGCCTGTTCCGCGGACGATTCCGGGCGCGGCGCCGTTGCGGACGCGACTACGACCAGGCCGCGACCACGTATCCGACGCCGTACGGCGCGTCCTCGTACAGCGGGGTACCGGACAGACCGGCGTCCTCGGCAGCACCCGCGAGCACCTGCCACGGGGCCCGTCCGGCCGCTTTCAGCTCGCGGGCCAGTGCGGCGTCGAGCGACTTGAGGGCGGCGATGTCGGCGGCGCCGAGCGCGCGCCCGGCCGCCGCGTCGAAGGGCGCCGCTCGTTCGTCCAGATAACCCGGTGCCTTCAGCGTGCGGCACGCGCTCGCGTCCCCCATCACCAGGACCGCGGTCCGACCTGGCCGGGCGCCGATCTCCCGGCCGGCCTCGACGCACCGTTCGGGCGGGAGGGACTCCCCCACGCCGAGGCCCTCGACCGGCGCGTCCGACCAGCCGGCCCGCTCCAGCAGCCAGGCGCCGACAGTGAGCGAGGGCGGCAGTTCGCGCTCCGCCACGACGCCCGCGTCCGGCGGGCCGAGCCGTACGGCGAGGTCCACGCCGAAGCCACGGAGCGAACCCGGCGTGCCCGCCGGGTGCGTGCCCCGTCCGGCCTCGTCGGCGGGGCCGATCACCAGGAGAAGGTCCGGCCGAGCGGCGGCGAGCACCGACAGCGCGTCGGAGCAGGCGGTACGGGCGGCTTCCAGCTCGGGCGCGGCACCCGCGGCCACCTCGGGCACGAGCAGGGGCGGGCAGGGGCAGACTGCGGCGGCGACAAGCATGATCGGCAGGGTAACCCCGAGCCGCCGGCCTCGCGCGCGGCGGGACCGGCGGGTGCCCTTGTGGTGCCGGACGGGCGTCGCCCGCGCCCGGTCAGTCGCAGCCGCAGCCGCTGCCGGTGGCCACCGGCAGCGGGGCGGGGACGCCGATCCTCGGCAGGCCCAGCATGACGCCGGCCGACTTGGCGGCCTTCTCCGCGCTGCGCTTCTCCCAGGCGTCTCCCGCGCGCGTGCGGCGCACGCCGAGGACGGCGCCTTCGGCGAGCAGGTGGTGCGGGGCGGCGTAGGTGATCTCGACCGTGACGACGTCGCCGGGGCGGACCTCCTGCTCCGGCTTGGTGAAGTGGACCAGGCGGTTGTCCTGGGCGCGGCCGGAGAGGCGGTGCGTGGCGCCGTCCTTGCGGCCCTCGCCCTCGGCGACCATCAGCTCCAGGGTGCGGCCGACCTGCTTCTTGTTCTCCTCCCAGGAGATCTCCTCCTGGAGGGCGACGAGACGCTCGTAGCGTGCCTGGACGACCGCCTTGGGAATCTGGTTCTCCATGGTGGCGGCCGGGGTGCCGGGCCGCTTGGAGTACTGGAACGTGAAGGCCTGGGCGAACCGGGCCTCGCGCACCACGTGCAGGGTCTCCTCGAAGTCCTCCTCGGTCTCGCCGGGGAAGCCCACGATGATGTCGGTGGTGATCGCGGCGTGCGGGATGGCCGCGCGGACCTTCTCGATGATCCCGAGGTAGCGCTCCTGGCGGTAGGAGCGGCGCATCGCCTTCAGGACGGTGTCCGAGCCGGACTGGAGCGGCATGTGCAGCTGCGGCATCACGTTCGGCGTCTCGGCCATGGCGGCGATGACGTCGTCGGTGAAGTCGCGCGGGTGCGGCGAGGTGAACCGCACGCGCTCCAGGCCCTCGATCGTCCCGCAGGCGCGCAGCAGCTTGCTGAAGGCCTCCCGGTCGCCGATGTCGGAGCCGTACGCGTTGACGTTCTGGCCGAGCAGCGTGATCTCGCTGACGCCCTCGCCGACCAGGGCCTCGATCTCGGCGAGGATGTCGCCGGTGCGGCGGTCCTTCTCCTTGCCGCGCAGGGCCGGGACGATGCAGAAGGTGCAGGTGTTGTTGCAGCCGACGGAGATCGACACCCACGCCGCGTACGCGCTCTCGCGGCGGGTGGGCAGTGTCGAGGGGAACGCCTCCAGGGACTCGGCGATCTCGACCTGCGCCTCTTCCTGCACGCGCGCGCGTTCCAGCAACACGGGGAGCTTGCCGATGTTGTGGGTGCCGAAGACGACGTCGACCCAGGGGGCCTTCTTCACGATGGTGTCGCGGTCCTTCTGCGCCAGGCAGCCGCCGACCGCGATCTGCATGCCGGGCCGGGAGGCCTTCTTCGGCGCGAGACGGCCGAGGTTGCCGTACAGCCGGTTGTCGGCGTTCTCCCGTACGGCGCAGGTGTTGAAGACGACGACGTCCGCGTCACCGTCCGACCCCTCGGGGGCGCGCACGTACCCGGCGTCTTCGAGCAGCCCGGACAATCGCTCGGAGTCGTGGACGTTCATCTGGCACCCGTAGGTGCGAATCTCGTAGCTCTTGGGTGCGGGAACGTCCACTGCGAGGCTCCGGTCGCTGCTGCTGGTCATGCCTCAAGGGTAGGCGGTCCACGGGTGGCCCCCGCCCGGCGCTTCCCGTCGTCCGCTCCTGACGACGGCGCTCAGGCGGGTGGTGGCGGAGCGGTACGCCGCCGTGCCACGACCGCCTCAGCCGTACGGCACAGACCGTCGGCGGTCCGGCGCAGGGACCGCCAGGAGGCCAGCCAGAGGACGATCCCGCCGACACCGGCCGGCCACCACCAGATGCCGACGGCGGTGAACGCGACGCTCCAGACGAGAGCCTCGCAGGCCGCCTGATAGGCGTCGCGTGCCTCACCCAGCGCGGCGCGGGAGGTGTCCGGCAGTTCGAGGAGGAGCCTGGTCCACTCGCCGGGGAGGTCGGTTCCCGTCTCCGCCCTGACGCTCTGCTCGGCGGCGCGGATCCGGTCGCCCGACCATGTCGGGGAGGTGGGCCTCACCGGTGCGGTGCGGACCCTGAAGGGCACCGCCAGCCCGGCCGCCACCGCCGCCAGCACGACGAGCACCAGTGTGGCGGCGCCGTCGGCGGTGGGGCCTGCGCTCAGCGGCAGGGCGCCGGCGATCCGGTCGCGGGCGAGCCCGACGTCGTCCCAGTCGCGATGGCCGAGTTGCCCGCCGCCCACGACGGCCACGACGACGAACAGCAGGGCGGGCAGCAGCCGCCGCAGGAACCACCCGTCGGGGATGCGCCTCTGGAGTTCGAGAAGCAGTGCCACCGTCTCAGCCCATCCCCCGTGTGTCGCCGTGCATCCGCGGCGCCGTGCCGCGAACTCCCCTGTCCCGGTGGTCAGTCCACGCGTCTCATCGGGCCGTCCGCCAGGGCGCAGCGGCCCGTGTCGGCGGCGTTCTCCTCGTGCAGGTCCACGCGCGCGCAGCGGCCCGTGGGGCAGACCCAGCCGGTCGACCGCGGGGCGGGCGCCGAGGGCCAGTCGCCGACGCCCATCGTGGAACGCAGACCGAGTCCGCCCGGGATCCCGGCCGCCTCGGCCGCGTCGTGCAGCACGCGTACGGCGTCCCGCCAGGACTGCGCCGACGGGTCGCCGTCCCGGACGACGGCGAACGGAGCGTCCCAGTGGGCGGGGCCGATCAGCTCGCGCAGTGGGCCGGCATTGCGGCACACGTAGGCGACGGCGTCCTCGTACAGCCTTTGCGCCTTGGCCCCGTGCCCCACTGCGCCCCCTCAACTACCCAGAAAACACTCGGTTCTTACGTGAAATCAAAGCACCATGTGAAGGATGACGGAACTTCATGAGCAAGTCGTGGCCCGTCTGCTGGCGGCCCAGAACAGCCGTGATCCCGCGCCCCTGCGCGAGCCGGAGGCGGTCACCGACGCCCTCGCGCTGCTGCGGGCGGCGGCGCCCTCACCCGAGGGGGCCGTCGACCTCGACGCGGTCGCCGCGGTCTTCTGGACCTTCTGGTTCCGGCATCTGGGCCCGGATGATCCGGACGTCCAGCAGAACGTGACGGTCGCCGTCAGCGCCTTCGGCTTCCTCCGGCAGCGCGCCCCGGAGGGCGCCCGGTTCCCGCCGGCCCTGGAGGAGGTCTTCGACCCTGCCGATCCGGCCCTGGACGCGCGGTTCGCCTACCTCGTCAGCTGGGCCCACGGCGAGTTGATCCACAAACCCGACGTGTCCGACGCCGACCGGCGGGCCGCACTGGATCGTGCGCTGGCCTGGGCGCAGACGGCTCTGGCGCTCCTGCCCGAGGGACACGAGGGGGTCGTGGAGCTTTCGCTGCACGCCCTCGACGTCGAGCTGTTCCGGTTCGGGCTGGAGGCGGATCCGGACGCGCTCGCCGCCGCCGCCCGGCACGGCCGGACGGTGTGCGAGCGGCTGCCCGACCTCGGTCCGGCCGCTGCCGACGCCGGCCGTGCCCTGAGGACGGTCATGGACGCGACCCGGTTGCTCGGTGAGCCCTCGCTCGCCGAGGTCGAACGGCTGGTGACGGCGGCCCCCGACGGCGCGCTCGACCCGGAGGGCGCGGAGGAGTTGCGCCTCCTGCGCGCGCTGCACGCCGAGCCCTCCGCCTGGCCGGGCCAGTTGGACCTCCAGATCGGGGCGGTGGTCGCCGAGGCGGGGGCGCGGGAGCACGACGCGGGCCGCATCGCCTGCGCCGTACGACGGCTGCGCGCGGCTTACGACCACACTCCGGCCGGTCATCCTGCCCATCTGGCCGTCACGGTGGCCCTGAGCGAGGCGCTCGCGGCGTTCGCCGAGGAGCGGGGCGACGACACGGCCGCGCGTGAGGCGATGGCCGTTCTCGACGCCGTCGACACGGCCGCTCTGGGCGACGCCGACAGGGAGCGCCTCGAACTGGTCCGCGCCATGCGTGGGCTGACGCTCGCTGAGGGCGGCCCGCGGGCGAGCGGTGCGGACGGCATCGGGGCGGCGCTCGGCCCGCTGCTCGACCGGTTCCGGGACGGTTCCGCGCGTCGGGGCGAGGCCCCGGACATCACCCTGGAGACCCTCGCCATCGTGTCGTCGCTCTCCGAAGGCCTCGCCGACGGCATCTCGGACAGCGTCCCCGGCGGTATCTCCGACGAGCGGATCGCCCGGTACCGTGCCGCGCTGGCCGGGGTGCCCGCCGACGCGCCGCAGCGATACGCGTGCGTGGCCGTGCTGGCCGCCCTCACCGGGCTGCGGGCCGGTGAGCTGCGGGAGTCCGGCGCCGTCCGGGCCGCCGACCGGCTGGACGCGGAAGCCCGCGCGCTGGCCCGGGAGGTGACGGCCACGGCGCCGGACGAGGTGCTGCCCGGCCTGCTCCGCAAGGGCGTTCACGATGCCGTGCTGGCCGTCGCCGCCTCGGTCGTCCTCTCCGACGAACCCGACGGCCGGGCCGACCCCGAGCTGGCCCGCCTGGTGTCGCGGCTGTCCCGCATGGCCGATGTGAGCCTGGACGACCCCGCCGACCTCGGCTCCGACATCGCCGTGCTGCGGGAACTGCTCGACGGGCTCACCGAGGACGACGCCGATCAGCGGGCCCACCTGTCCGTGGCACTCGGCAGCGCGCTGTGCGCGCACGCCGCCCACCTCGGCGATCCCGCCCCCCTCGAAGAAGCCGTGCCGCTGCTGCGTCACGCCCACGCGCACGCCTCGGACCTCCCTCCGGGTATCGACGCGATGCTCGCCCAGGCGCTCACGGTCGTATCGGCCACCCGGATGGACACGGAGGCCGCGCGTGAGGCGGCGGTGCTCCTCGCGGCGACGGGCGGGTCGGGAGAGACGGCCGGGTCGGGGTCGCCGGGCGCGCCCGGCGCGTCGGGGGCATCGGGGGCGCACGCCGCCTTCCCGGACACCGCCTCGCACGCCCCCGCGACCGACCCGGGCCTGGCCCTCATGGCGGCCCACACCGAATTCCACAACGCCCTCCAGCTCTACCTCTTCGGCCAGGATCCGGGCCGGCTCGACCGTGCCCGCGAGATCGCCCGGCGGATCCGCGACCTCGGTGGCGGCGATGCGGCGACCGGGCCCTCGCGGGCCGGAACCCCGCAGACCGGCGTGCCGGGGCTCGAGATGATGAGCGACGCCTATCTCGACCTGCTGGAGACGGTCGGGCCGGGCGGCGGCCCGAGGAAGGACGTCACCGACGACCTCGTCGACCAGTGCCGCCGGAGGTACGAGTCGGCCGCCGCCACCGGGACGCGGGTCTTCACGGCGATGACGCTGATGCGCGTGCTGGGCATGCGCGCCCTGGCCCTGCGGGAGACCGAACCGGAACGCGCGCGGAGCCTCATCGCCGAGGCGGCCCGTGTGGTGGACGCCGTCGCGCCGGAGGCACCGGCCGGCTGGGCCGACTCGATGCGCCCCTTCGTCGCCATGACCACCATCGGCGTCACCGGCGGCCGACTGCCCCCGGTCACCTCGGAGCGGGCACCCGGCGGGACTCCCCCCGGGGCCTCCCTGCCGGGGGCCTTCGAAGCGCTGATGGCGCCGCTGCGCAACCGTCTCGCCGGTGTCGAGGACCCCGCCTCGCTCCGTGATCCGAGGATTCCGGTCCTCTTCCGGGCGCACGGGGAGATCGGGGCCGCGGCGGGCGCGCTGGGCAGGCCCCGGCCGCGGATCGACCTGGCCCTCGCCCATCTCGAGGCGGCCGTCGACGTGCTGCCGGGCATCACCGACCGGCGCAGCGGCCAGGAGTCCGCCGAGCACGGTCTGACGCAGTTCGAGGGAGACATCCGGGGCATCGTGGAGCTGATCCTGGCGGCGGTCCTGGTCCGTGACGGCTCCACCCGGCTCCGGGAACACATGGAGAAGCTGAAGGAGATCGTCGCGGCGGTCAAACGGGACGGCCGTCTGCCGGAGGCGCTGCCGGACCCCGCCGCGATCCGGCGGACCGTGGCCGGTCCTGACGTCGACCGTGCCACCGAACTGCTGGAGCGCGGCCGAGGCCTGCTGCTGGCCCGGCGGATGGAGGCGCGGGCCGACCTCGGCGAGCTGCGGTCCGCCCATCCGGAGCTGGCGGACGAGTTCGAACGGCTGACCGATCTGCTGGCCGCCGAGCCCGAGCCGGTGGCCCCGGGGGACGCCGAGCGGGACCGGCTCGACAAACTCCGTACCTCTCGCGCCCTCGACGGACTGGTCGACAGCATCCGCGACCGGCCCGGCTTCGACGGCTTCCTGCGCCCGCTCACGGCGGAGCGGTTGCGCGCCCTCGCGGGGAACGGCCCGGTGGTGCTGCTCAACCACGCGCGACAGCTGTGCCACGCCGTCGTGGTGACACAACGGTCGATCACCGCCCTGACCCTCGAACCGGAGGCGGAGGAGGTGACCGGCGCGGCCGGTCGGCTGCGGGGGGCCGTCGACGTCATCAACGCGCGGGGCGCGTCCAGGAGTTCCCCGGCTGAGCTGGTCGGGGCCGGGGCGGAGATCCGCCGGACGCTGTCCTGGGCCTGGCACCGGATCGTACGGCCCGTCCTGGAGCATGTCGGTGCCGTCGAGCCCGTACCCGAGGGCGGGCCGTGGCCGCGGATCTGGTGGGTGCCCACGGGCGCCTTCCACGCCCTGCCGCTGCACGCGGCCCAGTGCACCCGGCCGGAGTGCGACCTGGACGGCTGCGGTGCCGCCCTGGACACCGTGGTGTCGTCGTACGTACCCGGCTTCCAGACGCTCGCCTACGCGCGTGACCGGGCGGGGCGGTGCGACCCGGCCGGCGACGGCGGCGCGCTGCTGGTCGCCTCGTCCGAGGAGGAACTGCCCGGTGTCGCGGCCGCGACCCGCTACGCCGCCGGGCTGCTGGGGGCGGGCGAGCCGCTGATCGGGGCCGCCGCTACCCGGGAGGCCGTCCTGGCCGCGCTGGGCGGCGCCGCCTGGGCGCACTTCGGCTGCCACGCGGCGACCGACCCCGCGGCGCCGTCCGGTGCCCTGCTGCACCTGCCCAGCGGTGAGTCGCTGCCGGTGCTGGACATCTGCCGGGCACGGCCGGCCACCGCGCGCCTCGCCTTCCTCGCGGCGTGCGGTACGGCCCGCACCTCCGAGCGGCTCAGCGACGAGGCGATCCACATCACCAGTGCCTTCCTCCTCGCCGGTTTCCCGAGCGCCGTCGGCACGCTCTGGGAGATCGACAGCACCTACGCCGACCACGTCACCCGCGACTTCTACCGCCGTGCCGTGGGCGAGCCGGCGCACGGCACGGCCCTCGCCCTGCACCACAGCGTCCGGGCCCTGCGCGAACGGATGCCGGAGCTCCCGCACGTCTGGGCGGCGTACGTCCACGCGGGCGCGTGAGCGCGCGTGGGTCGCACGGGACGGGACCGGCGGCGGGGGCCGGGGTCGATCGGTCGGCGAACGAGTTCGCGGGCCGCCTGGAGGCCGGTGGTCCGCGGCATGGCGACCTGACCAGCCTTTTCCGCCCCGTGCCGGCCCCGTCCATCCGCGACGACATCCCTGTCGCCACCGTAGGGCGGGATGGCAGCATGGCGGATCGGCGCCCGGTGATCGACGGCCCTGAGGGTGTCCTGAGGGCCGGTTCGGCGCGACGACCGCAGCCCGACTCGCTCGGGTACGGGATACCGGGTACTCACACCTCCAACGCTTCGACGATCCCGCCCGACCAGCAAGGGGAAGAACCGTGTCCGCACCACGCCTTCGGACGACACCGCTGCCAGGCATAGGGGTCCAGTACGACCTCGTGACACGGGAGCAGCGCCACCTGTCCGTGGTGGCCCACCGCGACGGAACCCGGACGGTGAGCGTGTACCAGGCCGACGACCCGGACTCCTGCGCCCAGTCGCTGCGCCTCTCGGGTGCCGAGGCGAGTTCGCTGATCGACGCGCTGAAGCCGTCCCACCACAGCGCGAACCTGCTCTATACGACCGACCTCGGGCTGGTCGCCGAGCGTATCGAGGTGGCCTCGACCTCCCGTTGGAACGGGCGGCTGCTGGGCGAGACCCGGATGCGCACGGACACCGGCGCGTCGGTCGTGGCGGTCCTGCGGCGGGCCGGGGCGATCCCCTCGCCGGCGCCGGACTTCCGGCTGGCCGGCGGGGACACCCTCATCGTGATCGGCACCCGCGAGGGCGTGGACGCGGCCGCGGCGATACTCGGCCGGGAGTGACCCCGTGCACTCCTCCGCGGTCCTGCTGATCGAGTTCGGTTCCATCATCCTCGCCCTCGGGCTGCTCGGCCGGTTCGCCGCCCGCCTGCGGTTCTCGCCGATCCCCCTCTACCTGCTCGCCGGTCTGGCCTTCGGTGAGGGCGGACTGCTGCCGCTGGGCGCGAGCGAGGAGTTCGTGGCCATCGGCGCCGAGATCGGCGTCATCCTGCTGCTGCTGATGCTCGGCCTGGAGTACACGGCGAGCGATCTCGTCTCCAACCTCAAGGCCCACCATCCGGCCGGCCTCGTGGACTTCTCGCTCAACGCGCTGCCGGGCGCGGCCGCCGCGCTGCTGCTGGGCTGGGGCCCGGTGGCGGCCGTGGTGCTGGCGGGCGTCACCTGGATCTCCTCGTCCGGGGTGATCGCCAAGGTGCTGGGCGATCTGGGCCGGGTGGGCAACCGGGAGACGCCGGTGATCCTCAGCGTCCTGGTGCTGGAGGACCTGGCGATGGCGGTCTACCTGCCGATCGTCACCGCGCTGGTCGCCGGTGTCGGGCTGGCCGCCGGCAGCGTCACCCTGGCGATCGCGCTGGGCGCCGCGGGGCTCGTCCTCTTCGCGGCGGTGCGCTACGGCCGGGTCGTCTCCCGTTTCGTGTCGAGCGACGACCCGGAGAAGTTGCTGCTCGTCGTGCTGGGTCTGACGATCCTGGTCGCCGGTGTGGCGCAGCAGCTCCAGGTGTCGGCTGCGGTCGGCGCGTTCCTGGTCGGCATCGCGCTCTCCGGTGAGGTGGCCGAGGGCGCGCACACCCTGCTGAGTCCGTTGCGGGACCTGTTCGCGGCCGTCTTCTTCGTCTTCTTCGGACTGCACACCGATCCGGCCAGCATTCCTCCGGTGCTGCTGCCGGCCCTGGCGCTGGCCGTCGTGACCGCCGCGACGAAGATCGCGACCGGGTACTGGGCGGCGCGCCGCGCCGGAATCTCGGTCAGGGGCCGCTGGCGCACAGGCGGCGCCCTGGTGGCCCGAGGGGAGTTCTCGATCGTCATCGCGGGACTGGCGGTCACCGCCGGCATCGAGCCGTCCCTGGGCCCGCTGGCGACGGCGTACGTCCTGATCCTGGTCGTTCTCGGCCCGCTCACCGCCCGCTACACGGAACCCCTGGCCACCCGCTGGTCCCGACTCCGCGAGGCGCGCCGGCCCCCGGTGGGGCAACGGACGCCCGAGGCGCGCACGGAGACGCCGGTGGGCGACTGACGGACGGGGACGTCGCCCGCCGTGGCCGGCGGCACCCCGGACCCCGCCCGCGGCCGTGTACCCGCCTCGCCACCGCGCTCGGCGTCGCGGTGGCGCCCAGCTCGGCTGCGGCGCGTACGGCACCGTCGGCGTCGTCACCGATCTGGCCCCGTACATACGCGGCGAGAGCCCGGCACCGGCACCGGCACCGGCACCGACGTCAGGGGAATGCCCGACCGTCAGGCCGCGCCGTCGGGGACCCAGCCCTGGCGGCGCAGCACCGCCGCCACGTCCGGTGCCTCGTAGTGCTCGCCCTTGAGGACCTTGCCGTCCGCACGGCGGGTGACCTGCCCGCCGGGGCCCAGCTTGGTCATGTTGGAGCGGTGGATCTCGGCTATCACCGCGTCCAGGTCGATCCCGTGCACCAGAGCCGTGCCGTACGCGACATAGACGACGTCGGCCAGTTCGTGCGCGAGGCGGTCCAGGGGGCCGCTCACCGACACCTCGGCCACCTCCGCGGCCTCCTCGGCGAGCAGTTCCCCGCGGTGGGCCGCGAGGGCGGGCGCCACCTGCGTCGGTGCACTGCGGGCGTCGAGACCGAAGGCGAGGTGGAACTGACGGACCAGGTCGGCGGGCGAAGAACTCATGCGACCGACTGTAACGACGGCCTCTGACAGTCCCGCCCACCGGCCGATGTGTCCCGCCCTGGCCAGTTCGCCGCCCCACCTGGCAGGATCGCGCGCATGTCCAAGGTGTTCCCTCCCACCGGCAGGCGCCGGGCCGTCCAGGGCGCGACGGCCGCCGCCGTCGTCGTCCTCGGGTTGCTGCTGTGGTGGCTGCTGCCCCTGGGCGAGGACCCGCCGAGCGGCGCGATCACCTTCAGCACCGGCACCACGAGCGGCGTCTACTACGAGTACGGCAGCCGACTGCGCACCGAGCTGGCCGAGGACATGCCCGACCTGGACGTGAAGCTGACCACCAGCAACGGCTCCCAGGAGAACGTCGCGCGCGTGGCGACCGGCCAGGCCGACTTCACCATCGCCGCGGCCGACGCGGTGGAGACGTACGAGCGGGAACACCGCGGCACGGCCGCCCGGCTCCGCGGCGTCGCGCGGCTCTACGACGACTACGTGCAGCTGGTCGTACCGCGCGACTCGCAGATACGGTCCGTGGCGGACCTGAAGGGGCGGACGGTCGCGACCGGGCTGCCCCGCTCGGGGGTGCGGCTGATCGCCGAGCGGGTCCTCGAGGCGGCGGGCGTGAATCCGGCGAAGGACATCAGGGCGGTCTCGGAGGGCATCGACACCGGGCCCGAGCGGCTCAAGCGGGGGAAGATCGACGCGTTCTTCTGGTCCGGCGGGGTGCCTACGGCCGGGCTGGAGCAGCTGGCCGACAACTTCACCTTCCGGTTCGTTCCGATCGACGCGGCGCTGGTGGCCAAGATGCACCAACAGGACGAGGCGACGAGCTACTACCGGGCGACCAACATGCCCGAATCGGCCTATCCGACCATCCAGAACGGCTCCACGGTGCCGACGATCGCGGTGTCCAACCTGCTGATGACCCGCACGGACGTGAACCCCCGGCTCACCGAGTGGCTGACCCGGACCGTGATCAAGAGCCGCGACGGCATCGGACGGCACGTCCACTCCGCCCAGCTGGTCGATCTGCGCACGGCCATCTACACCGACCCGCTCCCCCTGCACGAGGGCGCCCGGCGCTACTACCGCTCCGTCAAGCCGTGACGGGGGCCGACACCACCGCGTCCAGTCCGTAGAGCAGCGGCGGAGCGGACACGCCCACGGGATACGCCGGACCGTGACGCGACCGACGCCGCCAGCGGTCCGTCGAGCCGTGACGGGATCTGACACACCCAGGGTCCGTCGAGCCGTGACGGGAGCTGACACACCCAGCGGTCGTCGACCGGTCCGTCGAGCCGTGACGGGAGCTGACGCCACCACCGGTCCGTCGAGCCGGAACAGGGGCCGACGCCCCGGCCACGTCCGTGGAGCCGGGGTGGGACCGAGGTCACCCGCGCTCCGTCGCCCGTGGCGGGACCGGCCTCAGGCGGTCGCTGGTCTCGTTCTCGGCACCGACACCGTCACCTTCAGCCCGGTGGGCTCGTGACGGTCGTAGGAGATGGTGCCGCCGCCTGCCGCGAGCAGGGCGCGGGAGATGGACAGGCCCAGACCGGAGCCCTTGATGTTCTGGTGCCGGCCGCTCCGCCAGAAGCGGTCTCCCACACGCGTGAGCTCCTCGTCGGTCAGTCCGGGACCGTGGTCGGTGACGACGACGGTCGAGGTGTCGCCGTCGACGGCGACCGTCACCTCGACGCGCTCGTCCTCCGGCGTGAACTTGACCGCGTTGTCGATCACCGCGTCCAGGGCGCTGGAGAGGGTGACCGGATCGGCCCAGGCCGTGGTGGGCGGGCAGTCCCCGATCAGACGGACGCCCTTGGCCTCGGCGGTGGGCGCCCAGGCGGCGACGCGCTCGGCGGTCAGCGCGCCGATGTCGGTGACCCGCAGGTCGGCCTGGGTGTGCTCGGCCAGGGCGAGGTCGAGCAGGTCGTCCAGGACCTGGGCGAGGCGCCTGCCCTCGTTCTGCACGGACGCGATCTCCTCGTTGCCTTCCGGAAGTTCGTAGCCGAGCAGTTCGATGCGCAGCAGCAGCGCCGCGAGCGGGTTGCGCAGTTGGTGCGAGGCGTCGGCGACGAAGGCGCGCTGCTGCTCCAGCACGTCCTCGACGTTGTCCGCCATCTCGTTGAACGACCGGGCCAGCCGCCGGAGTTCCGGTGGACCGCTCGCGACCGCGACCCGCGATTTCAGGCGGCCGGTGGCGATGTCGTGGGTGGTGGCGTCCAGGACGCGCACGGGCCGGAGCACCCAGCCGGTCAGGCGCAGGGCCGCTCCGATGGCCAGCAGCATCGCCGCGATCTCGCCGGCGCCGACGACCAGCCATCCGTGCAGGATGCGCGAACGCATCGCCCCGGTCGGCGAGTCGGTGACCACGACCGCGACGACGTCACCGTCCCGGATCACCGGGGAGGCCACCACGAGCCGGTTGCGCTGCCAGGGCCACACCTGCTTGGGGTCGTGGCTGCGCCGGCTCAGCAGCGCCTCCTTGAACGCTTCCCTCACCTCGCCCGTTTCGGGGAGGTACCAGTCCCTCGGCGCATGAGCCATGGGGGTGTCGCTGCCGTAGAAGACACCGGCACGAATGCCGTAGACGTCGTAGTAGTTGACCAGTTCACGGATCAGCGCCTCGCGCCGCTCGTCGTTGGTCGTGGACGCCGGGTCGGAGTCGTCGGCCGGGGCGGTGACGAACTGGGCGAGGGCGGCGAAGCGCGCCGTGTCGTCGATGCGGTCGACGACCACGTCCTGTTGCTCGGCGCCGGCCACGCTGACCGCCAGTGGCACTCCGAGGGCGAGCAGCACGGCCGCCATCAGGACGATGAGCAGCGGCAGGAGACGTGTGCGCAACGGTCCCCGCTAGGCCGGAGCCACGAGCCGGTAGCCGACGCCGCGCACGGTCTCGATCAGGGCCGGCATGCGCAGCTTGGCGCGCAGGGAGGCGACGTGCACCTCCAGGGTCCGCCCGGTCCCCTCCCAGCTGGTGCGCCACACCTCGCTGATGATCTGCTCCCGCCGGAAGACCACACCGGGCCGCTGGGCGAGCAGCGCCAGGAGGTCGAACTCCTTGCGGGTCAGCTGGACGACGGAACCGTCCACGGTGACGCGCCGGGTGGGCAGTTCGATGTGCACGGGCCCGAGCAGCAGCTCGCTCTCGCCCGCGGCGGCCGTGTCCTCGGGAACGGTGCGCCTGCTGACGGCATGGATGCGGGCCAGCAGCTCACCGGTGTCGTACGGCTTGACCACGTAGTCGTCGGCACCCAGGTTGAGGCCGTGGATGCGCGAGCGCACGTCGGAGCGGGCCGTCACCATGATCACGGGAGTGGCGGTGCGCTTGCGGATCTTGCCGCAGACCTCGTAGCCGTCCTGGTCGGGCAGGCCCAGGTCGAGCAGGACGACACCGAAGCCGGGACCCTCCGGGACGAGCGCCTGGAGCGCCTCCTCGCCGCTGCGCGCGTGGGTGACGTCGAAACCGTGCCTTCTCAGGACCGCGGACAGCGCGGCGGCGACATGGTTGTCGTCCTCGACGAGCAGCAGTCTCATCCCGGCCTCCTCGGTTCCTCGGGCGTACCATCTGATCCCGTACAAAATCGCACGAACCAGGCGTACGGTTTCGGTGGGCGAAAAGTGCGGTGCACGCGCGTGTGCACCATGGCAGTCACGCTGATGGACGAGGACGCCGTCAAGTGGGTTCCGGTTGCGCGAGGCTTCCGTTATCCGCCCGATACGGTCCCAGGTCGCAAGTGCTACGACAGGTGTCCGATTGCTATCGGATCGTGATCCTCAGATTCCCCTCAGATGTAATGACGCTGGTCGCAGTGGTCACTACTGTCCTCCGAAACCGAGGAGGACGGAGCCCGAGAGCGATGACCAAAGTATCGGTGGCCAAGGAAGACGCGGCCGCACCCGGCGAACTGGTCGTCCTGAAGAGCGTCAACAAGCACTTCGGCGCGTTGCACGTTCTCCAGGACATCGATCTGACCATCGAGCGCGGTGAGGTCGTCGTGGTCATCGGACCTTCCGGGTCCGGTAAGTCCACACTGTGCCGCACCATCAACCGCCTGGAGACGATCGACGCGGGCACGATAATGATCGACGGGAAGCCGCTGCCCCAGGAGGGCAAGGAGCTGGCGCGGCTGCGCGCCGACGTCGGCATGGTCTTCCAGTCCTTCAACCTGTTCGCGCACAAGACCGTGCTTCAGAACGTGACGCTGGGCCAGGTCAAGGTCCGCAAGGCGGACAAGAAGAAGGCCGAGGAGAACGCGCGCGTCCTGCTCGACCGGGTGGGCGTGGCCAGCCAGGCCGACAAGTACCCCGCACAGCTCTCCGGCGGCCAGCAGCAGCGCGTCGCCATCGCGCGCGCCTTGGCCATGAACCCCAAGGTGATGCTGTTCGACGAGCCGACGTCCGCCCTGGACCCGGAGATGATCAACGAGGTGCTGGAAGTCATGCAGCAGCTCGCCCGGGACGGCATGACCATGATCGTCGTCACCCATGAGATGGGATTCGCACGATCGGCTGCAAACCGCGTGGTGTTCATGGCCGACGGCCGCATCGTCGAACAGGCTGCGCCGGACCAGTTCTTCAGCAATCCGCGCAGCGACCGGGCCAAGGACTTCCTGTCCAAGATCCTGCATCACTGACGGCGCCCAGCGCCCCCGCGACCAGCGTCACCCGCCTCTCGACGGCTCACACCTCTCCTTCGTCACCGAAGGCATCACCCAAAGGAAGTCGATCATGAAGCTTCGCAAGGTCTCCGCCGCCTCGGCCGCCGTCCTCGCCCTCGCCCTCGCCGCCACCGCGTGCGGCTCCGACGACAAGGACGACACCGGCAGCGGCTCCAGCGGCGGCGGCGACAAGATCAAGATCGGTATCAAGTACGACCAGCCCGGTCTCGGCCTGAAGGAGCCCGACGGTTCCTTCTCCGGCTTCGACGTGGACGTGGCGACGTACGTGGCCAAGGAACTCGGCTACAAGCCCGACCAGATCCAGTTCGTCGAGACCAAGAGCGCCGACCGCGAGAACGCGCTCTCCCGTGGCGACGTCAAGTTCATCACGGCCACCTACTCGATCAACGACGAGCGCGCCAAGAAGGTCGACTTCGCCGGCCCGTACCTGCTGGCCCACCAGGACCTGCTGGTGAAGAAGAACTCCAAGATCAGCAAGGGCGCGGACCTCAACGGCAAGAACCTGTGTTCGGTGACCGGCTCGACGTCGGCGCAGAACGTCAGGGACAAGATCGCCCCGAAGGCCAACCTGCGTCAGAACTCCGGTTACTCGGAGTGCATCGCCGCCCTCCAGAGCGGCGCCGTCGACGCGGTGACCACCGACGACTCGATCCTCGCGGGCTTCGCCGCGCAGGACAAGTACAAGGGCCAGTTCAAGCTCGTGGGCGAGAAGCTCTCGAACGAGAACTACGGCATCGGCGTCAAGAAGGGCGACAAGGCCACCGTCGACAAGATCAACGCGGCGCTGGAGAAGATGGTCAGCGACGGCGCGTGGGACAAGGCGGTCCAGGAGAACTTCGGCCCGGCCGAGTACAAGAACGAGAAGGCCCCGAAGATCGGCGTCATCGTCAAGTAACCCGGCACCCGTTGCCCCAGGAATCCCGCGCCGGGCGTGGGGTTCCGCGGGCGTGCCGCCCGTCGTCGCGATCACGGCGGGCGGCGCGCCACGCCCTCCACGTACGCCACACACCCGGAAGCGCGGGAGATCGTGTTCGACTTTCTTGAAGGCTACGACGTCCTCGCGGCGTTCTGGATGACGATCAAACTGACCGTCTTCTCCGCCGTCGGCTCCCTGGTCTGGGGCACCCTGCTGGCCGCGATGCGCGTCAGCCCGGTCCCGCTGATGCGCGGGTTCGGTACCGCCTACGTGAACATCGTCCGGAACATCCCCCTGACGGTCATCATCGTCTTCACCTCGCTCGGCCTCGCCGACATCTTCGGTATGACGATGGGCGCGTCCGACGACTTCGACGTCCAGGGCTTCCGCCTCGCGGTGCTCGGTCTGACCGCCTACACGGCGGCCTTCGTCTGCGAGTCCATCCGGTCCGGCATCAACACCGTGCCCCTCGGCCAGGCCGAGGCGGCCCGCGCGATCGGACTGAGCTTCAGCCAGACGCTGGGGCTAGTCATCCTGCCGCAGGCGTTCCGCTCGGTCATCGGCCCGCTGACCAACGTCCTGATCGCCCTGACCAAGAACACCACCGTGGCGGCCGCCATCGGCGTGGCCGAAGCCGCCTTCCTGATGAAGGAGATGATCGAGAACGAGGCCCAGACCGTGGCCATCGGCGCGATCTTCGCCCTCGGCTTCGTGGTCCTGACCCTTCCCACCGGCCTGCTGCTCGGCTGGCTCGGCAAGCGACTGGCGGTGAAGCGATGAGCTCGGTCCTCTACGACGCCCCCGGGCCCCGCGCCAGACGGCGCAACGTCCTTCTGTCCGTCGTCTTCTTCGTACTGCTCGCCCTGGCCCTGTGGTGGGTGTGGCAGAAGATGGACGACAAGAAGCAGCTCGAATGGGCTCTGTGGGAACCGTTCACGACGTCCCAGGCCTGGACGACCTATCTGCTGCCGGGCCTCGCCGACACCATGAAGGCCGCGGCGCTCTCCATGGTCATCGCCCTTCCCCTGGGCGCGTTCCTCGGCATCTCGCGCATGTCCGACCACCGCTGGGTGCGCGTCCCGGCCGCCGCGGTGGTCGAGTTCTTCCGGGCGATCCCGGTCCTGCTGCTGATGCTGTTCGCCAACGAGCTGTACGTGCGCTCCTCGGACATCTCCAGCGAGGACCGCCCCCTGTACGCGGTCGTCACCGGCCTCGTGCTCTACAACGCCTCGGTCCTCGCGGAGGTCGTCCGGGCCGGCATCCTCGCCCTGCCCAGGGGACAGACGGAGGCCGCGTTCGCGATCGGTCTGCGCAAGGGTCAGACGATGACCAGCATCCTGCTGCCACAGGCTGTCACGGCGATGCTGCCGGCCATCGTCAGCCAGCTCGTGGTCATCGTGAAGGACACCGCGCTCGGCGGCGTGCTGCTCGGGTTCACCGAGCTGCTCAACGCCCGCAGCACCCTGGCGGCGAACTACGCCAACGTCGTCCCCAGCTTCATCGTCGTGGCGCTCATCTTCATCGCCGTCAACTTCCTCCTCACGTCCTTCGCCTCCTGGCTGGAGGGCCGGCTGCGCCGCAGCAAGCGCGGCACGGGTGCGGTGCTCGCACCGGACGACGTCGAGGACAACCCGGCGGCGATCCCCGGCAGCTATGGGACGGGCCAGGCGGTCTGACGCTCACTCACATGGCATGACCTGGACGGAGGCAGTGGCGTACGCGCCACTGCCTCCGTCACTTGACGCAAGCTGCGGCAATGGGTTGCATACGTTCTGTGATCGTGCACCCTGCTCCTCCCCCTTGTTCACCTACGTTCCTCAGGACACCGTCGCGGGCAGGGGGCGCCACGCCGTGGACCCGGTGATCATCGTCGGAGCGGGGCCCGTGGGGCTCACGCTCGCCCTGGCGCTGGCGCGTCAGGAGGTGCCCTCGGTCGTCCTGGACGAGGGGCCGGGCAAGGACGAGCCGCGGCTCGCGCGCACGGTCGTGCTCCGCGAGGACACCGCCGCCCTGGTGGAGCGGCTCACCGGCACCTCGCTCGCCGGGGCGGGCGTCCGTTGGGCCGGTTGGCGGTCCATGCGGCGCAAGCAGGTGACACACGAGATCACGTTCGACGACGCCGACCCGCCTCCGCTGCACCTCGCCCAGCATGTGCTGACCGACGCCCTGCGCACGGCCCTGGCCGACGAGCGGCTCGTCCACATCGTCGTGGACAGCCGCCTGGACAGCGTCGAGCAGGAACCTTCCGGCGTCACGGCACACACCCGCGGCCCCAAGGGCACGTGGTGGCGCGGCAGTCACCTGGTGGGCTGCGACGGTCCCCGCTCCACGGTCCGCAAGCTGCTCGACATCCGCTTCCCCGGCCGTACGGCGGTCGAGCGGCACGCCGTCGCCGCGCTGCGCGTGGAACTTCCCTGGGCCGACGAGGCGTTGCTCCACCGGACGCCGCCGTGGCGTACGTCAGGTCCCTCCGCGGGCGAGATCACCGGACGTCCGCTGCCGGAAGGAGTCTGGCGCCTGGACTGGCTGCTGCCGCCCGGCAAGGACCTCGTCACACCCGAACTGCTGGTGGCCCGCATCCGCGAGACCCTCGCGGGCTGGAGCGGCGGCACGGCACCGGCGTACGAGCTGCTCGACACCGGGGTCCACACCGTCCACCACCGGCTGGCCCGTCGCTGGCGCGCCGGGCGGGTGTTCCTCGCCGGGGATGCCGCCCACCTTCTGGGCGCCCTGGGCACCCAGGGCCTGGACGAGGGTCTGCGGGACGCCGACAACCTCGCCTGGAAACTGGCTCTGGCCTGGCACCACGGACCGCACGAGGCGTTGCTCGACAGCTACCAGGCGGAGCGGCGCGCGGTCGTGGCCGCCCGGCTGCGCGCCGCCGACCAGATCCTGCCGACCCTGCGCGGCGGCCCCGGCATAAGGGCCTACGTCCCCGGCGCCACCCGCGCCCACGACGCGCTGCTCACCGACGGCCACCTGGGGCGCGGCCAACTGGGCGCGCCGGGCACGCACGCCGGCTCTCCCCTCGCGCCCCGGCGGCTGGAGGCGGAGGTGCCGGTGGACACGCCCCCCGGCGCGCCGGTCACGGACGTCCGCGTGACCGCCGAGGACGGCTCCTTCGTACGGCTGCGGGACCGGCTGGGCCGCGGGGCCCTGCTCGTCCTGCTGATCGCACCGGGCACCGGCGTCTGGGAGCGCCGGCACTGGGTGGGCGCCGGCGTCATGCCCCGGCTCGCCGCCGCGGTGACGGCGCTGCCGAGCCCGGCCGAGCTGCTGGTCGCCGAGAGCTATCCGGGCGCGGCCGCCCACACCGTCCTGCTGATCCGGCCCGACGGCCACCTGGTCACCGCGCTGAGTGGGGTGCGCCCCGCCGATCTGTACGCGGCGGCGGAGGCGGCGGTGGGGGGAGCTGTGGAGGCGGAAGCGGAGGCCGGGGCCACGTGAGGAAGGGCGGGAACGGCTCTCGGTGACGAGAGCGGGAGGGGTGGGGTTGGAGTGGGGTCGCCGTGCGCGGTAGGCGTCCGCGTCCGGTGTGACGGATTCGGCTGATCCCACTCACCACGAGTCCGCCGTCCACAGGGTGAAAGCCGGTTGACCGGCACACCCCGGCATGGTCTACTCCGGATCGTGACCGACACCTGTGTGCGCCTGTGGCGGAGGGTCCATATGGACCTTGTCCGCTATGCAGGTTGCGTGTGTCGTCCGTCCTGCTGAATTCGCATCCCCTCTGCCCGGCGCGCGCCGCCGAAGCGATCTCGTGCGTCCGCGCGCTCCCGCGACCTCAGGACGGTACCCGTGTCTGTCTCTTCCTCCGTGTCCCCCTCCCTGTCCGCATCCGCCGCCACGCTCACGCAGGCGGACCTCCTCGACTTCGTGCGGCGTACTGCCGCCGACACCACGCTGATCGCCTCGCTCCCGCTCGACCCGGAAGGCCGCACCTGGGTGCGCCTGGAGGGACCCGGCGGCAGCGAGGCCTGGCTGATCGGCTGGCCGCCCGGCACCGGCACCGGCTGGCACGACCACGCCGACTCGGTGGGCGCCTTCCTCACGGCCCGCGGCGAGCTGAAGGAGAACTCCCTCGCCGCGCGACTGCCCACGGACGGGTGGAAGACCCTGGAGCTCTCGGAGGACGTCGACCGCCAACGCCGCCTGTCGGCCGGCAAGGGCCGCGCCTTCGGACGCCACCACGTCCACGAGGTCCTCAACGAGTCCCGTGACGAGCACGCGATCTCCGTGCACGCCTACTACCCGCCCCTGCCGCGGATCCGGCGGTACAGCCGCACGGGCCAGGTGCTGCGTCTGGAGCAGGTCGAGCGCCCCGAGGACTGGCAGTGAGCGGCGGCACGGCGAGCGGTGACGTGGTCACGGGCGGTGCGGTGAACGACGAGCGGCCCGTGGGCATAGACGAGTTGCTGGAGCGGGTGCGGGCCGGGTACGCGCGCGTCGAGGCACGGGAGGCGTTCGAGGCCGCGCGCGCGGGCGAGGCGCTCCTCGTGGACATCCGGTACGCGGCCCTGCGCGACCGGGACGGGCTGATCCCCGGTGCCCTCGTCGTCGAGCGCAACGAACTGGAGTGGCGGCTCGACCCCCAGGGCAGCCACCGTGTTCCCGAGGCCACCGGCCACGACCTGCGGATCGTCGTGATCTGCAACGAGGGCTACGCGTCGAGCCTGGCGGCCGCGTCCCTGCACCGGCTGGGGCTGAAGAGGGCCACCGACCTGGTCGGCGGGTTCCAGGCGTGGCGGTCGGCGGGGCTGCCGGTGACGTACTGAGCCGGGCTGGGGCAGGATGTTTCGGGAAGAGGGCCGTGCGGCCCGCGAACGGGGTCAGTCCTCGGGCGGGCAGTACAGCGGACGGTGTCCGCGTTGTCCTTGGTCACCAGCCGCGCATCGGGCCTGCCTGCCGACCTTGTCGGGCTGCTCGTGGCGGAGCAGGGAGACGAGGTTCTCCTCGAGAGTGCGGTGGCCTCCCACGGACGCGATCGATGCCCCGCGCGTCCGCCGTGTCCCGCACCGGAGCGAACCGGACCGAGGAACCGAACCCGTGGGGCTCTGTGCCTCACCGCCGATCACACCGTGCGGCAGGCCTCCGGCCGACGCTCGCCCCTGACCTGGCGTCAGTCCTCCCCGGTCACCAGGACCCTCCGCGCCCTGGGTCAGAACTCTCCGTCCTCCAGGAACTCCGTGTCCTCGCCCTCCTCCTCGAGCGCCTGCCGGACCACTCGCAGGGCCATGCCCTGGGCGTAGCCCTTGCGCGCGAGCATTCCGGCGAGACGCCGCAGCCGCTTGTCACGGTCGAGCCCGCGGGTCGAGCGGAGCTTGCGGGCGACCAGCTCGCGGGCGGTGGCCTCCTCCCGCTCGGAGTCGAGCTGGGCGACGGCCTCGTCGATCAGCGTCGAGTCGACGCCTTTGGTGCGCAGCTCCTGTGCGAGGGCCCGCCGGGCCAGACCGCGACCGTGATGCCGGGACTCCACCCAGGCGTCCGCGAAGGCACCGTCGTTGATCAGCCCGACCTCCTCGAACCGCGAGAGCACCTCCTCGGCCACGTCGTCCGGGATCTCCCGCTTGCTCAGGGCGTCGGCGAGCTGCTTACGGGTGCGCGGGGTCCCGGTGAGCAGGCGCAGGCAGATCGCCCGTGCCCGCTCAGCCGGGTCCCCTGAAGACTCCCCCTTCTCGGCCCTCGACGAGGCAGAGGTGTCTTCGTCCTCGGCGGACGGTTCTCCGAAGCCGCGCCGACGGCGTCCGCCTCGGGAACCGCCCTCGCCGCCGCGTCCCGCCCGCCGGCCACGGGGTGGGCCTGCGTCGGCCGATCCGTCGTCCCCGTGCGAGCCGCTGTCCGACCGGTCGTCACCGCCTCGGGCCAGGCCGTCCCCGCCTCCCGTCCCCGGCCGGGGGGAGATGCCGGGGTGAGCCTCGTACTCGGCCCAGTCCGTTCGTCGTGTCACGGGTCGGCTCAGCTCTTGGCGGCCGCGGCCTTGGTCTTGGCGGCCTTGGCCGCGGGAGCGGGAACCGACTTGGCCGCGTCATCCGCCGGTGCGCCCAGGGCGACCGGCCCGTCCGCGTCCGTCCCCTCGGCGGGCTGCTCCGGGCGCACGCCCACACCCAGCTTCTCCTTGATCTTCCTCTCGATCTCGTTGGCGAGGTCGGGGTTGTCCTTGAGGAAGTTGCGGGCGTTCTCCTTGCCCTGGCCGAGCTGGTCGCCCTCGTACGTGTACCAGGCGCCGGCCTTGCGGACGAAGCCGTTCTCCACGCCCATGTCGATCAGGCCGCCTTCACGGCTGATGCCCTGCCCGTAGAGGATGTCGAACTCGGCCTGCTTGAAGGGCGGCGCGACCTTGTTCTTGACCACCTTGACGCGGGTGCGGTTGCCGACCGCGTCGGTGCCGTCCTTCAGCGTCTCGATGCGCCGGATGTCGAGCCGCACCGAGGCGTAGAACTTGAGCGCCCGGCCACCGGTCGTGGTCTCCGGGGAGCCGAACATCACACCGATCTTCTCGCGGAGCTGGTTGATGAAGATGGCGGTGGTCTTGGACTGGTTGAGCGCGCTGGTGATCTTCCGCAGGGCCTGGCTCATCAGACGGGCCTGGAGACCGACGTGGCTGTCGCCCATCTCGCCCTCGATCTCCGCACGCGGGACGAGCGCGGCGACGGAGTCGATGACGATCAGGTCGAGAGCTCCGGAGCGGACGAGCATGTCCACGATCTCCAGGGCCTGCTCGCCGTTGTCCGGCTGGGACAGCAGCAGGTTGTCGATGTCGACGCCGAGCTTCTGCGCGTACTCGGGGTCGAGGGCGTGCTCCGCGTCCACGAACGCGACCTGGCCGCCCGCCTTCTGGGCGTTCGCCACCGCGTGCAGGGTCAGGGTCGTCTTGCCGGAGGACTCCGGTCCGTAGACCTCGATGACACGGCCGCGCGGCAACCCGCCGACGCCGAGGGCGACGTCGAGCGCGGTCGAACCGGTGGGGATGACCTCGATGGGTTCCCGCGACCGGTCGCCCATGCGCATGACCGCGCCCTTGCCGAATTGCCGTTCAATCTGTGCGAGAGCGGCATCCAGGGCCTTCTCGCGGTCGGTACCTGCCATGGGTTCCACCCGATTTGCTTGAGTCGATCGCTTCACGTCAAAGACGCTAGCGCCTGCCACTGACAATGCGCCTCGACGCTGGTCCGGCCTGTGGATAACTCGGCCACTTACCCATTGAAAATGGGACGAAGTGCCCGTCTGGAACCCCGCCGGAGCCTCCATCAGAATGGATGTTCGATTTTCGTGTCAAGCGCACCACACGGCCCCTCCGAGCCTACGTTCACGCATCGGTCACGCCCGGACCCCGCGCGGGACTCGGCGCGACCGGTCCGCGTCAGGCCCAGCGCCGGAGAGCCCTCGACGGCACTCCTGCGCCAGGACCGGCGGCGGTCCTGCGCCAGGACCAGCGGCACTCCTGCGCCAGCGGTGCCAGCGGTCCTGCGTCAGCCGGACCCTTCCCCCGGCTCGGCCGCCCGCTCCCGCGTCTTCGTCCACATCCGCCGCGCGCGCGTGAGCGGGCTGGGTCCCTCGCCCCGCCTCCGGTGCCCCTGCACGCGGGGATCGTCCGTCACGTCGTAGCGCTTCACATACGCGCCGAGGAACGCCTGGAGCGTGGCGACCGCGGGGATGGAGATCAGCGCGCCGACCGCGCCGAGGAGCGCGGTGCCGGCGATGACCGAGCCGAAGGCCACGGCGGGGTGGATGTCGACGGTCTTCGAGGTGACCTTCGGTTGCAGCATGTAGTTCTCGAACTGCTGGTAGAACACGACGAAGATCAGTACCCACAGGGCGTACCAGGGATTGACCGTGAAGGCGATCAGCATGGGCAGCGCGCCCGCGAGATAGGTGCCGATGGTCGGGATGAACTGGGAGACCACGCCGACCCACACGGCGAGTACGGGCGCGTAGGGGATGCCGAGGATCTGGAGCAGTACGTAGTGCGCCATGCCGGAGACCAGGGCCATCAGACCGCGTGAGTACAGGTAGCCGCCGGTCTTGTCGACGGCGATCTCCCACGCGCGCAGCACCTCGGCCTGCCGGGCGGGCGGCAGGATCGAGCACAGCGCACGCCGCAGCCGGGGCCCGTCGGCGGCGAAGTAGAACGAGAACAGCGCGATCGTCAGCAGTTGGAAGAGACCGCCGAGGACCTGTGTGGAGATGTCCAGGACGCCGGCCGCGCTGTTCTGTGCGTACCTCCTGAGCCAGTCGGAGTGGAGCAGGCCCTCCTGGATGTCGACCCGCCTGAGGTCGGTGTGGAACGAGGTGTTGACCCAGTTGATCACCGAGTCCAGGTACTGCGGGAAGCCCTCGATCATCTTGATGATCTGCCCCGCGAGCATCGAGCCGAGCAGCGTGAAGAAACCCGCGAACACGATCAGCAGACCGAAGAAGACCAGGAAGGTGGCGAGTCCCCTGCGCATGCCTCGCGCGGCCATCCGGCTCACCGCGGGTTCGACGGCGAGGGCCAGGAAGAACGCGATGAGGATATTGATCAACAGGCCGATGACCTGGTGGAAGGCCCAGGTGCCCAGCTGGAACGCGCCGACCAGGGCGAGCGCCAGCACCATCGCGCGTGGGAGCCAGCGCGGCATGCGGTTGTCCGGCACGGCGTCGGTGCCGGACGGCGGCCGGGTGGGCGGCGTCGGGCCCGACGGGGGTGTCTGGGGGCCGGCATGCCGGGTCTCGTCAGTGGGTGCCACGGAGCAAGTCTCGCCCACTCCACCGACAACCGGTGACCCGCCTGCGGTCTTCTCGTCGGATCAGTGCCGCTCCCGCGGAACGTTCATCACCACGCACACCACACGCCATACGTCCTTGGCGTCCCAGCCGGCCGCCAGTGCCTCGTGCACGGTGCGCCCGCCGAGTTCCGTCATCACGTGATCGCGCGCGAAGGTCTCGGCGTACTCCGTACCGAAGTGCTCCGCCATCCGCTGCCAGAAGACCGTCAACCGCATGACTCCAGTATCCCGCCCCCGGGGGTGGCCCGGTCCGGGACCGCCTGCGGAGACCGCTTTCCGGCCTACGGTCTGACCCATGGTCGAATCAGGAGCATCCCCACTCCCCCCGACGCCCCCGGCGCACTCCCCGCTCTTCCGCGCCGAGCACTTCATCTGGCTCACCGCCCGCGTCCTGGAACAGCGTCTCTTCGCGCACCACTTCCTCCATGGCGCCGCCGACCCCGTCGAAACGGCGCTCGACGCCTACCGCAACGAGGACGGCGGATACGGCCACGCTCTGGAACCCGATCTCCGCGGCCCCGTCAGCCAGCCCCTGCACACCGCGCGCGCCCTGCACGTCCTGGACTCGCTCGGCCGCTGCGGCGGGCAGCGCGTGGAACGGGTGTGCAGGTACCTCACCTCCGTCTCCACCGCCGACGGAGCGCTCCCGGCGGTCCATCCCGGCCAGCGCGGCTATCCCGCCGCTCCCTTCGTCCCGATCGTGGACGATCCGCCCAGCGAACTGCTGGCGACCGGGCCGGTGGTGGGCCTGTTGCACCGCAACCAGGTCTGGCACGCCTGGCTGTTCAGGGCGACGGACTTCTGCTGGCAGGCGGTCGACACCCTGGAGACGTCCCACCCGTACGAGGTCCAGGCCGCGGTGGCCTTCCTGGACTCCGCCTCGGACCGCCCGCGCGCGGAGGCGGCCGCCGACCGTCTCGGCCGCCTGGTGCGCGAGCACCGGCTCGCCGTACTCGACCCGGAACACCGGGACGCCTACCCCGTCGCTCCCGGCTACGCGCCCGGCGAGCACCACTTCCCGTACGACTACGCGAAGACCCCGGGCTCGCTCGCGCGCGCGTGGTTCACCGACGCCGAGATGGCAGCCGCTCTGGACTTCCTCGCCGGCGAGCAGCAGGAGGACGGCGGCTGGCCGATCCGGTGGCGCCGCTGGGCGCCGGGCACGGAACTGGAGTCGCGCCCCGGAGCGACGATCGAGGCACTGGGCACCCTCAGGTCCTACGGCCGTGTCATCGGCTGACCCGACGCGTCGGCACGGGAGGCCCGGCCGACGGAGGGGGGAGTCCGGAGGCATCCCTCACCCGCCCACGGCCCGCATTCCCGCGGTGACCGCCACGGCCGCCGCGACGACGAGCAGGAACGGCGCTCGCAGGATGAGCGCCACGGCGGCCGCGGCGAGCCCGGCGGCCTTGGCGTCGAGCACGATGGCCTGTCCGTCGGCGAAGGTCTGCTGGGCCGTGAGGGCGGCCAGCAGGGCGACGGGGAGCAGGGCCGCGAGCCGCCGGACGAGCGGCCGCTCGAGCACGCCCGCGGGCACGAGCAGGCCGGTGAGCTTGACGACATAGCAGCCGAGGGCGGTCGCACCGATCGCGATCCAGACGTTCACCGCTGCTCCTCGTCCGCGTCGTCCCGCGCGCGACCCTTGCGCCGCCCCTCGGCCCACAGGGCGAGCGGTGCGGCGAGAGCGGCCACCAGGACGGGCACGCCGCCGGGCAGGACGGGCAGGAGACCGAGTCCCAGCAGGACCGCGAGCGCCGCGACGGCCCGCTCGGTGGTGGTTCTCAGCATGGGCGCGAGCAGCGCGAGGAAGACGGCCGGGCCGGCCGCGTCGAGCCCCCACGCGTCGGTGTCCCCGATGGCTCCCGCGCCGAGGGCGCCCAGCAGTGTGGTGAGGTTCCACAGCACGTACAGGCTGAGTCCGGTCACGGCGAAGCCGAGCCGCGCGCCCCGTCGATCGCGTTGCGCCAGCGACACGGCGGTGGTCTCGTCGATCACCCACTGTGCGGCCAACGGGCGCACCGCGCGCGGGAGTGCCAGCAACTGCGACAGGCGCAGACCGTAGAAGGCGTTGCGTACGCCGAGGAAGAAGGCGCCGGCGGCCGCCGTGAGCGGGTTGCCGCCCGCCGCGAGCGCCCCGACGAGTGCGAACTGGGACGCGCCGGTGAACACCAGGAGGCTGAGCGCGCAGGTCTGCCACACCGTGAGCCCGCTGCCGGCCGAGGTCACCCCGAAGGCGAACCCGGAGAGTCCGACGGCGATCCCGACACCGAGGGCGTCCCGAACGACGGCGGAGTCCGGCCTTCCGCCCCGGTCGTCCCGTGTGTCTGCGCGAGCTGTCTGTTCTGCCACCCGTCGGATGGTAGGACCAGCCGCCGTCGCGCGTCTTGTACGTTCTTGCGCTCCCGCTGGTACGCCCCGGCGGCACGCCCACGATCCGGGCGAAGTGACGGTTGACGTGCGGCTGGTCGGTGAACCCCACCGCGACCCCGGCATCCGCCGGGGCGGTCCCGGCGTCCAGGAGTCGCCGCGCCCGCCGGACCCGCGCGTCGGTGAACCAGGTGGGCGAAGGCATCCCGTAGGTGTCCCGGAACGCCCGCAGCAAGGCGAAGGGGCTCGTTCCGAGGTCGCCCGCGAGCCGTTCCAGGGGCGGCGGATCGACGGGCCGCTCCTCCAGGACGGCACGCGCGCGTGCGGCCATCCGTGCCCCGGCCGTGCGCACCTGCCGGCCGGGCAGGATTCCGCCGTTCAGCCGCAGCAGCCGTGTCACGGCCACCCGCAGCAGTGTGTCGGCGGCGAGCGTGTCGCCCTCGTCGGCGGCCCGCAGGACCTGATGCACGAGTGCGACGGCGTACGGATCGTCGAGCACGGGGCTGGCTGACGAAGCCCGGAGCGCCGCGCAGGGTCGTGGTCTCTGCGGCGATCCCGGCCACGAGTCCGGGCGACGGGTACACCGCGCCGTACCGCCGGCCCTCGGGCACACCGGCCCGCCCGGTGTGCGGGGTGTCGGGATTGACCAGAGCGAGCGTCCCCGCACCCGCGTACTGGTCACCGCCCCGGTGCTGGAATATCTCCACCCCCTCCGCGATCCCGGCGATCACGAAGTGCTCGTGCGTGTGCCGCACGAAGTTCTTCCGCACATACCGGGCGCGCAGCAGGTCCGCACCGGGCAGCTCCGCGTACTGCCAGTGCCGTGCCACCTCACGGGTTCCCGCCACTCCCCCATTCTCCGCGACGGCGAATCCGAGACCTCCGCCCCGCGACGGGCTCGCGCACCACCCCGGTCCCGGCACGCCCCGCACCGAGGTCCGCGACTCGACAGGGCTCAGCACGGTCCGACCGGCTCGGCCGGAGTCGGGGCGGCCCGGCCGGCCTCGCCTCGGCTCGGCGCGCTCACCACGGCCCGTTCAGGGCGGCCCGCCCAGCTCGACTCGACTCGCCCCGGCCCACGGGGCAAAGCAGCAGGTCAGGCTTATTGTCAGTGCTCGGGTGCAGGATGGACGCATGGTCGGCAATGCACACCGAGCCCTCGACGGCTTCTCCCCCGCGACCCGCGCCTGGTTCACGGGGGCCTTCTCCGCGCCCACCGCTGCTCAGGCGGGCGCGTGGCAGGCCATCGGCGAGGGCTCGGACGTGCTGGTGGTGGCGCCGACCGGCTCCGGCAAGACCCTGGCCGCGTTCCTGGCCGCTCTTGACCAGCTGGCCTCGACACCCCCGCCGGCCGACCCGAAGAAGCGCTGCCGCGTGCTGTACGTCTCGCCGCTCAAGGCGCTGGCGGTCGACGTGGAGCGCAACCTCCGCAGCCCGCTCACGGGCATCCGCCAGGAGTCCGTGCGCCTGGGTCTGCCCGAGCCCGAGGTCAAGGTCGGCATCCGCTCCGGCGACACGCCGCCCGCCGAGCGCCGTGCCCTGTCCACGCGTCCTCCGGACATCCTGATCACCACCCCGGAGTCCCTGTTCCTGATGCTGACGTCGGCCACGCGCGACGCGCTGACCAACGTCGAGACGGTGATCCTCGACGAGGTCCACGCCGTGGCGAGCACCAAGCGCGGCGCCCACCTCGCCCTCTCCCTGGAGCGCCTGGACGAACTCCTGCCGAGGCCGGCCCGCCGGATCGGCCTGTCGGCCACGGTCCGCCCGGTCGACGAGGTCGCCCGCTACCTCTCCCCGCACCGCAAGGTCGAGATCGTGCAGCCGAAGTCGGGCAAGGAGTTCGACCTCTCGGTGGTCGTCCCGGTCGAGGACCTGGGCGAGCTGGGCGGCTCCCCGGTCGCCGACGGCTCCGAGGGCGCGGAACGCCCGTCGATCTGGCCGCATGTCGAGGAGCGCATCACCGACCTGGTCCAGGCCCACCGCTCCACCATCGTGTTCGCCAACTCCCGCCGCCTGGCGGAGCGTCTGTGCAACCGCCTCAACGAGATCGCCTACGAGCGGGCCACCGGAGAGCCCCTCGACGAGCACCACGCTCCGGCCGAGCTGATGGGCGGGTCGGGGGCGGCCCAGGGCGCCCCGCCGGTCATCGCGCGCGCCCATCACGGCTCGGTCTCCAAGGAGCAGCGCGCCCTGGTCGAGGAGGACCTCAAGGCGGGCCGCCTGCCCGCGGTGGTCGCCACCTCCAGCCTGGAGCTGGGCATCGACATGGGTGCGGTCGACCTGGTCATCCAGGTCGAGTCACCCCCCTCCGTGGCCTCCGGCCTCCAGCGTGTGGGCCGCGCGGGCCACCAGGTCGGAGCGGTCTCGACCGGCGTGGTCTTTCCGAAGTACCGGGGCGACCTGGTCCAGGCGGCGGTGGTCACCGAGCGCATGCGCTCGGGCGCCATCGAGTCCCTCAGGGTCCCGGCGAATCCTCTGGACGTGCTGGCCCAGCAGCTCGTCGCGATGACCGCGATGGACACCTGGCAGCTGGACGACCTGCTCGCCCTCGTCCGCCGCGCCGCACCCTTCGCGTCCCTCCCCGAGTCGGCCTTCACTGCCGTCCTGGACATGCTCGCGGGCCGGTACCCGTCCGACGCCTTCGCCGAGCTGCGCCCGCGCGTGGTGTGGGACCGCGTCGCCGGCACGATCACCGGCCGTCCGGGCGCCCAGCGGCTCGCCGTGACCTCCGGCGGCACCATCCCGGACCGCGGCCTGTTCGGCGTGTTCCTCGCGGGCGCCGACCCCAAGAAGGGCGGCGGCCGGGTCGGCGAGCTGGACGAGGAGATGGTCTACGAGTCCCGCGTCGGTGACGTCTTCACCCTGGGCACCAGTTCGTGGCGCATCGAGGACATCACCCGCGACCGTGTCCTGGTCTCGCCCGCTCCGGGTGTGCCCGGTCGCCTGCCGTTCTGGAAGGGCGACCAGCTGGGCCGCCCGCTGGAACTGGGCCGTGCGGTGGGCGCCTTCCTGCGCGAGGTCGGCTCGCTGCCCAAGGACGACGCCCGGCTGCGCCTGCTCACCGCCGGCCTGGACGCCTGGGCCGCCGACAACGTGCTGTCCTACCTGGACGAGCAGCGCCAGGCCTGCGGCCACGTCCCCGACGACCGCACGATCGTCGTGGAGCGCTTCCGCGACGAGCTGGGTGACTGGCGGGTCGTCGTGCACTCCCCCTTCGGCGCCCAGGTGCACGCCCCGTGGGCGCTCGCGCTCGGTGCCAAGCTCTCCGAGCGGTACGGCATGGACGCCCAGGTGATGCACGCCGACGACGGCATCGTCCTGCGGCTGCCCGACGCCGACCTCATGGGCCTGGACCTGCTCGACCAGGCGCCCGTGAAGGCCGGCACGGCATACGACGCCGAACAGGCCCCCATCGGCGCGGCGGACGTCGTCTTCGACAAGGGTGAGGTCGACCAGGTCGTCACCGACCAGGTGGGCTCCTCGGCCCTGTTCGCGGCCCGCTTCCGCGAGTGCGCCGCCCGCGCGCTGCTGCTGCCGCGCCGCAACCCCGGCAAGCGCACCCCGTTGTGGCAGCAGCGCCAGCGGGCCTCCCAACTTCTCCAGGTGGCGAGTGAGTTCGGCTCGTTCCCGATCGTCCTGGAAGCGGTCCGCGAATGCCTCCAGGACGTCTTCGACGTGCCAGGTCTCGTCGAGCTGATGGGCGACCTGGAGTCCCGCAAGGTGCGCCTGGTCGAGGTCACCACCCCGGAGCCCTCCCCCTTCGCCCGCTCCCTCCTGTTCGGTTACGTCGCCCAGTTCCTCTATGAGGGCGACTCCCCGCTCGCCGAGCGCCGCGCCGCCGCCCTCTCACTGGACTCGCGGCTGCTGGCGGAGCTGCTCGGTCAGGCGGAACTGCGCGAACTGCTCGACGCCGAGGTGCTCACCGAACTGGAGCGGGAACTCCAGTGGCTGACCGAGGACCGCAGGGTGAAGGACGTCGAGGGCGTCGCGGACCTCCTGCGCGTGCTCGGCCCGCTCACCGATGCCGAACTGGCCGAGCGGGGTGCCGAGCCGCACTGGGCGCAGGAACTGGCCGCGGCCCGCCGCGCCATCACTGTCCGTATCGCCGGCGCCGAGCACTGGGCGGCAATCGAGGACGCGGGCCGCCTGCGCGACGCCCTGGGCACCGCGCTCCCCGTCGGCGTCCCGGAGGCCTTCACCGAACCCGTGAAGGACCCGCTCGGCGACCTCCTCGCCCGCCACGCCCGCACCCACGGCCCGTTCACCTCGGCCGGCGCCGCCGCCCGCTTCGGCCTGGGCGTCGCGGTCACCGAGGGCGCTCTTCAGCGGCTCTCGGCGGGCGGTCGCGTCGTCCAGGGCGAGTTCCACCCGGCCGGCATCGGCCAGGAGTGGTGCGACGCGACCGTCCTGCGCAGGCTGCGCCGCCGCTCCCTGGCCGCCCTGCGGCACGAACTGGAACCGGTCCCGCCCGCCGCGCTCGCGCAGTTCCTCCCCCAGTGGCAGCACATCGGCAAGGGTCACTCCCTGCGCGGCATCGACGGCCTGGTGCGCGCGATCGAGCAGCTCCAGGGCGCGTCCGTGCCCGCCTCCGCCCTGGAGAAACTCGTCCTTCCGACCCGCGTCACGGGCTACGCGCCGGCGATGCTCGACGAACTCACCGCCGCCGGAGAGGTCCTCTGGGCCGGTGCGGGCGCCCTCCCCGGCAAGGACGGCTGGGTCTCCCTGTACCTGGCGGACGCGGCACCGCTGCTCCTGGCCCCACCGCACCCCCTGGAGCTGTCGGCACTGCACCAGTCCGTCCTGGACACCCTCTCCGGCGGCTACGGCCTGTTCTTCCGCCAGATCGCCGACCAGGTCCGCGCCACCACCCATCCCGAGGCCACCGACCCCCAACTGGCCGACGCCGTCTGGGACCTGGCCTGGTCCGGCCGTCTCACCAACGACACACTGGCGCCCATGCGCGCCCTGCTGGGCTCGGGCCGTACGGCAGGCTCCACCGCCCACCGCGCCAAGCGCGCGGTCCCCCGCGGGCGGTACGGCTCCCTGACGGCCGCCGCGCGCTCCGCGTCCCGCAGCGGCCCTCCGACCGTGGCCGGCCGCTGGTCCCTCCTCCCCGCCCACGAGCCGGACCCCACCGTCCGCGCCCACGCCCTGGCCCGCACTCTCCTCGACCGGCACGGCGTGGTGACCCGGGGAGCGGTCGCCGCCGAGGGAGTGGAGGGCGGCTTCTCGGCGACGTACCGCGTCCTGTCCGCCTTCGAGGACAGCGGCCAGGCCCGGCGTGGCTATGTCGTGGAAGGGCTCGGCGCCGCGCAGTTCGCGATGGACGGCGCCGTGGACCGCGTCCGCGCGGTGGCCAACGCCCGCGACCGGGGCGAGCCGCTGCCGGTCCCCGACGCCACGCACCACACGCACGGCGCGCCGCGCGGCGCGCTCGGCACCCACGGCACGCCGGGCGCCGACGACGCCTTCGCCGCCCTCGGGGGGTTCCCACCGGCCGACATCGACTGGGACACCCCAGGCCTCGACAACACCCTCGGCCTCCCGCCCGCGCCCGGCGACTGGATCTCACCGCGCGACATCGCGGTTCTCGGTGCCGGTGGCCCCCGAGCGGGCAGCGGCTCGCCGTACGGGTCCGGCTTCGCCGACCGGCGCCCGGGTGTCCCGTCGCCCGCCTCCCGAGCCGTCGTCCTCGCCGCGGCCGACCCGGCGAACGCGTACGGCGCCGCCCTGCCCTGGCCCGAGCCACCGACCGGCGCCGGACACAAACCGGGCCGCAAGGCGGGCTCCCTGGTGGTGCTCGTCGACGGCGAGCTGACCCTCTACATGGAGCGCGGCGGGAAGACTCTGCTGGCCTGGCCCGCCGCACCCGACCACGCCGACACCCCGGCCGACGATCCCCGGCTGCCCGCGGCGGCGGAGTCCCTCGCCGCGGCCGCCCGCGCGGGCTCCCTCGGCACGGTCACGGTGGAGCGGGTCAACGGCGCCTCGGCCCTGACCTCCCCCTTCGGCTCCCTCCTGGAAGGGGCGGGCTTCATCGCGACCCCCCGCGGCCTGAGACTGCGAGCATGACGAGCCGCACCGCGCACTCCGCGCCCGCCGTGCCACCCTGGACCCATGCCCGAAGGTGACACGGTCTGGCAGGCCGCGAGCCGGCTGCACGACGCCCTCGCGGGCAAGGTGCTGACCCGCTCCGACCTCCGCGTACCCAGGTACGCCACCGCCGACCTCACCGGCCGCACCGTCCTGGACGTCACCCCGCGCGGCAAGCACCTCCTCACCCGTGTCGAGGGCGGTCTCACCCTCCACTCGCACCTGCGGATGGACGGTTCCTGGAAGATCTTCGCCAACGGCCAGCGCTGGAGCGGCGGCCCGGCCCACCAGATCCGCGCCATCCTCGGCACCCACGACCGCACGGCCGTCGGTTACCGCCTCCCCGTGCTCGAACTGCTGCGCACCCCCGACGAGCAGCGCGTGGTCGGCCACCTCGGTCCCGACCTGCTCGGCCCCGACTGGGACCCCGGACAGGCCCTCGCCAACCTCCTCACGGACCCGGCCCGCCCCCTCGGTGAGGCCCTCCTCGACCAGCGCAATCTCGCGGGCATCGGCAATGTCTACAAGTGCGAACTCTGCTTCCTCCTCGGCGTCACCCCGTGGCTCCCTGTCGGGGCCCTGCCCGCCGACCGCGCGGCCAAGCTTCCGGCCCTCGCCAAGGCACTCCTCGAAGCGAACCGCGACCGCCCGATCCGCACCACCACGGGCCGTCGCGGCCAGGACCTCTTCACCTACGGCCGCGCTCCCCGCCCGTGTCTGCGCTGCGGGACTCCGATCCGCGTGGCCGACCAGGGTGACGGCTCCCGCGAGCGCCCCACGTACTGGTGCCCCACCTGCCAGTCGGGCCCGGCCCCGGCACCGGGCTCCCCGCCCACCCGCCGCATCCGCCGCCGTACCGTCAATTGACGGACCGTCAGAAACACTCGTACCGTCCTGTCATGGGGCGTGAAGGCGTACGACCTCACCGGGCGGACCGCGTTCGTCACCGGCGCCGCCGGCGGCATCGGCCGCGCCTGCGCCGTCCTGCTCGCCGAGGCCGGTGCCACCGTGCACGGCGCCGACCGCGACGCCCAGGGGCTGCACGAGACGGCGACCCTCATCAAGGACCGGGGCGGCACTGCCCACACCCAACACCTGGACGTCACCGACCGCGAGCGGCTGCGCCGGGCCGTGGCCTCCTGCGAGCGACTGGACGCCATGGCAGCCGTCGCCGGCATCCTGCACGACAGCCCGGTCCTGGAGACCCGCGACGAGGACCTGGACCGCGTCCTGACCGTGAACGTCAAGGGGGTCCTGTACGCCTGCCAGAAGGCGGCCCGTCTGAGGCTGGCGCACCGCACCCGGCAGCATCATCACCATGGCCTCGGGCGCGGTCGACACCGGCGGCGCCGGCCTCCTCTGCTACGGCGCCGCCAAGGCGGCCGTGGTCCAGCTGACGAAGACCCTGGCCACCGAGGTCGGCCCGCGGGGCATCCGCGACAATGCCGTCGCCCCGGGCTGGATCCGAACCCCCATGACCGACCGCCACGACACCGATGCCGAGGCACACGCCGAGGTCCGCATGGCCCGCATGTCCCCGCTGGGTCGAGTCGGCGAACCGAAGGACGTCGCCCACACCGTGCTCCACCTCGCCTCGGACGCGTCGGCCTTCATCACAGGCCAGATCCTCCGGCCGAACCGCGGCGTCTCCATGCCCTGGTAGAACCACAGTCCGCCGCACGGCCCACGAACCGGGGCGAACACCTCACCCGAATCGCCGCACGGCCCACGAACCCGGCGGACACCACCTCACACGCTCACCAGGCACTAGCCCCGCCCTGCCCCGTCGACCCGGCCCCGCCCCCGCTCACCCCGCCAAGCAGCCCTCCACCGTCCCGCCGCGACGACGATCCCCGCGGCCCGCGACTTGGCCACACAGTGCACCGGCAGCAGACTCAGCCCCCACCCACCGGCCGCGACGGCCCCCTCCAGCACGCCGGCGTCGGGTGCCACGGCCAGCCGCACCACGGCCCACCAGCACGCCGCCCCGAGCCCCAGCGCGACCCCCCGCCGCACTATGGGGCCCGCCAGGCTCGTCACCGTCGGCCCACCGCCGACAAGCCCCTCAGCCGATCCATGACGACGCCGGACCGCCGTACGACAAGGGGCGTCCGCGCGACGAGCGACAGCCGCCCCGCGCGCGACAGCCGCCCGCCGGACGACGGCGCGACGCCGGACAGCCGCCCCCCGGACGGCCGCACCACGCCGGAGCGCGTGACCGCGAAGCCCGCGCCGGACAGGACACTTCTCACGGCGTACATCCACACCTCCGGGGTGATCGACTCCCGCCACGCCCCTCCACGATGACGGCAGCCCGGAACCGCGGCAAACGGACTCGGGCACCCCACGCAAAAACCCCGACCGCACCCCTCCGGATCTCCCGGAGAGGCCCCGGCCGGGGCCTCACAGTTGCCGTACGCCTACACGTACTCGCACTCGTCCTTACACGTACTCGTCGCTCGACGCGCCCGCCGGCGGGCACATCACGCGGCGACCACATCCACCGCCTCGGCGGGCGCCTTGATGGTCACCCGCTCCGGTGGCACGCCGGTCACCGACACGGAACCCAGCATCGGACGAACCGACGCCGGTACAGGCCTGCTGGGGGTGGCCGCAGCCGACTGGGCCAGCTCCGCGAGGGCGAGTTCGTCGCTCACTTCCCGCATGAGCTCGGACATCCGTACGTCCAGCGCGTCGCAGATGGCAGAGAGCAGCTCGGAGGAAGCCTCCTTCTGCCCCCGCTCCACCTCGGAGAGATAGCCGAGTGAGACTCGGGCGGACGAGGAGACTTCGCGCAGAGTACGGCCCTGGCGCTGGCGCTGCCGACGCAGCACGTCACCCAGCAGGCGACGGAGCAGAATCATCGGTGGCTCCCTCCTCGGACCGCGTAGCCGCATCCTTCACGCCCCACCGTACCGCCTTGCGCTGCGGCCGTGCGGGGAGCGATGTCGTGTTCACTCAGGGCTGCAAACATCAAAACCCCCCGTTCTGTTCCGTATCCTGTGCTCGCTCATTCCCGGTCTGTTCGCCCGCCAGCTCCCTCAGGAGCACTGCGAGTACGCTCCGTACACTCTCTCTACGAATTTCCGCACGGCTGCCGTTCAACCGCAGGGCCTCCACTTTTCCGCCAGAGGCGGAACCGAAACCCGGCGTCGAGGGACCCTCCACCGCGACGAAGACCGTCCCGACGGGCTGCCCGTCCTGGGCGTCGGGACCGGCGACTCCAGTCGTCGCGATGCCCCAGTCGGCGCCCAGCATCCTGCGCACACCGGCCGCCATCTGGGCGGCCACCTGCGCGTCCACGGCGCCGTGCGCCGCCAGCAGGACCGCGTCCACACCGAGCAGCTCGTGCTTGAGCGGGGTGGCGTACGCCGTGACCGATCCCCGGAAGGCCCGGGACGCCCCGGGTACGGAGGTGATCTCGGCGGCGACCAGACCACCCGTCAGCGACTCGGCCACAGCGAGCGTCTCGCCCCTCACCGTCAGTAGTCGCACTACGTCGGTGGCCGTGGAACTCACGCTTCCGTCTCCCCCGAAGCCGCCCGGCGTTCGGCGATCCCCTGCCTGCGCAGCACAATGGCCTGTCTCACATAGTCGAGCCCGGTCGCCACCGTCAGGACCACCGCCGCGGCCATCACCCACCACCGCAGGGTGGCCAACCAGCCCGTCAGCGCCAGGATGTACATTCCGACGGCCACGCCCTGGGTGAGGGTCTTCAGCTTGCCGCCCCGGCTCGCCGGGATGACGCCGTAGCGGATGACCAGGAAACGCAGCAGCGTGATCCCGAGTTCCCGGCCGAGGATGACCCCCGTCACCCACCACGGCAGGTCGCCGAGCGCGGAGAGGCAGATCAGGGCCGCCCCCATGATCGCCTTGTCGGCGATCGGGTCGGCGATCTTCCCGAAGTCGGTGACGAGGTCGTACGTCCGCGCGAGGTGCCCGTCGAACAGGTCGGTGATCATGGCGATGGCGAAGGCCGCCCAGGCGAACGCGCGCCAAGCCGGGTCGTACCCGCCGTCGGCCAGCATGAGGGCGACGAAGCCGGGCACCAGCAGCAGCCGCAGCATCGTCAGAAGATTGGCCACGTTCCAGACGCTGGCCTGGTTGACGGCCGCGGCCGCGATCTTCCCGCCCCGCGCCGGCCTGAGGGTCCCCTGCTCGTCCGGGGTGGCGCCGGTGACGTCGGAGCCCATGGCGGCGGGCCCGGAAACGTCGGCGGAGGCGGGAGCACCGGGGGCAGGGCTCGTGGCAGCCCCCTTCGCCCGCGAGGAGCCTCCCGCGGCCGATGCCGGGACACCGGTCATCTGTCCGCCTCCTCACTACACCCGATCGAGCCTTGGAGAGGCTCGGCCACCAGGTCGACACCTTCCGTACCGACCACCTTCGCCTCGACCATACGACCGACGCTCAGACCCTCGCCGCTCGTGAGCAGCACCTGGCCGTCCGTCTCGGGCGCCTGGTGGGCCCCACGGCCGTACACGCCCTCGGTCGGGTCCACCGACTCCACGAGCACCCGCACGGTCTCGCCCAGACGCTCCTCGGCACGCTGCGAGACGAGTTCCTCGGCGAGCCGGGAGATCCGCGCGAGCCGCTCGGCTACGACGTCCTCCGGGAGCTTGTTCTCGTACGTCGCGGCCTCGGTGCCCTCCTCGTCGGAGTACCCGAAGACGCCGATGGCGTCCAGGCGAGCGTGGTTCAGGAACCGCTCCAGCTCGGCCAGGTCGGTCTCGGACTCGCCGGGGAAGCCGACGATGAAGTTGGAGCGCACACCCGCCTCGGGCGCCTTGCTCCGGATGGTGTCGAGCAGTTCCAGGAAGCGGTCGGTGTCGCCGAAGCGGCGCATCGCGCGCAGCACGTCGGGCGCGGAGTGCTGGAAGGACAGGTCGAAGTAGGGGGCGACCTTCGGCGTGGAGGTCAGCACGTCGATCAGTCCGGGCCGCATCTCGGCGGGCTGGAGGTAGCTGACGCGCACCCGCTCCAGGCCGTCGACCTCCGCCAGCTCGGGCAGCAGCGACTCCAGCAGCCGGATGTCGCCGAGATCCTTGCCGTAGGAGGTGTTGTTCTCGGAGACCAGCATGATCTCCTTGACGCCCTGCTCGGCGAGCCACCGCGTCTCGTTCAGCACGTCGCTCGGGCGGCGGGAGATGAAAGAGCCCCGGAAGGACGGGATGGCGCAGAAGGAGCAGCGCCGGTCACAGCCGGAGGCGAGCTTGACCGAGGCGACCGGGGTGCCGTCGAGCCGGCGGCGCAGGGGCGCACGGGGTCCGGAGGCCGGGGCGAGCCCCTCGGGAAGGTCTGCCGGAGCGTGCCCCGGAAGGGCCACCGAAGCGGCCGAGTCCTGCCGCTCCGCGGGGCTGATCGGCAGCAGCTTGCGCCGGTCGCGGGGGGTGTGGGAGGCGTGGATGCCGCCGTTGAGGATGGTCTGGAGGCGGTCGGAGATGTCGGCGTAGTCGTCGAAGCCGAGGACGCCGTCGGCCTCCGGGAGCGCCTCGGCGAGGTCCTTGCCGTAGCGCTCGGCCATGCAGCCCACCGCCACGACGGCCTGGGTTCTGCCGTGGCCCTTGAGGTCGTTGGCCTCCAGCAGGGCGTCGACGGAGTCCTTCTTGGCGGCGTCGACGAAGCCACAGGTGTTGACGACGGCGACGTCCGCGTCCTCGGCGTCCTCCACGAGCTGCCAGCCGTCCGCCTCCAAACGGCCTGCGAGCTCCTCCGAGTCCACCTCGTTACGGGCGCAGCCAAGGGTGACGAGTGCGACGGTACGGCGTTCAGGCATGGACTCAAGACTACTTTGTCTGGCCGACACCCCATGTCGACGGGGTTGGCGATCTCCAGGCGTCACGCCGAAGGGGCCGGCGATTGCCGCCGACCCCTGTTCGCTGCCGGACACCGCCCGCCTCAGCCCGCCTGCGGGTCGCCCTTGGTGTACGTCAGCCGTTCCACGGCTCCCGGCTGGAAGTCGTCGTCGATCTTCTTGCCGTTGACGTACAGCTGGATCGCGCCGGCGTCGCCGAGGACGAGACTGATCTTCTCGCTGTCCTGGAAGGTCTGGGACTCGCCCTGCTTGAGCAGGTCGTCGAAGAGGAGTCGGCCGTTGTGGTCCTTCGCGAAGATCCAGCTCTTGCCGTCGGTGGCTGTGACCTGGACGGTCACCTTGTCCTGCGGAGCCGCGGCGATGGCGCTGTCGGAGGGCTCCGGCTTCTCGTCGACGGGCTTGTCGGTCTTCGGGGTCGGTGTGGCGGGGGCGCTGCTCGACGGGGTGGTGTCGTCGGCGACGTCGGTCGTGCCGTCGTCGCCCTTGAACGCCGTGAATCCGACGAACCCGACCACCGCGACGATCGCGGCGACCATGGCCGCCGTCCAGTTCGGCCCGCGCCGCTCGGGACGGATGCGTTCCGCCTCGAAGAGGGGCGCGGCCGGGGTCGGCGCCGGGCGTCCGCCGTGCGCGGCGTCGTACTGCTCGATCAGCGGAGCGGGGTCGAGGCGGACGGCCCCGGCCAGGGTCCGGATGTGACCGCGCGCGTAGACGTCGCCTCCGCAGGACGCGAAGTCGTCCGCTTCGATGGCGTGCACGATGGCGATACGGATGCGGGTGGCGGTACTGACGTCGTCGACGGTGAGCCCGGCCGCGATGCGGGCCTGCTGGAGGGCTCGGCCGATGGAGGGGTGGGCTGCCTCGGAAACGTCTTCGAACGGACGCTCGTCTTCAGGGAAGTTGCCGATGGACACGGGGGCGCCTTTCGAGCGTGTAGCCACCTGTGCTGGAGGTTCAGTCTAGGGGGGGTGCGAAAGGGAGGGGCAACCGGGCGGTAGGACTTTGTACGCCATCGGAATGGCCGGACACGCCGATGACGGGTCAGGTGCGACTCCCAGGGTCGGGACCCCCCACCTGTCCTCTCGCCCAACTTGACGTACGACGAGGGGAAACGGTTGCCCGCCGCTGCCTAACGGGTGCGTCACGGACGCCCGCCGACCCCACGGGGAAACGCCTACTCTTCAGACTCCCCGCGAATCACGGCGAGCACTCCGTCCAACTCGTCGGGTTTCACCAGAACGTCACGTGCCTTCGAACCCTCGCTCGGGCCGACGATGTTCCGCGACTCCATGAGGTCCATCAGCCGGCCGGCCTTGGCGAAGCCGACGCGCAGCTTGCGCTGGAGCATGGAGGTCGACCCGAACTGGGTGGAGACGACCAGCTCGGCCGCCTGGCAGAGCAGGTCGAGGTCGTCGCCGATGTCCTCGTCGATCTCCTTCTTCTGCTTGGTGCCCACGGTGACGTCGTCCCGGAAGACGGGCGCCATCTGGTCCTTGCAGTGCTGCACGACCACCGCGACCTCGGCCTCGGTGACGAACGCGCCCTGCATACGCGTCGGCTTGTTCGCACCCATCGGCAGGAACAGTCCGTCACCCTTGCCGATCAGCTTCTCGGCACCGGGCTGGTCGAGGATGACCCGCGAGTCGGCCAGCGAGGAGGTGGCGAACGCCAGCCGCGACGGCACGTTCGCCTTGATCAGACCGGTCACCACGTCCACCGACGGCCGCTGCGTGGCCAGCACCAGATGGATGCCGGCCGCGCGCGCCAGCTGCGTGATCCGCACGATCGAGTCCTCGACGTCCCGCGGCGCGACCATCATCAGGTCGGCCAGCTCGTCGACGATCACCAGCAGATACGGGTACGGCTGAAGCTCCCGCTCACTGCCCTCGGGCTTCTTGACGGTCCCCTCCCGCACCGCGCGGTTGAAGTCGTCGATGTGCCGGTAGCCGTAGGCCGCCAGGTCGTCGTACCGGAGGTCCATCTCGCGTACGACCCACTGGAGCGCCTCGGCCGCGCGCTTCGGGTTGGTGATGATGGGCGTGATCAGGTGCGGGATGCCTTCGTAGGCGGTCAGCTCGACCCGCTTGGGGTCGACCAGGATCATCCGGACGTCCTCCGGGGTCGCCCGCATCATGACCGAGGTGATCAGGCAGTTGATGCAGGACGACTTGCCGGAACCGGTGGCGCCGGCGACCAGTATGTGCGGCATCTTCGCCAGCGAGTGCATGACATAGCCGCCCTCGACGTCCTTGCCGAAGGCGACCAGCATCGGATCGTCGTCCTCGGCGGACTCGGCCAGCCTGAGCACGTCGCCGAGGTTGACCATCTCGCGGTCGGTGTTCGGGATCTCGATGCCGACCGCCGACTTGCCCGGGATCGGCGAGATGATCCGCACGTCCGGGCTGGCGACGGCGTACGCGATGTTCTTGGTCAGGGCGGTGATCCGCTCGACCTTCACGGCGGGGCCGAGTTCGACCTCGTAGCGCGTGACCGTCGGGCCGCGGGTGAAGCCGGTGACGGCGGCGTCGACCTTGAACTCCGAGAAGACGTTGGTCAGCGAGGCGACCACCGCGTCGTTGGCGGCGCTGCGCACCTTGCCGGGGCCGCCGCGGGTGAGAAGGTCCAGCGAGGGCAGCGCGTAGGTGATGTCGCCGGACAGCTGGAGCTGCTCGGCGCGCGGCGGCAGCTCGCGCGGCACCTCGGGAGCCGACTTGGTCAGGTCGGGGACGACGGCGGTCTTGGCCTTCTCCTGCACCGGGCGCGAAGCCGGGGCCGGCACGGGCGTCGGCGTGGTGGACTCGCGGTCGCCGACGCTCACGCCCTGGGTGAGGTCCGCGACGATCCGGGAGGGCGGCATGCCGTGCAGGACGGCCCCGTCGAGATCGGCCGCGGCGGCCGCCGCGACGTCGACGGCGTCCCTCTGCCGGTCCATCGCGGGCTGCGGCACCGCGGAGCGCCGGGGCCGGCCGCGGCGCCGGGTGAGGGCCTCCTGCTCCGCGCCGTCGGCGTCGTACGCCTCGGGGGCGGCGGAGCGGCGCCGGGGGCGCGCGGGCAGCGCCTCGCGCCACTGCTCGTCGTAACGCGCCTCGTCGTCGCCGAACTCCTCGTACTCCTCGGCCGACGGGTCGTACAGCACGCCGAGGCGCACGCCGAGCTGCCGCAGCCGCTGCGGGATGGCGTTGACGGGCGTGGCGGTGACCACCAGCAGCCCGAAGACGGTGAGCAGGACGAGCAGCGGTACGGCGAGAACCTCGCCCATGGCGTACGTCAGGGGGGTCGCCGCGGACCAGCCGATCAGGCCACCGGCGTCCCTTATCGCCTGCATGCCGTCGCTGCGGGCGGGCGATCCGCAGGCGATGTGGACCTGCCCCAGCACGCCGATGAGCAGCGCGGACAGACCGATCACGATGCGGCCGTTGGCCTCGGGCTGCTCCGGGTGCCGGATGAACCGGACGGCGATGACGGCGAGCAGGATCGGCGCGATCAGGTCGAGCCGGCCGAAGGAGCCGGTCACCAGGATCTCGACGAGATCGCCGACCGGGCCGCGCAGGTCGGCCCAGGTCCCCGCGGCGACGATCAGCGCGACGCCGAGCAGCAGCAGCGCGACGCCGTCCTTGCGGTGGGCGGGATCGAGGTTCTTGGCCCCGCTCCCTATGCCGCGGAAGACGGCGCCGACGGCGTGCGCCAGGCCCAGCCAGACGGCGCGGACGAGCCGGTAGACGCCTCCGGTGGGACTGGGGGCAGGCCTGGGCGCGGGCTTGGGGACCGCGGCTTTCCGGGCGGGCACCTTCTTCGCCGGGGCCCTTTTGGCGGCGGCCTTCTTCGCCGGAGCCTTCGCGGGAGCGATCGCCTTCTTGGCGGGCTGCTTCTTGGCTGCGGAGGGACGTGAGGCCATGGTGTGAGGTTACCGGGGGAGACGACAGCGGACACGTGTGACCGCTGCTTCACCCGTTCGTGTCGCTTTCGAGGAGGCGCGGAACTGACGCGCGCCCCCGCACGGGTGACACATGCTCACGCACGACGGCGGACGCGGCACGTGCCGGTGCCCCCTCAGTTCGGCGACGTCACCGGAGGCGGGCCGCCCCCGGTGCCCGGCTCCAGCGCGTCCAGCGCCCGGCGCAGACCGGTGAGTTTGCGCTCCAGATGTGCCGCCGTGGCCACCGCCGCCGCGTCCGCCGACTCGTCGTCGAGCTGCTTGGACAGGGCCTCGGCCTGCTCCTCGACGGCCGCGAGCCGTGCGGACAGCTCGGCCAGCAGCCCGGCCGACTCCTTCGCACCGCCTGCCGACTCCTTGCCCGCGCCACCCTCCAACTGGAGCCGCAACAGGGACGCCTGCTCCCGGAGCTGGCAGTTCTTCATGTACAGCTCGACGAAGACGGAGACCTTCGCGCGCAGCACCCACGGGTCGAACGGCTTGGAGATGTAGTCCACCGCCCCCGCCGCGTATCCGCGGAAGGTGTGGTGCGGGCCGTGGTTGATCGCCGTGAGGAAGATGATCGGGATGTCCCGAGTCCGCTCTCGCCGCTTGATGTGCGCGGCCGTCTCGAAACCGTCCATGCCCGGCATCTGGACGTCCAGCAGGATGACCGCGAAGTCGTCCGTCAGCAATGCTTTGAGCGCCTCTTCCCCGGACGATGCCCGCACCAGCGTCTGATCGAGCGCCGAGAGGATCGCCTCCAGCGCCAGCAGATTCTCCGGCCGGTCATCGACCAGGAGGATCTTGGCCTTCTGCACCATGGCCCGCCCTCCTCGCCCCGGCAGTGCACCGGGCGCCGCCCCTGGGGACGACTCCTTTGCGCCGCCCTTCCTTGTGCCGGTCATGGTAGCCGCACCCCGACCGCCGCCACACCCTGTCACCGTGATGTCACCGTGCACGTAGCAGGAACGCAGCGGAAGACCAGAAGGTTCCCCGAATTCCCTTCCGCTACACGCCTCGGACACCGTGCGTCAGCAACTCCTCGCGCTTCCGAGAGTTCCCCTCACTCCTCACGCATCCACTGCTCCATCACCGCCAGCAGGTGATCGGGGTCGACGGGCTTGGTGACGTAGTCGGAGGCACCCGACTCGATCGCCTTCTCCCGGTCGCCCTTCATCGCCTTCGCGGTGAGCGCGATGATCGGCAGCCCGGAGAACTGCGGCATCCGGCGGATCGCCGTGGTCGTCGCGTACCCGTCCATCTCCGGCATCATGATGTCCATCAGGACGACCGCCACGTCCTCGTGCTGCTCCAGGACCTCGATGCCCTCGCGGCCGTTCTCCGCGTACAGCACCGACAGCCCGTGCTGCTCCAGGACGCTCGTCAGCGCGAACACATTGCGGATGTCGTCGTCGACGATCAGCACCTTCTCGCCGCCGAACCGGATGCCGCGGGGCCCCTGCTGCGGCGCCGCCTCCTGCCGCACGGGAGCCCACTGCTCGGGCCGCCCGACCTGCGGCTCGCCGCCGGCCGCCGAGCGGCGCCGACGCCGGAACAGGGCCGCCGGACCGTTCTGCGTGTCCTGGTACGACCTCACCTCGGACGGCGTCTGGATCTGCTGCCCGGACAGCTCCGACCGCTCGCGCATCCCGTTCTCGGAGGCCACCAGGTCCCCGGCCTCCAGCTGGGGCACGACCTGCTGGTATCCCTGCGGCGGCAGCTCGCTCGGGTGCAGCGGCAGATACAGCGTGAACGTGGAACCGCGCCCCGGCTCGCTCTGGGCGTGGATCTCACCGCCGAGCAGCTGCGCGATCTCCCGCGAGATCGACAGTCCGAGGCCCGTACCGCCGTACTTGCGGCTGGTGGTGCCGTCGGCCTGCTTGAACGCCTCGAAGATCACCCGCATCTTGCTGGCCGCGATCCCGATGCCGGTGTCGGTCACCGAGAACGCGATGAGCGCAGCGTCCGCGTCGGCCAGCGAACCGGCCTCCAGCAACTGCTCCCGGATCGCCACCGGTACCTCCGCCCCGGCCGGCCGGATGACCAGCTCCACCGAGCCGGAGTCGGTGAACTTCACCGCGTTGGACAGCAGGTTGCGCAGCACCTGGAGGAGCCGCTGCTCGTCGGTGTGCAATGTGGCCGGCAGCTCCGGCGACACCCGCACGGACAGGTCCAGGCCCTTCTCCGCGGTGAGCGGCCGGAAGGTGGCCTCCACGTAGTCCACGAGCTGCACGAGCGCGATGCGCGTCGGGGAGACGTCCATCTTGCCCGCCTCGACCTTCGACAGATCGAGAATGTCGTTGATCAGCTGGAGCAGGTCGGAACCGGCCCCGTGGATCGTCTCGGCGAACTCCACCTGCTTCGGCGAGAGGTTCCCCTCGGCGTTGTCGGCGAGCAGCTTGGCCAGAATCAGCAGCGAGTTGAGCGGCGTACGCAGTTCGTGCGACATGTTGGCGAGGAACTCGCTCTTGTAGCGCATCGACACCGCGAGCTGCTCGGCCCGCTCCTCCAGAACCTGCCGCGCCTCCTCGATCTCGGTGTTCTTCACCTCGATGTCCCGGTTCTGCCGGGCCAGCAGCTCGGCCTTCTCCTCCAGTTCCGCGTTGGACGCCTGGAGGGCCTTCTGCCGCTGCTCCAACTCCGCCGACCGCTCCCGCAGCTGCTCGGTCAGCTCCTGCGACTGCTTCAGCAGCTGCTCCGTCTTGGTGTTGACGGAGATGGTGTTGACGCTGGTCGCGATCATCTCGGCGAGCTGGTTGAGGAAGTCCTTCTGGATCTGCGTGAACGGTGTGAAGGACGCCAGCTCGATCACCCCGAGCACCTTGCCCTCGAACAGCACCGGCAGCACGATCACCTGTGCGGGCGGTGCCTCCCCGAGCCCCGAGGAGATCTTCAGATAGCCGCTCGGCGCGTTGGAGACGAGAATCGTCCGCTTCTCCTCGGCCGCCGTGCCCACCAGCGCCTCACCCGGCCGGAACGAGGTCGGCATGGACCCCATCGAATAGCCGTACGAGCCCAGCATCCGCAGATCGTAGTGGTCCTCCGCGCCGTCGGCCGGCGGCATCGCCAGGAAGAACGCGCCGTGCTGCGCGGCCACCAGCGGCGGCAGCTCACTCATGATCAGTGAGGCCACGTCCTCCAGATCGCGTCGGCCCTGCATCAACGCGGACACGCGCGCGAGGTTGCCCTTGAGCCAGTCCTGCTCCTTGTTGGCGATCGTGGTGTCGCGCAGGTTGGCGATCATCTTGTTGATGTAGTCCTGGAGTTCCTGGATCTCTCCGGACGCGTCCACGTCGATCTTCAGGTTCAGGTCGCCTCGCGTCACCGCGGTCGCCACGCGCGCGATGGCCCGCACCTGCCGGGTCAGGTTCCCGGCCATCTCGTTCACCGACTCGGTGAGGTCCCGCCAGGTGCCGTCGACGTCACGCACGCGTGCCTGACCGCCGAGCTGCCCCTCGGTGCCCACCTCACGGGCGACCCGGGTGACTTCCTCGGCGAACGACGACAGCTGGTCGACCATCGTGTTGATGGTCGTCTTCAGCTCCAGGATCTCCCCGCGCGCGTCGATGTCGATCTTCTTCGTCAGATCGCCCTTGGCGATGGCCGTAGTGACCATGGCGATGTTGCGCACCTGACCGGTCAGGTTGGACGCCATCTGGTTCACCGATTCGGTGAGGTCCTTCCACGTGCCCGCCACACCCGGTACGTGCGCCTGCCCGCCGAGGATGCCGTCCGTGCCCACCTCACGGGCCACCTTGGTGACCTGCTCGGCGAACGAACTCAGCGTCTTCACCATGGTGTTGATGGTGTCGGCGAGCTGCGCGACCTCACCGCGCGCCTCGATCGTCACCTGCCGCGTCAGGTCGCCGTTGGCGACGGCGGCCGCGACCTGGGAGATGTTGCGCACCTGCATCGTCAGGTTCTTGGCCATCAGGTTGACGTTGCCGCTGAGGTCCTTCCAGATGCCCGTGATGCCCGGCACGTGCGCCTGGCCGCCCAGGATGCCCTCGGTGCCCACCTCGCGGGCCACCCGGGTCACCTGCTCGGCGAACGACGACAGCTGGTCCACCATCGTGTTCACGGTGGTGACGAGTTCCAGGATCTCGCCCTTGGCGTCAACGGTGATCTTCTTCGACAGATCGCCCTTGGCGACGGCGGTGGTGACCTCGGCGATCTGACGCACCTGGATGGTCAGGTTGTTCGCCATGAAGTTCACGGACTGCGTGAGGTCCTTCCAGGTGCCGGAGACACCCTGCACCTCCGCCTGGCCGCCGAGCTGCCCCTCCGTACCCACCTCGCGGGCCACGCGCGTGACCTCCTGGGCGAACGACGACAGCTGGTCGACCATCGTGTTCAGGGTGTTCTTCAGTTCCAGGATCTCCCCGCGCGCGTCCACGGTGATCTTCTGGGACAGGTCACCGCGGGCCACTGCGGTGGCGACCTGGGCGATGTTGCGCACCTGAGCGGTGAGGTTGCCGGCCATGCCGTTCACCGAGTCCGTCAGGTCCCGCCACACACCGGCGACCCCCGGCACCTGCGCCTGGCCGCCGAGCTGCCCGGCGGTGCCCACCTCGCGCGCCACCCGGGTCACCTGGTCGGCGAACGCGGAGAGCTGGTCGACCATCGTGTTGATGGTGTTCTTCAGCTCGAGGATCTCCCCGCGCGCGTCGACGTCGATCTTCTGGGAGAGGTCGCCCCGGGCCACGGCCGTCGTCACCTGAGCGATGTTGCGCACCTGCGACGTCAGGTTCCCCGCCATCGAGTTGACGGAGTCGGTGAGTTCCTTCCACGTCCCGGACACGCCGTCCACGCGTGCCTGTCCGCCGAGCCGGCCCTCCGTGCCCACGTCCCGCGCCATCCGGGTGACCTGGTCGGCGAACGACGACAGCTGGTCCACCATCGTGTTGACGGTGTTCTTCAGCTGGGCCATCTCGCCGGACACGTCCACGGTGACCTTCTGCGACAGATCACCGTTGGCCACCGCCGTCGTCACCTGGGCGATGTTCCTCACCTGTCCGGTGAGATTCCTGAACGCCGTGTTGACGGAGTCCGTCAGGTCCTTCCAGGTCCCGGCCGCGCCCGACACCTGCGCCTGACCGCCCAGCTCACCCTCGACACCGATCTCCCGCGCCACCCGCGTGACCTCGGCACCGAAGGCCGACAACTGGTCGACCATCCCGTTGACGGTGTTCTTCAGTTCCAGCATCTCGCCGGCCACGTCCACCGTGACCTTCTGCGACAGATCACCGTTGGCCACCGCCGTCGTCACCGCGGCGATGTCCCGCACCTGCGTCGTGAGGTTCCGGAACACCGTGTTGACCGAGTCGGTGAGGTCCTTCCACGTCCCGGCCGCGCCCGGCACGTTCGCCTGACCGCCCAGCTGCCCCGCCGCACCGACCTCGTTGGCCACACGCGTGACCTCGTCCGCGAAGGTCCGCAGGGTCTCGGTCATCTGGTTGATCGTGTCGGCGAGCTGCGCGACCTCGCCGCGCGCCGACACCGTCACCTTCTGCGACAGATCGCCGTTGGCGACCGCCGTGGTGACCTCCGCGATGCCGCGCACCTGGGCCGTGAGGTTGCCGGCCATGGTGTTCACCGAGTCGGTGAGTTCCTTCCACACACCGTCGACGCCTGACACCCGCGCCTGGCCGCCGAGAATGCCCTCGGTGCCCACCTCGCGGGCCACCCGCGTCACCTCGGACGAGAACGCCGAGAGCTGGTCCACCATCGTGTTGACGGTGTTTTTCAGCTCCAGCATCTCGCCTTCGACATGCACGGTGACCTTGCGTGACAGGTCCCCCTTGGCCACCGCCGTCGTCACCAGCGCGATGTCGCGCACCTGAGCCGTCAACCGCTCGGCCATCGTGTTGACGGACTCCGTCAGGTCCTTCCACGAACCGGACATACCGCGCACCTGGGCCTGTCCGCCCAGCTTGCCCTCGGTGCCCACCTCACTGGCCACGCGGGTGACCTCGTCGGTGAACGTCGACAACTGGTCGACCAGGTTGTTGACCGTCCGCCCGACCTTCAGGAACTCCCCGCGCAGCGGGTGCCCCGCCCCTTCCGGGGTGTGCGCCCGCAGCTCCATCCGCGGCGACAGATCACCCTCGGCCACCGCCGACAGCACCCGCCCGACCTCGGAGACCGGTCGTACGAGGTCGTCGACCAGCGCGTTGGAATTGTCGATGGCGGCCGCCCAGGAGCCTTCACAGGCTCCCGTCTCCAGCCGCTCGGTGAGCTTCCCCTCACGTCCGACCATGCGCCGTACCCGCGACAGCTCGCCCGTGAGATGCAGATTACGGTCGGCCACCTCGTTGAAGACGGCCGCGATCTCCGACATCACGCCGTCGCCGGACACCGTGAGCCGCTTGCGGAAGTTCCCCTCCCGCATCGAGACCAGGGCGGCCAGCAGCCGATCCAGGGCCGCCGTGTCCACCGTCGTGGTCCCGCCTCGGGGTGAGCGCTGCCTGCTCAGGGTCTGTCCGCCTTTCGCGCGCGCCTTCGTGCCCCGCGTCGCTGCGCCAGACTCCACGTTGTCCCTCCCGGAGGGGTCGACCGTCGTACTGCCGATGTAATCAGGCAGGCCATGGGCTGCTGCCCGGCGAACACACAAGACATCCAGTCTGCCGGACCTTCGCAAGAAGCCTGCCCAGTGTTTCACCCCCGTCGAACCCGGCCATAACAGTTCGGCAGCTTTCGCACACCGTCCGCACACCCTGAGGCGGAAACACCGCTGACCGGCATCCGCAGGGACGGGGAAGGTAAGTAACCTTGCATGCGGCTGTCCAGCCGCGCCGGTTCGTCCGGCCTGGGCGGTGGCACGAGAACGAGCGGGCATCGGAGGGGCGGCCGCACACATGACCACCGGACTGATCCCGGGGGGACAGCCCCCGGACCCCCGGCCCACGAACACGCCTCCGCCGCAGCTGCGACGGGAGCAGGACAGCCGGGGAGAAGCCCAGCACGTCGACGACCGGCCGAGGAGTTCTGTGATCACCGCGCGCGCGGCTGCCAGCTTCGAGCCCGTCGGGCGATCCGTCGCGACCGCCCGCGCGTTCGTCCGCGACACCCTCCACGGCTGGGGTTTCGCCGACATCGTCGACGACGCCGTCGTCCTCACGAGCGAACTGGTCACGAACGCCGTCGTCCACGCGGGCACGCACGCCGACCTCCAGTGCCTACGGCAGGAGGACGGCGTACGGATCGAGGTCGCCGACCACTACCCGGAGCGCGAGATCCCCCTCCAGGGCTCCCTCGCCACCATGGGCAGCCCCGACCGTGAGGGCGGCCGAGGCCTCCAGCTGTGCGCGGCCATCGCCGCCCGCTGGGGCGTCGACTACACGCCCACGCGCAAGACCGTCTGGTTCCAGCTCGATCTGCCCGACCGCCCGGTGGGCACCCGCTCGGCCGGCCCCGCCCTCCCCGCGCACCTCCTGCCGCTCGCCGACAGCCGCGTCCGCGTCGCCGTCGTCCAGATCGACCGCACCGGCGCCATCTCGGCCTGGAACGAGGACGCCGAGGAACTCTTCGGCTACCCGGCCGACCAGGTCACCGGCAAGCCCCTCACCGACCTCGCGGCCTGGCCGCACACGCCCGGCACCAGCACCGGCATCGTCGAGGCCCTCCAGCTCTCCCGCTGGGAGGGCAGCTACGGCATCCGCGGCGCGAACGGCCGCGTGACCCCGGTGTACGCGTCCCACCTGCGGGTCCGTGACACCGACGGCGACCCCTCCACGGTCTGCCTCCTCGTCCGCGATCATGAACGGGCCGTCCTCCAGTCACCGACGCGCGTCCCCGCCACCGACACCGGCCCCGCCGACGGCCAGAGCACGGACCCGTTCGAGGTCTTCATCGGCTCCCCCGCGCCCGACGACCTCGACGGCCTTCTCCAGCGCACGGTGGAACGCGCCCGCGACATGCTCGACGGCGACTCCGCCTTCCTCCTCCTGGCGACGGACGACGAGACGGAGCTGGAGGTCCGCGCCTCCACGGGCCTGCCGTCCGCCCGCCAGCGCTTCGCCCGTGTCCCCGTCGAGGCCGGCCCCGGCCGCTACGGTTCCGCCCGCATGCCGGCCGTCCACGAGGACCTCCTCGCCGTCCCCGGCGCGGTTCCCCTCCTCAACGGCACGGGCATGCGCTCGGTCGTCACGGTCCCGCTGAAGGTCGAGGGCCGCCTCACCGGTTCCCTGGGCGTCGCCGCCGAGGGCCCCGGCCGCTACTCCAACGAGGAGGCGCTGCGCCTCCAGTTCGCCGCGGACCGCATCGCGCTGGCCGTCGAGTCGGCCCGCCTGGGCGAGCTGGAACGGCTGCGCCGCGGCTCCCTCAGCTTCCTCGTCGAGGCCTCCGACCTGCTGGCCGGCACCCTCGACCGTGACCAGACCCTGGCACTGATGGCTCAGATGACGGTCCCGACGCTGGCCACCTGGTGCGCGGTCTACACGATCGCCGACCAGGCCTCCGACCCGTATCTGTCGTACGTGCTGCACGAGGACGAGGAACTCATCGACGGCATCAAGGCGCTGCTCTCGAAGATCGCCCCGCCGGACCCGGTACCCACCCCGGGCGCCCGCGTCTGGTCGGCCCCCGGCGAGGCTGCGCACGACGCGGCCCTGCGCAGCTCGATGCGCAGCCTGGGCCTTACCGGCGGATCCACCCACCAGATGTCCTCGGGCATCGGCCCCACCCTCGCCACGGCGTCCGCGGTGGGCGGCGAGACCGTCGTCCTCCCGCTGGTCGCCCGCAACCGCGTCATCGGCATGCTGACGCTCGGCAAGCCCACCGACGAGCACTTCCGCCAGGAGATCCTGGAACTGGCCGAGGATCTGAGCCGCAGAGCGGCCCTCGCGCTCGACAACGCCCGCCTCTATTCCGAGCGCACGGCCATCAGCCAGTCCCTCCAGCGCAGCCTCCTGCCCCCGGAACTCCCCGACATCGACGGAGTCGAGGTCGAGGTCATCTACCGCGCGGCCGGCGAGGGCAACGAGGTCGGCGGCGACTTCTACGACCTCTTCCCGATCAGCGACGGCGCCTACGGCTTCGCCATCGGCGACGTCTGCGGAACCGGCCCGCACGCGGCGGCGGTGACGGGCCTCGCCCGCCACGCCCTCCGCCTGTTGGCGAGGGAGGGTCTCAGCGGTCCGGCCGTCCTGGAGCGGCTCAACTCCGCCATCCTGGACGAGGGCGACCGCAGCCGCTTCCTGACCCTCCTCTACGGCGAGATGCGCCCGCAGCCCGACGGCAGCGCGGAGCTGAAGGTGGTCTGCGCCGGCCACCCCCTCCCGCTCCGTCTGCGCCAGGACGGCACCGTCGAGCCGGCCGCCGAACCGCAGCCGCTCCTGGGCGTCATGGACGACCTGGAGCTGTACGAGCAGTCGGTCACCCTCGACCCGGGCGATGTCCTGCTCTGTGTCACGGACGGCGTCACCGAACGTCGGGAGGGCACCCGCATGCTGGGCGACGACGGCCTCGCCGACGTGCTCACCACCTGCACGGGTCTCACGGCCGGCGCGGTTGCGGCCCGCATCATGCGTGCGGTGGAACGCTTCGCGTCGGACGCCCCGTCCGACGACATGGCCATCCTCGCGATGCGCGTGGCGTGAGGAGGGACCCATTACAACGAATCCCCCCGCCCAGAAGGGCGGGGGGATTCGTTTCGTGGAGCCCCCAAACGGAATCGAACCGTTGACCTTCTCCTTACCATGGAGACGCTCTGCCGACTGAGCTATGGGGGCCAGTTACTTGTCGGGGTTTCCCCCGCGGCAACGGAATAGATCATACCCTGAACGGAGCCCTGTTCCCAAACTCGGTCAGAGGGCGGGTTGAAGCAGCCCTCCCAGCGCATTGCACGCGGACACGATCCGTTGCATGTCCCGCTTCGTCAGTGAGGCGTCCACCGGCAACGCCAGCGTCTCGTCGGCAGCCAGCTCGGTCTCCGGCAATGACACGTGGCGCCGGAACTCGGGCAGCCGGTACAGCGGAGTCTTCACCGGCACCCGGCAGTCAACACCCCTGCCACGCAAGGCGCGTGCGAACGCGTCACGGTCGGGCCGCCCGTTCCCGGGGACCCGCACCACGTACTGCTGGTAGGTGTGCCCGTCACCACCGTCGGGCGTTCGCACCCCGCGCAACCGTGCGTCGAGATAGGCGGCCCGCTCCCGCCGCTGCGCCACTTCGTCGTAGGGCGCTCCGGACTCCGCCTGTTCCAGCACCAGCAGCCCATGCCGTTGCCCGACTTGGTGCAGCCGCCCGACATCGACCGGCCGCCCGAACCGGTGTACGGCAACGACGGCGGCCGTGCGCGGAGTTATGGCTGCTTCGACGGCGACGGTGTCGAGGCAGTAGGTCACCGGATCCACATCGGCGAAGGCGGGAAGCGCACCAGCGCGGCTGACCGCCTCGGCTACTTCGATGTTCCCGAAGGCCGGCACGATGACCTCGTCACCGACTCCGACACCTGCGGCCCTGAGCATTGCGGCAGTACCCATGCTGTGGATGCTGGACCCGGGACATGAACGTCAAGTGACGGGAAACAAAAAAGGGTTGGGCCCCGAACCGAAGTTCGGGACCCAACCCTTTAAAAAATTGTTCGGCGGCGTCCTACTCTCCCACAGGGTCCCCCCTGCAGTACCATCGGCGCTGTAAGGCTTAGCTTCCGGGTTCGGAATGTAACCGGGCG